>NZ_LKTM01000373.1 GCF_001417955.2 Mycobacterium gordonae | reverse complement strand
GCGATGCGGGAGCGGCTACCGGCGGTGGCGGCGGTGTTCTGCGCCGGGGACATTGACTATGAGGCGTTCACGACGATCGTGTTCCGCACGGATCTGATCGAGGATCCCCAGGTGCTGGCGGCGGTGGATGCCGCGGTCGCGGCGCGGGTGACGCGCTGGCCCTCGCTGAGCCGGGGGCGGCTTTCGGCGAAGGTGGATGCGATCGTGGCCCGCGCCGATGCCGATGCGCTGCGCCGCCGCACCGAGGTGGTTCAGGCCGAGCGGGAGGTGTGGATCAGCCCGCCCCTAAACGGGCTGGCGCAGATCGAGGGACGCCTGCGCGCCACCGATGCGAAGGCGATCGATGCGCGGCTGTCGGCGTTGGCGGCCACGGTCTGCGGCAACGATCCGCGCACCCTGGCGCAGCGCCGCGCGGATGCCCTGGGGGCCTTGGCCGCCGGTGGCACCCGGCTGGGTTGTGAGTGCGCGCGTCCGGACTGCATCGCGGCCGGGCGCAAGCCGTCCTCGCCGGTGGTGATTCATGTGATCGCCGAGGCCGCGACCCTGGCCGGGCGCAGCGACAGCCCGGGGTGTCTGCTTGGTGGGGAGGACCTGATCACCCCCGAGGTGTTGGCCGAGTTGGCGTTGACGGCCAGGCAGGTGCCGTTGATCCATCCCGGCTACGCGCTGCCCGAGCCGCAGTACCATCCCTCGCAGGCGTTGGCTGATTTCGTGCGGGCCCGGGATCTGACGTGCCGCTGGCCGGGTTGCGAGGTGCCGGCCATTCACTGCGACTGTGACCACACCATCCCCTGGGCCCAGGGCGGGCCCACCCATGCGGGCAAGCTGAAATGTTGCTAATATACCCTCTATGGGAAAAGTGAAACCGGCAGGTCAGCGAGTTGGGGTGCGGTCGGCGGCGGTCTATGCCCGGATCTCGGCGGATGTCGAGGGCGCCGGCTTAGGGGTGGCGCGGCAGTTGGAGGATTGCCGCAAGCTGGCGGCCGATCGAGGCTGGCTGGTCGGTGATGAGTATGTCGATAACGATGTGTCGGCCTTTTCGGGAAAGCCGCGCCGGGAGTATGTGCGGATGCTGGCCGATCTGAAATCGGGTGCTCGGGACGGGGTGATCGTCTATAACTTGGACCGGTTGCATCGTCGCCCGGTCGAGTTAGAAGAATTCGTCGCTTTGTGTGAGTTGGTGGGCGTGCGTGACGTGGCCACCGTCACCGCCGATATTGATCTGGGCAATGACGACGGGTTATTCATGGCCCGGATTTTCGCCGCGTTCGCGGCCAAGGAGTCCGGCCGCAAATCCGCCCGCATCCGCCGCAAGATGTTGCAGAACGCCGAACGAGGGCTGCCGCACGGCTCGGTGCGCCCGTTCGGCTACGAGCCCGACAAGGTCGCTGTGCGTTGCGATGAGGCCGCGGTGGTGTGCGAGATGGTGGACCGTTATCTGGCGGGAGCGTCGATTCGGTCACTGACGATGTGGCTCAACGACTCCGGTGTGCCTCCGGCGGCGTCGAAGGCGTGGCGGACCTCGACGGTGCGCCAAATCCTGTGCTCGGGCCGCATCGCCGGGCTGCGCGAGCATCACGGCCAGGTGATCGGTGCGGCAGCGTGGCCAGCGATCATCACCCCGGCGCAGCGGGATCAGGTGTTGGCCCGCATGACTGCCCGCGCGCTGACGAAGACCCGCGCACCGCGCACCTACCTCCTGTCGGGGTTGCTGCGCTGCGGGCGGTGCGGCAACCGGTTGTATTCACAAGCCCGCCATGTCAATCCAGACAATCGGGTGCGCCGCTATGTGTGCCTGAGCGGCCCGGATCAGGGCGGCTGCGGGCGACTGACGGTGGTGGCCCGACCCGTCGAGGAGCTGTTGACCGACGCGGTGCTGACCCGGCTGGACTCTCCGCAGCTGGCCGATGCACTGGCGGGAAAGGCCAGCGTCGATGCCGACGTCGCCGCGTTGTCGGCCCAGCTCGATGCCGACACCACCCGCTTGGATGAGTTAGCAGCGCTGTATGCGAATGCAACCGTGACCGCGCGGGAGTGGATCGCCGCGCGCGACCCCATCACCGCCCGTATCGCCGAAACGCGCCGAGCGATCGCGGCTGCCACCGATACCACTGATGTTCAGGAGTTGGTCGGCACCGGGCGTCTGCTACGCGAGCAGTGGGACAGCTTGGACATCGACCGCCAACAAGCGGTCATCAAATCGGTGCTCGATCACGCCGTCATCGCTCCGGGGACCGCGGGGTCGCGCAGCCTTGACATCGACCGGGTGCGACCGCTGTGGCGGGTGTGAACCGGTGGCGTCTTCGGGTTCGCTCCGAGCAGGGTGGCGATGCGTGCGATGACGGTCGGATCGGTCACGGTGACTGGCAAGTTCTGGCGTTCACATGAGGCGGTCAGCCACGCGATGAACTCAGGACCCTCATACAGCGGGACCGCACCAGCATCGTGGTTGCCGGCGGTGCCGTCCTCGGGTGTCGTGGCCATCACCCGGCCCCGCGTGACGCTGGCGGGATGCGCGCACCGACACTCCGGGATTCGGTGATACCGGCGATACGGGCACCGATGTGGCGCAAGGCTGCTGAGATGACCAGGACGCGATCCCCGGCGCTGGTGTGCCCGGCGCGGTCGAACCCCCACAGCATCTCATTGGTGTCGATCGGTTCGTGCCGGCCGGCAATGGCGCCGGTCAAGTGTTGGCCTGGACGGGCAGATTGTGTATCGTTTTGCCGCCCTGAATGTTTGGCCATCTGCTGGCGGGTCCAAACGGCGCGGGCGGTGCGCAGGGCGCCCATTGTGGTCGAGTAGTGCCGGGATTTGGTGGTGATGTGGCCGCGGTAGCCCAAGGTGTGCAGCCAGCGCCCGATCCCCGCCAAAGGTCCTCCCTCCGCGGTGTGTTCGGCGAGTTCGGCGATTGTGGACAGGATGGCGCGCACGTGTTCGCTGACATCCAGGTCGCCGATCGCTTCTGCGGTGAGGCGCCGGGCGGTGATGCCGAAATCGTGTAGGGATTTGGTGACGTATTTCGCCAGGTATGCCGCGACCCGGCGCGGCGAGAGCCGCGTTGCCGTCGTGCGCGCGGAACAGTTGGTTGTGGGATCGTTTGCGGCTGTGGTGGTTTCGGGTGTCAATGGTTGGGTGTCGATCTGGGCGCCGAACCGTAGCGCCCGCACTGCCCCTTGGTCGGGGTCGCTGTCGCCGGTCGCAACATCGATCCTGATGCGGCGGGCGGCCTGCTGGATCAGGGCGGCCAGCTCGGTGGAGGTGATCGGTGACGACCAGTCGGTGTGCTGGTCGACTATCGGGCGGGGCTCCCCACCACCCCACGGGGCGGCGGGGCCGTGACGATCGTGGTCACCTGATGTCGTGGCGTAGGCCGGTGGCGGGTCGAGGCGGATCAGGGCGTGGATGTGGGGGATGGCGCGGGCTTGAAGTTCAACGACTTTGACGAAGCTGACCCGCACCGAACCCGGTGTGACGCCAACGGCTTTCAGGTGTGTTGCGACCGCTCGCCGTAGCGCGATGGTGAACCGTCGCCACAGCTCGGGCAGATGCCAGGTGAACAAGACATGCCCGCGGTAGTCGTAGCACTGCCGGCACAGCGGCTGGCCCACCGCCGGGTCATCAACGGCGTGGGTTATGTTGCAGCGCAGGGCATTTCCATGCCGACACCGGACAGTCGACCCGGCAGGATTGCGCGCGTGGCAGGGTGTGCCGGTCGCGTTGTGCACCGCCCCGTAGCTCGGCGCGGTCAAAGTGGCGAACACCTGCGGACGGCTGGAAACTTCAGCGGCCACATCGTGGTGGCCGCCGGCGGCTCCGGCGTGCACCAGTTGCCAGGTGTCACGGGCGTAGAGGTCTGAGCATGACGGGCACACCGTCGCGCGGCGGTTGTTACAGCGTGTCCACACGGTGTGCCGACGCCCGAAGGTGTCAGCACCGGACAGCTGGATCGGGCTGGCGCAAAAGCCGACCGATTCGGCGCGGTGCCACCACGACCCGAAACTCGGTGAGGAGGCGCGGCGCAACATCTGGGTGATCACCGGCTCGGCATCCACGGTGGTCGGTACCCCCGGCAACACGATCACCGGGCTGTCCGCCACGGCGGTGCTCACCGCTTCCCCTGACCGTCTCGGTTGTCCGTGCCAGGGGCCGTGTTTCGCGCGGTGCCCGGTGTGCTCGGGCGGGGTGCGGGGAATGTTCGGGCCAGCACAGCGATGTCGCGGTCGGTGACGTGAAACGCCCGGACCCGTATCGGGTCGGCGGTGCCGTCGATCATCACGTACCCGACACCGGGTGTGGCATCGGCGATCAGGTCGCATTCGGCGCCGGCATCGCGGGCTCCTTGGCCCAACACCATCGCGGTTTGGGTGGCCTCGGTCATGCGCAGGCCGATCCGCACGGTGAACAACTGCCGCACCGGCAGGGTGTCTTTGGCCGGGTCTTGCACCGCGGCCACCACCGATATCCCGACCGCGCGGCCCTGGGAGAGCAGCAGGCCGAGCAGTTGTTCGATTTCGGTGCGCAGTTTGCGGTCGGTGAGATAAGCGGTCAGCGCGGCGATCTCGTCGATGATCACCACGATCAACGGTTCGGTGGTGCTGGGAGTGTGCAGGCGGGTGTGTCCCCGTAGCCGGTTGGCCCGCGCCTGCATCACCGCCACTAACTGGCGCAGCAGCTCCAGGGTGGGTTCGCCGTTGTGGTGGCAGAACACCGAAAACATCGGTGCGCCGGCGCCCAGTTCCATGCCGCCTTTGGGGTCGATCACGCATAACCGCACCCGCCCGGTCCTGACGTGCGGCGCCAGTCCGGCGATCAGCGACCACAGCACCGAGCCCTTCCCGGCTCCGGTGGCACCGGCGACCAGGATGTGCTGCCCCAAAACGGGTAGCTGCCAACAGGTCCGTGTCTCGGTGATTCCGATCCGCACCGCGGCCAGATCGACCGGGGCTGCGCGTGTCGGCATCGGCAGGGCAATGGGTTGGGCCAGCACGTCACCGCGGCTGATGATGATCCGCAGCTCGCCTGGGATGGTGGCGCGGATCGTCAGCCGATCGGCCCGCCACGCCGCCGCCAGAGCGTCACTTCGTTTCTGCCAATCGTTGATCGACTGGCCTGCCACCACCCGCGCGATGAGCACGTCGGCGGGGCTGCCGATCTGCACCGACCGCAATGCCGGGACCAGTGCGCGTTCACCGAGCCGGGCGGTCAAACCGTGCAGGGTGCACACCGAGGCCCAGTTGCGGTGATACCGCCACCACGCCAGCCAGCGTTGGCGCACCGGCTCGGTCACCCACGCGGTGAACGATGACGGCTCCACGACTGCCCAGCCGGTGTATGCCGCGACGGCCAGGGCGGCGGTCAGCAGGCCCGCGCGGGCGCCGTGGGCGATGGCGACCCAGATCGTGAGAATAGCCGGGACACTGAGCATGGGGAAGAGGATTGCCCACCAGAGCAGCTGCCCGGCGGCTTTGACCAATGCCCAGATCAGCTCGCCGATCCAGTCATCGTCAGAGGACTGACTAGTGTTGTGGTTCTTACGGTTTGAGGTGTTCGACATGATGGCACGCTTTCCAGTGCGACGGGTTATGGTGTTGCCGGGGAGGCTGGCCCGACAGCCACACCGCGCTCATGCGGGTGCTGCCGGGCCAGACCTCGGTTAGCGGGCCTGCTGGCTCGCCTTCGCGGCGGCCGCACCCGGGTCGGCGGCGGTGATGGTTTCGGCGCGATAGGCGATGCCCGAGCGGCCGTCCTGTGACCACGGCAACGCCACCAGACCAGACACCGCAACGGGTTGCCCGACAATCACTTTCGGCTCACCGACCACGGTCACCGCCAGCACCTCGCCACCGGTAGCGTCCAGGGCGATCAACTGCACCTGCCACAACACCTGCCCAGTGGCTTTGTCGATGCGTGGTGCGCCGGTGTCGAAATTGGTGCGCTGCTCGGGAATTCGGGTGCACAGGAACGTCACGCCGGTGGTCTCGATTCGTAACTTCATGGATTGCTGTCCTTCCTTGTGGTGTCACGCGGTCTGTTCGGCCGCAACTCAAGGACAGCGCCACCCCGGCTGCCGCCGATAGTGACAGCCAGTGATGGGGGTGATAACCGGAAACGCGCACGCACAGCTGACCTGCGCCGATGTGTGCGGCATGATCAAAGCCATGGCCGCAGCCGACCCGATCCGGGCACGCAACGCCCAACGGCTGCGCGCTGCCATGGACCAGTACGGTTACAGCCTTCGTGAGCTGGCAATCGAGGCCGAGAATGTTCGCCGGCTGCGCGGCGACGACGACGTCCCTACCCACGACACCCTCAAACGCGAAATCTCTCACGTCTTGGCGACCGGCAAGATCGGCCCGATGTGGCGTGACGACCTGGCCGCAGTGTTCGGCGTCGAACCCGATGAGTTCTTCGTCGTGCCGATCGAGAGCCAGTTGCCGCACCCGCTGTTGCTGCAGCTTCCCATCGACAGCGACGTACTTGACGTCATCCAGGCTCAGCAACATACCCATATCCGGGCCGAGCACGCCTTCGGCCCCCAGCACGCCCGCCCGCTCGTCGAGTCCGATCTGGTCACGATCGAATCCCTCATCGCCCATGCGCCACCACAGCTCAAACCGCAGATGCGGCACGCTGCCGGGACAATCGCCGAGGTGGCGGGGTGGATCGCCCAAGACCTCGGCGATCACACCGCCGCTGAAAAACTCACCAACACCGCGGCCCTGCACCTACGGTCGGCCGGCCCGGAACTGAATGCAATGATCTTGATGCGGCAGTCCAACATTCTCGCCCGCACCAACCCCGACCTCGCCGCTGACCTGGCCGCCGACGCCGCCGAACTCATCGACGGGCAAGACGTGGGTCGCCTGGCCGCAAGCATCGCCCGCCAACAAGCACTCGCTGAACTGGCCAACCACAATGAGCGGGCTTTTCACCGCCACGCCGCCGCAGCGTTAGAACTCAGCGACATCACTCCCACGGCCCACGACCGCGCGATCTACGCCCACGGTGCCTACGTTGCCAGCGAGATCGCCTCCGGGTACCTACGCATCGACCAGCCGGACAAGGCGGTAACCCTGCTTGACGGGCACCATCACGCCTGGACATCAGACCAGCACCGCGACCGGGCGGTGGCCGATATGCGGCTTTTGCACGCCTACATCGCCGTTGGCGAATACCAGCAAGCGCTGGCACTGACCGCCACAGCGATCCCGGGCTACCTGTCCGCACCCTCGCAGCGAGCCCGACTTCATCTCGCCAAAGCAGGCATAATCGTCAGGGACCGTCGACGACGCAACAAAAGCTCTGTCCTGCAACAACTCGCCGGACGCATAAAGAACGCCACCCAAGGAGTCACCGCATGAGCCGCCGTGTCATCCCCGACACCACCACCGCAGACTCCGATACCACCAGCTCCGTCGCGGTCCTGCCGGTCGGATCATTCGAGCAGCACGGCCCCTACCTGCCGTTGGGCACCGACACTCTCATCGCCTGCACTATCGCATCATCAATCAGTGAGCACCACAACGTGTTTCAGCTATCGCCCGTGGCATTCGGCTGCTCCCACGAGCACGCCGCCTATCCCGGCACTGTGAGCATCAGCGCAACCACGCTAGCCGCCGTCGTCGCCGACATCACCGAATCACTTGCCCACCAGAACATCACCGCGTTGATCGTCGTCAACGGTCACGGCGGCAACGCCGTACTCACCAACGTCGTGCAGCAAGCCAACCACCCGCGGGCCCCCATCAAGGTCGGGCTATACCCCAGCCGTGAAGACTGGGCTGAGGCGCGCATCGCCGCAGGAATCCAAACCAGCAACCACGACGACATGCACGCCGGCGAACTAGAAACCTCCCTGCTGCTCGCCGCCTGGCCCGACTACCTGCGCGACGGATGGCAAACCAGCGATCACATGGCCAGTGACCGCCGCTACCTCACCACCCTCGGCGTCCGCGCCTACACGCCCACCGGCGTCATCGGCTCCCCATCGCAGGCCTCCGAAACCAAGGGCAAAAAAGCCCTCGACCACCTCGGCCGCAACGCCGTCACCCTGATCGAACTCCTCACCGGCCAGTAAGCCGAACCAGGCGCCCAGCGGGGCGGCTACCGTCCGCTGGCGCTCCCGTCCGCCGCCCCGCAACACCCCGGCCGGTACACCGCCGAAGCCCACCAGTGACCACATCTCTGACCTGCCACGTGAGAACTTTCTTTACTGGTATCGAGTCACACCCCCAATAACGCTGTAACGCTCGGCTCGCCCCGTGGCACTCATCTTCCGGTAACTGGTCGACGCACCGTCGGCCCTCGAACAGCTGAGGAGGGCGCAATATGCCCGCAAACAATGACACCGTCGATAGGACGTCACTCGACGCAACCCTCACCCGCATCGGAAGCGCGGTCGCTCGCTACGGACTAGCGCTCGTGATCGGGTGGATAGGCGTTCTGAAATTCACCGCCTACGAGGCGCAAGGGATCGAGCCGCTCGTCGCCAACAGTCCCTTCATGAGTTGGTTGTACGAGTTCTTCTCGGTGACGACATTCTCATCGTTACTCGGTGTCGTCGAGGTCACGGCCGCGGTTCTACTGGTGGTGAAGCCCTGGCTACCGAAGGTCTCCGCCGTCGGTAGCATCGTTTCGATCGGCCTCTTTACGGCCACGATCAGCTTCCTGTTCACGACCCCCGGAGCCATGGAGTCCGCAGAAGGCGGCTTCCCGTGGTTGAGCATGACCGGTCAGTTCTTGATCAAGGATGTCGCTCTGCTGGGGATTGCGTTGTGGACGCTGGGCGATGCACTCAGCAGCGCGAAAGTTCGTGACCGTGTCTGACCCAACGCTGGACTTCATCGGACTACGGGCATTGTTCATCAACTGCACTCTCACGCGGACGCCGGGGGTCAGCAACACTCAGGGGCTCGTCGACGCATCGGCGGGCATCATGGCCAAACATGGTGTGGCCGTGGATGTCGTGCGGGCCATCGATCACGACATCGCAGTTGGGGTTTGGCCCGACATGCGAGACCACGGGTGGTCGGTAGATGAATGGCCGAGCATCTTCGAGAAGGTGCTTGCCGCACATATCCTCGTGCTCGCAGGGCCAATCTGGCTGGGCGACAACAGTTCTATCATGAAGAAGGTTCACGAACGTCTGTACGGCGGTTCGCACCTACTCAATGACGCCGGTCAATCCCTGTACTACGGCCGGGTCGGCGGTTGCCTCATCACTGGCAATGAGGACGGAGTGAAGCACTGTGCGCAGAACGTTCTGTACACCCTCCAGCACATTGGTTACACGATCCCACCGCAGGCTGACGCCGGATGGATCGGAGAAGCCGGACCGGGACCCTCATACCTCGACCCCGGTTCCGGCGGTCCGGACAATGATTTCACCAACAGGAATACGACGTTCATGACATGGAATCTGCTGCACTTCGCGCGAATGCTGCGCGACGAGGGCGGCGTGCCCGCCCACGGCAACGACCGACGCGGGTGGGAGGCGGGGAGCCGATTCGACTTCGCGAACCCAGAGTACCGATAGAGTACCGTCGTTAAGCGACCATGATCGCAACGACGGCTTCGGAAGACGAGGGCACCTTGATCGCCGCGCTTCGTGCGGGCGACGAGGGCGCCTTCGCCCGTCTGGTCGACTGGCACACACCGGCAATGCTGCGGGTGGCGCGTGGGTACGTGCCGAGTCGAGAGCATGCCGAGGACGTCGTGCAGGAGACGTGGATCGCGCTCCTCAAGGGCTTGGAAAAGTTCGAGGGACGGTCATCCTTGCGTACCTGGCTTTTCACGGTTCTGGTCAACATTGCCAAGTCCAGGGGTCTCAACGAGCGCAGGCACGTTGACACTCAGATCAAGGCATTCACGGGCGGCACGGTCGACCCCGAGCGATTCCGTGCTGCCGGCGGCGAGTTGGCCGGGCACTGGAAGGCGACAGAGACGCCGACGCCTTTCCCGGACACTCCCGAAGGCTCGGCTCTGGGCAGCGAACTCACCGCCATCGCTCAGAGTGGCCTCGATACCCTGCCCGAGCGCCAGCGCATCGTGGTGACGCTGCGCGACATGCTTGGTCTCGATTCCGACGAGGTGTGTGCACTACTCGATATCAGCGCTGCCAACCAGCGGGTGCTGCTGCATCGCGGCCGTGCGGTGATTCGGCAGACCCTCGAAGATTATCTGAGGGAAGCGTCGTGAAGCCACTGGACTGCAACGAACTCGTCGAGATGATCACCGCCTATCTCGACGGGTCACTCGATCTCGAAACGCGGGCTCGGTTCGACGAGCACCTGCTCGACTGCGACGGGTGCGACAACTACCTGCAGCAGTTTCGGGTCACCATCGGCAGGGTCGGCCGGATCCGTGAGGTCGAGCTGGCGCCGGAGTTCCGCGCGCAGTTGCTCGACGCCTTCAAAGACTGGCGCTGACAGCCCGTTCGAGCACAACGTGACGACATCCGGTCTGGCGAACCGATCTGTGCGCGCCCAATGAGTGTCGATGACCACGTCGGCTGCTTGTAACGCCTACGCCACCCGCCGACACCACTAGGCATCGACGCAGAAGTCGTCGCGAGGGAGGAACAGGCCAATGAGGCATATCGTGATCCATGGCGTCTCCATTACCGCCGGATTCCGGCCGGCGTACCGTCGTGTCTCCGACGTGCTGAACACCCTCGGCTGGTTGCCGAATCTGGTGCTGCGACTCACCATCGGCTTCATGTTCTTCAGCGGTGCCATCGGCAAGCTCGGCGATCTCACGACGTTCACGCAGATGTTCGCCAACTTGGGCATCCCCGCAGCGGGATTTCTCGCTCCCCTCACCGCGGTGGTGGAATTGGTTGGCGGTGCGGCATTGATGTTGGGCCTCGGCACCCGCGTCGTGTCACTGGTGCTGGCCGGGGACATGGTCGGCGCGTTGATCACGGACATCGGCCCGGACCTCGCGCACAAGCACCCGGGTTGGTGGGATTTCCTGAGCAACTTGTTTTATGCACCGGAGTGGCTCCTGGTGGGCCTGCTGACGTGGCTGACATGCGTTGGATCCGGCAAGGCCGGCCTGGACGAGCTGGTTAACCGATGCGCGCCGCGTACTGCGGACTGACCGCCGGTGTAGTTCGATCTGCGGCCCGGAGAACATGCTGCGCAGGCGACCGCGCCGGGCGCGATACGAAACCGGGGTGGCGCAACGGCCGCCGCTCGTCGCTCGCTTACCGTAGAGGTCATGGCCACCGATCCCGAACCCGCGCCGCCGCGCGCGACGGTGGCGACCACCGAGCGGGGCCAACGCACCCGGGCAGCCATCATCGACGTGGCGGCCACGCTCATGTACCAGAACGGCGTCTCCGGAACCTCTGTCGACGACATCCTGGCCGCGTCGGGCACCGGCAAATCGCAGCTCTACCACTACTTCAGCGACAAATCGGAATTGGTCGCGGCGGTGGTCGAACGCCAACTGGAGCGAGTGCTGGCAGCCCAACCGGGCCTAGCTCACGTCGACTCCATGAAGGGCATTGAGCGCTGGGCACGTGAGGTGGTCAGCCTGCACCGGCAACCCGGTGGCCCGTTCGCCTGTCCCCTCGGTTCGACCGCTGCGGAGTTGAAGAATGACCCGGCGTTTCGCCCAGCCCTAGCCGCGGCGTTCCGCCGGTGGGAGCAACCGCTCGCCGAGGGCCTACGCACGATGCGTGCTCGCGGCGAATTGGGCCGACGGGAGAACCCGGACCGGCTGGCAGCCAGCCTGATCGCCGCCCTGCAGGGCGGCATGTTACTGGCACGGATCAACGGGGACCTCACGACGCTGCGCGACACTTTGAACGCGGCGGTGGACAACATTCGCCGTCGCACCGTGCCGCCAAGCTGACCGCGGTTCATGCCGGACGACTCCGGCCGACAGCCGCCGCACGCTGACCTGCATTCCCAGCAGCAAACTGTACTTGACAGTACAATAACGTTCGGGCATGGTGATGATGCGCGTCATCTGAGCACCCATACGGACGGAGCAGCTTTGCAGATTCTTCGCACGCCTGACCAGTGTTTCGCTGACCTTCCGGACTATCCGTTCCAGCCCCACTACATCGATGTGGCCAGCGGCGATGGCAACACCATCCTGCGAGTGCACTACGTCGACGAGGGACCTGCCGACGCGCCGCCGGTACTGCTGCTGCACGGTGAGCCGTCGTGGTCATTCCTTTACCGCAAGATGATTCCGGTGATTACCAGCGCAGGTTTGCGCGCAGTGGCGATCGACTTGGTCGGCTTCGGCCGCAGCGACAAGCCGGCCAGTCGGGACGACTACACCTACCAGGCTCACGTCGACTGGACCCGCGCTGCCATCGAGGCGATCGGACTCACCGATATCACCCTGGTTTGCCAAGACTGGGGTGGGCTGATCGGGTTGCGCCTAGTGGGTGAAGATCCCGATCGCTTTGCCCGCGTCGTTGCCGCCAACACGTTCTTGCCTACGGGAGACCGACGTCTCGGCAAGGCTTTCCTTGCTTGGCAGAAATACAGTCAGGAGACGCCCAACTTCGACGTCGGCAAGATCGTCAGTGGCGGCTGCTCGACAGCGCTCACACACGACGAGATCGCCGCCTATGACGCCCCGTTTCCTGATGACACCTACAAGGCCGGCGCCCGGCAATTCCCGATGCTGGTGCCGACCAGCCCGGACGACGCTGCCGCCGCGGCGAATCGGGCAGCATGGGACGCGCTGGGACGCTACGACAAGCCGTTTCTGTGCGCATTCTCCGACCAAGATCCCATCACCGGTGGCGCCGACGGGGTGCTGCGTTCGTTGATTCCCGGTGCGCACGCCTACGAACCCGTCACGATAACCGGGGCTGGACACTTCCTCCAGGAGGACAACGGCCGTGAACTCGCCTCCGCGGTAGCCACTTTCATCGCTGCTACGTCGCGATGAAGCCCGACAGAAGCGAAATCCCTCGTGCGCGTACTGGGCGGTCGGTCATCTGGTGATGTATCGCAACGCAGGCGACGACGGGCAGCTGCAAACGCCAGACAAGCAGCGAGCTTCGCCGATCGCTGAACCGCAGAAAAGGCAGGGCTTGCCGGCAACGTTGTCGCGGCAGCTGGGAGTCGCGGAGTCGACCAATCGCGCGCAAATTGGTGTCTTCGCCGTATTCGCGGCTCATGCTCTGGTGTTTTCGTCGTGGGTGGCCCACATCTCTCACGTTAAAGGCGACTTGGGACTTTCCGACGGCGAGCTGGGCGATGCTCTGCTGGGTGCTCCTTTGGGTGCTTTGCTGGCGACGACGCTGTGCGTCTGGGTGTTGCCACGCTGGGGAAGTCACCGTCTGGTCCCGGTCACGGTGGCCGGCTACGCGGCGTCCGGGCCCCTTCTGGGTCTTGCCAGGTCCGAGATGGAGCTTTTTCTGGCGCTGACGTGTGTGGGTTTCTTTTTAGGCGGACTGGACGTCGCGATGAACGTTCAAGCCGCTGCGGTTGAGCGTCTCGCTGCGAGCCCGATCATGTGTCGCTTCCACGGGGTGCGCAGCGTCGCCGTGTTGCTGGGGTCTTTGATCGGCGCGGCCTGCGTGAGCGCGGACGTGGACCTGGCTGCCCAGCTGACCGTCATCGGCGCCATGGTCATTGTCGTAGTCCTGCCGCTTTCCCGCGGCTTGCCCAGCGACCCGGCACCCACCGCCGGTAAGCGAACCGAACGGCCTCCGCGGATCTGGAGAAGTCCGACCGTAATGATCTTGTCGGCCGTCGCGTTCGCGTCTTTTCTGTGTGAAGGATCCGCATCCGACTGGTCGGGCGAGTATCTTGGCCGCGTCGTCGGCGCGGCGCCTGCCGTGGCCGCGCTCAGCTACGTGCCATTCACTTTGGTGATGGCCGTGACGCGGTTGGGTGGCCGCCGGCTGTACAGGCGCATATCCATCCGCCGGCTGCTGCCGACATTGGCGCTGTTCGCCGCCGGGGGTCTGTGCGTAACACTGGTAACCGCCGATCTTACGGCGACTTTTGTGGGGTTTGCGGCTTTAGGCGCGGGAGTGGCGCTGCTGGTGCCCGCTGCGATGACGGCCGCATACTCCCCGAGCGACGCGGGAACCGCAATTGCCTTGGTCGCCGCCATCGGCTGGGTCGGCTATCTCATTGGTCCACCGTTGATCGGCCAACTGGCCCAGCGGGCCGGGCTGTCCGTGGCGCTGGTCACCGTCCCGGTCATGATGACGCTGGTTGCGATCGCGATCCGATTCACCGACGCTTTCGACGCGGCAGACGCATTCCCTGCGGACAACGTCAACCATGACGGCGAACGCCGGGGGCCGAATTGAGTCGAATATCTCGGAGCTTTCAGCGCAGCCTGGTGAGCCGCAACCAGGGTGCGCCCGAGCAACCGGACGCACTGCCGGTGGCGCACAGCGGTGGTTGGGACCTCGAGGGAAAGCCGCTATGACACATTCTGTTGCACCCCAGCTGGATCAGGACCGCCTGCCCGTTACCGAGCTGGCCGATTCGGCGGCGGCGGCGCACTACATCACTCGCGGGTGTTTCACCGATGGCCGGTCGGGGCGGGTCGGTCTGGAGGTCGAGGCGCACTGCTTCGACCCGGGTGCCCCCGCCCGCCGACCGGGCTGGGAAGAGATCACTGACGTTCTCGACGCGCTTCCCCCGCTACCGGGCGGCAGCGCGTTCAGCGTGGAACCTGGTGGCGCGGTCGAGCTGTCCGGGCCACCCGCCGAGGGCGTACTTCCTGCCGTAGGCGCGATGGCAACCGACCAGGCGGTGCTTCGATCGGCTTTCGGCAATGCCGGGCTGGGTCTGGTGTTGTTGGGCACCGACCCGCTACGCGAACCCGAGCGCGTCAATCCGGGCGCACGCTACCGCGCCATGGAACGATTCTTCGTCGCCGGCAATACCGCTGCCGCTGGTGCGGCGATGATGACATCGACGGCATCCATCCAAATCAACCTCGACGCGGGACCGCAGGCCAGGTGGGCGGCACGACTACGGCTGGCACACGCGTTGGGTCCGACGATGATCGCGATCACCGCCAACTCGCCGTTATTGCGCGGGAAGTTCTCCGGCTGGGTGTCGACCCGGCAACAGGTGTGGGGCCGCCTCGGCTCCGCACGTTGCGGACCCATCCAGCAGGCCGACTGCGAGGATCCGGCCAGCTCCTGGGCGCGCTACGCGCTCAATGCCCCGGTGATGCTGGTACACGCCCCCGACGCCGTCGCGGTGCGGCGGCGTGTATCTTTCGCCGATTGGGCCGACGGCCGGGTGCTGCTGGGCGGGCGTCGCCCCAACACCGCCGACCTCGACTACCACCTGACCACTCTGTTTCCGCCGGTGCGCCCCCGCGGCCGACTCGAGATCCGCTACCTCGACAGCGTTCCCGACGTGCTCTGGCCGGCCGTGGTGTTCACGCTGGTGACTCTGCTCGACGACCCGGTTGCCGCCGAGGCCGCGGCCGAGGCCGTCGAACCGGTCGCCGCGGGCTGGGAGACCGCCGCCCGGATCGGCCTAGCTGACCGGCGGCTGCGCGCGGCCGCCGAGCGGTGCGTGGCCATTGCCGCCGAACGAGTACCCGCTGAACTCGAAGATGCGATGAGCAGGTTGATCCGCAACGTCGAGCGCGGCCGTTGTCCGGCCCACGACCTGACCGACCGGGTGATGGAGCGTGGCATCACAGCCACGGTCGCTGAGCTGGCGCACGAAGGATGGTGACTCTCCAACCGCCGCGCCCCGTGGCACGGCCGGTCTGGTACCGGAAAGGACTGCTATGACGGTAACCCTGTCGAACCACCTGGCCGTGGACTCCGCCTACGAGGCACTGCGTCGCGATGTCTTCCGTGGACTACAAAAGACACCGAAAGAACTGCCGCCCAAGTGGTTTTACGATTCAGTAGGCAGCAGATTGTTTGATCGGATCACCCGGCTGCCCGAGTACTATCCGGCTCGCGCGGAGACACAGATCCTGTCGGCACGTTCCGCCGAGGTTGCCGGCGCTAGTGCCGCGGACTCCCTGGTCGAATTAGGGAGTGGTACCTCGACGAAAACCCGGCTATTGCTCGACGCGCTGCGCGATGCCGGCACGCTACGCCGGTACGTGCCGTTCGACGTCGACGCGAGCACGCTCTCGGCGTCAGTAGCTAAGATCCGCCACGACTATCCGAACATCGAGATCCATGCGGTCTGTGGTGATTTCGAGAAATACCTAAGCGAGATCCCCGTTAAAGGGCGGCGACTCTTCGTGTTCCTGGGCTCCACGATCGGCAATCTCGCCCCCGAGCCACGCGCCGAATTCCTCGCGGCACTGGCCGCCGCGATGCGATCGGGTGACAGCTTGCTGCTGGGCACCGACCTCGTGAAAGACCCAGGCCGGCTGGTGCGAGCGTACGACGATGCCGCCGGGGTGACCGCCCGGTTCAACCGCAATGTGCTCGCGGTGATCAATCGGGAGCTCGACGCCAATTTCGACCTCAGCGGCTACGCGCATGTCGCCCGGTGGAATGTCCGGGCCGAACGCATGGAGATGTGGCTGCGGGCTGTCGGCCCCCAGCGGGTACACGTCGGCGCCTTGGACCTGACGGTCGAGTTCACCGCCGGCGAGGAGATGCTCACCGAAGTTGCGTGCAAGTTCCGATCCGAAGCGGTGGTCGCCGAACTCGCCGCGGTCGGGCTGGAGCGCACCCGGTGGTGGACCGACGACGCCGGCGACTTCGGTCTCGCACTGGCAGTGCGGTAGACGCCAGGCAAGAAAAAGTCGAGAAACCGGATGATGATGAATTACCAAGGCATTACGCCGCTCTCGCGAGTCCGATCCCGGTCGCGTTCGGCGCTGGCCCCCTCCCGAGGACTGCCGTCCATTTCCGGAGGAACCACTTTTTCGGAGAGTCTTTGACGGCGTGGCCAGTTGTGGTTGTCGCGGCTGCGCCAGGTATCGGGACCTTCGGAAGTTGGCGCAACTACTCACTACGCGGGAGAAGACTCATCGGCGCGGCTTCGGAGGATTGCCGCCAACTCCCGTAGATCGCTGGCGACGATCTCCGGCTGCGGCAGGCCGGAGATCGGCAGCGGGGCGTTGCCGGCGTGGGTAATCAGCTCGCCGCCGAGCCCGACCGATTGCGCGCCGGTGGTGTCCCAGACGTGGGCGGCGACCATCATGCATTCCGCCGGCGCCACGCCAAGTTCGTCGCAAGCGCGCAGATACACGTCGGCGCGGGTTTGAACACTCGGTGTGAGGCGACGCTGAGCTGGCGCTCGAAACGGTGCCCCAGTCCGGCATGTTCCAGCGGGCTGGCACCGCCCGGATTGGGCGGTGAGTTTGTCAGCGTCACGAGGCGAAAACCGTTGTTACGTAGGACTGTCAATCCATCGGCGACGTCGGGATGTGCAGGAATGGTCAGCATCCCGTGGTCAAGTGTCCGTTCGTCCGCCTCGGCGATGTTGACGCCGTGGACGGAGGCGAGCATCTGCGGCACCCCCTGGCCCAGTGTGAAGAAGTCGACGTAGTGGTCCGAGAGCGTCGCCGTCATCGAGTAGGTGACCAGCTGACCGAACCACGCCCGCAAGCCTCGTCGATCGCCGAAGGGTCGCTCGAAAAACGGTGCGATGGAATCGATGTCGATCAAAGTCTCGTTGACATCGAACACGAGAACAGATGGAGCTGCGATCATCGTCACATCATCTACGGTGTGGTCGTCGATAAAGCCCCGCGTGGTCGGTGACGGGCCGGCACGGCAGAAAATCTTCACCGCAGGGGAATGTCGTGTCCTTGTCCGCGTTCATTGGCGGAACGGGGGCCATGGAAGCGGCGTTCGGCTTCGGCAATGGGGAGGTCTTTGATGCTCGCTTCTCGGCGGCGCATGAGTCCGTCGTCGTCGAATTCCCATAACTCGTTGCCGTAACTGCGGTACCACTGATGGCTGGCGTCGCGCCATTCATATTGGAAGCGCACGGCGATGCGGTTCCCGCGGAATCCCCACAGGCTTTTGCGCAGCACGTAGTCGAGTTCGTGTTCCCATTTTCTGGTGAGGAACTCGACGATTGCGGGGCGGCCGGATAGGAATTGGTCGCGGTTGCGCCATACGGAGTGTGGGGTGTAGGCCAGGCTGACGTGGCGGGGGTCGCGGGTATTCCAGGCGTCTTCGGCGGCCTGGACTTTCTGCAGTGCTGTGACGGTGTCGAACGGTGGGGAAGGGGGTCGTTGCTCAGGCACGTTGGCGTTGATCCTCGTTGGTGGTTGTTCGTGATCGTGGCGGGACCGACGACTCTTAGTTCTGGTGGTGGTTCAGGGCGACGACGGGCCAGTCGTTGTCGACATGAGCCAAGACGTTGAAGTAGTTGGTCAAAATGTTGAGCGCCAAGTTGGCGACGACTTCGCCGATCTCTTCCTCGGTAGCGCCGGCTTCGCGGGCAGCCTTGACTTCGGTTTCGTCAACGTCGCCGGCGTTGGCGGCGATGGTGTTGGACAGTTTGAGCAGCGCGGCCACGTGGGCGTCCTTCGAGTCACCCTCTCGCGCCTTGGCTAGCTCGTCGGAGTCCAGCTTGGCGATGTTGGCGCCGATGTAGGTGTGCGCGGACAGGCAGTACTCGCATCCGTTCAGTTCTGCGGTGGCGATCGCGAGCCGCTCGCGCACCGCTGGGCTCAACACGCCGCCGGCGACCGCGCCCGACAGCGCCAGGTAAGCCTGCAGCAGAGTAGGACTGCTGGCCATCACCTTGGTCATGTTGGGGGTCAGTCCCAGCGATTTGTGTACTTGGGCGAGCAGCTCGGCAGCCCGGCCGGTGGCGGCCTCGGGCTCGACGGGAACAAAGTTAGCCATTGCGGGTCTCTTTCTTTCCGCCATCACCTAATGGATGAATATGAGTTCTCTCCATTAGCAATCTACCACTGCCTTCTAACGGGTGCAAGGCTTTCTACCCGTGAGAATGTCGGTGTGTGACGACGGGAACACCCGCGTGGCTCCCGCCCGCCGAGCCGGCGCCGGTTCGCCTGACGTCCACCATCTGGGCCGGCCCAGCCGCAGTCAACATGCGAGCCGGTGACGCCCCCGGATGTGTGCTTTACGAACACATTTGTGACCGGTGTGACGCTCAAAGTCGATGGCGGCCAGCATCTGACTTAATCCACCAACGACGATCGGGCCGCCGACGACGACGGGTCAGATTCGCCGGTTCGTCTCAGCTGCGGACGTTCGGTGGCGCCGTACTTTGGCGCGGTTGCCGCAGATTGCCATGGAACACCAGCGTCGGCGGTGGGCTTTGGTGCGGTCGTAGAAAATGACGGTGCAGCCAGGGCATTGCCGGATCAGGGTCGGGTCGCCCTCGACGAGCAGGTGCGCCCAGGCTTGTGCGGATAGGACCAGAAGCTGTGTGGGCTGTTCCCAGTGCCGCCGCTCATGCAGCAAGAGAGTGTCATGGTCGGGGTTGAGCTGGGTGTAGCGCCGATCCTGCGCCAGCAGCGCATTCAGCTCGTCAATCACATCAACGGGGAACGGCACCGACTTTTCGCCTGCCCAGTCCAACAGAATCGGCCGCAGCTTCTCCCGAAGAGTACGGGCATCCCCAGCGGCGCCGTCGAGTTGACCAGCGCTGAACAGATCTTCGAGCACTGCGCGGTCGTCGTCGTCGATGAGTCCCGTGCGTGCGAGCCACCGTACATAATTCGCCCCGTCTCCGATCAATTCGATTGGCTCTGAACCTGGGGAAGGCGTGGCCCGGCTGTTCAGTAGTTCCAGGGCCGGGTCTCCCGCGAGGCCGACGATGACATCGAGCGGCTGCATCGGCCTCACCTTCCCGGGCGGATCACCGCCGCACTGGTAACCGCTCAACTACATGTTGACAGGTTAGCAAGCGCGGGTGTAACCTTTGAAACATCTTTTCAGAAGTTACACGGGTGGACTGGGAGCGAGGGTTGCGATGGGTGTCATTAAGCACAAGAAGATCGACGTCGATGGGAACGCCGGATCCGAACCGGTTGCGGCATCGGGCTCGGAATCCGAAGCAACGAGTGCGACCTACCGGGCGCCCTTGGAGATCGTCAAAGAACTCTACGCAAAATTGACCGCCGGCGATCCAAGCGGCGCGCTGGCCCTGATGTCTGACGACATCGAGTGGATCACCATGATGGACTACAAGGTCGCCGGCCGTGGCCCGCAGAAAGTCCTTGAGGGCATGCTGATGCCGGCAATGGAAGAGTGGGAGCCATACACGCTGACGCCGCACGAATTCATCTGTGACGGCGATAAAGTCGTATCGGTGGGGCGGTTCGAAGGAACGAACCGCGCGACCGGCAAGCACGTGGAGGTCGACTACTCTCACATCTGGGAAGTGAGAGGTCACAAGATAGTGCGACACCGTCAATTCATCGACACGGGCAAGATTGAGCCAGCGCGCCATCTCGGCTGAGGCCGCCGGGGGACACAGGGTGGTGACCCAAACCTGCGTCGTATGATGCCAATCCTCCTCACAGGTCCATGTTCTGGTGAATTTGACATCCCAACTGCGAGAGTCCGCTGATGCAAGAGTTTGATGACGAACTGTTCCGAACAGACACCAGGGCACTCAGGGTCGGCCCGTGCACGGGGACGGCTTGACCAGCTGGAAGAAGAACTCGACGAAATCGCCACGCGCACCGACAAACTGATGACCACCACCTTTGGAGCGGAATCCCGATGACAACCGAGCCAACCTTTGTCTTGGTCCACGCGGCGTGGGCCGACAGCTCCAGCTGGGCACCTGTCATCCATCGACTACAGCAGCGCGGCCACAACGTCATCGCCGCACCGCTACCGCTGACATCGTTCGACGACGACACCGCAGCGCTGAACCGAGTTCTCGAGCGTATCGAGGGACGCGTCGTTCTCGGCGGTCATGCTTACGCCGGCGCGGTCATCGGAGCGGCAAATACCGACTCGGTGACGGCTTTAGTCTATGTCGCCGCGATCGCACCCGACGAAGGTGAAACAGTCGCCAGTCTGTTTCACCGCGCCCCTGCGCATCGTCTCGCACCCGCCCTAGAACCGGATCGTCACGGCTTAATTTGGCTGCCGCACAGCGCTTTCGCAGCAGCATTCGCACAAAACGCAACCTCCGAACAACACGCCATGCTCGCCGCAGTCCAGCGCCCCCTCTCACCGACGTGCATCACCGCACCCGCCCCACGGCCCGCCTGGAAAGATCGCACAAGCTGGTTCCTCATCGCCGAAAACGACCGCATGATCGCCGCGGAAACCCAGCACTTCGTCGCCACACGGATGAACGCCACCATCCGTGTCACCGATGCCGACCACCTGCCAATGGTGACCCAACCCGACAGCGTCACCGAGATACTGCTCGCCGCGGCCACCGGTCCGACGGCTGCGTGATAGCGCCACCTGACCCGGCCTGTGCGCTCATCGTCGGTTCAACATGACTGACCAAATACACCCGACCCACCCGACGAGACGTCCACCGCGTAGTGAGTAATTCCGACGGCTGTCGGAGGTCCCGATATCCGGCGCAGCCTCGACGCCTACGATCCGCCACGCCGTCATCGACTCACCGGTCGGGTCAGTGACGCTACTGCGCGACGACGCCGACCGCAACACCACCGACGGGGTGCGTTGGTCAGAGCGGTGCTACCACAAGCGTTTCACTGTCGGCTCGAGAAACGCATGGCATGAGGTAGCTGTCGCGTTCGGCATCCTCAAGGTAGGCGTCGCGGTGGTCGACTCGGCCGGAGACAAGACGCAACTTACACGTGCCGCATGTGCCGCTTTCACATGATGATGCAACAGAGATCCCGGCCGACCGCAGAGCGTCCAGTAACGTCTGCGCGGGCGACACGTCGATAGTTTGATCGGTTGACTGCCAGCGTACTGAAAACGGTGAGCATGCCATGCCCAGGGCATTGACTCCCTGGAAGTTTTCAAAATGCACGCGGCTGGGGCGCCAGTGCATTGTTAGGGCGCGGACTTCGTCCATCAACGGCGTTGGTCCGCAGCAATAGAGGTGGGTTTCATCCGGTTGGGAAAGATATGGCCACAGGTCGAGTCGGCCCGCGCTGGTGCTATGGTGCAGCAGGACTTCCATCCCGGGCGACAGCTTAAGCATGTCATCAAGATATGCCGAATTAGCTCGACTCTTCGTCAGATAGATAAGCAGCCCCGATGCGTCGGTTGTCCTCGCAACCTCTAAAGCCATGGAGCGTATGGCCGTGATACCTATGCCTCCGGCGATGAAGAGATAGGCGCGTGAGGGCGCCAATTGGAATGTGTTTCGAGGCGGCGAAATGACCAGCCGGTCACCGCGTTTGGTCTGATCGATAAGATCGACTGATCCTCCCCGTCCGGTCGTGTCACGATATACCGTGATGGCATAGCGGTTATGACAACCTGGGGGGTCCGTCAGTGAGTAGCTGCGTACCGAACCGTTGGGTGTACGAACGGTGATATGTGCTCCCGCCGTGAAAGGTGGGAGAGCTTGCAGTCCCTCTGGTATGAGCTCGAAACGCCAAATCGATTCTGTCAACCGCGTCTTTGCCGCGATCACCACAGAGGTCTCGGATTGATTCATTAAGCTTCACCGTTGCCAGCGTAGGGATTGACCTTGACTGGGTCACCTTGCCGCATAGTCGCGCCGTTAATGACCTCAGCCCAAATCCCAAGGTTGGCATCACCGTAATGTTCTACGAGGAGCCTGGGCACCGCCAGATCGCGAACGGCGGTCGATGGATTGACTTCAGTCGCTGCGCACCGAGGAATGGCCGCTAGCCCGCGTAGCAAGACGTCACCGATAGAAAACTCTTTACCAACTAGCTCTGCTTCAGCAAAGGGTGGTGTGCCTTGGATATAGATGTTTGCCCGAAATCGGCGGTGGTCGATCACGCGTTCGCTCCTGCGTGAGAGGTCGCGGATCGAATCGAGGTTGATGATCGACACGGCGTTCATCAAGGTGTCCGATTTGATTGCCGCGTCGGTGAACCGACGCCCGGGTTCTCGCGCCAGGATCGGCTCTGCTTCATCTGGACAATCGAGTATTCGCGCGAAGAAGCGCTCGACCGCTCGTACACCCGCCCGCGTCGCCAGGTCTTCGTGTAAGACGACGTGCTGGCGTACCTTGACCTCCAAAACCCGGCTGTGAACATCGAGATTGGTTGTGATCCCGGCAAGTCGATCCTCTTTGAGCAGGACGAAGAAGTTGCTCTTGTGGATCGCTTTCCCATTGCCAGGACGGTATTCGCCGCCAGGTCGGGCCAACGCCCATTCGCGATCGTAGGGAAAACCGCGGCCGGTCTTCAACGCAACTGATGCCACGGTTTGAGGGGAGAGTCCTTTGATGGGGTAAGACGCGAGCTCATAGACAGTAGCCGCAGCCCCGTGGAATTCGGCGGTCATGATGCTGTGTCAAGGATGTGTTCCAGTTCCGGCGTGGGTGCCAGCAACCGGTGGATGGCTTTGGCGAGAACTTCGGGTTGGTCGTCGGAGATGAATGCACGTGTGTGCGGGATCAGCTCGACTCGCGCGCCGGTGAGCCGTTTTTGCAGTCGGCGGGCGTGCCGACGGAGGAATATGACGTTGCCCGACGCGCTCCAGGCGATGAGCGTTCGGCCCGTGAATCGGTGCAATTGCCGTACGGCGGCGATGGCGGCGCGGGGCCGCGCTACCACCACGATTTTCCTGTCCTGCAACGTGTTACTCATCGTCAGCTTCTCCTCGGGTCTGGATGCCGGAGCGGCTGGCGGGTATCGGGGCTCCCAGTCCGTTCAGCCGCCCGTGCCAGCTGCGGTGGTCAGGTGAAGGCCTTCCTCATTAGCTCGTGAATGTGCTCGGTGATGGTGTCGGCTTCTTCTTCGAGGGCGAAGTGGCCGGTGTCGAGCAGCACTACGGTCGCGTCGGGCACGTCGTTTTTATAGGCCTGGGCGCCGGCGGGGATGAAGAACGGGTCGTTTTGCCCCCAGATCGCAAGCAAGGCGGGTTGGCGTTCCCGCAGCCAGGCCTGCCAGTGGGGGTAGCGGGGCGGGTTGTTCTGGTAGTCCCACAGCAGGGCTTTCATGTAGTCGGCACGCCCGGGCAGGTCCAACACGCGCTGGTCGTCAAAGGCGTGTGCGGGGTCGATGTGCTCGGGATCGCGGGCACCGGCCTGCCATTGCATCTGGGTGCCGGGCAGGCTGACGAACTCGTCGACGGCGGGCTGGCCGGCGTCGCGGTCTTCCCACCAGTTGGCGAGCGCGGCGACGCCGGGTCCGAAGCCGTCGGTGTAGGCGTTGGCGTTTTGGGTGATGATCGCCGCCACCCGCTGGTCATGCTCGAGGGCGATGCGGAAGCCGACCGGGGCGCCGAAGTCGAACATGTAGATGGCGTAGTCCTTAATGGCGAGCGCGTCGATCGTCTTACCGGTGACCTCGGCGAGCCGGTCGAACGTGGGGGATTGGGGCAGCGGGTCTGACTGCCCGAAGCCGGGGTAGTCGATGGCCACGGTGTGCCATTGCTCGGCGAGTCGGTCGATCAGGCGGACGTAGGCGCGGGTACTCGACGGGTAGCCGGGCAGCAGCACCAGCGTCGGCCGGTCGCGGTCGCCGGCTTCGCGGACGAAGACATGCAGATGGTCGATGGTCAGGCTGTGGTGACGGATGGCGGGCATGAAAACGATACTCCTCAACGGTGGTTGC
Organism: Mycobacterium gordonae; assembly: GCF_001417955.2. Classification (GTDB taxonomy): domain Bacteria; phylum Actinomycetota; class Actinomycetes; order Mycobacteriales; family Mycobacteriaceae; genus Mycobacterium; species Mycobacterium gordonae_B. Next base: position 2,633 of record NZ_LKTM01000373.1, on the reverse strand, counting down.
GGGTGGATGGGAACTGGGCGAGGTCAGCGGCGCGGCGACGGACGAAGACGAACAGAATCACGGCGATCGGCAATCCGACCAGCAGCGCGTGATCGACGAGGAAGGCCAGGTAGTAGCCACTTAAGAACGTTTCGCCGGCTGCGTGGCCTAACGGCAAGACCACGGTGTTCATGAACACCCAGATCGCTGCACCGTAGGCCGCTCCAATGGCGGTGGCTATCGGCAGGGTGTGCACCCGGGGTGCGATGACCAGCGCGTAGAAGAAAGTGAACACTGCCGCCAGCGCCAGGTGGATGGCGAACCCCAGCGCCGCGACGCCGATCCCGGCGCGGCCGGTGGTGAATGCGGACTCGCCGAGCAGGCCGCTGGCGATGTACTGCAACAGTGTCTCGAAGTTGAACCGGCGGGCGATCAGCACGTACGCGATGAACGCGAACGCGGCATCGCCGACCGCGGCGACCAGCGTGGCCGCCACGACGCCAGGCCAGGTCCACCCCCGAGCGCGGGTAACGAATGGTGGGTCGACGGTCATGACAGGACTCCTCAACGGTCGGTGATCAGCAGACCATGCTAATGCATAGCTCGAAGGGTAGCGCATTAGGTCATTGAAGGCAACCGTGGTCATCGGGCTCTCAACAGGTATTCCGCATGATCAGAGAGCAACGGTTGCGCGTCGCCACACGCTTAAAATGGCGACGTGAGGATCCAGACGGGACCGACATTGGAGGCGCTGCAACAGGCGGGCTTTCCGATGGGCGGCGAACCGTCGATATCGGTCGACCTCGCCGATACACTGGTCACGGTCACCCAACCGGCCACCGACTTGTTGTCCGATCCCGACCAGCTGCGCCGGTGGTGGCAGCTGCAGGAGTCGCGACTGCCTCCCGGTGCGCCTATCCCCGATCCCACCGCCACCCGCCGGCTACGCCACGCCGTTCGCGACGCGTTCGACGCCCACCTTGAGCACCGCGTGCCGCCAACCGAGTCGCTGGATGACATCAACGCCGCCGCCGCGGCGGCACCCGTTAGCACACGGTTGGACCTAATCGCCACCGAGCTGCAGCGCAGCGTGCGTTGGCATGTCGAATACGGCGGAAACCCCGCGCTCGCGGCCACCGCCACCGACGCCATAACCGTACTCACCGATCCCCGCTACCGCGACCAGTTGCGACGCTGCGCCAACCCGGATTGCTCCATGCTCTTTCTGGCCACCAATCCGCGCCGCAGCTGGTGCACCGCCAACATCTGCGGCAACCGGGCCCGCGTCGCTCGCCACTACCACCGCCGCACCCACACCACCGGCTAGCCCGGCGGTCTAACCTTCGTGGCGGAAGACCGCCAGTAAGAGGGTAGATTCTCAACTTGCGAGCAACCTCAGATCTCTGTGCCTTTTCAGGCCGTAAAAATCGACATAATGGCTGGTAAAAGTGTCGGCGAGGGTATGGGGTGTTGTTTGAGACATGTGAGGTGTCCCGCTTGAGTGGGTCGATTTCAGGGCTGGCGAGCGGGGCTGATGGACGTGAGCCAAGTGCTGGCTCTGCAAATCGGATCTCAGCGCGTTCCAGCCGAAGTGGCGGCTCCCGGTAGCCGTGCAGGGCAGCGAACAGGGCACTGAGGCGCCAGATGAACGCACACCAGATCGCGTAGTTATTCGTAGTATATTGTAGGTGTATGCTAGTTGACTGGAGCAAGCGGGCCGACTACATCGGGGAGCGGCACGGCATCTCTCCGGTCTGGGCGGACGCAGCGGTCAACGACCGTCACGCCGTCTGGCAAGCGCCCGACCCCGCGAGTCGGTCGGGCCTGTCGGTTCGGGTAATCGGCTATTCGCCGGCAGCGCGGGCGGTACTGACCGTGATCTTGATATCCGCCGATGCCGACCCTGATGAGCGCCCGGATGGCGATTGGTGGGGCAGCAATGCCTGGGTATCGAATCAACAGGATAAGAGCCTCTACAGTGAGGAGCAGCAAGAATGAGCAGGATTGATGATTTGCTCGCCGACGAAGGCGCACGCGCGGAGGCCTACTCGGGAGGCCCGGTGCCTGAGCATGTCACCGTAAGCCGTCCGAATCTTGGCCGCCAGACTGTGGTTTCGGTGCGCTTGGCTGCCGATGAGCATGAGCGGCTGAGCCAGGCTGCTCGTAAAGCGGGACTGTCACTGTCGACCCTTATCCGGGTATGGGTCGTTGATCGACTCCACGCCGAAGATCATGGGGATTCAGGAACCGTCGCCGAACGTCTGGCACGGCTCGAGCGCGAAGTATTCAGGCGCCCCGCGTAAACACCGCAGGGTGCAAGCCAAAGCCGGCAAGAGTGCGCCGTTAATCGCCATCGCTCTTCACGAGAAACGGCGCGTCTGTCCGGCGTAACCCTCGCGGCCGAGTACCGCCCCGATGGGGGTAGATTGCGGATTTGTCTCCAACATGAAGTGTTACTGCCGCACCCATCATTTGATGAAAACCTTCTGGGGCTGGACCGAGAAACAACTCGCCGACGGCACCCTGATCCTGATTAGCCCGGGCGGGGACACCCACGTCACCACCCCCGGGTCTGCGCTGTTGTTTCCCAGCCTGTGTCACGCGGTGGGCGGCATGCCCGCCCCCGAGGCCCAGACCCCACCGGCCGATTACTG
>NZ_LKTM01000372.1 GCF_001417955.2 Mycobacterium gordonae | reverse complement strand
GCAGGACGCCGTCGGCTTCGGAGCCGACGATGACGTCTCCGACCCGCGGCCGTCCGGGATAGTTCTCGGCCGCCAGCCGAGGTTGCACCGAAGCGGCTGACGCGGCCGGTGCGGCGACCTCGGATCTGTCGTCGATCTGGTAGTCACTGGCGGCGACGCCGGTGAGAGCTACTGCCGTTGCGGCAGCGGCGAAGATGCGCCGGCGTCGCCGTGCTGGTGTCGCGGGTGGTGGGGTTGTCGTGGTGGGTGTTCTGACGGCCAGGGGTCTGGGCATGGTGCGTGCTGAGTTGGTGGCCGGGGTCAGGGTGTGGGCGGCGCGGCTGAACGCGTGGGCGAAGTCGCTGCATCGGGTGTATCGGTCGGTGGGGTCTTTGGCCAGGGCGGTGGCGAAGACGGGGTCGAAGGCGGCCAGTGTGGGGCGGGTTTCGGCCAGTGCCGGCGGTGGAGTGTTGAGGTGGCGGCTGATGACGACGGCGGGGTTGGCGTGGGGGAACAGCGGGGCGCCGGTCAGCAGGTGGTAGGCGGTGGCGGCCAGGGCGTATTGGTCGGCGCGGCCGTCGATGGGTTCGTCGGTGAGTTGTTCGGGCGCGGCGTAGGGGAAGGTGCCGATCATCATGTTGGTCGCGGTCAGCCCGCCGGTGTCGCCGATGGTGCGGGCGATACCGAAGTCGCCCAGCAGGATTCGTTGTTCGTCGGTGCCCGGGGCGGCGAGCAGGATGTTGGCCGGCCCGACATCGCGGTGCAGCACGTCATGGTGGTGGTGGGCGTAATCGAGTGCGGCGGCGATCGCATCGATGATCAGGTCGACCTGATCGACGGGCATGCCGGCCGGATACTGTTCGCGGAGCAGGCTGGCGACGTCGGTGCCGTCGACGAAGTCCATCGCGATCCACAGTTGCCCGTCGGATTCGCCTCGGTCGTTGATGCGCACGATGTTCGGATGCCACAGCGCCGCAGCCAGATCGGCTTCTTTGATGAACCGCTGCCAGTAGGCTGGGTCGGCGCAGATGTCGTCGTTGAGGATCTTCAACGCCTCCCGGCGCGGCAGCCGTGGATGCTGGGCGAGATACACCTCGCCCATACCCCCAGACCCCAACAACCGGTCAATTGTGTACCCGGCGAACACATCTCCGGCACTCAAGCCCATGCCGGAGGGAATCGAGCCAATCATCGCACCATCCGTTACAGGAATGCCGACGCAGCATCCGCGTCAGCCCGCATTGCCGATCCGATATTACCCGCCGATTCACCATGCAGTCACGCTTAGTTTCCTATGAGTTTACCTTTAGTTCACCTTGGGGCTGCCGGGGCGACGGTGGCCTGCGCGCTGCGGGATCGGACCGGGCTCCGCGAGAGACGAAACGGCTCAACGCATTAGACGACCTAATGCGGATATTGCGGGCAATAGACGCCGATGGCGGCGTTGACACCGGCCGCGGCCTGTGCGGGCGTGAAGCCACTGTTGCCGTTCACACTGGCCTGCACGGACTCATTGCGGGTCCCCCCGTTCTTCAGGCTCTTGCAGATGGCGCGACCCGTTGCGGCGGCCGTCGCCGGGTCGGTGGCGGTGAGGCCGGGAATGTTGGAGAGCTGGTTGACGAACGTCTGGTCGCGAACGACCACTGCCGGCGGCGTGGGAGCGGGTGTTTTGACTTTCGGCGCAGCCGGAGCGGACACGGCGGCAGGTGCGCCGCGCGAGGAGCGGCGGGAACCGGTGCCGGGGAGGGCGGTTGCGCCGGCGCGGGGGCAATCGATGGTAGGGCCGGCGAATCAGAACGCGGCAGCTTGCCCGTCCCGCCGCGGGTCGCTGGCCGCGAGATACCCGTCGTCCAGACACCAGATCGCCTGGCAGCTACCGAACGCGTTGTAGTCGTCCACGGTGAGCAGATCATGCCCGCGCTGCCGCAGGTCGTCGAGCGTCGCGGTGGGAAATCCGTTCTCGCAGGCCACTTGCATGCCATCCACCCAGCGAAAGCGCGGGCCGTCGCAGGCTGCCTGCGGGTTCTGGCCGTGATCGGCGATGCGCACCAGCACCTGCAAGTGACCCTGCGGCTGCATCGGCCCGCCCATCACCCCGAAACTCATCACCGGTGCGCCGTCTTTGCTCACGAAGCCGGGGATGATCGTGTGGAAGGGACGCTTGGCCGGACCGATCTGATTGGGATGGCCCGGCGTCGCAACGAAATTCGCGCCCCGGTTCTGCAGTGCAATGCCGGTGTCCGGCACCACCACGCCGGAGCCGAATCCCATGTAGTTCGACTGGATCATCGACACCATCATCCCGGACGCATCGGCGGCAGTCAGATAAACCGTTCCACCCCTGGGTGTTCCGGCCCAAGCGGGCGTTGCGCGCCGAGGGTCGATCAGCGCGGCCCGCTGACTGAGGTACTCCTTATCCAGAAGACGTTCGGTGGTCACAGTCATGTGGTCGATGTCGGCGACACATGCGTGAGCGTCCGCGAATGCCAGCTTCAACGCCTCGATCTGTAGGTGGACGCTATCGGCGGAATCGACCGGCAACGAGGACATGTCGAAGTGTTCAAGGATGCCCAGCGCGATCAGAGCGACGATGCCCTGACCGTTGGGCGGTATCTCGTGCAGCGTGTAGCCCCGATACTGACCACTGATGGTGCCGACCCAGTCGGCCTGATGGGCCGCCAGGTCGCTGGCCCGCATCGCGCCGCCGTGGGCGGTTGAGTGCGCCTCGATCCTGGCGGCCAACTCGCCTCGGTAGAACGCCTCGCCGCCGGATAACGCGATCTTCTCCAGGGTGGTCGCATGGTCCGGGAGAGTGACCAATTCCCCGGCTTGGGGTGCTCGTCCACCCCGCAGGAAGGCGGCGGCGAACCCAGGCTGCGATGCGAAGACGGGAACCTGCGCCTGCCACTGCGAGGCCACCATCGGAGACACCAGGAAGCCGTTGCGGCCGTAAGAGATAGCGGGCGCGAACAGCCGGTCGAACGACAGCCTGCCGAACCGCTCGTGCAACTGCACCCATCCCGACACGGCTCCGGGCACCGTCACCGAATTCCAGCCGAAGGCCGGAACACCCTGACCGCCAAAGTATTCCGGTGTCCACGCCGCGGGTGAGCGTCCCGACGCGTTGAGGCCGTGCAGCTGCTTGCCGTCCCAAACGATCGCGAACGCGTCCGATCCGATGCCGTTGGACACCGGTTCGACGACCGTCAGGGTGATCGCGGTGGCGATGGCCGCGTCGACCGCGTTGCCGCCGGCGGCCAGCATCGACAGGCCGGCCTGAGCGGCGAGCGGTTGGGAGGTGCAAACGACGTTGGCACCGAGTACGGGTGTGCGAGGCCAGGGGTACGGATTGTGCCAGTCGAACGGTGCGCTCACATGACGACGGTATCCACGCGACGGCAGATGGCGGCGACCCGCGTCGCCCGGCGTCGCCGCGCTTGCGATGGCCGCGGGGCTACGCCGTCAATATCGGCGCCATCCACGTCATCTCGGCCGGCAGCTGCGAGCTCCAGAACCCCCCGTCGTGTCCGCCCGGTGAGAAACCGCCGGCCGGAGGATTCGGTAGCTGAGCGATGAACTGCTTGGTCGCCGAATAGAACGGGTCGCTGTCGCCGCAGTCGATGCGGATCGGGATGGAACCCAGGGCCGGCATCCCCCACACCGAGTTGGCCGCATAGTCGTCGGGCCCGTCGAAGGCACCGGGCGCGGCCGCGCCCGAGGACGTCCACAGCGCGGGGCTCACCGCGCAGATCGCCGCGGTACGACCCGCGCCGAGCCGGCCACCGAGTAGCAGCGCCCCGTAGCCGCCCATCGACCAACCCAGAAATCCCACCCGGGAGGTGTCCAGGCCGTGGCTGTCCAGCATCGGGATCAACTCGTTGAGCACCATCGCCCCGGCGTCGTCGCCGTCGGCCCGCTTGTGCCAGTAACCGCCGCCGCCGTCGACGGCGACGACCGCAAACGGCGGCAACCCGGCGTTGACCGCCTGCGCCAGGCCTTGCTCGACACCGCCGGCCATCACGGCGGCGGCGTCGTTGCCTTTTCCGTGCAACGCGATGACCGGTCGCAGCGGCTTGGTCTGTCCGGGCGGGCGCGCGATCGCCCAATTGGTCGATATGCCGCCCCGGGCTGCCGAGACGAACGAGCCCGTCAGCATCGTCGGAGCCGCCTGCGCCGGTGGTGCCGGATCCAGCGGCCGTGCCGGCGCCAATGGAACGTTTGTCCCAGTCCAGGAAACCGGGGCGGCGCCCGACGTGCGCGGCTGAAACAGCACGTCGAGCGCATATGCGCCGCCCGCGCCGCATGCGGCGGCAGCGCCGAGGCGCAGTACGGCGCGGCGGCTGATGTCTGGCATGCGGGCAATCATGCCATGTTCGTTTCGCGAAAATGGCAATGCAGTACCACTTTGGCTGGCAGCATGGGTGGGCGTGACAGCAGCAGCAGTTACTCCTAAAGGAGAACGACGGCGGTACGCGTTGGTGAGCGCCGCCGCCGAGCTGCTCGGCGAAGGCGGGTTCGAAGCGGTACGCCACCGGGCGGTCGCCCGGCGAGCCGGCCTGCCACTGGCGTCTACTACCTACTATTTCTCGTCGCTCGATGATTTGATCGCCCGCGCGGTCGAGCACATCGGGATGATCGAGGTGGCGCAGTTACGGGCCCGGGTCAACGGCCTGTCCCGGCGCCGCCGGGGGCCGGAGACCACCGCGGACGTGCTGGTCGATCTGTTGGTGGGGGACGTATCCGGACCGGGGCTCGCCGAGCAGCTGATATCGCGATATGAGCGCCATATCGCCTGTACCCGTCTTCCCGCCCTGCGGGAAAGCATGCGGCGCAGCCTGCGGCAGCGCGCCGAGGCCGTCGCCGAGGCCATCGAACGATCGGGCAGATCGGTCCAGATCGAGCTGGTGTGCACCCTGATCTGCGCCGTTGACGGTTCGGTGGTCTCCGCGCTGGTGGAAGGACGCGACCCGCGCGCCGCGGCGATGGCGACGGTGATCGACCTGATCGAAGTACTGGCGCCGGTCGATCAACCCCCGGTGCGGATCGTCAGCACGTCTTTGGACAACGACGGCGTCGCGATATAGCCACTCGTCGCGTCGCCGTAGCAGGTGATGTCGTCGGGGCGACGCTGCGCGTAGAGCGCCACATAGGCGCAGACCACGGCATCGGCGGGGTCCTCCGCGCGCCGCAGGTGGCTTTTGCGCTGCGCCGTCACCACGGCGTGGCGCAGCCGGACCCAGTCGGGGTGGTCGCCGACGTGCAGTGGTACCGGCGCGTCGGCCAGTGTCTCGACGAGATCCATCAGCCGCAGCAACTCCGACCGGAGCTGCCCGAGGTCCCTGCCCGGCTTGGCTTTGTACTTCAGCGTGCGGGGCAGCCGGAACAGGGCGACCGTCGCCGCGTGCGGATACACCTCGAGGGCCCGTCGCGGCGCGGGTGAATACGGGTCGAGGTTCAGGTCCAGGGCCGCCGCCAGCCGCGCGGCACGTGTTCCGTCGGCAAATTCGGGTTTGCCGGTATTGGATGGGTGCGCCCCCGCCTCGAACCTGCGGAAATCCCGGTTGAGCGCCGTCTCGGCCGGACGCTGACCGGTCGGATTGGTCACCACCAGCGGCGCATCGAAACCCACCACGCACTCGGCGCCCACCCACGGACGCAACGTTTCCAGCACGTCAGCGTCGGTGCGGACCGCGCCGACGCTGACCAGGACGCCGTCGTCATCGACCACCGCGATCCCGGTCGGGTTGCGGCCGGCCCAGGCGAGGTCGACGCCCGCGAAGTACATGGCGGCATCATGTCACTTGCGCCGCGGTGATCATGGCCCGGAGGGCGCCCCGTCGGGCATCGGCAGTCCTTCCTGGCCCAGACCCATCCCGACCGTAAGCTGTGTGTTCGTGAGCATTCCGAACGTGCTGGCCAACCGGTACGCAAGCGCTGAGATGGTGGCGATCTGGTCGCCCGAGGCCAAGGTGGTAGCCGAGCGGCGGCTGTGGCTCGCGGTGCTACGGGCGCAGTCGGGGCTCGGAGTGGACGTGCCGCAGCAAGCGATCGCCGACTACGAGCGGGTCCTGGACAACGTCGATCTGGCCTCCATCGCGGCGCGTGAGCGAGTGCTGCGCCACGACGTCAAGGCCCGTATCGAAGAATTCAACGCCCTTGCCGGCCATGAGCACGTCCACAAGGGCATGACCAGCCGGGACCTGACGGAGAACGTCGAGCAGCTGCAGATTCGGCAGTCGCTGGAACTGGTGTTCGGCCACGGGGTGGCGGTGGCGGCGCGGCTTGCCGAGCGGGCCGTGGCCTACCGCGACCTGGTGATGGCCGGGCGCAGCCACAACGTCGCCGCTCAGGCCACCACCCTGGGCAAGCGGTTCGCCTCGGCCGCACAGGAGACGCTGATCGCGCTGACCCGGCTGCGGGAACTGATCGACCGTTACCCGCTGCGCGGCATCAAGGGGCCGATGGGCACCGCCCAGGACATGCTCGACCTGCTCGGCGGCGACGCGGGCAAGCTCGCCGCCCTCGAGCGGCAGGTGGCCGAGTTCCTCGGCTTCACAACGGTATTGCACAGCGTCGGTCAGGTGTACCCGCGTTCGCTAGACCACGACGTGCTGTCCGCGCTGGTGCAACTGGGCGCGGGACCGTCGTCGCTGGCGCACACCATCCGGTTGATGGCCGGGCACGAGCTGGTCACCGAGGGATTCGCCGAAGGTCAGGTCGGTTCGTCGGCGATGCCGCACAAGATGAACACCCGCAGCTGCGAACGGGTCAACGGACTCCAGGTGGTGCTGCGCGGTTACGCCTCGATGGCTGCCGAGCTGGCCGGCGCGCAGTGGAACGAAGGCGACGTCTTCTGCTCGGTAGTGCGTCGAGTTGCGTTGCCGGACAGCTTCTTTGCCATCGACGGTCAGATCGAGACATTCCTGACGGTGCTCGACGAGTTCGGGGCCTACCCGGCGGTGATCCAGCGTGAACTGGACCGGTACCTGCCCTTCCTGGCCACCACCAAGGTGCTGATGGCTGCGGTGCGTGCGGGTGTGGGACGCGAATCCGCGCACCACGTGATCCGCGAACACGCGGTGGCCACGGCACTGGCCATGCGGGAACGCGGCGCGGAGCCGGATCTGTTGGACCGGTTGGCCGCCGACGAGCGGTTGCCGCTGGACCGCAAGGCGCTCGACGCCGCGCTGGCCGACAAGGAGGCTTTCATCGGCGCGGCCGGCGACCAGGTCGACGCGGTGGCCGCACTGGTGGACGAACTGGTGGGCCGCCATCCGGAGGCGGCCAAATATACGCCGGGGGCGATCTTGTGACCGCCGCGGTGACCAGTATCGACTTCACCGATCTGGACAACTTCGCCGACGGCTTCCCGCACGATCTGTTCGCCGTCCACCGCCGCGAGGCGCCGGTGTTCTGGCACGAGCCCACCGAAAACACACCCGACGGAGAAGGGTTCTGGTCGGTGGCCACCCACGCGGAAACCCTTGAGGTGCTGCGTGATCCGGTGACGTACTCGTCCGTCACGGGTGGTGCCCGTCCGTTCGGTGGCACACTGCTGCAGGATCTGGCGATCGCGGGTCAGGTGCTCAACATGATGGACGACCCGAGGCACTCGCAGATCCGGCGACTGGTCAGCTCCGGGCTCACGCCCCGGATGATTCGCCGCGTCGAGGACGACCTGCGGGCCCGGGCCCGCCGCCTGGTGGACGAGGTGGTGCCCGGCGAGCCGTTCGACTTCCTGGTCGACATCGCCGCCGAGTTGCCGATGCAGATGATCTGCATTCTGCTGGGAGTGCCCGAAAGCGAACGACATTGGCTGTTCGAGGCCATCGAGCCGCAATTCGACTTCGGCGGCTCGCGCAAAGCGGCGCTCTCACAGCTGTCCATCGAGGAAGCCGGGTCGCGGATGTACACCTACGGGCAGGAGTTGATCGCCGCCAAGCGTGCGCAGCCGACCGACGACATGCTGTCAGTGGTGGCCAACGCCATGGTCGAAGACGAAGCCGCCCAGCCCCTCTCCGATCTCGAGGTGTATCTGTTCTTCAGCCTGCTCTTCAGCGCCGGCGCGGAGACCACGCGTAACGCCGTCGCGGGCGGGCTACTGGCCCTGGCCGAGCATCCCGACCAATTACGCGTGCTGCGAGCCGATTTCGGGTTGTTGCCGACGGCGGTCGAGGAGATCATCCGGTGGACTTCGCCGTCACCGTCCAAGCGGCGCACCGCCACCCGCGACGTGACCCTCGGGGGACACGCGATCGGGGCGGGTCAGAAAGTGCAGATCTGGGAAGGCTCCGCCAACCGCGACGACGCCGTCTTCGAGCGCGCGGCCCAGTTCGACATCACCCGCAAACCCAATCCGCACCTGGGCTTCGGGCAGGGAGTGCACTACTGTCTCGGGGCAAACCTGGCCCGGCTCGAGCTCCGCGTGCTCTACGAGGAGTTGCTGTCCCGGTTCGGCGCAGTCCGGCTGGTGGAACCGCCGGAGTGGACCCGCAGCAACCGGCACACCGGCATCCGGCATTTGGTCGTGGAACTGCACCAGGGTTAGGGAGGCCGCCGGCTCAGGGCATGCGCAACCTGATCCCGGCGGCGCGCAGTTCCAGTGCGGCCAGGCCGCGGATGACCATCGGGTCCTCGTGGCGCCAGCCGCCGACCGGGTCGGCACTGACCGCCGCGAGTTTGGCCGGCGACCGGTTGGCCAATGCCCGCAGCGCCAGCAGTTGCTGTCCCGCCGCCGTCGCCGCCAACGCGGTCACCACCCACTTGCGCCGGAAGAACCGCCACCGCAGCAACAGCCACGGCACGGTCACCGCCAGAATCGGGGGCGACGCGACCGCCAGCGCCAGCACCCAGGCCAGCCAGCTCGCGGTGTAATCGAGGCTGTGACCAGCGCCGGCCACGTCCAGCGCCGCCTGGCTGGCCGCGTCGAGCGGTTTGCCGAGCGCATCACCGAGCAACGGAACGTTGTGCGCACCGTGCCCCGCCGACGCCAGGTTGCCGGCCAGGTCCTTGGAGCCGCTCTCCACTTGTCGGCCGGCCTCCGCGATCGTCGCGATCGCGTCGTGCACCGCGATGCCGACGAATACCCAGATCACGGTCCACAGCGAAATGGTGATGTCGCTGATCAGTTGACCGAACAGGCGGAAGGGCCGGGTGGAGTACGGCAGGTACCTCGTCATGTCTCCGATACCAGCACAGCTCGCCCCCAAATGGTGCCGGCTCGCCCGATAGGCTGACCCGATGCGACCCCCGTTGTCCGATTACCAGCATGTGGCCAGTGGAAAGGTTCGGGAGATCTACCGGGTCGACGACCACCACCTGTTGCTGGTCGCCAGCGACCGGATCTCCGCCTACGACTTCATCCTGGACAGCGTGATTCCCGACAAGGGCCGCATCCTGACCGCGATGAGCGTCTTTTTCTTCGGACTCGTGGACGCGCCTAATCACCTGGCCGGGCCGCCCGACGACCCCCGCATCCCCGAGGAGGTGCTCGGCCGGGCGCTGCTGGTGCACCGGCTGGAGATGCTCGAGGTGGAGTGCGTTGCCCGCGGCTACCTGACCGGCTCGGGACTGCTGGACTACCAGGCCACCGGAAAGGTCTGCGGTATCGCGTTGCCGCCGGGGCTGGTCGAAGCCAGCAAGTTCAGCGAGCCGTTGTTCACCCCGGCCACCAAGGCGGAGCTGGGCAGCCATGACGAGAACATCCCGTTCGACCGGGTGATCGAACTGGTGGGCGCCGTGGCGGCCAACGAACTGCGGGACCGCACGCTGCAGATCTACGTGCAGGCCGCCGACCACGCGTTGACGCGAGGAATCATCATCGCGGACACCAAGTTCGAGTTCGGCACCGACCGCAACGGCAATCTGCTGTTGGCCGACGAGATCTTCACCCCCGACTCCTCGCGGTACTGGCCGGCCGATGAGTACCGGCCCGGCGTGGTGCAGAACAGCTTCGACAAGCAGTTCGTCCGTAACTGGCTCACCAGCCCCGAGTCGGGCTGGGACCGACATGGCACCGAACCGCCGCCGCCGCTGCCGGACGACATCATCGCAGCCACCCGCGGCCGTTACATCGAAGCCTACGAACGGATTTCGGGCCTGCGTTTCGAAGACTGGATCGGTGCATGACCGACGCGCCGGTGCCGCCCGTCGCCAAACGGGTAGAGAAACGCCGCGAATTCCACGGCGATGTCTTCATCGACCCGTACGAGTGGCTGCGGGACAAGGACAGCCCTGAGGTCATCGGCTACCTCGAAGCCGAGAACGAGTATGCCGACCAGAGCACCGCCCACCTGGAGTCCTTGCGGCAGCAGATCTTTGACGAGATCAAGTCGCGCACCAAGGAAACCGACCTGTCGGTCCCGACCCGGCGCGGCGACTGGTGGTACTACGCCCGGACTTTCGAAGGCAAGCAGTACGGTGTCCATTGCCGCTGCCCGGTCAGCGATCCCGACGACTGGACACCCCCGCAGTTCGACGAGCACACCGAGATTCCCGGCGAGCAGGTCCTCCTCGACGAGAACATCGAAGCCGACGGTCACGATTTCTTCGCACTGGGTGCCGCCAGTGTCAGCCTCGACGCCAATCTGCTGGCCTACTCCGTCGACGTCAAGGGCGACGAACGATACACCCTGCGATTCAAGGACTTACGCACCGGCGAGGTATATCCCGACGAGATCGCCGATATCGGCGCGGGTGCTACCTGGGCGGCCGACAATCGCACCGTCTACTACAGCACCGTCGACGAGGCCTGGCGTCCCGACACGGTGTGGCGTTACCGGCTCGGTTCGGGCGGACCGTCCGAGCGGGTCTATCACGAACCCGACGAACGGTTCTGGGTGGGCGTGGGCCGCACCCGCAGCAACGCCTATGTGCTGATCGCGGCCGGGTCGTCGGTCACCTCGGAGGTGCGCTACGCGGACGCGGCCGAACCCGACGCCGAGTTCACCGTCGTGTTGCCGCGGCGCGAGGGCGTCGAGTACTCGGTGGAGCACGCCGTGGTGGGTGGGCAGGACAGGTTCCTGATCCTGCACAACGAGGACGCGGTGAACTTCACCCTGGTCGAGGCGCCCGTCGCCGACCCGACCCGGCAGAGCACCCTCATCCCGCACCGCGACGATGTGCGTCTCGACGGCGTGGACGCCTTCGCCGACCACCTGGTGGTCAGCTATCGCCGGGCAGCGCTGCCGCGAATCCAGTTGTGGCCGTTCGGCTCCGACGGCAGTTACGATGAGCCGCAGGAGATCGCGTTCGACTCCGAACTGATGTCGGCCGGGCTGGGGGCCAACCCGAACTGGCGCTCACCCAGGCTGCGGGTGGGAGCCGGGTCATTCGTCACACCGGCGCGGATCTACGACCTCGACCTGGCCACCGGGGAACGCACCCTGCTCAAAGAACAACCGGTGTTGGGCGGTTACCGCCGTGAGGATTACGTCGAGCGCCGCGACTGGGCGCTGACGGCAGACGGCACCCGGGTGCCGATCTCGATCGTCCATCGGGCAGGCATCGAATTTCCAGCTCCGGCACTGGTTTACGGCTACGGCGCTTACGAGATCTGCGAGGACCCGCGGTTCTCGATTGCCCGGCTTTCATTGCTGGACCGCGGCATGGTGTTCGTCATCGCCCATGTCCGCGGCGGCGGTGAGATGGGCCGATTGTGGTACGAGCACGGCAAGCTGCTGGAAAAGAAGAACACCTTCACCGACTTCATCGCGGTGGCACAGCATCTCGTCGACACCGGGCTGACCACCCCGCGGCAACTGGTGGCGCTGGGGGGCAGTGCCGGTGGGTTGCTGATGGGCGCGGTGGCCAATATGGCGCCGGAACTCTTCGCCGGCGTCCTGGCGCAGGTGCCCTTCGTCGACCCGTTGACCACCATCCTGGATCCCTCGCTGCCGCTGACTGTCACCGAATGGGATGAGTGGGGAAACCCGTTGACCGACAGCGATGTCTACGCGTACATGAAGTCGTATTCGCCGTACGAGAACGTGGAGGCCAAGCGGTATCCGGCGATCCTGGCGATGACGTCGCTGAACGACACCCGGGTCTACTACGTCGAACCCGCCAAGTGGGTAGCCGCGCTGCGCCACGCGAACACTGACGGTGCCGGTTCGCAAGGCAGTCCGGTGTTGTTGAAGACCCAGATGAAAGCCGGACACGGTGGAATCAGCGGCCGCTATGAACGGTGGAAGGAAACCGCTTTCCAGTACTCGTGGCTGTTGACGACCGCGCAGGACTAGACGGCCGGTTTTTTCGGCAGAAACGATGCCGGGACGAACGTGGTGGCCACCAGGGCGACCGCGATCACCAACACCACGGTGTAGGCGTGCGATAGATCGTGCAGCAGATTGGTGGCGAAGTCAGGGCTCAGGGTCCGCTGCGGCACCGCGGACGGGTCCAGCGGCACCCCGCGCCGCGCGGCCTCCTGCTTGCGGCGCACGAATTCGTTTGCCGCGGTGATGTTCTCACTGCGATTGAACTGGCTGGTCAGCACCATCGACATCAGCGCGGTCCCGATCGAGCCGCCCACCTGGAAGTTGACGCTGATCAGCGTCGAACCGCGGGCTATCTGGTGCGGGTTCAGTGCCTGCACCGACGCCCCGGACAGCGGCATCATCGTGCAACCCATGCCCATGCCCATGATGCCCAGTCCCAGTAGCAGGACGGGTGAGAAAACGGCCTGCCGGGCGACCCCGAAGGTGAAGAAGGCCAACCCGACCGTGATGAGCGAGATGCCGAACAGCACGCTCTTCCCGGGCCCTTTGCGGTCCATGAAGACCCCCGCCCACGGCATGGTCAGCATGGCGCCGAGTCCCTGCGGAATCAGGTGCAACCCGGACTGCATCGGAGTCTGTCCCATCACCTGCTGCAGATAGCTGGGAAGCAGCAGCATGGACCCGAAGAAGGCGATCGAGAAGATGAATGCGGTGACATTGGCCTGGGTGACCGCTGGAACCCGGAACAGTCGCAGGTCGATGAGCGGGTGATCTGCCCGGTACCACGCATGCAGGACGAAGGCCGTGATCAGCGCCAAGCCGATGATCACCGGTATGAGCACTTGGCGGTCGGCCAGTGTGCCGCGGCCGGGGATTGAGGACACCCCGAACAGAAACGTGGCGAGCCCGGGTGACAGCAACAGCACGCCGATGACGTCGAACGTCTCCGAAGGCGCCGGATCGTCCCGCGGGAACAGGAACTTGGCAAGGATGAACGCGCACAACCCGATTGGCAGATTGATCAGGAATATCCAGGGCCAACTGAAGGCGTTGATCAGCCAGCCGCCGAGGATCGGCCCCCCGATGGGGCCGAGCAGCATCGGGATACCCAGTACCGACATCAGACGTCCCAGCCGCTTCGGGCCCGCGACGCGCGTCAAGATCGTGAACCCCAACGGCATCAGCATGCCGCCGCACATCCCCTGCACCGCCCGGAATATGTTCAGCAGCAGAATGCTCGGCGCTATCGCACACAGCAGCGAGCCCACCATGAACGCCACCACCGAACCCATCCACAGGCGTTTGGTGCCGAAGCGGTCGGCCGCCCAGCCGGCCAACGGAATCACGGTGGCCAGGGCCAGCGTGTAGCCGGTCATGGTCCAGCCGACGACGGTCTGGGTGGATTCGAACTGAACGATGAACGTGCGCTGCGCGACGCTGACGACGGTGGTGTCCACCGACATCATCACCGAGGCCAGGATGCACACCCCGGCGACGCGGAGGGTGGCCGCGTCGAGCTTGTCGGGATAGCCGGGCGCGGTCGACTCTCCCGTTGCGTCTCCGGTCGGGGTGGTGGGCAACGCGGCGTCGGCCGGTGCGGATGGCGCCTTATCCATGGCGTTGCTGAGCATATCTAATTGATTGTGACGCCCGCCTCATGGGGAGGCCCGTTCGAGCAGATCAAAGGCCGGATATACGTCTGCCGTCCGTGTGTCCTTCACCGCTTCGACACTTGTGCTCGGCAAACTGCAAATATGTCTGGAAAACTGATCGTCTCGGTTTCAGGGATCGGCGAGCAAACGTTGGGCGATGTCGCGGACTTCTGCGCGCAGATGGATGCCCGTTCGGTGCCGGTGTCGTTGCTTGCGGCGCCGCGGCTGGGCAGTGACTACCGGCTCGACCGCGACCCGCGAACCGTGGAGTGGTTGACCGAGCGGCGTGCCCGCGGCGATGCCCTGGTGCTGCACGGCTACAACGAGGCCGCCACGAAGAAGCGACGTGGTGAGTTCGCCACGCTGCACGCCCACGAAGCCAACTTGCGCATCAAGGCCGCCGACCGAGTGCTCGAGCATCTCGGCCTGCGCACCCGGCTGTTTGCGGCACCCGGCTGGCTCGTCTCCCCGGGAGTCATCAAGGCACTGCCGAACAACGGCTTTCGTTTCGTCGCCGACGCGTACGGAATGACCGACCTGGTCCGCGATCACACGGTGCGGGCCCGGGTGCTCGGTATCGGCGAAGGGTTCCTGGCCGAGCCGTGGTGGTGCCGGATGGTGGTGTTGTCCGCCGACCGGATCGCGCGGCGCGGGGGTGTGGTACGGATCGCCGTGGCGGCCCGTCATCTGCGCAAGCCCGGGCCCCGGCAGGCGATGCTGGATGCCGTCGACCTGGCGCTGCTGCAGGACTGCGCGCCTTCGGTGTACAGCTGGCGTTCCGGCAGAGCGGTACTCGACGCCGCCTGACGCTCGGCCGGTGGCACCGCAGCGGGGGCACTACCCTGTTTCGACATGAGCGATGCGGGTTCGGACGCCTTCACAGCTGACGCGATCATCGTGGGGGCCGGCCTCGCCGGGCTGGTGGCGGCGTGCGAACTGGTGGACCGTGGCCTGCGGGTGCTCATCGTGGATCAGGAGAACAGCGCCAACCTCGGTGGTCAGGCCTACTGGTCGTTCGGCGGCCTGTTCTTCGTCGACAGCCCCGAGCAGCGGCGGCTCGGAATCCGCGACAGTCACGAACTCGCCCTGCAGGATTGGCTCGGGACGGCCGCCTTCGACCGTCCCGAGGACTATTGGCCGGAACAATGGGCGCACGCCTACGTCGATTTCGCGTCGGGGGAGAAGCGCAGTTGGCTGCGGGCCCGCGGGCTGAAGATTTTCCCGGTGGTCGGCTGGGCCGAGCGCGGCGGCTATGACGCGCAGGGACACGGCAATTCGGTGCCGCGTTTCCACATCACCTGGGGCACTGGTCCCGCTCTGGTGGAGATTTTCGCGCGGCAGCTGCGCGACCGGCCGAACGTGCGTTTCGCGCATCGCCATCAGGTCGACCGGCTGATCGTGGAGGGCGACGCGGTGACCGGGGTTCGGGGCACCGTCCTGGAGCCCTCCAATGAACCACGTGGAGTGGCATCGTCACGAAAGGCTCTGAGCAAGTTCGAATTTCGGGCCTCAGCGGTAGTGGTGACGAGTGGGGGCATCGGGGGCAACCACGACCTGGTGCGAAAGAACTGGCCGCGCCGGATGGGGCGGGCGCCCAAGCAGTTGCTCAGCGGCGTGCCGGCCCACGTCGACGGCCGGATGATCGGCATCGCCCAGAAAGCCGGTGCGCGGGTGATCAACCCCGACCGGATGTGGCACTACACCGAGGGCATCACCAACTACGACCCGATCTGGCCGCAGCACGGCATCCGGATCATTCCCGGCCCGTCGTCGCTGTGGCTGGACGGCGCGGGAAATCGCTTGCCGGTACCGCTTTTCCCCGGTTTCGACACGCTGGGCACCTTGGAGTACATCGCGGCGAGCGGCTACGACTACACCTGGTTCGTCTTGAACGCCAGAATCATTGAGAAAGAATTCGCACTTTCGGGTCAGGAGCAGAACCCCGACCTGACCGGGCAGAGCGTGCGTCGCCTGGTGCGGGCGCGGGCCCGGTCCGGCCCCCCAGCGCCGGTGCAGGCGTTCATCGACCGCGGCGTGGACTTCGTCAGTGCCGATACCTTGCCGGAGTTGGTGGAGGCCATGAACGGGCTACCCGATGTGGATCCGCTGGACTACGAGACCGTGGCGGCCGCGGTCACCGCCCGCGATCGTGAGGTGGCCAACAAGTTCACCAAGGACGGTCAGATCACCGCGATCCGGGCCGCCCGAGGTTATCTCGGCGACCGGCTGGGCCGGGTGGTGGCGCCACACCGGCTGGTCGACCCCAAGGCCGGGCCGCTGATCGCCGTCAAACTGCACATTCTGACCCGAAAGACGTTGGGCGGCATCGAGACCGATCTGGATTCCCGGGTGCTCAAGTCCGACGGCACCCCGATCACTGGGTTGTACGCGGCGGGCGAGGCCGCCGGCTTCGGTGGCGGCGGGGTGCACGGTTACCGAGCCTTGGAAGGGACCTTCCTGGGTGGCTGCATTTTCTCCGGTCGCGCCGCCGGCCGCGGTGTCGCCGACGACATCACCTGACCTTCCTTGGGCGAGCAGACGCAAAATCACCGTGGAGCATACGCTCCCGGGTGATTTTGCGTCTGCTCGTCGTCAGAACGTGACTGCGCTCTCTTCCGGCAGCACCTGGAAATCGGTGGTGGTCATCTCGGTGAGCCGGCCGTAGTAGATACCCCGCGCCTCGGGCGCGATCACACCCTGGTGAATGGGCACCGCGCGGTCCGGCGCCACGGCGCGCAGATAGTCGACGGCCTCCGAGATCTTCATCCACGGGGCGGCGGCCGGAGTGGCCAGGACGTCGACCGGTTCCTCCGGAACGAACAACGCGTCACCGGGATGCATCAGTCGGGCACGGTGTTCGCCATCGCCCACCAGAAACGAAATGTTCTCTATCACCGGTATTTCCGGATGGATGACGGCGTGCCGTCCGCCCACCGCCCGGATACTGAGCTGGCCGACCGAGAGCTCGTCGCCGACGTGCACCGCCCGGCACGGCTCGCCGAGTTGCTCGGTGGTCTGCGGGTCGGCATACAGCACGGCGTTCGGGTTGCCTTCGAGCAGCGCGGGCAGCCGCGAGACGTCGACGTGGTCGGGATGTTGGTGGGTGATCAGAATGGCCGACAACCCGGTGATCCCTTCGAAGCCGTGCGCGAAAGTGCCGGGATCAAAAAGAATTTTGGTCTGACCGAACTCGGCGAGTAAGCAGGAATGTCCGAAATGCGTCAGTTGCATGTCTACGATTGTGCCTTGATGGGGGCTGTACAGCTGAGGGTGTTTCTGGCGACCATGATGGTCGCCGGCAGCTTCGCGATCGCGCTCGTCGCCGCGACCCCTGCCCATTCCGAGCCGGAAACCTGCCCGCCGGTATGCGATCAGATCCCGGGCAGCGCCTGGATCGGCCAGCGGTCGATACCTCTGCACTCGGTGTACAACTGGCCGGCTTTGGCCGGTATCGACTCCGCGGTGACGGGCGGAGCAACCCCGCAGTTCAGGTTCGAGCAAGTGTGCAACACCATGGCGTTTCCCCAGGACAGCCGCAATTCCGCGGTGGCTGCGCGGGCCACGGTGGCGCGGCCGGAGGGGCAGTGGCAGCTATCCGCGCAGATCGTGCACTGGCGCGGGGACACCGCGCGCGGGGGTGCGCTCGCCGCGTCGGTGTTCGGCACCGCCGTCGCCGCGTTGCGCGGATGCCAGCTGGGAGCTCCCGCGCAATCGCCTTCGGTGACCGACGACGAACCCACCCGGATGGCCGCCGTGATCAGCGGTCCGGTCATCATGCACACCTACCTGGTCGCGCACGTGGCGAGCAGCACGATCAGCGAACTCACACTGTGGGCGGCCGGGACCCCTCAGGTGGACTGGCCGGTGCTGAGCGACGCCGCGGTCCTGGACGCCCTGACCGCCCCGCTGTGCGAGGCCTACATCGCGTCCTGCCCCTAGCTGAAACATGTTCTGAGACAATGAAACTCGACGTCCTCTACAGCGCGGCCAACCATCCCTGGCCGCAGCTTCGCGACCAGGTCCGGAAGGCCGAAGCCGAAGGCTTCGGCAGAGCGTGGATTTTCGACCACATATCCGGTGCCATGTTGTCCGGGACCCGGATGCTCGAGTGCTTCACGCTGGCCGGCGCCCTGGCGGCCGCGACCTCCACCATCGGCATCGGCACCCTGGTGGTGAACGCCGCCAACCGGCCGGCCGGAGTGGCGGTCGCAGCGGCGGCTTCGGTGCAGGAGATCAGCGGCGGGCGATTCGTCTTCGGCCTCGGCGCGGGTGCGGCTCCCGGCAGCTCGTGGGCCCGGGAGCATGATCTGCTCAACATCCCGCTGTACGACTCGATACGCGAGCGCCACCGCCACCTCGTCCACGTTCTGGACTTGTGTGACGCTCAGTGGGACCCCGATCGGGCCGACCGCTGGGCCGGCTTCCCGCTCCCTTCCCCTCGTCCGCCGGTGTTGCTGGGGGTCAACAGCTTGAGCCTGGCCAGGATCGCCGGCGCGCGATGCGACGCCATGAACATTGCGCTCGACCATCCCCGGATCGAGGAATTCATCGCGGCGGCCCGCGCCGCCCGCGCCGCGTCTGACCTGGCCGGCCGCGAATTCGAGGTCAACGCGTGGACCGCGCGCAGCGACGCCGCTCTGGATCCGGACGGGGACCCGCAGCGCCGCATCACCGAGCTGGGCGGCGACGGCCTGGTTCTGGTCGCCTAGGTGTCGCGGGGGTCGGTAGAGTTGGCCCGGACGCGCAGGCGTCAGAGCTGAGGAGGAACGCAGTGGCCCGGGTGGTCGTGCATGTGATGCCCAAAGCGGAGATCCTTGACCCGCAGGGTCAGGCGATTGTCGGTGCTCTGGGGCGGCTGGGCCACCCCGGAATCTCAGATGTCCGTCAGGGCAAGCGATTTGAGTTAGAGGTCGACGACACGGTGGATGACTCCCAGCTCGCCGAAATCGCCGAATCGCTGCTGGCGAACACCGTGATCGAGGACTGGACCATCAGCCGGGACCCGCAGTGACGGCGCGGATCGGCATCATCACTTTCCCGGGCACCCTCGATGACGTCGATGCCGCGCGTGCCGCACGCATGGTGGGCGCCGAGGCGGTCAGCCTGTGGCACGCGGATGCCGATCTCAAGAGCGTCGACGCCGTGGTGGTTCCCGGCGGCTTCTCCTACGGTGACTATTTGCGCGCCGGCGCCATCGCCAGATTCGCTCCGGTGATGGGGGAAGTGGTAGCGGCCGCCGGCCGTGGCATGCCGGTGCTGGGAATTTGCAACGGCTTTCAGGTGCTCTGCGAGGCGGGTCTGCTCCCGGGTGCTCTGACGCGCAATATCGGGTTGCACTTCGTCTGCCGTGATGTGTGGTTGAGCGTCGCTTCCACCTCGACCGCCTGGACGTCGCGTTTCGAGTCCGACGCCGACCTGCTGATACCGCTGAAGTCCGGCGAAGGCCGCTATGTCGCGCCCAAGCCGGTACTCGAACAGCTGGAAGGCGAGGGGCGGGTGGTCTTCCGCTACCGCGAGAACATCAACGGCTCACTGCACGACATCGCCGGCATCAGCTCGGCCAACGGGCGCGTTGTGGGCTTGATGCCGCACCCCGAGCACGCGATCGAGGCGTTGACCGGTCCGTCCGACGACGGCTTGGGGCTGTTCTATTCGGCGCTCGACGCGGTCCTGACCGCCTGACCGGGTCAGCTCGCGTCGAGTAGCAGAGGCGGCGAGGTTAATTCCGCGGCGACGGTCAACCGGCTGAACAGATCGATGGCCGCCGCGGTGGCCCGGTCGGCGAACGCCGCCAGGTCATCGAAGCGCACCCGCTCACCGATCCACCGGGACTGCTCGGCCATGACACCGATGCGCTGCGGGTCGGACGATCCGTGCACGATCGCGGTGACGTCGCGATGCTGCTCGTTCCAGGCGCCGGCGAGGGCCGCCAACCGGGGGCGTTCGGAGGCGGGGTAGAAGCACGCGGGGGTGACGCGGATGGTGAACACGTCCGGGTGCATGGGCGGGATCTCGAGATGGACATGCAAGCGCAGGGCGGTGTTGAGGACGAAGAAGAACTCGCCATCGTGCCGGCCGCGGAAGTAACGCCGCGCCCGAGTGCACAGGTAGCGTTCGATCAGGTTGGTGTTCAGCGGCTCGCCCATGGGCTCAGACATGGTCCCATGCTCCGGGAGCCGACTATGTGAATCCTTGAGCCAGGGCCAGGGAATCCGAAGAATCAGTTGAGAATTCGCTGAGCGACTCGGCTCACCCGGCTGCAAACCGCGGAATGATGTCGCTGCCGACGATATCGAGGTACTGGGACTCGACGACGTGCGGGATCGTGACGAGAAACTGGTCTATACCGCAGCTTCGGTATTCGCCGATGCGTTCGATGCATCGCTCGGGTGACCCGATGATCAGACCCGACTCGGGGATGGAGGCGAACTCGGTGCGGAGGCGTGCCTCCTCTTCCGCGGAGTCGGTCGGCGCGAGCAGCACCGTGACCGACATGCGCAGCGTTGCCGGGTCCCGGCCCGCCGACTCGCAGGCCCGGTCCAGGAAGTCGCGACGCCGGGTGACTTGTTGAGGCGACCACCACCGCACGTTGAGACCCTGGGCGGCCCGGGCGGCGATCCGTTGCACCCGATCGCCCTCCCCGCCGATCCACAGCGGCGGATGGGGTCGCTGAACCGGAGGCGGATCGCAGATGGCGCCGTTCAAGCTGTAGAACTCGCCGGTGAAGGCGGGGTTGGGTTGCGTCCACACCGCCTTCATCACCTCCAGCGCCTCGGCCAGCGCCGAGACCCGTTCGCGCACCGGCGGAAACGGAATCCCGTAGGCATCGAACTCACGCTGGAACCAACCGGCGCCCATCCCGAGATCGAGGCGGCCACCGGAGATGACGTCGAGCGTCGCGGCCATCTTCGCCAGCACCGAAGGGTGGCGGTAGGAATTGCACAGCACGCTGGTGCCCAGCCGTAGCCGGGTGGTGTCGCGTGCCAGCGCGCTGAGCGCCGTCCAGCACTCCAGCAGCGGAAGCGATGTGGGTGGCGGGCCGGACTGCGCCTCGCCCGATTCGCCCGCAATGCCGGCATCTTTGACGTAATCGTCGGGACTGATCGTGAGGAAGTGGTCGCACAACCACACCGAATCGAAGGCGTATCGTTCCGCCTTCTGCGAGACGGCGACCATGTCCGGATAGGCGCTCACTGCCAGGCCGTTGACGGTGAGCGCCAGGATGAGCCCGAATCGGGTATCGGAAGTCATTGGTCAGTGCCCACTTTCGATGAGTCCGGCCCCGGGACCGTCGATCCTTCGTGGCAATGTGACGGAGAACCGGTACCGCTCGGGACGATGGTGGAACACCACGACTTCGAGAGGTTTGTCGTCCTCGGCGTAGGTGATCCGGTCGACAACGAGGACGGGTGCGCCGGCCGGGAGGTCCAGCGCGGCGACGATGTCGTCCGACGCGCCCTCGGCTTGGATCTCATAGGTGGCGCGACCGATGCGCACGCCCAGTCGCTGCTCCCACATCGAGTAGGTGGTCTCGGTCGCCGGCGTGCCTTCGAGTAGTGGCTCGACGGCCAGGCCCAACCCCGTCGGCAGGTACGCGGTGACGACGGCCAGCGGTTCGTCTCCGGCCCGGAAGCGCCGACGCACGCAGAGCACCTCGTGGGTACCCAGGATGTCTGAGATCCGTTGCGGTGCGTTGGTGATGCCGTGAGAAAGCACATCCACCAACGGCGTGATGCCGGAGTCCGACAACACCTCGGTGATGGTACGGACGCCGGATGTGAGCTCCTGCTTGACGGGCTCGGCGACGAAGGTGCCCAATCCCTGGCGCCGAACCAGCCATCCCTGGCTTTCGAGCATCCCCACCGCGGCCCGCACGGTCACCCGGCTCAGTCCGGTGCGATCGATTAATTCCTTTTCGCTGGGCAACCGACCGCCGGCGGGTAAGCGTTGTGCGACGATCTGCGCCTTCAGGGCCTCGGCGAGCTGGGTGGTCGCCGGCACGCTGCCCCGCGATATTCGTAGCTCGGCGTCATCGAGGTCCAGTCGGTGCGATCCAGATGTCATAGGACGTATTAAAACGTCTTATAAGATGGGCGTCAAGTGGTGTAATGGGAAGGTGGGCATCGCCATCGAACGCTTCGACCACGTGGTGATCAATTGCCGCGACGTCGAGGACACCGCGCGGTGGTACGAGCGGGTACTGGGCATGACGCGCGAGACGTTCGGTGAGTCCGGCAGAACGGCGCTGCGTTTCGGTGATCAGAAGATCAACCTGCGCCCGGTCGGCGCGCTCGCCGACGATCCCCAGTGGGTGACCGGTTCGGTCGAAGCGGCCGGATCCGAAGACCTGTGCCTGATCACCCGAGCGAGCCCGGACGAGGTGCGTGCGCACCTGAGCGCCTGTGGCGTCGACATCGTGGCGGGACCGGTGACCAGGACCGGCGCTTTAGGACCGATGACGTCTCACTACTGCCGGGACGTCGACGGCAATCTGATCGAGATAGCCGTCTACTGAGCGCGTCTCACAGGGGATAGAGCTCCGGCAGGTTCACCACGATCGCCTCCTGGCTGTTGCGGGCGATGACCACCTCGGCCGGCGTGGCCGGGTCCGGGTTCTCCTCACGGTGCGGCACGAACGGTGGGACGAAGATGTAGTCACCGGGCCCGGTCTTGATGCGGACTTCCTGCACGCCATCGTGAAAGACGAACTCCGGGTGGCCGCTTCGCACATAGATCGCTGTCTCGGACTCGCCGTGGTGATGGTTGCCCGACGCCGTGTCCGGCTCGATGTAGGTCTCACCCATCCACAGTTGCTGTGCGCCCACCGATTTGCCGCTGATGGCGGCGAAGCGTTGCAAGCCGGCTGTCTGGGCGGTGTCCGAATCGAGTTCGGACGCCCGAATGTGATGAACGCGTTTACGGCGCTCGTCGGCATCGTGGGCGGTGAAGTCGGGATGGAATCCGTCCATCGTGGCTCCTTCTTCTCAGACCACCACGATAAACGAGTCTCGATACGCCTCAAGCAGTCTCAGCCACAGTTCACTGATCGTGGGAAAGCACGGCACGGCGTGCCACAACCGCTCGATCGGAACCTGACCCGCGACGGCGATGGTGGCCGCGTGCAACAGCTCGGTGACCCCGGGGCCCACCATTGTCACGCCCAGCACGTGGCGCGTGTCGACGTCGACCACCATGCGCGCCCGGCCGGTGTAGCCGTCGGCGAACAATTTTGCGCCGGTCACGACCTCGCCGATCTCGACGTCGATGATCTTGGCGCGATGGCCGTTCTGGGCGGCCTGCTCCGCGGTGAGTCCGACGGCGGCCGCTTCGGGGTCGGTGAAAAATGCCTGCGGCACGGCATGGTGATCGGCAGTGGTGGCATGCTCACCCCACGGCGCGGTGTCGAGGGGGCGTCCCGCGGCGCGGGCGCCGATGGCCGCGCCGGCGATCCGGGCCTGGTACTTGCCCTGGTGGGTCAGCAGCGCGCGGTGATTGACGTCGCCGGCGGCGTAGAGCCATCCGTCGTCGACTGCCGTCACCCGGCAGGTGTCGTCGACCTCGAGCCAGCTGCCTGGGTCCAAACCGATTGATTCCAAACCGATGTCGCCGGTCAACGGCGCCCGTCCGGTGGCGAACAGGATTTCGTCGACCTCCAGTTCGTTGCCGTCGTCAAGTGTGAGACGCACGGGCCCTTCCGGGTCCGGCCGGCTCAGTGCCCGGACCGAAACGCCCAGGCGCACGTCGACTCCGGCCGCCGCCAGTCCCTCACCGACGAGTTCACCGACGAAGGGTTCCATCCGGCCCAGCAGCGCGGAGCCCCGGACCAGTAGGGTCACCGATGCTCCCAATCCCTGCCACGCCGTGGCCATTTCGACGCCGACACCGCCCGCGCCGACGATCGCGAGCCGGCCCGGTACCGAACTGCTGTCGGTGGCTCGACGATTGGTCCACGGCCGGGCTTCACCGATGCCGGGCAGGTCGGGTAGCGCCGGACGGGTGCCGGTGCAGATGACGACCGCGTGTCGTGCCGTGAGCGACATCTGCTCACCGGCCGAAGTGGTGACGGTGACGCGGCGGGGACCCGCCAATCGCCCGTGGCCGCGGATCAGCGTGGCGCCGATGCCGTCCACCCAGTCGGCCTGACCGGTGTCGTCCCAGTCGCTTACATACCGATTGCGCCGGCCGAACACACCGGCGGCGTCGATCTGACCGGTCACCGCCTCGCGTGCGCCGTCCACCCGACGGACGTCAGCGACGGCAAGGACCGGACGCAGCAGCGCCTTGCTCGGGACGCAGGCCCAGTAGGAGCATTCACCCCCGACCAGTTCGCGTTCGACGACCGCGACGCTCAACCCCGTGGCCCGCGCCCGGTCCGCGGCGTTCTGCCCCACCGGGCCGGCGCCGAGCACTATCACGTCGTAATCGTCTACTGGCATGGTCAATCGGGTCCTTCCGCTGTCAGTTGCCGGGCGAGCGAGGGCAGGTCGGCGGCCACGAAATCCGGTTGCGGCAGCCCTTCGACAGGTAGTGGTGCATTGCCTGGCCGGGTGATCAGTGCCGTGCCGAAACCGGCGTTCCGGGCGCCCAACAGGTCCCACACATGTGAGGCCACCATCAGGCAATCGGCTGGCGTCACCCCGAGTTCCCGGCACACGTATTGGTAAACCGGTGGTGCCGGCTTGAACGCCTGGCAGGCGTCGACGGTGAACCGCCGCTCGAAGAGGCCGGCGAGCCCGGAGTTTTCCAGTGCGGTCGGCGTGCCCGGCGGGTGGGGCGAATTAGTCAGCGTGACGAGCCGAAAACCTTTGTCGCGCAGTAGTTTGAGTCCGTCGAGCGTGTCCGCGTAGGCGGGCATGGCACCCATGCGCGCGATGAGGCGGGTGACGTCGTCGTCGGTGACCTGGGCACGGTGGACGGCTCCCAGCATCCGTAACACCCCGCCGGCGAGCGTCGCGAAGTCGACGTAGCTGTTGGACAGCGTCGCCGTCATCGAATACATGACGAGTTGGTTGAACCATTCCCGCAATACCCGTCGGTCGCCGAACAGGTCGTCGAACAACGGCGCCATCGACTCGATATCGAGCAGAGTCTCATTCACATCGAATACGAGCACGGGCGGTGCGGCCACGCAACAGCCTCCTCTGCGTCACTCACGATCCATGACCACCACCATCTTGCCGCCGGCTTCACCGGCTTCCATGACGCGGTGCGCCTCGTGAATCTCCTCGAAGGAGAAGACCCGCGACGGTGTCGCGTCGAGCTCGCCGTCGGCCACCTGCTTCGCGATGCCCTGCAGTGGCACGTCGGAGAGCGCGAAGCCGGGTGTGCCGAAGACGAAGCTGGCGAAGAAGTTCAAGTTCACGCCGCTGGCCATGCGCAGCAGCGGGTTGAAATCCCCGATGGGGTCCAGGCCGCCCAGCCATCCGGCGAGGCAGGCTGTGCCGCCGCGACGCAGCATGTCCAGGGAGTCGAGGATGGTGCTGTTGCCCACCAGATCGAGGACGGCGTGCAACTGCTTGGATTCCGGCAGGTGGGCGGCGAGATCGGTTCTCTCCAGCTCGACGCGCGCGGCACCGAGTTCCTCGAGCATCGGGATGCGTCCGTGGCTGCGGGTGGTGGCAATGACGTGGGCTTCGGCGGCGACCGCCATCTTCAGCGCCGCCTGGCCGAAAGATGATGTCGCGCCACGTATCAGCAACGTCTGTCCAGACTTCACCTGTAGGTTGCGGAACAGGCAGGTCCAGGCGGTCGCATAGGTTTCGGGCAGCGCGGCCAGTTGCGACCAGGGCAGGTCGGATTCGATCAGCGCGACATTGGCCGCGCGCACCCGGGTGTATTCGGCGTAGCTGCCGTTGATGGTGCGGCCCAGGCCGCCCATCAGTGCCGCCACTTTCGCGCCGACCGGAAACTCGCCGCCCGGGCAGGCGTCGACGACGCCGACACATTCGATACCGCTCACTTCGGCGGCTTCAGCCCATTCGCCGCGCCGCATGTGCATCTCCGCGTGGTTGATACCGAAGCCCTTCACTTCGATGACCACCTCGCCGTCCTTGGGCAGCGGCTTGGGAATGTCGGTGTACACCAGACTGTCGAGTCCGCCGAAGCTATCCAAAATGATTGCGCGCATTGTTGTGTCGCCACACGTCTCACGTACGACGGCCGGTGCCGTGGGCAGTGTGCTGGTCCCCCGCGAGATGGTCTCCATCGGTGTCTCCCTCCCGAGACAAATGGGCTATGCGTCCCATTATTATGGGCGGATCATCCCATAAAGTCGAGACGCCCCGGGGTATCAGGATTTGGTGCGGCGCCGCGCCGCCCCCTGTGTCGCGTCGGGTGTGAAGGAACACACATAATCGACCGCAGCGGTGAGCGCGGCGCGAATCGGTTCTGCCTGACCGGTAGCGTGCGTGATCATCGCGCCACCCTGGTGGGCGACGACCAACGACACCGCCAGGTGGCGCGGGTCGGCGTCGGAGCGCAAATCTCCGCGTCGGCGCATGGAAGTCAGTCCGGTCGAAAAGATTTCGATCCACTCGTCGTAACCACGGGCGACGTCATCGTGAATCTCGCTGTCGGCGTCGATCAGTTCACCGGCCAGTGATCCGTACACGCACCCGCCGAGTCGATACACGGTGTCCACATCGGCCATGCAGGCATCGGCCCAGGCGCGCAAGGCATCGACGTTGTCGAGCGCACCCATCCGGTCCTGAGTGTGAAACGTTCGTACGTCTCGGCGGCGGTTGGCGACGACCTGACGGATGAGATCGCGTTTGTCCCGGAAGTAGTGCGTGATCTGCGATCCGCTCACCTCGGCACGGGTGCGCACCTCGTCGATGCTGGTGTTGGCCACCCCGCGTTCGAAGACCAGGCCGGCCGCGGTGTCGACGATCCGGCCTCGCGTGGCCATTCCTTTCTGGGTGAGCCGCGGGGCGGCATGGGCGGTCAGTTGTGGTGGGCGCTGGACGCGGCGACGCCGGGGCGGCCGGGGCGCGCGTTCGGCGGGGTCGGTGGCGAACATGCGCAGATAGTTGACGGCAAACCGGGTCGCATCTGCGTGCGGCCATTCCGCCCGATAGGTGAACGCCAGGGTGCCACCCCCTTGGTGTGCGCACACCAGCACCGATGCCAGAGCGCGCGGTTGCGCCGCGGCCGCGAGCAGACCGTTGTCCTTCATCTGCCGGATCGCCTGCTCGAACAGTTCGATCCACTCCTGATAGCCGGCGGCCAGGGCCGCGCGCGTCGAGTCATCGGACTTGGCGAGTTGGGCGGCGAGGGCGTGATAGGTGGGCGTGCCGGTGTATTTGATGCGGCGCAGGTAGCGCATGTTGAGATCCAGCCAGCGCTCGTAGTCGTCGAAAGTCGCCAGATTGCCCAGCTTCGGCTGGCGGTGGAAGTCTAGGACGACGCCGATCTGGCGCTCGATGACGGCACGGATCAACGCACGCTTGTCGGTGAAGTAGTGCGCCAGTTGGGAACCGCTCACCGAAGCGGCCTTGCGCACGTTGTCCATGTTGAACGCCGTCAGGCCCTCCGCGCCGATCAGTTCGGCGGTTGCCAGCACAATCCGGTCGCGGGTGGCGCGCCCCTTGGCGGTCAGCCGCTGTTCGACCTCCGGTTCGGCCATCGCGCCAGGCTAACCCCTGTCAGGCCGCAGTTATGGGATATTCAGCCCATTGACCGCGTCATGCGGCCACGCGATTGCCTGCCAGGAACGTTCGGGTCAGTTCGGCGACCTCGGCGTGTGCCGACTCCAGCAGGAAGTGCCCGCCGTCGAGCAGATGGACTTCGGCATGCGGCAGATCCGTGGTGAAAGCCGTGGCTCCGGCCGGGCCGAATATCTCGTCGCCGCGGCCCCACACTGCCAGCAGCGGAACGCCGGACGCGCGAAAGTACTCGTGCAGGCGTGGGTACAGCGGGGCGTTGGTCGCATAGTCGCGAAACAGCTTGAGCTGTAACAGATCATTGCCGGGCCGGGAGATCAACGCGAAATCGTGATGCCAGCACTCCGGGTCGACCAGCGTCTCATCCGGTACGCCGGTCAGGTACTGCCAGCGGGTGGCGTCCAGTGTGAGGAACTGCCGCACGGCCGCCTCATTGTCGGCGGTCGGGGCGTCCTGGTATGCCCAGACCGTCTTCCAGAAGCCCTCGACGAAACCGGCGTCATAACCATTGCCATTCTGGCTGATGATCGCGGTGATCGCGGACGGGTTGCGCAGCGCCAGGCGCCAGCCGATGGGTGCGCCGTAATCCTGCACGTACACGGCGTAGCGGTCGATGCCGAGCGCGAGCAACAGCCCGGCCGTCAACTCGGACAGTGCATCGAAGGTGTAGTCGAACTCATCGACGGACGGCGCGTCGGACAATCCGAAGCCCAGGTGGTCGGGTGCCACGACGTGGAAGCGGTCGGCGAGTTCGGGGATGAGGTTGCGGAACATGTAAGAACTGGTCGGAAACCCATGCAGCAGAACCACTGTAGGCAAGTGCGAATCGCCGGCCTCCCGGTAGAACAGGCGGTGACCGTCGACGGTGGCGTAACGATGGTGAACGGTCGGCATGTCGAACTCCTCGGCGGATAATTCTGGGTTACACATCCCAGTATGCACAACGCAGCCCGCCGGCACTAGGGTCAGTCGGTGACGGCACCCGATCCGGTGCCCGCTAGGAGGGCAGATGGCCAAGCTGGTTTCGGTCAACGTGGGCATGCCCAAAGATGTGCAATGGAACGACAGGACCGTTCACACCGGAATCTGGAAGACGCCTGTCGACGGGCGGGTGATGGTGCGCCGCCTCAACATTGACGGCGACGGCCAGGGAGACCTCGGCGGCCACGGCGGTGAGCAGCGCGCCGTGCTGGTGTACCAGACGGAGTCCTACGAGTACTGGGCGGGATACCTCGGCCGTGATGACCTGCGACCGGGTCATTTCGGCGAGAACTTCACCGTCTCCGGGCTCCCGGACGACGAGGTGTGTATCGGCGACCGCTACCGCATCGGCGACGCCGAGTTCGAGGTCACCCAGCCGCGCGTCACCTGTTTCCGGGTCGGGATGCGCCTGGGCGATCCGCGAATGCCGAATCTGCTTGTCTCCCAGCATAGACCAGGTTTCTATTGCCGCGTCATCTCCGAGGGCGGCGTGCAGGCCGGCGACGACATCGTGCGGACCCGCCGTGGCCGGCATGAGCTCACGGTGGCCGACGTCGACGCGCTGCTCTACCTTCCGGATCGCAACCCCGAGCAGCTGCGCAAGGTCGTCGACGTCCCCGAGCTGAGTCCCGGGTGGCAACAATCATTCACCGAGATGCTGGCGGCACCGGGCGGTGCGGCCGCTGCCGCGATTACGCCCAGCGGCTTTCGTCGACTGAGAGTGATTGCCACGCGACGTGAATCACCCTCCGTGCTGTCGATCACGTTGACCTCCGAGGATGGAACCGCGCTGCCGCCGGCGCTTCCCGGTCAGTACCTGACCGTGCGGATACCCGGCGAAACCGCCCAGGTGCGCAGCTACTCCCTGTCCGGCGATCCGCGCGCCGCCGAGTACCGCATCAGCGTCAAACGCGAAGAACACGGTGTCGTGAGTCGATGGCTGCACAGCCACGTCGAACCCGGTGCCGTCATCGAAGCAGCTGCCCCGCGAGGTGACTTCTGCCTCATCGAGGACGACAAGCCGGTGATATTGATCTCGGCGGGGATCGGTGTGACGCCGGTGCTGGCCATGCTGCACGCACTGTCCGCCGGGGGCGCCGACGTCGGTATCTGGTGGCTACACACCACCCGGAACCCGGACACCGAGGCGTTTGCCGCAGAGGTCGACGAGCTGATAGCCGTTATGCCGCAAGCGGTCCGGCGTGTCTACTACACCGAAACCCAGAATCGCCTGAATCGGCAGGCGATCGCCGCGCTGGGCCTGCCGACCGGCGCCACCGCGTACCTGTGTGGGCCGGCGTCGTTCATGGCGGATATGCGCACCGCCCTGACCGGGCTCGGATTCGATCCCGGCAGTATCCACAGTGAACTCTTCGGTGCGCGGGCGGCGATCAACCCCGGAGTAGTCGGTGCGGTGGCCAGGCCGCCGCACCAGCCGGCGGGCACTCCGGGCGCCGGCCCGGCCGTCACCTTCGCGCGCAGCGGACTGACGGTCAACTGGTCACCGCACTACGGCAGCATCCTCGACCTGGCCGAATCCTGCGATGTGCCAACGCGTTACTCGTGCCGCAGCGGGGTGTGCCACATGTGCGTCACCAGCGTCGTCTCCGGCACGACGACCTATGTCCAACCACCGCTGGAGTCGCCGAAGCAGGGTGAAGTGCTGATCTGCTCTGCCGCTCCCGAAACCGACCTGGTGCTGGATCTGTAACTACCGGGCGAACGACGTCTCTCCGCCGGTGACGTTGAAGATCGCACCGTTGACATAGCTGGCGTCCGGGGATGCGAGAAACACGACCGCGCTTGCTATTTCGCTGGCATCAGCGATGCGGCGCAGTGCGGTGACACCGGCCAGCTTCTCCAGGAGGCCGGGGGTGGCCTCCGTTCCGGGAGTGTCGGTGGGTCCTGCCGCCACCGCGTTGACCCGCACACCGGATTCCCCGAATTCGTCCGCCCACACCTTGGTCAGCAGTTCCAGGGCGGCCTTGGTGGCACCGTAGATTCCGCCTTTGCGTTTCGGCGCCGAGGCGGCCAGCGTGCTGATATTGACGATCGCACCGCGGCCCCGTTGCGCCATTGCCGGCGCGAGTTCCTGCACCAGCAGGTACGGAGCGCGCATGTTGACGTTCACGTGTTCGTCGAAGACGGCGTCGTCGGTGTCGACGGTATCGCCGAATATGAAGACGCCGGCGTTGTTCACCAGGATGTCGACGTCGCCGGCCTCGGCCGCCAGTCGCCGGACCTGGGCGGCGTCGTTGAGCTCCGCGGCGACGAATCGTGCGCTGCCGCCATCACTTTCGATCTCCTGTACCACCTCACGGCCGCGTTCCGTGTTGCGCCCGTGCACCACTACGTCGGCGCCCCGCTGGGCCAGTTGCAGCGCGATCGCGCGGCCGATCCCGGAAGTGGCGCCGGTGACCAGGGCCGTGTGGCCGCCGAACGTCGTCACGCTCCTCAGTCCCGCGGGGGCGTCAGCGCCACCGAGGCCTCGGCGGTGTAGCACAGGAACGTCAATGTCTCCTGTAGGTAGAGCTGCACGGTGTCGGCGTCGTGGCTGAGGTATCCGATCGACACGTCGGTGCCCAACTGCAGGTCGAAATCGCCACCGCGAGTGGTCAACACGAACGCGCCGTCGATGGCCGGCGCCCAGATGATGTCGCCGTCGACCAGCCGGTTGAGGTGCTCGAGGATCGGATAACCATGCTCGGTGGTCTCGCTCACCTTGGTGTAGGCGTCGGCTGACAACAGCACCGAATACGGGCCGTCGACGCCCGCCAGGCGCAGTTCCGTCAAAGCCTGGGTGATCACGTCGGGGATGTGGCGCGGGTCGTCGGGCAGGGTCAGGGGAGGGTTGGAGCTGCAGCTGCGGATGCCCTGGATGGACGCCGGGGCATACCCCTCGAAGATGCCGCGGTCCTCGACGAACGCCAGTTTTTTGGCGGCCACCTTGACCGGTTCCCAGTCGGAGTCGTTGGAGCCGCGCTCGACATCGTCGATCTCGTTGCGGGACAGGGTGAACGGTACGCGCAGCCGCACCAGGGGACGACTGTCGCGCAGATGAGCGACGACGCCGTCGGTGGGCGACTCCAGGTCGATCAGCCGGCCCGTGCTGACGGCCGCCGTCACCGGACCGCCCGGCTCGCTGACGTCGACGACGCGGCGGCCGGCGATGTGCCGCTTGAAGGTCCGCGCCGCTTCCACTTCGATCTCCGCCCAGGCGGATTCGGTGATCGGCGCCAGGTCGCGGTACAGATTGTTCATTGAGAGATTCCTTTCAGGCTGCCGATCGAAAGTGAGCCGTCATGCGAGGTCGAAGGCGGTGCGGCGGCCGGCGCCGGGGATTGCGGCAACGCCGGTGGGTCATCGAGAAAGTCGACGGTGGGAGAGAAGAACAAACCACCGGTGACGGCGGTCGAGAAGTCGAGGACCCGGTCGGTGTTGCCGGGCGGATCGCCGAGGAACATATTGCGCAGCAGGCGCTCGGTGACCGCCGGCGTGCGCGAATAGCCGATGAAGTAGGTGCCGTATTCGCCCTTGCCCACCTCGCCGAAGGGCATGTTGTGCCGCACGATCTTGAGCTCGGTGCCGTCTTCGTCGGTGATCACGTTCAGCGCGATATGCGAGTTGGACGGCTTGACGTCGTCGCCGAGTTCGATGTCCTCCAACTTGGTTCGCCCGATCACCCGTTCCTGCTCGGTGACTGAGAGCGAATCCCAGGACGTCATGTCGTGCACGTACTTCTGCACGTGCACGTAGCACGACCCGGCGAAGTCGGGGTCTTCGTCGCCGACCGTGGTCGCGCTGACCGCGATCGGACCGTCCGGGTTCTCGGTTCCGTCGACGAATCCCAGCAGGTCGCGGTTGTCGAAGAACCGGAAGCCGTGCACCTCGTCGACCACCGTCACCGCTCCGGCCATCGCCTTGAGGATGCGCCCGGCCAGTTCGAAGCACACGTCCATGGACTCGGCCCGAAGGTGCAACAGCAGGTCGCCGGGGGTCGCGGGTGCGGTGTGGCGTGGGCCGGTCAATTCGGTGAAAGGGTGCAACTCGGCGGGCCGTGGGCCCGAGAACAACCGGTCCCAGGCGTCGGATCCGATGGAGGCGATCGCCGACAGTCTCTTGGTCGGGTCGCGGAAGCCGATCGCCCGCACCAAACCGGAGATGTCGGGCAGTGCGGCGTGAACCGCCTCCTCGCCACCGTCGTTGATGGTGGCCACCAGAAAGATCGCGGCTGGCGTCAATGGCGCCAGTATGGGCTGCGGCTGAACAGCGGGCACAGGCATGACCCTAACGCCCCGGCCAAGGGGACGGTGCTTAACCTGGCTATATGGTGGCCACCGCCCCGGGCCTGGGTGAATTCATTGATGCGTCCCCGTCGCCGTTTCACGCGTGCGCCACGGCGGCCGCCCGGTTGCGCGACGCCGGCTACACCGAACTCAGCGAGTTCGATCGTTGGCCGGAGCAACCCGGGCGCCACTTCATCCTGCGCGCCGGATCGCTGGTCGCCTGGAGCGGGAGCGCCGGTCTCACCCCGTTCCGGATCGTCGGCGCGCACACCGACAGCCCGAACCTGCGCGTCAAGCAACACCCGGACCGCTGTGTGGCCGGCTGGAAGGTGGTGGCGCTGGAGCCCTACGGCGGCGCCTGGCTGAACTCCTGGCTGGACCGCGACCTCGGCATCAGCGGGCGGCTTTCAGTGCGGGACGGGAGCGGGGTGAGTCATCGGCTGGTCCGGATCGACGAGCCGATCCTGCGGGTTCCGCAGCTGGCCATCCATCTGGCGGAGGATCGCAAGTCGCTCGCGCTGGATCCGCAGCGACACCTCAACGCGGTCTGGGGCGTGGGTAGCGTGGCCGAGTCGTTCGTCGGGTACGTCGCCGAAGCGGCCGGAGTGGCGGGCGACGATGTGCTGTCCGCCGACCTGATGACGCACGACCTGACGCCCTCGACGGTGGTCGGCGCCGACGGCAGCCTGCTGAGCGCTCCGCGGCTGGACAACCAGGCGAGCTGCTACGCGGGACTGGAAGCGCTGCTCGCCCTGGACGCGGAACCCACTGAATTCCTGCCGGTGCTGGTGCTGTTCGACCACGAGGAGGTCGGCTCGACATCCGACCACGGCGCGCAATCCAACCTGTTGGGCACCGTTCTGGAACGGATCGTGCTGACCGCCGGCGGCAACCGCGAGGACTTTCTGAGGTTGTTGCCCGCCTCGTTGCTGGCGTCGGCCGACATGGCGCACGCCACGCACCCCAACTATCCGGAACGCCACGAACCGGGTCACCAGATCGCGGTCAACGGAGGCCCGGTGCTCAAAGTGCACCCCAACCTCCGGTACGCCACCGACGGACGCACCGCCGCGGCGTTCGCCCTGGCCTGCGAGCAGGCGGGGGTGCCGCTGCAACGCTACGAACATCGGGCCGACCTGCCCTGCGGGTCGACGATCGGACCGATGGCCTCGGCGCGCACCGGCATTCCGACGGTGGACGTCGGCGCTCCGCAACTCGCCATGCATTCGGCGCGGGAGTTGATGGGCGCGCACGATGTCGGTGCGTACGCGGCCGCCCTGCAGGCGTTTCTCGCGCCGCAGGCATAGTGTCGAGCCTATGGCGCTCAAACTCGAGATGGTCACGTTCGACTGCACCGACCCGGCGACGTTGTCTGGTTGGTGGGCCGAGCAATTCGGCGGCACGACACATGAGCTGCTGCCCGGGGAATTCATCGCGGTAGCCACCGCCGAAGGGCCGCGGTTGGGATTTCAGAAGGTCCCCGATCCGACCCCGGGCAAAAACCGAGTCCATCTCGATTTCGACACTCAGGATCTCGAGTCGGAAGTGGCCAGACTTACCGCGGCCGGTGCCAGCGAGATCGAACGGCACAGCTTCGGCGAAAACTTCCACTGGGTGGTGCTCGCCGACCCGGAGGGCAACCAGTTCTGCATCGTGAGTCAGTAACTCAAACCGAACAATGCTCGGCAGCGGTCGAACCCTTCGACCCGCACATTGTCCGCGTGACGGCGCTGCCAGTCATCGCGGGTCAGCCGGAACCGCAACTGCTCCACCATGATGCCCTCACGCGCCTTCTGCTCCGAGCCGTCGTCGCGGTAACCGAGGTGGCGCGAGACGGCGATCGAGGCCGGATTGTCGACGAAGGACGCGGACGTCGCGACTTCCGCACCCAGCGTGCTGAACGCGAAATGAAGTGCCGCTGAACGCATCTCGGTGCCGTAACGCTTTCCCTGGTGGCGCAGGCCCAGCCAGGATCCCGTTTCCACCTGGCGCGTCACCGGAAAGTCCTTGGCGATGAGTCCCTGCACGCCGACCGCGGCTCCGTCGACGATCACAGCCAGCGGCAGATGCCAGTCATCCGGGTTGAACCGGGCCAGTTCCCGCCACAGGAACGACAGCGTGTTGAACGGCAGCTGCTCGCGCGGCGCCCGCGTCCAGGGCACCGCGAACGGCATCCGGGTGGGGTCGTGCACGCCGGCGAGTGCGGTATCGATCAACTGGTCGATCAGATTCTCGGTGGGCAGCCGCAACTGCAGCCGCGGCGTGGTGATCCGCAGGTCGAACAGTGGCCAGTGGCGAGACATCCCGCCCATTATCTGGACCGCAGCGATCGAAGTCAGCTGGTTTTCCGGCGGGAACCTAGACTGTGGTCCGTGACGAGCCCCCACGTGACTGACACCGTCGAGCACGCCGCGAACAGCCCCGACCAGCCGCAGCCGTTTCACGAGCTCGGCCTCAAGGACGACGAGTACCAGCGGATCCGCGAGATTCTGGGGCGCCGGCCCACCGACACCGAGCTGGCCATGTACTCGGTGATGTGGAGCGAACACTGCTCGTACAAGTCGTCCAAGGTCCACCTGCGCTATTTCGGCGAGACCACCACCGAGGAGATGCGCACCGGGATGCTTGCCGGCATCGGCGAGAACGCGGGCGTCGTCGACATCGGCGACGGGTGGGCGGTCACCTTCAAGGTCGAGTCGCACAACCACCCGTCGTACGTGGAGCCCTACCAGGGTGCGGCTACCGGCGTCGGCGGCATCGTCCGCGACATCATGGCGATGGGAGCGCGCCCGGTCGCGGTGATGGACCAGCTGCGGTTCGGCGCCGCCGACGCGCCCGACACCCGCCGGGTCCTCGACGGGGTGGTCCGCGGCATCGGCGGCTACGGCAACTCACTGGGACTGCCCAACATCGGTGGCGAGACCGTCTTCGACGAGTGTTATGCCGGCAACCCGTTGGTGAATGCGTTGTGCGTCGGCGTATTACGGCAGGAGGACCTGCATCTGGCGTTCGCCTCCGGCACCGGCAACAAAATCATCCTGTTCGGCGCGCGCACCGGGCTGGACGGAATCGGCGGGGTATCGGTGCTGGCCTCGGACACCTTTGACGCTGAGAATTCGCGTAAGAAGCTGCCGTCGGTGCAGGTCGGTGACCCCTTCATGGAGAAGGTGCTCATCGAGTGCTGCCTGGAACTGTATTCCGGCGGCCTGGTGATCGGTATTCAGGACCTCGGTGGTGCCGGATTATCCTGTGCTACATCGGAGTTGGCGTCCGCCGGGGACGGTGGCATGGCGATCGACCTGGACACGGTGCCGCTGCGGGCCAAGGAGATGACTCCCGCCGAGATCTTGTGTAGCGAGTCCCAGGAGCGGATGTGCGCGGTGGTCGCGCCGGAGAACGTCGAGGCGTTCATGGCGGTGTGCCGTAAGTGGGAAGTGCTGGCCACCGTCATCGGCGAGGTCACCGATGGTGATCGGCTCCGCATCACCTGGCACGGCCAGACCGTCGTCGACGTGCCGCCGCGGACGGTGGCCCACGAGGGCCCGGTCTACCAGCGTCCGGTCGCCCGTCCCGACACGCAGGACGCGTTGAACGCAGACTCGTCGAAGAAGTTGCCCAGGCCGGTCACCGGGGACGAATTGCGTGCGACTCTGCTTGCGCTGCTTGACAGTCCGCATCTGTGCAGCCGCGCTCTGATCACCGAGCAGTACGACCGGTACGTGCGCGGCAACACGGTGCTCGCTGAGCACGCCGACGGCGGTGTGTTGCGCATCGACGAGGCGACGGGCCGGGGTATCGCGTTGTCCACCGACGCATCGGGGCGCTACACCAAGCTGGACCCCTACACCGGTGCGCAGCTCGCGCTCGCCGAGGCGTACCGCAATGTGGCCGTCACCGGCGCCACCCCGGTCGCGGTGACGAACTGCCTCAACTTCGGCTCGCCGGAGGACCCAGGCGTCATGTGGCAGTTCTCCCAGGCGGTCCGCGGCCTGGCGGATGGCTGTGCGGCTCTGGGGATTCCGGTCACGGGCGGCAATGTCAGCTTCTACAACCAGACCGGATCGACGGCTATCATGCCGACGCCGGTGGTCGGGGTCCTGGGGGTCATCGATGACGTGGGCCGGCGCATCCCCACCGGCCTCGGTACCGAGCCGGGAGAAAGCCTGCTGCTGCTCGGTGACACCCGGGACGAATTCGACGGCTCTATCTGGGCGCAGGTGACCGCTGATCATCTGGGCGGGTTACCGCCGGCCGTCGACCTGCAGCGCGAGAAGCTGTTGGCCGAGGTGTTGGCCGCCGGTTCGCGCGACGGGCTGATCACCGCGGCCCACGACCTGTCCGAGGGTGGCCTGGCGCAGGCGATTGTGGAGTCGGCTTTGGCCGGTGAAACCGGTTGCCGCATCGTGCTTCCCGAAGGAACGCAAGAGGGGCTGGACCCGTTTGTCATGCTCTTTTCCGAGTCTGCCGGGCGGGCGCTGGTCGCGGTGCCGCGCACCGAGGAGAGTCGCTTCCGGGCGATGTGCGAGGCGCGGGGCCTGCCGGCTGTCCGCATCGGCGTCGTGGATCAG
The DNA here is from genome assembly GCF_001417955.2 of Mycobacterium gordonae. Taxonomy (GTDB): domain Bacteria; phylum Actinomycetota; class Actinomycetes; order Mycobacteriales; family Mycobacteriaceae; genus Mycobacterium; species Mycobacterium gordonae_B. The sequence continues at coordinate 135,157 of NZ_LKTM01000372.1, read as the reverse complement.
GAGTCGGACGCGGTCGAGGTGCAGGGGCTGTTCACGGTGTCGCTGGCCGAGTTGCGCGAGACGTCCGAGGCGGTGCTGCCGCGATTCTTCGGTTAAGGCTTCGCGCACTGGGTCTGGCGGCCGCGCTGGTGGGCTGGAGCTTCGTCAGTCCGCGGCTTCCGCCGGCGTACCGGACGCCGGCGCAGGCGGCCGCCGGCAGCCTGCTGGCGCTGGCGACCCGCGCGCCGTTGGGATTCCGCCCACCACAGGTGTGGACGGGACTGCGACTGGGCTCGACGGCAGCGGCACTGGTGACGGTCACCATCTTGGCGACGACCCCGGTGCCCAAGGTGCGCCTGTCGATGTCGGCGCGCGAACTGCCCGTGTCGGTACCGGGCTGGCTGGGCTGGCAGATACCGGTCGGCACGGTATGGGCCGAGGAGGCCGCCTTTCGTGGCGCCCTGGGCCGCACGGCCGCCGAGGGTTTCGGCGCCACCGGCGGACGGTTGCTGCAGGCCGGCGCGTTCGGTCTGTCACACGTCGCCGACGCACGCGCGCTGAGTGAGCCGCTGCTGCCCATCGCGGTGGTCACCGGCGTGGCCGGCTGGGTGTTCGGCTGGTTGGCCGAGCGCAGCGGGAGTCTGATGGCGCCGATCCTGGTGCACCTCGCCATCAACGAGGCGGCAGCGGTGGCGGCGGTCGCCGTGCAGCGTCGGCAGTGGAACAGCTCACATGGCGCGCGATCTGGCGGCTGACGCCCTACACTTGTTAATTGCTTGTTAAATCCCCAGCTAGAGAGGGCGGCACCGGCGGTGCACAGACTCAGGGCCGCGGAGCACCCGCGGCCGGATTATGTACTCCTGCACATCAGCGACACCCACCTCGTCGGTGGGGACGGTCCGCTCTACGGTGACGTGGATGCCGACGGCCGGCTGGGTGAGCTGCTCGGGCAGCTGAACCATTCCGGGGTGCGCCCCGACGCGATCGTCTTCACCGGTGATCTGGCCGACAAGGGTGAGCCCGCCGCGTACCGCAAGCTCCGCGACCTGGTCGAGCCGTTCGCAGCCGAGCTGGGCGCCGAACTCATCTGGGTGATGGGCAACCACGACGACCGGGCTCAACTGCGCCGCATGCTGCTGGACGAAGTGCCGTCCATGGCGCCGCTGGACCGGGTGCGCAGAATCGACGGACTGCGCATCATCACGCTGGACACCTCGGTGCCGGGCCACCATCATGGTGAGCTCCGGCCCGCTCAATTGGATTGGCTCGCTGAAGAATTGGCGACACCGGCCCCCGACGGCACCATCCTGGCCCTGCACCATCCACCGATCCCCAGCGTGCTGGACATGGCCGTCACCGTGGAACTGCGCGACCAGGCCCCGCTGGGCCGGGTGCTGAAGGGCAGCGACGTTCGCGCCATCCTGGCCGGTCACCTGCACTACTCGACGAACGCCACCTTCGTCGGGATCCCGGTGTCGGTCGCCTCCGCTACCTGCTACACCCAGGACCTCACGGTCGCCGTCGGCGGAACGCGCGGCAGGGACGGGGCCCAGGCCTGCAACCTGGTGCACATCTACCCGGAAACCGTTGTGCACTCGGTCATTCCGCTGGGCGGCGGCAACACCGTGGGCACGTTCGTCTCTCCCGGTCAGGCGCAACGCAACATCGCCGAGGCGGGCATCTTCATCGAGCCGTCCCGTCGCGACTCACTTTTCAGGCACCCTCCGATGGCGCTGACGTCGACGGCACCGCGAGAGTCGGCGGACTGACCCCGCCGGCAACCTTTTCCCAGGGCGCCGGAATCGGGAAGTACCGCTCCAAGAAGTCGATGACCCGTGCGGCGCGTTCGGCCGCCGAGACCTCGGGAAAGCTGCTGTCGTTGAGGCAGAAGAAGTGGTGGCGGCGTCTCTTGCGCAGCTCCGGCAACAGGTCCAGGCCCGCCCGCGTGGTCGTGTTCACGTAGCGGACGTTGGCCTTCTCCTGCTGTACGGCGCGTCCGGTCAGCAACGCGTAGTAGTGATAGAGCGAATTGGTCACCGAGATATCGGTGCTGGCGCGAAACGGGCTGGCCTGAGTGCGGGCGAACTCGGCCGGGAATTCACGCTCCATCTCCAGCAGCACGCTCTTGCGCAGCGGGACGGCGGTGTGCTCGAGATGACGGGTGATGAGCTGCCCGAACCGCTCATTGAGTAGTTGCCGGTTCACCCGCGCCGCATTCTCGAATCCGCTGCGGCTGGGGTCGTTGGTGCCCAGGCCGATTCGGGTCTTGGCTTCGATGAACTTGCTGACCCCACCCGGGGAGAAGAACATGCCGGCCCGCAGCGGCCGGCCGAAGAACATGTCGTCGTTGGAGTACAGGAAATGCTCGCTGAGGTCGGCGATGTGGTGCAGCTGGCTCTCCACCGCGTGCGAATTGTAGGTCGGCAGCGCGGCAGGGTCCGAGAAGTGCTCGACCGCAGGGACAATGGTGATCTTGGGATGTTCGGCCAGCCACGCCGGCGGCGCCGAATCGGTCGCGATGAAGATGCGACGGATCCAGGGGGCGAACATGTTGACCGAACGCAGCGCGTATTTCAGTTCGTCGATCTGACGGATACGGGCGTCCGCGTCGTCGCCTTCGCCGACCACATGACCGGACAGCTGAGCTGCCCGCCGGGCCCGGAATTCCGGGTCGCTGCCGTCGACCCAGGAGAAGACCAGGTCGATGTCGAACGCCACGTCGCTGGCGTGCGGGGTGAACATTCCTTCCAGGGTCGGCCACTTGTAGCCGTGGAGCTTGACGGTCGCCGGCGTGACTTCGTCGCGGGGTAACACCGTGCGGGTCAGTGAGTTCGGCACCGGGCATCCGATCGCGGTGTCGTCGAATGCCCAGAATTGCAGATCGACACCGAACGCCGGGCCGTACCGGAATCCGCCCGGCGCGATCCGGTGCCGGTACAACCGCAGGGTGCGTGTGTCGGCAGCGGTGGACAGCCGTCCCTCGGCCAAAAGATGATGTCCGTCAACACTTTTCGCGTACATCGGTTCTGTGGCGCAGGCGGCCGCCAGGGTCCGCTCGACGGCGCCGCGCAAGCGGATGTCTACAGCCAGGATGGGCCGGTCTTTGTGATCGCGAACCAGTAGGTAGGGAATATCAGCCCGGTTCAACGTTTTTCGGAGGAAAAGCAGATCCTCGATCTGTGCCTCGTGTGGCGTGAGGCTTGCCTCCACCCGTGCGATCTTGCCGCGGCGGGTCACCACCACCGGTGCACCCTCGGCGGACCGATCACCGCCACTGGGAAAGGGCTCTGGCATCGGACACCGCCTCAGGTTGAAGTCACCTCGTCAACCGCAGAATTGCATACTTGGGCCGGGACCGCGCGGTGAGACGACAACTGTTGCAGGACAGTCGCTTCAGTCGAATACCGATACCTGGACTTAACTGTCAGTTCACGTTGATGTCATGTCGGAGCCGGATCAGTGAACCCGGTCCTGCTGGTCGGGCACGACGCTGCCGTCGGGGCCACGCAGCGCGGCCTGACCGCCGTCGGGTTGGTCGAACCCCTGGGTGGCACACGGATACGGTGGGCTCTGCGGCAGGGGGTCGATGAACGTCGGGTTGATCAGCCAGCGCCCGTCGGCATTGGAGTAGGCCCGGCACATCAGCTCGATCTGGTTGCGATTGAGGGCCAGTCGCAGCGCCGTCGCATCCGACACGAAGGTGGCGTCACCGTCAGAGTCACCGGCGGCGAACACCTGCCTTCGGGATTCCGGCGCCGGCTCGAACGCCGCGGGACCCCGTATGCCGAGCAACTGCTGGTTCACCCGGCACCGCTTGCCTTCGTTGAACGGCATGGACGGTTCCCCGCCGCATGTGGCGAGACGTGTTGTCACCACGTCGCCGTCGTGTTCGGTGAGCACGCCCATCACCCGGTCGGCCGGGATGCCGACATCCGCGGCCCAGACCCGCACCACCAGCTCAGGTGAGGCGGAGACGACGCGAACGTCGAATCCGTTGGCCTGCAAGGTGCCGACGAGATCACGCATCTGCCGGTAGTAACGCACCCAGCCGGTCTGCCGGGTGCCGCCGACGGTCTGCTCGGCGCCCTGGGGCGCGTCCAGGTTCTCCTGCCTTGCGGCCGAGGCGAATCCCGTGATGTCGCCGTCGGTCCAACCGGCCAGCAGCTGCAGTAGCCATGCGTCCACCGGCTTGAAGCGGCGATGGTTGTATCCGGTGAATGCCGTTTCACCCGATCGGGTCTGGCCGTTCGAGTAGATCGACACCAGCTCGTCGGCGCACCTGGTGTCGCGATCGGTCGGTAGCGGCTCGCCGGGCGGTACGAGGTTCCCGCACGCGGCGGCGAGGGCGGCCGCAGCCCCGGACGACAGAAAGGGGCTGGTGGTGCTCCAGTCTTTCGGCTGGCGAATCTTGGAGTTCCGCACCACCCAGTAGAAGGTCGCGTGGCCGATGTCATTGCGGATCATGGTGTTGTCCCAGTCGAACAACGCCAACGGCGCCGGAGTGCGAGAACTGGCGCAACTGCCAAGCTGTTTGATCATCGCGTCGATCCGGTCGCGGTTGTCGCCGTACCAGCCGGAGTCGACGACCAGTGTGCGGCAATCGTCATGCCGTGCGGTGCCGGTGCTGTGGCACGCGGTGACTACGAGCAGGGTTGCGATCACAGCGGTGAGCGCGCGCGCCACTGACGTCATGGATTGATTGTGTAGTCACCGATTTGCCGGCCCCACACGTAATCGAGAAACATCGGTGAACCCAGCTCGAAATGGTTGTACGGCGCCAGGTCGTAGCCGGCGTCCATCACCAGATAGGGAGCGGGCCACAAATCCCTGGTGATCTTCTGCCAGCAACCCGGTTTCCCGCCTGGGCCACCCCTGGTGTTGATCCGGGGCAGATTCTCCGGCCAGATATACGGGTTAGGTGCCCCGGAGATCGCGCCCGACGATGTCGCTCCGAGCGCATAGCCGTTGAAGCCCAGTGCGTTTCGGATTCTGGGCGCCACCTCGTCATAGTTGCGGATGGTGCACGCGATCTGCGGGCTGTACTCATCGAGCAGCTGGGCTGTGGGAAGAAGATCGGCGGCCCCCCGGGCGAGGTAGGGCCCCGACCGCTCGAACACCGGCGTCGCGGTGGCCGCGAACCCGGCCGCCGCCAGCAGTGCGGCGTCGAGGTCGGTGCGCTGCTGGCTGAGGGTGCGCGCCGTGGTCGTCGCCGCATCGAGCGCCGCCAGCAGGTCCGGCGCGGCGTCGGCGTAGACGTCACCGAGGGCCGCCAGCCGCTGTACGTCCACGCGGGCCGCGGGCAACCGCGGGTTCAGGTCGTCCAGGATCGCGTTTCCGTTGGTCAACGAGGCGCCGAACTTGTCGCCAAGGCCGGTCAGTGCCAGACCGGCCGCGCTCAGCGTCAGGTTGAGTTTCACCGGGTCGACCTTCTCCGCGATCGCGGTCAAAGTCTGGAACAGCGTGTTGAATTCGGTGGTCACCCGGGTCGCGTCGATAACGACTGCTGGCGTGATATGTTGCGGCGCAGATATTTTCGGTGAACTGAGCGACACGTACTTGTTGCCGAACACGGTGGTGGCCTTGATCTCGGCGGCCACATTCGCCGGGATCTGCGGGATGTACCTCGGGAAGATGTCGAGGACGAACTGGGCCGCCGGGACGCCGTCGCGGGTGATTTCGGAAATCTCGGCCACCCGGCCGATCTGAACGCCGTTGTAGGTGACCTTCGCGCCGGGGTCCATCACCAGGCCGGCGCGCGGGGCGACCATCGTCAGCTTCGTCATCGGGGTGAAGTTCCCGCGGAACTGCCAGTAGAGCGCGCCCAGGACGAGCGTCAGCGCCACCAGCGCGACAAGACCGATGGTTCGGTAGGGTGGCCGCGCGCCCGAACGACGACGCTCCATGATTCTGAGACCCTAAGGTATGGTCGCCCGTCCCAAAGCCGATCCGGCAAAGACACGGCAGGCCGTGTCGGTCATCGCGGACTGGTTGCGTGACGAGACCGTTCCGGCACCCGACCGGGCCGCCCTGGCGGGCGCCGTCCGGCTCACCGCGCGCACCCTGGCCGACCTGGCCCCCGGCGCCAGCGTGGAAGTGCGGATCCCGCCGTTCGTCGCCGTTCAGTGCGTGTCCGGTCCGCGGCACACCCGCGGGACGCCGCCCAACGTGGTGGAAACCGACCCGCGCACGTGGCTGTTGGTGGCAACGGGACTGATGGGGTTCAACGAGGCGTCGGCCAGTGGCGCGCTGTCCCTCTCGGGCTCGCGCGCCTGTGAAATAGAACACTGGCTGCCGTTGTTGCGTTTAGCGCCCTGACCTCTATTGACCTGGAGTTACGTGCGCGACACGCCGATTCTGCCCGGCGCAACACGCGGTTCGGCATTGCGCGGCCGGCCCGCGGTGCCCGTAGACTCCGTAGCGTCACCAACCGCGCCCTAGGGAGCCGCCACACCGTGACCGCGCAGCAGCCCGAAGAAGACTTCAGTTCGCCTCGTGAAGAGTGTGGCGTATTCGGGGTCTGGGCCCCCGGTGAGGACGTCGCCAAACTCACCTATTACGGCCTGTACGCCTTGCAGCACCGCGGCCAGGAAGCCGCGGGCATCGCCGTGGCCGACGGATCCCAGGTGCTGGTTTTCAAGGACCTCGGTCTGGTCAGTCAGGTGTTCGACGAGCAGACGCTGGCCGCCATGGAGGGCCACGTCGCCATCGGGCACTGCCGCTACTCCACCTCCGGCGACACCACCTGGGAGAACGCCCAGCCGGTCTTCCGCAATACCGCCGCGGGCACCGGGGTTGCGTTGGGGCACAACGGAAATCTCGTCAACGCCGCCGAACTTATGGCGCGTGCCCGGGACGAGGGGCTGATCGCGAAGCGGGCACCCGCCCCGGCGACCACGGACTCCGACATTCTCGGTGCATTGTTGGCCCACGGAGCCGCCGACTCCAGCCTCGAGCAGGCGGCGCTCGAACTGCTGCCGACCGTGCGCGGCGCGTTCTGCCTGACCTTCATGGACGAGAACACGCTGTACGCATGCCGCGACCCGCACGGGGTGCGGCCGCTGTCGCTGGGACGGCTGGATCGCGGCTGGGTGGTGGCGTCGGAAACCGCTGCTCTGGACATCGTCGGCGCGTCGTTCGTCCGGGACATCGAGCCTGGTGAGCTGCTTGCGATCGACGCCGACGGAGTGCGGTCCACCCGCTTCGCCAACCCCACGCCGAAGGGTTGCATCTTCGAGTACGTCTACCTGGCCCGCCCGGACAGCACCATCGGCGGCCGGTCGATCCACGGTGCCCGGCTGGACATCGGTCGCCAGCTGGCCCGCGAATGCGCGGTCGACGCCGACCTGGTCATCGGGGTCCCGGAGTCCGGCACCCCGGCTGCGGTGGGGTACGCGCAGGAATCCGGCATCCCGTACGGGCAGGGTCTGATGAAGAACGCCTACGTCGGGCGCACCTTCATCCAGCCGTCCCAGACCATCCGTCAGCTCGGCATCCGGCTCAAGCTGAATCCGCTCAAAGAGGTGATCCGCGGCAAGCGGCTCATCGTCGTCGACGACTCGATCGTCCGCGGCAACACCCAGCGCGCGTTGGTGCGCATGTTGCGTGAGGCCGGCGCTGTCGAGGTGCACGTCCGAATCGCCTCGCCGCCGGTCAAGTGGCCCTGCTTCTACGGCATCGACTTCCCGTCGCCGGCTGAGTTGATCGCCAACGCCGTCGAGGACGAGGGGGAAATGCTCGAGGCCGTCCGGCACGCCATCAACGCCGACACGCTCGGGTACATCTCGCTGCGCGGCCTGATTGCGGCCACCGAGCAGCCGGCGTCGCGGCTGTGCACGGCATGCTTCGACGGCACGTACCCGATCGAACTGCCCAGCGAGAGCGCTCTGGGCAAGAACGTCATCGAGCACATGCTGGCCAATGCGGCGCGCGGTGCGGGCCTGGGCGACCTGGCCGGCCAGGACGCGCCGGAAGTTCCGGTCGGACGCTGACGCGGGCTCTGCATAGGTAACCGTCACCAGCGGTGCCTAGGACCGGTAGCCTTTATCGCGATGACGGATCCCGAACTTAGCGCCAAACGCGGCGCGGGCAACCAGGGCATCACCTACGCATCGGCCGGGGTGGACATAGAAGCCGGTGACCGCGCTGTCGACTTGTTCAAGCCGCTGGCGACCAAGGCCACCAGACCCGAGGTGCGCGGAGGGCTCGGCGGCTTCGCCGGGTTGTTCGCGCTCCGCGGCGATTACCGCGAACCGGTGCTGGCTGCCTCCACCGACGGCGTCGGCACCAAGCTGGCGGTCGCCCAGGCGATGGACAAGCACGACACCGTCGGCCTCGACCTGGTGGCGATGGTGGTGGACGACCTCGTCGTCTGTGGCGCCGAACCGCTGTTTCTACAGGACTACATCGCCGTCGGCCGCACGGTCCCGGAGCGGGTCGCGGCGATCGTCGGCGGCATCGCCGAGGGTTGTGTGCGCGCCGGCTGCGCGCTGCTCGGCGGGGAGACCGCCGAGCACCCGGGCCTGATGGAACCGGACCACTACGACATCTCGGCCACCGGTGTCGGCGTCGTGGAAGCGGACGACGTGCTGGGACCTGACCGCGTCAAACCCGGCGACGTCATCATCGGGATGGGTTCCTCGGGACTGCACTCCAACGGGTACTCGCTGGCACGGACGGTGCTGCTGGAGATCGACCGGATGAATCTCGCCGGCTACGTCGAGGAGTTCGGGCGCACGCTGGGCGAGGAACTTCTCGAGCCCACCCGGATCTACGCCAAGGATTGCCTGGCGCTCGCCGCGGAGACCCAGGTCCGCACCTTCTGCCATGTCACCGGGGGAGGACTGGCCGGAAACCTCGAACGCGTCATCCCGCACGGTCTGGTTGCCGAGGTGGACCGGGGCACGTGGACGCCCGCACCGGTGTTCGCGATGATCGCCCAGCGCGGCCGCGTCGCCCGGCCCGAGATGGAGAAGACTTTCAACATGGGCGTGGGGATGATTGCCATCGTCGCGCCCGAAGACACCGACCGCGCATTGGCGATTCTGACCGCGCGGCATCTGGACTGCTGGGTCCTGGGCACGATCTGCAAGGGTGGAAAGGAAGGCCCGCGCGCAACGCTCGTCGGGCAGCATCCGAGATTCTGAATAGCTGCGGTGCCGATAGGCGCGGCTGGCGCGGTCAGTGGTGTCAGATCAGCGACGCCAGGTGTCCTCGTCGTCCCATGAATCGCTCTCGACGCTGTCGGATTCATCGGTGCTCGTGCTCGTCCCTGACAACTCGCGCTGAAGCCGCGTGAAGTCGGTCTGCGGGGAGCTGTATTTCAGTTCTCGAGCAACCTTGGTCTGCTTTGCCTTAGCCCGGCCGCGGCCCATGGGGGGACCCCCTCGCGAAATAACGGAGCGGCCTACGAGTAGGCGGCTCCGATCTCTAGTGTCGTTATTGTCCTGTCGACAGCTTACCGTGCCCCGAGGCCGAAGGTGGGCGCGCCCTGCCCAGCCGCGCATGGCGGATGTCACGTTGACTCATCGGGCGCCGCCGCGTAGCCGGTCGACCGCCAGCCGCCCGGCACCGACCTCATCCGTCGGTGGCAGCGAGTCCGCGTCGATCACCGCGGCGACCTCGCCCTCGGCCCCCGTCGTCAGCTGCGTGTCGGCGGGGATGCCGCGCTTGACCAGCGCCAGCGCCACCGGTCCGAGGTCGACGTGCTCGACCACTGTTCCCAGCCGGCCCACGGCGCGACCACCGGCGAGCACTGCGGCGCCGGTCGACGGCCGGTCCGCCGAGCCGTCCAGGTGCAACAACACCAGCATCCGCGGTGGCTTGCCCAGGTTGTGCACGCGTGCCACGGTCTCCTGGCCGCGGTAGCAGCCCTTGTCCAGGTGCACCGCGCCCTCGCCGGGCCCACCTATCCAGCGCACTTCGTGCGGGATGGTGCGCTCGTCGGTGTCGACGCCCAGCCGCGGACGCAGGGCGGCTACCCGGTGGGCTTCGTAGGCCCACACCCCGGCCGGCCGCACGCCGGCGCCGGTCAGCCGCTGCCTCCAGTCGGCCGCCTTGTCGCGCGGCACCAGCAGATCCAGCTCAATCGGGCCGTTCGTGGTGCTCGGCATCCGGCGCAGGAATCCCCCCGCGGGCAGCGGGACGGCCGACCATTCCGGCGGCAGGGCGTCCACACCCAACGCGGCCAGGACCGGAGCGTCAGCCAGTCCCGGCCCGATCAGCGACAGCACCGCCAGGTCGGCGGCGGCCGGCGCCACCTCCGACCAGAAAACCATCTTGCGCAGGTAGCCCAGCAGGGGTTCGCCGCGCCACGGCTCGGTATCCAGGTAGGTGGTGTCGCCCATTTCGGTCTGCACCCAGTGGTCCTCGACCCGGCCCTGGCCGTCCAGGCTGAGGTTCTGCGTGCTGGCACCCTCGGGTAGCTCACTGACGTGCTGGGTGGAGATGTTGTGCAGCCAGGCCCGGCGGTCGGATCCGGTCAGTGTGATCACCGCGCGGTGTGAGCGGTCGACGAGAATCGCGTCGGTCTGGCTCGCCCGCTGCTCGCCGAGCGGGTCGCCGTAATGCCAGATTGCGCCTGCGTCGGGCCCGGGATCGGGGGCGGGGACTGGATTCACACATCAACTCTACGGCGGGGCCGGTTCGCCCAGCGCCGAGCGTGAAGCAGGCCGCACGCTCGCCGGCGGCCGTGAAGCCAGCCGCACGCTCGGCGAACGCCCGGCCGATTAGGCTCACTCCCCATGGCTGGTGTGGTCGTCACTCTGGACGGCGAGGTTCTCGATACGGACACGCCCCTGCTGCACGCCGATGACCTCGCGGCGGTGCGCGGCGACGGCGTTTTCGAGACGGTGCTGGTACGCGACGGCAGAGCGTGCCTGATCGAGTCGCACCTGCAGCGATTGACCCACTCCGCGAAGTTGATGGACCTGCCCGAACCGGACCTGGCCGGTTGGCGGCGCGCGATTGAGACCGCGACCAGGCAGTGGCTGACGATCACCGACGATGAGGCCGCGATGCGTCTGGTGTACAGCCGGGGCCGGGAGAGCGCACCGGCGGCGCCCACGGCTTATGTCATGGTCAATCCCGTCCCGGACCGGGTGACCGCGGTGCGCCGCGACGGCGTCGCCGCGATCACGCTCGACCGCGGGCTGCCGGCCAACGGCATCGACACCATGCCCTGGCTGCTGGCCGGCGCCAAGACGCTTTCTTACGCCGTCAATATGGCCGTCCTGCGCCATGCGGCCCGGCAGGGCGCGGGCGACGTCATCTTCGTCAGCACCGACGGCTTCATCCTGGAAGGTCCGCGCTCCACGGTGGTCATCGCCGTCGACGGTGAGGATGGCCGGCCGTGTCTACTGACCCCGCCGCCCTGGTATCCGATCCTGCGGGGAACAACGCAGCAGGCACTGTTCGAAGTCGCGCGCGCAGGCGGGTACGACTGTGACTACCGCGCGCTGCGGCCCGCCGATCTGGTCGCGGCGCAAGGCATCTGGCTGGTGTCGAGCATGACGCTGGCTGCCCGGGTGCACACCCTCGACGGGCGGCGGCTGCCGCGGGCCCCGTTCACCGACACCTTCGCCGAACTGGTCGACGCGGCGATCGTCATTGATCGCTGAGCGCTTAAATCTGTTGTCGCCGGGCGACAGTCGCGGTAGCGTCGGCTTTACACAAGGAAGGAGGTGGTCCGCGAAATTGATAGCTTCATGGACATGTGAGGTGGCTGCGCGCTAGCTGCATTGGCTCGGAAGAGTCAGCGATTTACGCGCGCTGGCGAATTTCCCGCAGCCACCCGGCCCTCGAGCGTCCGGTCTGTCCAACCGGAGCGTCGCTCGGGGGCCGCTCCATCTCTGGGACCTTTTTTCAGGACCGCTACTTGTTCGCCCTCGCCATGATCTGGTCGGCCAACTTCGCGCCGCCGTCGGTGATGTCGTTACCGCACGCCTGAACCTCGATAACCAGGTCGCCTGCCGCGCCGAGCACATGCTGGCACGTCCGGGTGTTGTTGTCGGTTTCCGCGCGGGTCATGGTGATCTTCGGAGCAGCGCCGTTGACTTCGCCGAAGCTCCACTCGGTGCTCTTGCTCGGACCGGTGAATGTGACGGTCTTGTTGGCGCATGCCCGCCATTTCCCGGCGGATGACTCCACGAACGCGCGGGCCTTCTCGGCCGACGGGAATTTCGCGACGGCCTCGACGACCCGGTGAACGTCACCGGACGACTGCACGACCTGAGTGTGGATCGCGGTCGGGTCGTGCGGCCGGTACACCGACTCTTGGAACGGTTCGAATGCCGACAGGCACTCCTGATCGGACAAGGTGCCCTGCGGAGCGCGTAGTTGGTCGCTGTGTGCACTTTCCTTCATGTTGGGGTCGCCGAGCACATTTCCGATGTCGACGGCGCCGAGCAGGATGGAACCGGTTTCGGCCGGGGCGGTGGCCCCGTTGGAGGCGCCGGTCGCAGCGCCGCTGGGATTGGCCGCCGTCGGCTTGCGGGTATTGCCGCCGGAGGCGAAGACGACGATCAGGACGATGGCCAGCACAGCGGCCAGCGCGGCACCGCCGATGATGAGCAGCTTCTTGTTCGACCCTCCGGAGCTGGGCGCGGGTGCGGCGTGGCCGGTGGCGGGGCGGGCCTGTGGTGCGGCCGCCGGGGCCGCCGGGGCCGCCGGGGCCGCCGCAGGAGCAGCGGAGGCCTTGGCCGGCGCCCCGCTCGGCGCGCCCTTCGCCGCACCATCCTTTGCCTCGATTTCGGCCAGCACGTTGTCGATCTCGGTCCGGGTGCGGTAGGTGACGTCGTGGCGCATCCGCAGCATCCGCAGCAGCTGGGCGATGTCGCCGCGCGCGCTCGGGTCGTCGCCGTCCTCGTCGAGCCCGGTGCGCAACTCGAGCAACAGCTGGAGCTGTTGGGCGGGGGTGAGTTCCTTCTCGGACAGGTCGTTGCCCAGACGCATGATGTAGCCAAAGGGCACCGGCGGCTCCTCGGGCAACGGCGACGGCAGCGGCGCTGCCTTATCGCGCATCGCATGGATCGCGGTGACCAACTGGATGCCGGCATCGACGGTCGGGTTCTGGTAGTCGATGATCTGCAGCGTGGAGACGGGATTGACCCGCACGCTGTCTACCGGGCCCACCTTGACCGGCAGGATCGGGCGGTTCAGGGCTTGCGCGTAGCGCAGCTCGGCCAGGCTGGGCTTGGACTGCAGCCAGTTGTTGGACAGTGCGACGATGAACACGTCGCACGAGCGGATCTGCTCGAGGATCGCGTTCCACCAGGCGTCGCCGCCACCGAGTTCCTGGTCGAACCAAACCTTCTGCTGGGCGCGCTTCAACGCGGTCGTCAGCGCGTCGAGCGACGTCCTGTCCTGGCTCGAGTAGCTGATGAATATGGCCACGGCAGTCTCCTCAATTGAGGGCAGGGGGAGGCGGATACGGCGAAACCGTCATGCGACGGTAGCGCATGGTACTGGTCGCAGCAATCGGCTCTGGCAAACCTGACGCGGGGGTCAGTCCGTGGCGGGGACGTGCGCTTCGTCCGGCGGCTGGAACTCGGCGTAGCGCTGCGCGAACTCATGACCGGGCACGGGCCACTGTTCGCCCTCCGCGCCCCGCACCACCCAGTCGCCGTCGGCTGCGTTCGTCGGGCCTTCCAAGGTGTTGATCGACTCGCCAGGCTGCGCCGGACGGGCCTGGACGCGTCCCTTTCGGCGCCAAAGTCCGTCACCGGCCGGTTCGTAGGTGGCGTGGAAGATGTCGTCGCGCACCGACCAGGTCTTGCCGTCCGAGCGCACTTCCCAGTCGCCGGCGTCGGCGTGCATGGTGTGCCCCGAATCCGATGTCCAGGTCCACGGCGCGGTGCGTTGCTCGGCGGACACGGTCCCGACGCGGGTGAACGTGCGCCACAGCGGGCGGGAGCGGTAACCGAGCTGACGCAGGCTCCACAGCGTGGCCGCCAGACTGCGCACGGCGGCGTTGAGCAGGTCGGGGTTGTTCTCGACGGTGGACCAGTCGACCAGCTTGTCGTGGATCTTGCGGGCGTCGTCGCGCGGCGTGCCGTACTTCCAGCCGTTGCGGCGGTAGTAACGGCACCAGTCCTCGTGCTCCGCCTGTGCCATTGCCAGTGCCGAGTGCTGGTCGAAGCCCATCAACGCAAGCTGTTCCAGCGGCGGCGAATCCGCCATGTCTCGGCCGGACAGCTGGGCAGGGGGGCTGCCCCAGGTGTTCCACGTGTGGCCGGCGATCTGTTCGACCATCCACAGCGCGTTTCGCACCTGACGCCGGTTCGAGCCGCGGTAGAACTCGTCGAGTTCGACCCACGGCACCGAGGCGGGGCCCCGGGGCCAACTGGGGTCGATGGTGGCGACGTACCGCTCGTGGATCAGCCGGGCCGCCCGCTCCCAGGCGTCCTGAACCTGGCCTTCGCGGCTGTCCAGCACCAGCGAGTACGACTGCAACATGCCGACCACCTGTATCGAGTCGTCGGCGATGCTGGTGTTGAGGTCGGAGGTGTAGACGGGCATCTCGGGGAAACGGGCGGCCAGCCTGGTGCCGGTGGTCGCGGTGTGCGTGTCGACCAGGATCACCGCGCTCGTGTGGGGGTCGGTGTCGCCGATCAGCCGCAGGATGGTGGGTATCGTCGGACCCTCCGACACTGCGTCGATCGTCGGTCCGTTGGACGCGAATCCTGCTTGCTGCCGGTAGAACTCGTGATCTTTCAGGTATTCCTCGGCGTCGCGTTCCACCAGTGTCAGCGACGGCAGCGGGACTGCCCCCGGGGGCGTGTAGAAGTCGCGTTCCAGCGCGCGCCGGGTCAGGTCCGCGCATAGCGCCAAGGTCAGTTGTGAAGTGCCACAGACGAATACACGCTTGGTCCGGCCGGTCGCGACGATCCCGTCCAGTAACCGGCTCGCCGTGACTTCGTACTTGCCGACGACGTCGGCCGCCCAACGGGTGTCGGAGCCGCCGAACTGCTGGGCACGCCAGGCCTCGGCGAGCCAGGGATCGTCGATGCGCACGATGAGCGGTAGCCGTCGCTTGTTGGCGACTTCGGCCAACCGGCGGCTGATCAGGTCCAGCCACAGCAGGTTGATCGCGGGGTCGGGTGCCATCAGGTAGAGCCGGCTCAGGTGGCGCCACAGTCGCAGCGTCACCAGCGTGGCGGGCGTGTTGAAGTCCACCAGCACGACGCGGGCGCCCATTCTGCGGACCCGCTGTACGCGGTCGTCATTGGCGCTGGTGATGACGACCAGGGTGCCGCGCCGGTCCAACGTCCGTGCGACGCCGCTGATCATCGATTCGGTGTCGTCGTCGACCCCGACGATCGCGGTGACAGAATCGGCGAAGTTTGCGCGTAGCCGGTCCACCTGGGACCGGAAGACGCCGACCACCACACCGCCCAGGCCCGTGAAGATCGCCGAAACGGCTGCCATTCGGGCTAATTCGAGGCCCACCGGTGTCGGGCTGGGGCAGACGTGCCCGCCCAGCGAGTAGTCGCCGCTGCTGCCTTTGATCAGCTGGGCGGTCAGCATCAGCGGGGTGAAGACCGCGGGATGGTTCTCGTCGTGGCAGTTCCAGTACGAGCTGAGGCCCAGAATGGCGCTCATGGTGATCAGCACGGCGATCACGGTGAACGACACGCCCACCAGGCGGTGGCTGGCGTTGGACCGGAAGGTCATCACACACACCGCGGCCAGGACGGCGACGACGATCGCGGTCGTCGGCATCGATCCCGGCCGGCCGAACCAACCCACCCCGGACGGCAGCAGGTCCAGAATCGCCGGCTGGGCCGCCACCGCGGCCAGATAGGCGATCAACAGGACGGCGAGGACCGACATGGCCCAGCGCACCGGGGGCGGGGCGATTCTCTTCTGGCCCATCAAACCTCCCGTCCTGCAGCCCACTCGGACGCGAACAGTACACGCGCAAGCGCACGGGAAGGCAACAGCGAGAACTCGTTACGGAGGTTGCTCTCAGCCGACGAAACGGGACAACCGCGCCGACAGATGGGGGACCAGGCCGCCGTCGGCGTCCACCCGCTCTTCGACGTAGGCCAGATCGCCGCCCTCGACGATGCCGTAGAGCCGCTTGGCACCGCCGACCAGGACGCCCGACCGGCTCCGTGCCAGCGCATCGGTGACCAGTTCCCACGACGACTGGTTACGCGGGCGCCCGTAGAACAACTCGACATAACCGGCCGAGTGCGCCAGCAGCAGTTCGATGGCCTGCGATTCGCTGGGGTCGTCGGGGTCGGGCACAAACCGCCAGAATCCCGTTTCCCGCAATCCCGGCTGGTGGTACTCGCCGGCCTCGTCGAGGCGCCAGGAGCGTGCTTCCCAATTCAGGTAGTCGCCGCCGTCGTGCGAGACCACGATCTGCTGGCCGAACCGGTAATCGCCGTCGTGGGCACGGCCCTCGCCCTCGCCGCGCCACACGCCGACCAGCGGCAGCAGCGCCAGCAAAGCGTCGTGAAGGTTGGCGCCTTCGCGCAGGTTCGCGGTGTCGGCCGGCAGCGGCAGGTCGTCAAAGGCGGGGATATTCCGGGCAGCGGTCAGTTTCGCCCGCTCGGCCGCCTGTGACAGTTCGTCGGGGGCGTCTGGGGCGTCTGCGCCCTCACTGGAGGTCACGACTCGTCGGTGATCAACCGATAGAGCGCATAGAGCGCGAACCAGGAGATGACCACAGTCGCAAGGACCAGCATGATCTCGAAGAACAGCACCACGGGGACGAGTCTATGCGATCAAGTTTGTCGTTGACTCTGCGTTGAGGGTGGCGAGCACTCGAACTTCGTCGCCCTCAACGCAGAGTGAACCGCTGCCGGTCAGGCGACCTTGATGTCCACCTCGTGGATGCCGGCACCCGACGGCGCGATCACGGCGTCGCCGTTGCCGACTCGGGACAACGCCCGCAGCGTCCACGAGCCGGGCGCCGCGAAGAACCGGAAGTCACCCGTCGCCGACGCCACGACCTCGGCAGTGAACTCGTCGGACGAGTCCAGCAGCCGGACGAAAGCGCCGCCGACGGCCTGGCCCTCACCGTCCACGACGCGGCCGGTGATCACGGTTTCCTTCTCCAGGTCGACGCTGGCCGGCAACGTCAGCCCTTGCTTTGGTGCAGTGCACATGTCAGTTTCCCAACTCGATCGGGGCACCCACCAGGGAGCCGTATTCCGTCCAACTGCCGTCGTAGTTCTTGACGTTCTTGTGTCCGAGCAATTCCTGCAGCACGAACCAGGTGTGCGACGAACGTTCCCCGATCCGACAGTAGGCAATCGTTTCCTTCTGTCCGTCCAGTCCGGCGTCGGCGTACAGCTTGGCCAGTTCCTCGTCGGACTTGAAGGTGCCGTCCTCGTTGGCGGCCTTGCTCCACGGCACGTTGATGGCGGTGGGGACGTGGCCGGGACGCTGGCTCTGCTCCTGGGGCAGGTGCGCGGGTGCCAGGATCTTGCCGGAGAACTCGTCCGGGGAGCGCACGTCGACCAGGTTCTTGGTGCCGATGGCGGCGATCACCTCGTCGCGGAAGGCGCGGATGGAGTTGTCCGGCGCGGACGCGGTGTACGAGGTGGCGGGCCGGTTCACGACATCGCTGGACAGCGGCCGGCCATCGAGCTCCCACTTCTTGCGGCCACCGTCGAGCAGCTTGACGTCCCGGTGGCCGTACAGCTTGAAGTACCAGTAGGCGTACGCCGCGAACCAGTTGTTGTTGCCGCCGTAGAGGATCACGGTGTCGTCGTTGGCGATGCCACGGTCGGACAGCAGCTTGGAGAACTGCTCTGCGTCGACGAAGTCGCGCTTGACCGGGTCCTGCAGGTCGTCTCGCCAGTCCAGCTTGATCGCGCCGGGGAGGTGGCCTCCGTCGTAAGCGCTGGTGTCTTCGTCCACCTCGACGAAGACGACGTTTTCGGCATCCAGATTGCTCTCAGCCCAGTCGGCGGAGACCAGGACGTCGGAGCGTGCCATGGGGGATCCTTTCGATTTCTTCTGATGAACAGCTTTGGGGCTGGGTACGGCTATTGCGCGAGGAAGACATGCCACGGTGAGGACCCTGACCGCTTCGAGCACAGCGCAGATAGGCGCGGCTACTCAGCAGCAACAGCAACAGCAACAACCCGCGACGCGGCACAGTTGAACTGCGCGGCGCTTGGTGAGCACAGGCTCGATGCGGGCTGACACGTCGGTCAGCTTACCCAATGAAACAGTGATCAAGCCAACAGCGGCAGACAGCTCACAGCTGGCGAGCGTCACGACTGCTTGAAACCCTCCAGCGTGACGGTGACGTCGCGGGTGATGCCCTCGATGATGACGTCGGACCCGCGCGCTCCGACCGTGTTCGGTGCCACCCCGAACGGCAGCCTCTGGTTGGGCAGCCGGCCGGCGAATGCCCGCAGCACCGCGTCGCGTTTGTCGTCGGGGACCGCCTGGTTGGCGGTGTCGGGGCCGGTGAGCACCCCGGTCGGGCTGATCACCAGCGTGGCGGGGTCCTCGGGGGCAATGGCCAGGTCCACCGAGATGCTGACCCGGTGGTCGAAGCCGGCCGATTGCGGCGTCCCGCTGAACACCAGTCCGTGGCTGCCCGAGATACCGGACTCGGTGGTGCCACCGGTCGCGTCGTTGGATTCCTGAGGAGGCGCCTCCACCATCAGGTCGGTGATGCCCATGAAGCGGCCCAGGTGCACCGAGTCGATGATGATGCGGCTCTCCAGCTTCCCGACCGGCAGCTTTGCCTCGGGCCTGAGCAACCACGACGCATCGGTCAGGTCGATCGAGTGCATGGTGGCCTCGAGGGTGGCCTTGCCGACGGTCGCGTGATCGACGGCCCCGGCCTTGATCTCCAGCTCGTCGTAGTGGTGGGCCATCGCCTGGGGGATGAACGGAAAGGCGATGATGGCCACGAACGGGTCAGACCCCAGATCCGCGGCTCTGCGCACGTTGGTCGAGAGCCGGTACTCGGCGTAAATGCTCGCGCCGTAGTCGACGCCGACGGCGCCCAGCGCGATCACGCCGACGGCGATCGCCGCCGCGGTGGCACCGGTCAGGACTTTGCGCACGCGGACATTCTGACATCGCCGGGCCGTGTTGGGTTGCTCACAGTGGTCTTGCGGCCGGCAGCGCCCGCCCGCAGGTGGCGGGGGCATCGGCTAATCGTCCGGCTTGCGGTCGTTGCATCGCGGAAGGCCTCGTCGCCAGGCCGAATAACACGCGGCAAGTTATCGTTAGATGATCTTGCCGCTAACGTCATATGTCGCGATGATCTGGGAGGCCTTGCCCACGACGCTGGAGGGGCGTGTTGGAGCTACTACTGCTGACCTCGGAGCTGTATCCCGACCCGGTCCTACCCTCGTTGTCCCTGCTGCCGCACAGCGTGCGGACCGCGCCGCCGGAGGCGTCCTCTTTATTGGAGGCCGGTAACGCCGACGCCGTGCTGGTCGACGCGCGAAACGATCTCTCCGCAGCACGCGGTCTGTGCCGTTTGCTCAGCACGGCGGGCCGGTCCGCACCTGTGCTTGCGGTGGTGAGTGAAGGCGGACTGGTGGCCGTGAGCGCCGACTGGGGCCTGGACGAGATTCTGCTGCCCAGTACGGGGCCTGCCGAAATCGACGCGCGGCTGCGGCTCGTCGTGGGCCGCCGGGGTGGTCTGGCCGACCAGGAAAGCGTCGGCAAGGTGAGCCTGGGCGAGCTGGTGATCGACGAGGGCACCTACACCGCCCGGCTGCGTGGTCGCCCGCTCGACCTCACCTACAAGGAATTCGAGTTGCTGAAGTACCTGGCCCAGCACGCGGGCCGGGTGTTCACCCGCGCCCAGCTGCTGCATGAGGTGTGGGGGTACGACTTCTTCGGCGGCACCCGCACGGTCGACGTGCACGTACGTCGGCTGCGCGCCAAGCTCGGCCCCGAGCACGAGGCTCTGATCGGCACGGTGCGCAATGTGGGCTACAAAGCGGTCCGGCCGGCGCGCGGCCGGGCCCAGGCCGCCGAGCCCGACGAGCGCGAATCTGACGACGACGAATCCGACGCCGATATGGACCCGCTGGCCGACCCGTTGCGCAGTCAGTGACCGCGCCGCAATGGCGCCCGGCCCTCACCCGCGATGAACAGCGTCAGGTCCGTGAGCTCGTAACGGCCGCAACCGAATTCGACGGTGTAGCGCCAGTGGGTGAGCAGGTGCTGCGGGAATTGTCACAGGACCGCACCGAGCACCTGGTGGCCGGGGATCCCAGCGCCGGAGTCACGGGTTATCTGAACCTCACCCCGCCCCGAGACGACGCCGGCGCCATGTCGGAACTGGTGGTGCACCCGCAAGCCCGGCGCGGGGGTGTCGGCACGGCACTGGCGCGCGCGGCACTCGCCAAGACCGGCGGTCAGACCCGGTTCTGGGCGCACGGCACGCTGGATCCCGCCCGCGCCACCGCGTCGGCGCTGGGCCTGGTCACGGTGCGCGAACTGCTGCAGATGCGGCGTCCGCTGCGCGATATCGCCGAGCCCCTGACACCTGAGCGGCTGCGTGAAGTGCGGATCCGCACCTACGCGGGCCCTTCGGACGACGCCGAACTGCTGCGGGTCAACAACGCCGCGTTCTCCTACCATCCGGAACAGGGTGGTTGGACCGAACGCGAGATCGAGGAGCGGCGTGGGGAGTCCTGGTTCGATCCGGCCGGCCTGTTCCTGGCGTTCGACCGCGACGACAGACTGCTCGGCTTTCACTGGACCAAAGTGCACCCCGACCCCGCCGGGCTGGGCGAGGTCTACGTGGTGGGCGTCGACCCGTCGGCCCAGGGCAGCGGCCTGGGGCAGTTGCTGACCTCGATCGGCCTGGTGTCGCTGGCGGCGCGGCTGGCCGAGATGCCCGACCCCACCGTGATGCTCTACGTGGAGTCCGACAATGCGGCCGCGGTGCGCACCTATGAGAAGACGGGGTTCGCCGTCTACAGCGTCGACACCGCGTACGCCGCCGGCTGAGCCGTTCCCGCGGATGTTTTCTTGCGGGGCGAAGCATAGTTTCCGCGCTACCTGGCAATGTCCCCGTGGGTGAAATCCCGGTCCGTGCTGCGAGCGACGGCTGTGGCGCTGACCATCTGCGGTGCGGCCGTGACCGCCTGCGGCAGCGACGACAACCGCGGCGCCCTGACGCAGAGCTCGAGGGTGTCCGGCGAGGGCTCGTGCGGTGGTAAGAACGCGCTGACCGCTGAGGGTTCGACGGCCCAGCAGATCGCGATCGCGCTGTTCAATCAGGTGTGGGGCCAGCTGTGTCCCGGGAAGTCGGTGGCGTACAACCCCACCGGCTCGGGCGCCGGACGCGAGCAGTTCATCGCCGGCCATGTGGACTTCGCCGGATCTGATTCGCCGCTGGTCGCCTCCCAGATCGGCCCCGCTGCCCAGCGGTGCAACGGAAGTTCGGCATGGGATCTGCCGCTGGTGTTCGGGCCGATCGCGTTGGTGTACAACCTGCCGGGCGTCCCCAAGCTGGCCGTCGACGCCGACGCGTTGGCCAAGATCTTCAGCGGCGGCATCCGGCGCTGGGACGACCCGCTGCTGGTTGCGCTCAATCCCGGTGTGGCACTGCCCAAAACGACGATCACTCCGATCTACCGCAAGGACTCGTCGGGAACCACCGACAATTTCCAGAAGTACCTGACCACCGCGGCGCCGCAGAGCTGGTCCCGGGGCGTCGGAACCGAGTTCCAGGGCGGCGTGGGCGAGGGCGCCCCCCGGTCGGCCGGCGTGGTCGAGGCGGTGCAGACCACTCCGGGGGCAATCGGATACGTCGAGAAGGGCTTCGCCGATCGCGCCCGGGTGCCGTTCGCGCAGATCGACACGGGCAACGGCGTCGTCGCACTGACCGAGGAGACCGCCCGCAACGCCGTCAACGCCGTTACGTTCGCGGCCGGCGGGAACGATCTGGTGCTGGAGCTGGGCTCGATGTACGCCATCCAGGAGCCGACGGCCTACCCGCTGGTGCTGGCGACCTACGAGATCGTGTGCTCCCGGGGCTACGACCCGGACACGGCCGCCGCGGTGAAGGCGTTCCTCACCACTGCCGTCGGCAAGGGCCAGGCCGTGCTCACCTCCGCCGGGTACGTCCCGTTGCCGGATAAGGTCAAGGAGCGCCTGATCACCGCGATCAACGCACTGCAGTAACCGCACGGAGCACTTCGACGGGATCAACAGTGACTTGATGGACCGACAGCCAAACCCAGCCGACGCGGGTTCGGGTGAAGTCGTCGCCGCGCCCTTCCCAGAGCCGCCGGTGGTTCCGATCAGCCCGTGGGGCTATGGCCGGCCGCCGCTGGCGGACCGGATTTTCCGCCGCCTCTCGCTGGGGGCGGGCTTATTGGTCGTGGCCCTGATCGCAGGCGTCGGCGGGTTCCTGCTGTGGCATGCCATGCCGGCGCTGGCACGAAATCAGGTCAACTTCTTCACCTACCGCGGCAACTGGGTCACCACCGACCCTTCGGCGATGCGGTTCGGAATTCTCGAACAGCTGCACGTGACGATCTTCGTCTCGGTGTTCGCGCTGGCCCTGGCAATGCCGGTGGCGCTGGGTGTGGCGCTCTATCTCACCCAGTACGCGCCGCGCAGGCTGGCCGCGCCGCTGTCGTACACGGTCGACCTGCTGGCCGCGGTGCCGTCGATCATCTACGGGGTCTGGGGCCTGTACGTGCTGGCGCCGCGGTTGCGGCCGGTGGCCGTCTGGCTCAACGTCCACCTCGGGCAGCTGTTCCTGTTCTCGACCGGTAACGCATCGGCGGCCGGCGGCGGCACCATCTTCACCGCCGGAATCGTCCTGGCGGTAATGATCCTGCCGATCATCACCGCGGTCACCCGTGAAGTGTTCGTCCAGACCCCGCAGGAAGAGATCGAGGCCGCGCTCGCACTGGGTGCCACCCGCTGGGAAGTGGTCAAGACGACGGTATTGCCGTTCGGGCGGTCCGGATTCATCAGCGGGTCGATCCTGGGGTTGGGTCAGGCCCTGGGTGAGACGGTCGCTCTGCTGATCATCCTGCGCGGCACGCAGACGGCGTTCGGTTGGTCGCTGTTCGACGGCGGGTCCACCTTCGCCACCAAGATCGCCGCCGCCGCACCCGAATTCGACAATCAGTACAAGGCGGGGGCCTACCTGGCCGCGGGGCTGGTGCTCTTCCTGCTCACGTTCGTGGTGAACGCGCTGGCCCGAGCGGCCGTGGCCGGCACCAGAGCCGTAAGGCCGCGGTCGTGACCTCGATGCTGGACCGCCCGCTTAAATGGCGGACGCTCGCCGGGCGCGGCCTGCGTCGTCGCATCGCCAACACCGTCGCCACCATCCTGGTGACGCTGGCGATGCTGGTCGCTCTGGCGCCGCTGCTCTGGTTGCTCTGTTCGGTGGCGGTCAATGGGTTCAGGGCGCTGGCGTCGAGCACGTGGTGGACGCATTCGCAGGCGGGAACGACGGCTCTGAATTCCGGTGGGGGTGCCTACCACGCCATCGTCGGCACGCTGCTGCTGGGATTGGCGTGCGCGGCGATCTCCATCCCGATCGGTGTATTGGTGGGCATATACCTGGTCGAATACGGCGGCCGCAGCGCGTTGGCCCGGCTGGTCACCTTCACGGTGGACATCCTCGCGGGAGTGCCCTCGATCGTCGCGGCACTGTTCATCTACGCGGTGTGGGTCGCGGCGCTGGGTCTGCCACGCTCCCAGTTCGCGGTGTCGCTGGCGTTGGTCCTGATGATGCTTCCGGTGATCGCGCGGGCGACCGAGGAGATGTTGCGGATAGTGCCCGTGGACCTTCGGGAGGCCAGTTACGCGCTCGGGATACCGAAGTGGAAGACCATCGCCAGAGTGGTGATTCCGACCGGCCTGTCCGGCATCCTCACCGGGATTCTGCTGGCGCTGGCCCGGGTGCTCGGTGAGACGTCGCCGCTGCTGATTTTGGTCGGCTATTCGCGCGCTATGAACTTCGACATGTTCAGTGGGTTCATGGGGTCGTTGCCCGGCATGATGTATGACCAGACGACCGCCGGCGCCGGTGCCGACCCGGTTCCCACGGAGCGGATGTGGGGTGCCGCGCTTACTCTGATCTTGTTGATTGCAATCATCAATATCGGGGCCAGGATGGTCGCGAAGGCCTTTGCCCCGAAGAAGACTTAGCCAGGAGCTGCATCAGTTGGCCAAACGGTTGGACCTCAAAGAGGTCAACATCTATTACGGGTCGTTTCATGCGGTCGCCGACGTGACCCTGTCGGTGCTGCCCCGCAGCGTGACTGCCTTCATCGGCCCATCCGGCTGCGGCAAGACCACGGTGCTGCGCACTCTCAACCGCATGCACGAGGTGGTCCCCGGGGGCAGGGTGGAAGGCAGCGTGCTCCTCGACGATGAGGACATCTACGGCCCGCGCATCGATCCCGTCGGCGTACGCCGGGCCATCGGCATGGTGTTCCAGCGGCCGAACCCCTTCCCCGCCATGTCGATTCGCGACAACGTGGTCGCCGGTCTGAAGTTGCAGGGCGTACGCAACCGCAAGGTGCTCGACGAGACCACCGAGCACTCGCTGCGCGGCGCGAACTTGTGGGACGAGGTCAAAGACAGGCTGGACAAGCCCGGCGGCGGCCTCTCCGGTGGTCAGCAGCAGCGGTTGTGTATCGCCCGCGCCATCGCCGTGCAACCCGACGTGCTGTTGATGGACGAACCCTGCTCGGCGCTGGACCCCATTTCGACGATGGCGATCGAGGAATTGATCAGCGAGCTGAAGCAGGAGTACACCATCGTCATCGTCACGCACAACATGCAACAGGCGGCGCGCGTGAGCGATCAGACAGCGTTCTTCAACCTGGAGGCCGTCGGCAAGCCGGGGCGGTTGATCGAGATCGACGACACGGAGAAGATCTTCTCCAACCCCAGCCAGAAATCCACCGAGGACTACATCTCCGGCCGATTCGGGTAAGCGTCCCCGCTCGGCGGGGGTTGCGGGCCGCGTGCGCGCCCAGGCTGCAGATTTGCAGCGAAAGTTCGAGTGGCAGCCGCCAGATTTGCAGGCTCGGCGGTTACACCGCGTCCGCCCTCCTCCGCCCCGTCAGTGCGAGGTAGGGCTCGGCTCGCCCTCGGGGAATTTGCCCGTGGCTTGGAAGATGACCCGGCGGGCCACCTCGACGGCGTGGTCGGCGAAGCGTTCGTAGAACCGACCCAGCAGGGTGACGTCCACCGCGGCAGCTACGCCGTATTTCCACTCCCGGTCCATCAGCACGTTGAACAGGTGGCGGTGCAGGTCGTCCATCGCGTCGTCTTCTTCGCGGATCCGGGCGGCCTTCTCCGGGTCGCGGGTTTGCAGTACCTCTTGCGCGCTGTTGCCCAATTCGACTGCGATGCTGCCCATTTCGGCGAAGTAGCCGTTGACCTCCTCGGGCAGCGCATGCTGGGGATGGCGCCGGCGGGCGATCTTGGCGACGTGCAGCGCCAGGGCGCCCATCCGGTCGATATCTGCGACGATCTGAATTGCGCTGACGATCGACCTCAGATCACCGGCTACCGGCGCCTGCAGGGCCAGCAGGACGAAGGCGCTCTCCTCCGCCTGCGCGCTGAGCGCCGATATTCTTTCGTGGTCGGTGATGACCTGCTCGGCCAGCACCAGATCGGCCTGCAACAAGGCTTGGGTAGCCCGCTCCATCGCAATCCCGGCCAGCCCGCACATCTCGCCGAGTCGCTCGGATAATTCCGCGAGCTGCTCATGGTAGGCGGTTCTCATGTGTAAAGCCTACGTTCTGCACATAGCCGATGGCGTGCAGCGGCACGTGCTGTTCACAAACGTTGTCGCGCTATTCGCAGGTGGTGTCTGCCGCATTGGTGACCGTCAGATCCTCGGGCAGCCTGGTCGGCGTGCTGCTGGTGTTCCGGCTGACCTGCATGCTCACCGAGGAACCGCTGGGCGGGGGCGAGCTCACCGCGCTGAAGTCCGGCCCGAGCACCACCTGGACTACCGAGCCGATCCCGGTCACCCGCTCGACCTTCGAGTTACCGAACGCCGCGGCCACTGTGGCGGCGGCCTGTTCATTGCCGGGTGAGAAGAACACCGTCGTCGTCTTCAGTGAATTCGGATAGTCGTCCGGAGTCATCACGTTGAAACCGTTGCGCTTGAGTTGGCTCGCGGCGGTCGCCGCCAGGCCCTCGGTGCCGGTGCCGTTGGACACCTGGACCGTGACCTCCTGCGGGGAGGTCGTCGTCACCTGCTCGCGGTGCGTGTCATTGGCCGGGGCCGGCTGGGACTGAGGTTGCGGCGGCTTCTTGGTGGGGCTGGTGCCCGACCCGGACGTCTGCGAGGTGCCCAGACTCTGTGCGTTCTGATCGTTTTCCTTGGGCAGCGGATCGTCGTTGATGATCGCGGTGAACAGCGCTTTCATGTCCGCGGTCCGTGGCGGCTCGTTGCCGTCCTGGTCGGTGATGCCCGTGGGCACGGTGACGAACGTGACGTGCCCGGCCGCCATGTGTTGCAGGGAGCGGCCGAGTTCGACCAGGTCTCTGGTCTTGACGTTGTCGACGTAGCTGTTGCCGATGAACATGTTGACGACGTTGTTGAGCTTGTTGAGGTTCATCAACGTGTCCTCGGAGATCATCGTCCGCAGCAGCGAGGACAGGAACAGCTGCTGCCGCTTGATGCGGCCGTAGTCGCCGTTGCTCTCAGTGGTGACCTGCCGGGCGCGCACGTAGTTCAGCGCGGTGGGGCCGTCGATGACCTGGCGTCCGGCATGGGCGAGCACCGTGCCCAGTTCGTAGTCCTTCAGCGGCGTGGTGCTGCACACCTCGACCCCGCCGAGCGCCTCGACCATGCGACCGAATCCGACGAAGTCGATGGCGATGAACCGGTTGACGCTCAAACCGGACAACTTCTGGATCACCTTCACCAGGCACTTGGGGCCGCCGAAGGAGAACGCGGAGTTCAGCTTGGTCTCGGTGTAGACCATCCGGGGACCGGTCTTGCCGGTCTTCGGGTCGTAGATAGGTCCGTACTTGCCGTCCTCGGGATTCCACGCCTCGCACTGGATGGGAGTGATCGCCAGGTCACGGGGGAACGACACCGCGACCACACGCTTGCGGTCGGCGGGGATGTTGACCAGCATCACCGTGTCCGAACGGGCGCCGCCGGCGTCCTCGGTATCACCGGCCCCCACGTTGGCATTGGCCCCCAGGCGCGAGTCCATGCCGACGATCAGGAAGTTCTCGTCGCCGTACTGCGCGTTGGGGTCGACGATGTCGGCGGACCCGGGGTCCAGGGCGCTGACGGTGTTCAGCTGGTTGTTCTTCGACGAACTCCAGTGCCACGCGCCGCCGGTGAGCACCAGCGACAGCAGCGCGACGACCGCGACCAGGGAGCGGCCCGCGATCAGGATCGGCCGCCGGTGGGACTTTCGCTTCGGGGTGGTCGAGACGTTGGCCGGTGCGGTGGCGCGGCGCCGCTTCCGGCGCGAGGCCTTCTCGTCTGCTCCGGAATCCTCCGGGTAGTTGGCCGCCCCCAGGTCGGGGATTTCGGAGAGCAACTGCAGGGAGTACGCCGGAGTGGGGATCACCTGGGTGTCGAGCAGGTCGTCGCGCTCGCGTTCTTCGGCGGGTTCCGGCTCGTCGTCCACCTCTGGTTCGTCGGCCACGTGATGGTGAGTGGGGCGCTCCGGAAGGGTGGCACCGAGTTTTGCGATCAGGTCCGCGACGCTCAGGACCCCGTCGTTGTGGCTGCCCGGCTGGCCGTCCTCAGGTTCGGCGGGAGTCTCGGCTTTAGTGACGGAACCGGCGGACCAACGACTCAGTTCGTCATCGGCCGACGTCGCCGTGAAGCGCTCCCACGGCGCGGCGCCTGGCAATGCCTGCGCGTTTGCGGTAAGGAAGTCAGCAGCATCCCCGGCGCTCCGCGCGCGCCGATGGTCAGGAGTGGCGTCTTTCTCGCCGTCACTCATGTCCTACCGGCCTCCGAATGTCACTATGCGGACGTCCCCACCGATGGGGTGGTTTTTCGGGCACAACGCGCACACGTAGACGCAGCACCGCCGAACTCGGCGCCGCGGAATTGCATTAAGGCTCATATCGTACTGATTTCTCGGCTGAGACGCGATTTCGAGAGTGTCTCGGTTCAGCCACCGCGGCTTGCGGATCAGCCGCCGGAGTGCATGACGTCGGCGCCCTCGGGCACCCGGCAGTCGTCGGGATCGCTGAGCCAGCCGTCGGGCAGAGCCACCCGCGCCGGCGAACCCTGGCGGCCGCGCGGGCCGTTGCCGGCCTCCGGGAACGGCACGTCACGGTCCAGGCGGTCGAGCAGCTCGTCGAGTTCGTCAAGTGTCTTGACCAGCGCTAATGCGCGCCTCAGGTCGGATCCTGCGGGGAAGCTGTGCAGGTACCAGGCGACGTGCTTGCGGATGTCGCGCATGCCCTTGTCTTCACCGAAATGGGCGGCCAGCAGCGCGCCGTGCCGCCGGATGATGTCGGTCACCTCGCCGAGGGCGGGCGGCTCCGGGGCCGGTATCCCGGTGAACGCGGCCGACAGTTCGGCGAACAGCCAGGGCCGGCCCAGGCAGCCGCGGCCGATGACCACGCCATCGCATCCCGTGGCGGCCATCATGGCGAGCGCGTCGCTGGCGTCGTAAATGTCGCCGTTGCCCAGCACCGGAATAGTGCGCACCTGTTGCTTGAGCAGGGCGATCTGATCCCAGTCGGCGGTGCCGGAATAGCGCTGCGCGGCGGTTCGGGCGTGCAGCGCGACGGCCGCGGCGCCCTCGGACTCGGCGATGCGGCCGGCGTCCAGGTGCGTGTGGTGGTCGTCGTCGATGCCGATGCGGAACTTGACGGTCACCGGGATGTCGGTGCCGGCGGTGGCGCGCACCGCGGCGGCGACGATCTGGCCGAACAGCCGCCGCTTGTAGGGCAACGCCGCTCCGCCGCCGCGCTTGGTCACCTTGGGAACCGGGCAGCCGAAGTTCATGTCGATGTGGTCGGCCAGTCCCTCGTCGGCGATCATCTTGGCCGCCGCGAAGGTGGTGTCCGGGTCAACCGTGTAGAGCTGCAGCGAGCGCGGCGATTCGTCCGGCGCGAACGTCGTCATGTGCATGGTGACCGGGTGCCGCTCGACAAGCGCGCGCGCGGTCACCATCTCGCAGACATACAGTCCGCTGACCGTACCTACCTTCGACAGCTCCAGCTCACGGCACAGCGACCGGAATGCGACGTTCGTCACACCGGCCATGGGTGCCAGCACGACGGGGCTGGCGAGCTCGATCGTGCCGATGCGCAATGGGCGCTACCGCCCGCTCAGCGTCAGCTTGCCCGCGGTCTGGTGCAGCTCGAACGCGGTGGTCTTCTTGCCGGTGCGAACTTCCCGGTCCAGCTGGCGTTGCTTGGACTGCTCGAACTTGTCGCAGGACGCCTCGAGCTCCTTGACCAGCACGCCCAGGTCGTCGCGCAGAGCCGCGGCCTCGCCGGTGAAGTCCTCGCGCTCGAAAATGCGCCACTTCTTCAGTACCGGCATGACGACGTCATCGAGGTGGATCCGGGGGTCGTAGACGCCGCCGACGGCGATGAGCACTGCTTTGCGGCGGAACTCCGGCACCTGGTATCCGGGCATCTGGAAGTTGCGCAGGATCTTGTGCAGCGACTTCATCGCCTGGTTGGGTGCGATCTCGAACCCGGCTTCGCTGACGTCGCGGTAGAAGATCATGTGCAGGTTCTCGTCCGCCGAGATCTTGGCCAGCATCTGGTCGGCAATCGGTTCGTCGCAGGCCTTGCCGGTGTTGCGGTGCGAGATCCGGGTGGCCAGCTCCTGGAAAGTCACGTAGATGACCGAGTCGAACAGGCTCTCGGCGAACAGGTCGTCGCGCACCTGGTGGTTCTGGCCCGGGCTGAAGCCGCGGTTCACCACCTCCACGCGCAGCTTCTCCAGCTCGTAGGGGTCGACGGCGCGGGTCACCACCAGGTAGTCGCGCAGCGCGATCCCGTGCCGGTTCTCCTCGGCGGTCCAGCGGTTGACCCACTGGCCCCAGGCGCCGTCCAGCCCGAAGTTCATGGTGATCTCGCGGTGGTAGGACGGCAGGTTGTCCTCGGTCATCAGGTTCTGCACCATCGCCACCTGGGCGATGTCGGACAGCTTGGACTGTCCGGGCTCCCAATCCTGGCCGCCCAGCGCATAAAAGTTCTTCCCGTCCGACCACGGGATGTAGTCGTGCGGGTTCCAGTCTTTGTGCATGCTCTCGTGCCGGTTCAGGTACTTCTCGACCATCGGCTCGAGTTCCTGTAGCAGCTGCAGATTGGTCAGCTCGCCTGACATGGCAACTCCAGTTATCTGTGTCTGTTGGTTGCAGTCAATGTTATCTGTGCCTATCAGTAGCATCAAGTTTGCCGCCGGTGTGGCGCATCACGGTGCGGTCAAGGTTGATCGGCTACCTCGGAAAGGGTGCCCGGGGGCTGCGGCGGCTAATCGTGCGGCAGCGACGCGACGGTGATTTCGGCCGAGCCCTGTTCAACGTAGGTGGCGGCGGTGCCGAGCAACATGTTGACGCAGTAGTCGATGAACTGCTGGCGGGTGGCGCCCAGTTGATCGTTCAGGTAGGCGGTGAACAGCGCGGTCAACGCGCCGACCAAGCTGGTCGCGACCAGTTTCTGGGTCACCGGGTCGACTATGCGCGAGAGCTTGCGCTGCAGCAGATCGATGAAGTTGGGCATCCACTCGGCCCCGGAGCGGGTCAGTACCGGCTCGACGGCGGGAGCCAGCAGCAACACCCGCCCGCGGACCGGGTCGTCGACCATCAGCGCCACGAACTGCTCGACGGCCTCTCTGGGAGTTTTCGCTGACGTCAGCGTCGCCATCGCCCGGGTGCAGACATCGTCGTAAACCGCGCGAACGAAATGCTCGCGATCGTCGAAGCTTTCGTAGAAGTACCGCTCGGTCAGGTTGGCCTGGCGGCAGGCGGCGCGCACCGTGAGTGCGGGGCCGCCTTCGCCTCCGAGCAATTCGACGCCGGCCGCTATAAGCGTGTTACGGCGCAACGCGTGGCGGTCCTCCAGGGGGACGCCTGACCAGCGGCCCCGTCGTTGACCCGCCTGCACTTCGCTCCTAGAATTGATTCTGACAACGCGCGTAGTCAGATTTCCGACAGTTGAGGAATGACACCAGTGACTCAAGATACGTCCGCGACCTGCCCGGTGACCAGCGCCGAGCCGGCTGCCCCCGCTGACCGGCCGGCCGATCTGGCCGTCGGTTGCCCGGTATCGCCGCTGGGCTACGAGGCACCGCCGCAGCCGCTGGGTCCGGACTCGCTGACCTGGAAATACTTCGGCGACTGGCGCGGCATGCTGCAGGGGCCGTTCGCGGGATCCATGCAGAACATGCACCCTCAGCTGGGCGCCGCGGTAAAGGATCACTCGACATTCCTCCGCGAGCCGCTGCCCCGGGTGATGCGGTCGCTGTACCCGATCGGCGGGGTGGTCTTCGACGGTGACCGGGCCCCGACCACGGGGGCCGAGGTGCGCGACTACCACATCGACATCAAGGGCGTCGACGACCAGGGTAGGCGCTACCACGCGCTGAACCCTGACGTCTTCTACTGGGCTCACTCGACTTTCTTCGTCGGGACGCTGCACGTGGCGGAGTGGTTCTGTGGCGGTCTGACCGAAGCGGAGAAGCGGCAGCTGTTCGACGAACACGTCCAGTGGTACCGGATGTACGGGATGAGCATGCGGCCGGTGCCGAAGTCCTGGGAAGAGTTCCAGGCCTACTGGGACCACATGTGCCGCAACGTTTTAGAGGATAATTTCGCGACCCGGGTGGTCCTCGATCTGACCAATTACGGCAAGCCGCCGATCGCGCCGTGGCTTCCGGACTGGCTGTGGTCGGCCATGACCAAGCTGTCCGCGCCGTTCTTTCTGTGGTTGACCGTGGGCCTGTATCACCCGGCCGTCCGGGAGCGGTTGGGTTATCGATGGTCAGGCCGCGACGAGTGGCTGCACCGGCGCTTCGGCAGCGTGGTGCGGGCGATCTTCGCGTTCGTGCCTCCCCGGTACCGGAAGCACCCGCGGGCCCGTGCCGGCCTCGACCGCGCATCCGGGCGCATCCCGGCCGACGCACCGCTGCCGCAGACGCCTGCCCGGAACCTGCCGCCCCTGGATGAGCGGGGCGATCCCAAGCATTACTGCCCGCAGGTCTGAGCGCTCAGTGCGTGTGGCTGTGCACCTCTTCGAGGCCGGACTGGTGCACGTGCTCGTGAGTGTGTTCGGTGCCGTCGCTGTGTGAATGTGCGTGCTCGTGCGCGACATGCTCATGCTCGTGAGTGGTGTGGGCGTGGCTGTGGTGCACGTCCCCGTGCTGGTGTTCGTGGGCGTGTGCTTCATCATGGGTGTGCTGGGACATTTTGCTTCTCCTTATCGTGAAAATTGTTGTGGTGACTAGCTTTTGATTGCCTTCACCGCGCTGTCGCCCCGATGGTGACCGGGAACGCCGGGCCCGGCGTGTTCGGCGTTGTAGACGGCGTCGATGACGAGCTGGCGCACGTGGTCGTTCTCCAGGCTGTAGAAGATCGTGGTGCCGTCGCGCCGGGTGCGCACCAGGCGAGCCATGCGCAGCTTCGCCAGGTGTTGAGAGACCGAGGCGGCGGGTTTGCCCACGTGTTCGGCGAGTTCGTTGACCGACATCTCGTGCTTGGCCAGTGACCACAACACCTGCACGCGGGTGGCGTCGGCCAGCATCCGGAACACCTCGACCACCAGGCCGACCTGGTCGTCCGGCAACCGGCCAGCTCTATTATCTGCGTGCATACGTAGATAATAGGTTAAGTCACCGGCGCGGTGTCAAGGTGAGTCGGGGTCAGCCGGGAACGTCAGTCGCCCGGCGCTCCCCGCCGTTGCGCTCCTGCCAGGCCCGGTAGACGTCCACCGCCGCGGTTCTGATCGCGGGACGGGTTTCCTCGCGCATCGGCAGGCGGCGGTCCCGCCAGTCCTTGGCGAACTCGTCGTAGAAAGTGGCGAGCTCGAAGTACTTGCGGTCGTCGACGTAATGCGGCTCGTAGGCGTCGCGTGACGTCAGGAAGACGACCTCATCGGGGGAGCAGTAGTAGAGCGAACCCAGGCACATCGGGCAGGGGTGGGCCAAGACGTAGATGGTGGTGCCGACCAGATGCTCGGTGCCCAGCTTGGTGCACGCCTCGCGGATCGCCAGGATCTCCGCGTGAGCGGTGGGATCGCCGGTCTGCGCCACCTTGTTGGCGCTTTCAGCGAGAATCTCGCCGTTCCGGACGATGACCGTCGCGAACGGGCGCCCGCCTTCGGCGACGTTCTGACGGGCGAGGTCGATGGTTCGCTGTGCGAAGTCGGTCACACCCGGCAGAGTAGCCGCGCAGAATCATTGGCGGTTCTGTGATAGTAACTAGGTTATCTATATTTCTGAAGTCGAGGGAGTGCAATGGTGCGTACTGATCGGGATCGCTGGGACCTTGCGACGAGTGTCGGTGCGACGGCAACCATGGTCGCCGCCCAGCGGGCGCTGGCTTCCGACCCTGAATACGCGCTGATTGACGACCCCTTCGCGGCACCGCTGGTGCGCGCGGTGGGCATCGACGTCTACACCCGCCTGGTGAACGGTCAGATTCCCGTTGACGACGACTCCGAGTTCGATCCGCAGCGCATGGCCCGGGGCATGGCGTGCCGGACCAGGTTCTACGACGAGTTCTTCCTGGACGCCACCCGCGGCGGCGTCACGCAGGTGGTCATCTTGGCGTCGGGCCTGGACGCGCGCGCCTACCGCCTGCCGTGGCCGGCCGGCACCGTCGTCTACGAGGTCGACATGCCGGAGGTGATCGAGTTCAAGACGCTGACGCTGAGCGAACTGGGCGCCGAGCCCACCGCCGAGCGCCGGACCGTCGCCATCGACCTGCGTGACGACTGGGCTTCCGCTCTGCGGGCGGCCGGGTTGGACGCTGCCGCCCCGTCGGCGTGGAGTGCCGAGGGCCTGCTGGTGTATCTGCCGGACGACGCCCAGGATGCGCTGTTCGACAACATCACCGCGCTGAGCGCGCCCGGCAGCCGGCTTGCGTTCGAGTTCGTCCCGGACACCCGGATCTTCCAGGACGAGCGCTGGCGCGCCCATCACGAAAAGATGGCTGCGCTCGGGTTCGAACTCGACTTCAACGACCTCGTCTACCACGCCGAGCGCAGCCACCTCCTGGACCATCTGACCGGTACCGGTTGGCAGACCACGCCTCGCACCACCGCCGAACTGCACGCGGCCAACGGGTTCGACTACCCGGACGACGAGCTGGCGGAAGCATTTGCCGACATCACGTACACCAGCGCGGTGTACCAGCCATAGCGGCCCTGCTGGCCCGCTTTACTGGCTGCGGAGCAGTTCGTCCTTCAGCCGGCTGGTGAGCATGTCCTGGAACACCGTCTGTGCCGGGGCGTAGAGATCCCGGTACGTCGAGAGCAGGGCATCGCGGTTGTACTCCGGGATAGCGCCGGTGGGCGGGGTCCAGAAGCTGTCGATGTCCATCAGGAAGAACTGACCGGTCTGCGGGGGCGTGACGCGACGCAGGTGGTAGCTCGGGTCGAGTGCCTGACCGACGCCCGGTCCGTAACGCACGATGAGTGACTTACCCGGCTGGGCCTCAC
Source organism: Mycobacterium gordonae (assembly GCF_001417955.2). Classification (GTDB taxonomy): domain Bacteria; phylum Actinomycetota; class Actinomycetes; order Mycobacteriales; family Mycobacteriaceae; genus Mycobacterium; species Mycobacterium gordonae_B. Next base: position 100,588 of record NZ_LKTM01000372.1, on the reverse strand, counting down.
GGTAGACGGCGGCCCCCTGCCATTCGGTCAGGGTCAGCCCGCCCGGAGCCAGACGCTGGGGGCCGAGCAGGCTCTCGTCGATCCAGTTGGTCCATTCGATCCGGCCGTCGACACCGGCGGGGACCCGGATCTCCAGGACGTAGCGCAGGCCGATGCGCTCGATGCCCACGATCGACGAGACCGCCGAACGCGCGTCGACCACCCGCATGGCGATTTCCAGGAAGGTGTCGAAGTTGCTGTATGCGCTGGTCTCGACGACGATCGCCTGGTTCTTGAGCGAAGCGGCGGTGGTGTTCTCGCGGTTGGAGTAGCGCACGAAGCGGTCCGCGACCGGTTGGGGCGGCTGGCCGGGGGCGGTCATGCCCCACTGGACATCCTGGGCCTGGCGTTCGATGGGCAGGTCGTTGAGCAGCAGATGCTTGAGCTCGCGGCTTGCCGTCTCGGTGAGAGAGTCTGTTGCCGGGTGACGGATCTCCAGCGTCACCAGGGCTACGGGGGCGTTGGGTTGTACCTCAGCGGGATTCACGTCCGGAAGCATAGCCGCGAGCTTAACGAAGCGTGACGGCAATCACCCGGAGCGTCCGATCTCGTCCGATCTTTGCGGCTGTGGGTGCCTGGCGTGCCAGGTCACAGCCATTTGAGGGCGGCCTGAGGCCGGCGCGGTGCCCCCAGTAGGACTCGAACCTACGACCTGCGGATTAAACGACCGCCAGTCACACCCTTCCCCGTCCGTAAGACTGCCGCGTGAAGGTGGGCATGTCTTGCATACCGGAATAGGTCTCACGCCAGCTATCCCATACTTTCGGATGTATCCAACGTGGATTCCGTACCGCCTTCCTTTACACCAGCGGCGCGAGACGTGAGCGAAGTCGCATCGTGACCGCTCCGTTCTCGCATCAGCAAACATGGCTGCTGCAAGATATGCCGATGACAACGACGACCGGGCTTAGCGAATGGCGGGTTTGGCAAGTCGCTCAACGTCTTTCGCGCCGAACAATTGATGAGCGACTGCGAGTTGTCCAGATGCTGCACGCCGAGACGGGCACTCAGCCGATAGACATCGACGCGCACGGAATTGTGGACTGGATGGCCGACCACGAGGACTGGTCGGACGCCACGGCGTGCACCTACACCAGCTACCTCGCGGCGTGGTTCAAATGGCTGCAGATCACAGACCGGCGCGCCGACAACCCCATGGTCAAGGTCGGCACACCGCGCACCCCAGACCGCGAGCCGCGCCCGATATCCGACGCCGATGTGGTCACGCTGCTGCGAACACGAATGTGGTCGTCGACGCGCCGCATGATCATCCTGGCACTGCTCGCCGGACTGCGGGTCCACGAGATAGCCAAGGTGCGCGGCGAGGATGTCGACCTGAATGCCCGGCTACTTTGGGTCAAAGGCAAGGGGCGCAAGTTGCGATCGGTGCCGCTGCATCCGGCGCTGATTGAGATGGCCTCCGAAATGCCCGCGAACGGATGGTGGTTCCCGATGCGAGGCCATGAAGGCGAGCACGTGTTGTCCAAGTCGGTCTCAGACATCATCGGCCGCACAATGCGACGCGCCGGCATCCGTGGCACCCCGCACAGCCTGCGGCATTGGTACGCCACGGCATTGCTGGAAAACGGGATCGACATCCGAGTGGTGCAAGAGCTGATGCGACACAAGTCACTCGCGACGACGCAGGTCTACACGAAAGTGTCCAACGAGCGCAGGCAAGAGGCCATCGCGACGCTGGACCTGTTCCGCGCATTGCGGCCGCAGCTGAGCCCCGCCAACCGACTCCGCGCCACCGACCGAGACAGCGCCGCCTAGCTGATCATCGCAACTTGACCTGAGCCCTACCCGGCGGTCGCCTGACGGGTCTACCATGCCTGCATGGCCGAGTCGGTCGATGATGACACCGCCGTGCGAGGTGGCGAGGTTGAGACGGCCGTTGTGCCGGACCTGGCGCCGACACAGGCCGCTGAACTTGCATGGTCTGATGCGGACCCTCCGGAGCCAAAGGTGCGCAAGCCTCTGCCGCGCTCGCTCCGCTGGCTACTGGTCGTCGTTGCGGTCGGCGCAGTAGCGGCCGGGGCGTTTGTGGTCGGACACCAGGTGGCGCCGTCCATTTCTGCACCTAAGACCGTGACGGTCACACAAAGCGCCTTGGCCACCACATCGCCGACTGCCGCACCGCCGCCCATCGTCGGATCAACCACCAGGCGCCCAAGAGCGCGCGTTGACCAGGCGTTCCTCGATAAGATTCACGCGGCTGGACTCCCCTTCTATGGGGGGGACGACGCCGCGATCATCTCGGCGTACAGCATGTGTAATGCGATGTCGGATCGCGCGCATCCGATGTCGGTGGCTGATTTGATCGGAATATCGCAACGCTCAATCCCGTGGACTTATGAGCAGAGTGCCACGTTCGTACGGGAAGCAGTGCAGTCGTTCTGCCCGTGGCAGTGGAATCCGGAGTGATCCCCCTGAGAAACGCTAAAACCGCCCCCGCCTGACCTCGGAGCAGGGGAGGTCAGGCGGGGACGGTGTAGTTCCGGCGGGGTTAATTTTTCACCCCAGTTGCCGCGGCGGTGCAGGTCAGGGCTGTGCCGGTATGAAATCCGGTTATGTTTTCACCCTGGTTTCGTCTAGTGCGGGGTTGCCACGATTGTCTAGTGCGGGGTAGACGCCGCGCCGCCCAGAACTTCTGCGCCAGCAGGTCGTAGCGGTACGGCACGACATCGGCCAGGTGCCCGACGACCACGACACCGGCGGCCAGGATCACGGCGCGTCCGGCGACCGGCCACCGCGCGGTGAGGCGGCGGCACTCGTCGGTGATCAGCATGCCATCGCGTAGGTGCTCAGCCTCGTAGGCGATCAGGTCTGCCAGCATGGCCAGCATCTGGCGCTGGGCGGTGTTCACGGGGCCGGGTGGGTCAGTTCGGACGTTCGAGGCGCTTGAGGCGGTCGTCCAGCGTGCGGGCCAGATCGACGCGGGACTCACGCTCTTGGCGGATCTCACCGCGGATTCCGCCGATGTCCTCACGGATTCCGCCGATGTCGGAGCGGATGCCGCCGATGCCCGACTGTTGGGCGGTGAGCATCTCTTTGACCTCGCCTACAGTCTTGGCCAGGTTCGACCCGCCGTTCGTGACCTGTTCTTTGATCTTGTCCACGGCGTCACCGGTGGCCGCGATCTTACGCCCCTCTGCCCAGACCTTGATGATCAGCGTCCCCCACCCACCGACGACACCGACGACGGCTAGGGCGACGGCGGGCCAGGTGTTGACGGCCTGGGAGACGGACTCGGCGAGGGCGATCACCGGGGACCGCCGAGGCCCTGCGCTATCTCCATCGCCTGCTGTGCGAGCGGGCCGAGCGGTTGGCGCCACGCCTCTTGCGGGACCTGGTTGAGCACGTTCGTGATCGCGGGCACCGGCAGTAGCGTGCCGAGGTCGCCGACGGCGGCCTTGACGCGCTCGATGGACTCCACTGCCTGCGTGGTCAGCTTCTCGTGGGCTTCGGCGGTCTTGGTCACCACGTCCTGCACGGAGGCGACGGCCTTGTCGTTCGGCGTGGTCTTGCCGGACGGCGCCAGCAGCGCACCTGCGCCCATCACGCCGGCGAGCAGCATGGAGACGAGCTGGCCGGTGGACAGGGTGGCCCAGTCGCCGCTCTCTCCGGCACCGGCGGCCAGCGCGGGCCCGAGGAACGCCAAGACGAACCGCACGGGCATGGGGACGTTGAACTTCACTGGGGGGCTCCGTTCGCTGCGATGAAGGCTTTGAGCATGTCGGGGTTGTCGCGCTCGAGTTCGGTCATGAACTGGCGCGCTCGAGCAACGACGTACGGGTCGGTCGTAGCGCCGCGGCCGGTGGCGACGAGTGCGATGCGGGCCAGCTCGCGGAAGTCGCCCAGGCGCGCGGCGTCCTCGACATAGCGCGGGTGCTCCATGCCGTCGAGGTTGCGTATCTGCTCCCAGATCTTCCAGCGCGGACCCTCGCCGGGGGTGGCGTAGATGGACTGCGACGGGTACCTGCGGTCCACGTAGGTTTCCCACAGTTCGCGGATCATGCGTTCGGCTTCTGCGGACAAATCGTCACCACCTATCAAGGTCAGGAGCTGCTCGCCCAAAGCGAGGGCGCGGTTGTATCTGTCGCGGCGGTCGGCCAGCCCGTTGGTGCCGCCGTTGATGCGGCGGGTGACGGTTTCCAGGTCGCCGCGGTCGGCCAGTGCGTTGATGTCGGGGCGGGCGACAACCCAGTACCAGGCGGCGCCGAGTCCGGCGTACTCGTCGGAGGCTAGGGCTGCTGGGTTGTCCACAAAATAGGTAGCCGAGGGCACCAGCCCCTTGCTGTTGGCCCACTTGGATAGTTGTGTGTAGTTGCTGCGCCCCGTGATCTGAATCCACGAGCGGCCTTTGAATCGGACGCCGTCGCCGGGTTGGGTGTTACCGAGGTCGGCTCGTCCTTCGTATGCAGCTCCACTGGCTATCTCCTCGGTGTAGTAGAGGCCGCCGGACTCATGCCCGATCTGCGCGCACCACATGGCGATCCGGTCGACGGTGGTGCACTCGCAGGCGGTGAGGGATGCGGAGACGGCCGGGAGTAGTTGCCGGTAGCGGTCTAGGGACAGTCGCGCACCCATCGCGCGGGAGAGGGCGTCCGCCGCGCTCTCATCGCGCGGGAGAGGGCGTCCGCCGCCGGCATCGGGGTCGGACGGCGGGACAGCGCCGCGGCGGAACGTGCTGTACCCGTCGGCGCGAATCTTGCGCTTGACGAAGTCGCCCGTCTTCGGGTTGTTCCAGGTGCCATAACCCATCTGGTGGTGCATCTCGTCGATGGGGTCGTTCCAGTCGCCGGCCCAGAACACGGTGCCCTCGTAGAAGTCGAGCATCTGCCGTAGGGTTGCCATCTGAGACGCGGTGAACGTGCCGCGGACCCGGAACGGGTGAGTGTTCCAGTTCAAGTCACACGCGGTGCCGTTGAGGTGGTTGCTGGTGGCGACGGAGTTGGTTGGTGTCCAGGCCGCGGAGTCGGGGTCACGTAGCGGCTCGATGAAGGCGTTGTAGTCGGCGGCCCACGCCCGCAGGATCTGCAGCGGCCAGCCCTTCATGAATTGAAGGCGCACGTTGGTGCCAGGGACGGTTATCCACTCGGTGAGGTCCGGCGTGGCGCGCGCTGGCCGCCAACCGTTCTCGCTTTCAACGCCGACCTGAACCACGGCTAGACCCCGAGTGCGTTGGCGATCTGCTTGACCAGCCAGTCATCCACCTCACCGGGGATCAACGTGGGGTGGTCACGCAGGTATCGGATGACCTGGACGAGTAGGAACTTCGCGATCTTGGCTTTCATTTGTGTCCTTCTTTCATGTTGTCGCCCAACCATTTACAGACTGCGACGATCCCGGCCAGCGCGAGCGCGGCCGCTGCTGCGGTGGCCCACGGAGGGACGGTGATCATCGGCGGGCCAGTTGGGTGATGGCGTGCAGGAGTGAAAGTCCCGCGTGTCTGCGGCGGGTATGGCGGTGGGGGCGGCAGAGGCGGCAGCGGGCCTCACTTGGCGGGTAGTGCATCTCCGGCCAGCAGTGAGTCGGCACCCTGCGGGGCCTCGACAGGTGTCTCGATTTCGGCCGGGACCTCAACCTCGACAGGCGGTTCCACCTTCGGCCGCAGATACTTCTCTGGCACCTTCGGGGCCGCGACTTCGGCGAACTCGGCGGCGAAGTCTTCCCGGTTGAACGGCTGCGCCGGTCCACCGCCGTAGAGGGTGACGCTGGTCGTGGACGAGACGTACCACTCCTTGACCAGGCCGGTGTTCTCGTCCTTGGCGAAGTAGGCGTTTGACACCTTCAGCCAGTCGCCGTCGTAGGCGTGCTGGTCGGCGAAGTCTGCCCGTCGGATTGTGAGCCGCCCGATGCCGTCGAACTCTGCGGCGCAGTCCAGCTCAAAACGGTAGTTGTAGTCCTTGAGTGCACGGCCCAGCGAGATGATGTCCGCGAGAGACGTTGCAGTGACCTCGATTCCGACGTACGTCGCCGGCTCGATGCGCGTGACGCTGATTACTGTCATGTCTCTGTCTCTCCTTAGAGGGGGATGACCGCGATCCGGCGGTCTGCGAAAGTGCCTGTCGTGGCGCTCACCCGATACTTGGCCGTGAAGGTGTTCGATCCCGGGGCGAGGCCGGTCACCAGAAATGACCCAGCGAAGTGGCCCATGTTGGCAACGCTCGCGGCGATGCCAATTGCGATGGAGTAGGAGTCTGCGGCGGCTTGGGTAGATGCACCTGACACCGCGAACCCCATGTAGCTTCTGCTGGCCTGTGTGTTGTTCTGCAGGTTGGCACTCACCGTCACCAGCGCCATTCCGCTAGAGCCGATGGTGGTGGTCACCGCCGGGCCCGCCGTCGACAGATCGGTGAAACTCGTGGAAGTGGTTGTCTGGCTTGTCGAAACATAAGCCGCTGCGGCAGGTCCCGGCTTGAAGACCTGATCCGCGATGCTGAACACATTGATACCGAAGTTGTGCGGCTGCGTACCGGTATTGACCCCACTGAACCCGAATCCTGCGTAGCGGTAGGACGCCTCGACCTGGTGGGCAACGGACGTACCGACACTTCGCACGAGGACATCGTTCTCGTACAGGAAGATGTCTCGGGCCTGTGCCAGGTCACCACACTTGATGGTGTACTTAGCTCCCGGCCTCAAGCCGAAACTGAATGAGCCCTCGTTGGTCGGAGTTCCAGCTACCACGGCGATTATGCTGAGTGTGTCACCGTTGTTGAGCTCGAACTTCAGGTAAGAGGTTGCCGCCGAGTTCATCCGGGCGTATATCGCCACCAGCGACGGGCTACTATCCTGATCCCCCGTGTGCACCCAAGAGATCTCCTGGTAATCCGTGGTGGTTGGTGCGACGTTGTACCGGGCAATCTTCTGACTGGTGCCGGTGCCGCTCTTCTTGTAAACAGCACGACCATCGACAATCTCGATGCTGCCGCTTGTGCCGGCGTAGTAGGCGTTGTCGTTACTCAGGGTGAAGCTGCCGGGGAGGGCAGCCGATCCGTAGTCACCGAAGTTGAACTTGACGCTCATCAAGTTGGCCTTGGCAGCTTCGGCATTCTGCACACCCACAAAGGTGGCTGCGTTACCCACGTTGTTGGTGATGACAGCTTCAGCCGCTGCATCGACTTGTGCCTGTGAGTAGTTGGCGGGGGATGGTTGCCCCGTCAGGCCACCGAACAAGCCGTTGAGGAGTCCTGAGAAAGCCGTCTGCACCTGTGTCGCAGCGGTATTCAGCGAGCCGACGATGCCGGCTGCGGCATTCTGTGCTGCAGTTCCTATCTGGGCGATGTTGGTAGCAGCCAGGTTGATGTTCGTGGCGACATCGGCAGCAGTCGACGCGCCGGAAACGCCCGCGATCAACGAATTCACGTTGGTGACAGCGGCATTCCAGTTGGTCGCCAAGGTTCCGAGCTGGGTCCCGCCGACCGTGGCTGCGGTGTTGATTGCGCCCGTGATGCCCGCGCCGAGTAGCTGGCCGGACGAGTTGATGTTCGTGAACAGCGTCGACAGCGTCACGCCGCCGACTGTGAGCCCGGTGCCGAGCGCGCCCGTGATGCCGGCGGCCAGGATCTGCCCGGAGCTGTTGATGTTCGTCACCAGCGTGGACAGCGTTGTGCCGCCGAGTGTTACGGCACCGTTGAGTGCGCCGGTGAGTTGGGCGGCCGAGAACTGGCCTGCGGAGTTGAGGTACTGCAGGAGGGTGGACAGCGCCGTGCCGCTGAACGTGAGCGCGGTGTTGATTGCGCCGGTGAGCGCGGAGGCGTCGAACTGGCCGATGTCGCCGCCGGTCGGCGTGAGGTTCTTGAGCAGGGAAGTGGAGAGGTTGCCGAAGCCTGCCGCGGCGTTGTACAGGCCCGTCACACCGAGGTTGCCGAAATAGCCCAGCACGCCGCCGATGTCGCCCACCGACAGCCCGGACAGCAGCGCATCGAAGTTGGCTTTGGCCGCCGCGATGTTCTCGCCGATCTCCACCAGCGCCTCGTACGGCTTGAACCCGAAGATCTCGATGGCCCCGAGCGCAACAGCGACCTGGCGCAAGAACTCGTTGACCAGGCCGGAGACGATCTGCTGTAGCTGCTGCCAGGTGAACGCAACCGGGTCCGGCGCCGGGACGCGCGGGGGCGCGTTGTGAATCCCCGGCGTGAGCTGCGACCACCAGTCTGGCGGCTGGGTCATACGGGCACTGCCCAGATCTGGAAGAACGTCACGGTGTTACTGGCCGTGTAGGTGTCCGCGCCCGTGGAGCGTTCGGTGCGCAGGTGGAAATTCTTCACGTTGCCCGCGGTGACCTTGTCGAAGCTGTCGCCGCTGCCGGCAGCCAGCGCGGAGACGATCGTCAGCCGGTCGGTGACACCGGGCAGGCCGATGCAGCGCGCCACGATGTCGCCGTCGGTCGCCCCACCCATTCGGCACACGAGGTCAACAGCGACGTCTGCGCCCGTGCCGACGCGGATCGTGTGTGCGAACACGAGGGGCCGGTAGTCGTGGGTCTTGGCGTCGATGGAGATCGTGGCCATCGTGTAGTTCGCGTTGCCCGAGGGAACACTGCTGATCGTCGCCGGGACGTGGCGGGTGATGGGCTTGGGTGAGACCAGCTCGAACGCGCTCAGGTCGCCCTTGACCGCGAGAATCTGCCCAGCCACCGGGGTTTCGGCGTAGTCCTCGGGGTCCAGCACCGTATCGCCGTCGTCGCCCTTGGGGCCTTTGCGGTAGGTCGTGTTCAGTTGGTAGACGCCGGGGGTGTCCTCGGTGGGTGGCGTGAGGATCGTCCACGACATCGAATCTGGTGTGGCGTCCTCGTATTCGAGCACGTCGGTGATGACGATTTCCTCGTCGATCTCCGCGTGCTGGCCGGGGTCGCCCTGGACCAGTGGGCCGACGTTGGCGATGCCGCCGTTGGGCGTGCCGATCAGGATGAGCACCTGGGCGTTCGGGTCGGACTCCTTGGCAACACGGAACTTTCCGTCGACCTCCCAGTACTCCTTCTCGCCGACAACAACGGTCGGCCACGGTTCTACGGGCATGGCGCTCCTACTGACTCGGGGTAATCATGGCGACGTTGACGCTTTCTTGCAGTCCGGTGATGAGGCGCTGGAAGCGGGCCAGCGGTGCCTCTTCGCTCTTGCCGTCACCGATCTGGATGAACAGATCCCGCTCGGTCGGGCTGATCTTCCAGAATACCTGCTCGATGTAGTCGGTGAAGATCCGTTGCGGCCCAGTGGGACTGCTGTAGATCAGCGACATCAGGCCGCCGCGTGCGACATCGCGGCCGTAGGCGATGACCGACCCGTGGCGGATGATCACCTGTGCCGAGGTGTATCCCCGGCTATCCCATGTGGCGTTGATGAACGCGAAGAATGTCTCAATGTTGTACGGGGCCGAATTGGTGGGCGTGAACACCTCGACGGCGGGGTGGTACGGGCCGACATCGCTTCTGCGGCTGTATAACTGGACCAACTGAAACGCCATGATGCTGTCGTTGAGCAGGCCGGAAAGCAGATCGCCGGGAATGCCGGAGATGCCGACCAGAATCATGATGCTGTCGATCAGCCACGAAAGGGCTGCGTTGATAAGGGAATTCAGCCACCGGGGGCTCTTTCCGCCGATGATGTGCTGCCAGCCCATCGGCGTGTGATCGAAGATCTCACACGAGATGAGCGGGCTTCGGGGGTCTGGGGCGCCCGGGCGTGGTGCCACCACCACCACCAGGGGACGCACGAAGTTCAGGCCGATGGCGGGCGCGGTGAACACGCCCTGTGGCGCCCACGGATTCGCCGGACCCAGCAGCGGCGCAAGCAGATTGCCCAGCACCGAGCCCTGCACGTCGACCGCCGTGCGCAGCACCGAATCCAAAATCGTTTTCGTCGGCCCCTCGACCTGGCTGCGGTCCTTGACCGTCACGACGTACGTCGGCTGCGTCAGGTTGGCCCACGGGTCCGGCTGCGGCATCCCCGGCCGCCACAGGTCCACCCGCACGTCCACGCCATAGGGACGGGTGATGTCGGTGATCACCGCGCCGCATGACTGCATGCGAACGGTCCTGGCGTACAACGGACTTGAGTCGAAGAACGGGTTAGTCCTGACCACATACAGGGGCGTTTTCAACATCGTGAAGATGTTCCCGTTGGACTGCAGCAGCGTGCCGAACCACGCGCGCATATCCGGGTTGAGCGAGGTGACGTTGTTAACGAATTCCCAAAGGCCCGACTGGATTCGCAGCGCGCACTCCGAGATCATGTTCTCGATCACGGTGACCAGTGGGCCAATGAAGATCGCGTGCGAGAACGGCTGGAATATCAGCGGCATCCACCACACCGGCCAGATCTGGTAGAAGTTCAGAATGTCCCAGATGCCGCGGATTTCGAGAGTCGAAGTGTACGCGCCCTTTTCGTACTTGTAGCCGTGCCGCTTGACGTAGAAAGCGAACGTCAGCCCACCAACCTCGGCCTCGATGCCGATCATGGTGGTCTTGCAGGCCATGAACGTCTCGATCAGATCCGATTGGCCCTTGACCTTCAGCGTCGCGGTCGGGACGTTGTTGCGCGGGTCCAGCCCAGAGCCCTCCATGAGGTCCCCGCCGACCTGGCCGATCCGCGTCCAGAGTCGGTCGTTGACGTAGAACCGGAATTCGATCGGGATCTCGGTGTAGATCTGCGCCAGACGGTCAGCGGCATCCGCGCGCTGGGCGAGGCTGCCGTACTTGAGCAGCTCGTTCAGGCGCGCGAGTTCGCCGGGCTCGATGCTCACCGGGCAGCCTTCTTCGGCCGACTCCCCAGTGGGGGCCGGCTGACGCGGGTGGCCATCCTAGAGCGGGTACCTACGCAAGGGGGTCCCCGCGGCGACAATCATGGAGTCGGCAGTCCCTCCACTGATGGACACCGGAATGTACTGCGTTTCAGCGGGTTTGCCCGGTGACTTCGGCGGTATCGGGTTGCTGAAGCCGCCCGAGAGCAGCGAGTACGGATGGCCCTGCGGCGGCACGATGCCGAACTGGGACTTGATCTGCTGCAGCAGCGGCGGCACGTTACCCGCGGTAGCGAAGTTGATGAAGTCGTTGAGCGCTCGCTGAAAGAGCGTCATCTCCTGTGGCGTTGGCGCCACCGAGGTCATGTCAACAACGGGCCGCATCTCTTGGTCCGTGCGGACCTGCATCACCTGATTGGGCAGTAGCGGCCCGAACTGCACAAAGTCGTTACTTCCCGGGCCGTTGGCGAACCGGAACGTGCCCGGACCAAAGCACGTGTAGCGCGGCCACATCGGCTGATCACCGATGTTGGTCAGCTTGATGAACCCCGACTGTGCGCCAATGTTGTTGTCGGCGACATTCCAGCGTCGGATGGTCGCGGGGGTGGCCTGCGTGAGGATCGCGGCGCCGGCGTGCATTCCGAAGCCTGCCCCGCGGTACTCGGCACCGATGTTGGCGCCAGTCGGTTCGATCGCGGACAGCACTTCGATGTTGTTGCGGTAGACCTTGTAGAGGTTGGGGTTGCCGGGGAATCCACAAGCGAGCGTCCACTTTTCACCAGGCAGCGGCGGCACGATCAGCCCGCGGTCACGGATCACGTACTCGACCCCGTCGACGAACGACGACAGCCGCACGTAGCTGATACCGAAGATGAGCCGGATGCCCCACGCGCCGGGGGTGCCGGTGGTCTTCATCCGGCCCCACAGGAAGTTGTAGGCGTTATCGGGATACGACCACTCGGGGAAGCTGCCGATGATGCACTGGACCACTTGGTTGTCGGTGTCGGTCTCGAAGTCCACGCGTCGGCAGTCGGCGGTGCGCCCGCCGGTCAGGATCGGGTCTTCGGGGTCGTCCTGCCAGCGCGCCAGATCGCCGTCGGCGTAGATGAATCCGCCGCCGGTGCCGGTGTAGTTGACATCCCAGCCCTCACCGAGGTCTGTTGCGACATAGGAGAAGTCGTCAACGTCGGAGTCGTAGACGAACCCGAACGAGTCTGTCTGGTCGTAGGACTGCCAGAACGCGTTATCCGCCCGCCACACCTGCGTGAACGGCTGATTGCGCAGCAGCGCCAACAGGATCGAGTTCGGCGGGGACTTGTACCAGCGCAGCGGCGCCCACCACCGGCCGAGTTCCGTCGTGATGAACGACAGCTCCCCGGTCTTCATGTGCTCGTTGCCGGCGATCCACGCGCGCACCAACTCGCGCAGCGCCTTGCGGTCATCGCCCATCAGCTCGAGCTCGGCGGTGACCTCGATCGGGTCGAACAGGTTGGCCACCGTCGTGACGCCGTGCTGAGTCGCGCCCTTCTGGTCGACGAACTGCCATGGCGCGATCAAGCCCTTGAGCGACCTGACCAGCACCGCAGGCTGTTTCGGGTCGCAGTACGGGGCGGCCAGCCCGCCGAGCATGCGGAAGTCGATCGATCCGTCGTGCGCGTGGAAGTGCATCGACGGGATCTGCCCGTTGAGCAGGTGGTATTCGCCGTGTGGTGTGATGCCCGCGGGGTAGCGGACCACCTCGTCGAGGTTGGTCATGCGTACATCGCCTGCTGCTGCATCGCAATGGAGTTGGCCATGGATTGCTCGTTGTTGATGTTGGCCCCGTTGACGGTGATCTGATTGGTGACGTTCTTGCTGTTGTCGACGTTCTTGGCCTGGTCGGCGCCCGGCAGGCCCATGCCCTGCCCTTGGCCCACCACCTGATCGGGGGTGAGCTGCTGGGAACCCTCATCGCCCTCGCCTGCGATATTGGGAAGCATCGGGGCGGCGCCCGCAAGTCCGCCGGCAATCTTGGTGATCCAGTTGTTGTTGGCCAGCTCCGAACCGGCGGGCAGGAACGTCTCTGCCAGGCCCTGGACGCCGATGCCGGCGGCTTGACTGGCGAACTTGATCCCGCGGTTGGCCAGCTCCATCATCGCCTGGGCTGCAGCCGCTCCGGCCTGCCCGCCGAACGGGGCGCCGGCCATACCCGCCGCGCCGATACCGGCCTGGATACCGGCCATTGCCAGCCCGCCGAGCCCGGCGCCGCCACCGCCTTGGCCCTGCGGCGGTGGCACGCCGCCGATGCGGGTGGGATTGGCCGTGTAGGGCATCCCAGGTAGTCCCGGGCCGGGCCCAGCGCCCCAGCCGTGGATGTCCGACGCGCCACCACCGCCACCGAGCCCGCCTCCGATGCCGCCGCCCTGGCCGAAGCCCGCGGCCTGCACGCTGAAGCCGCCACCGGCGCCGCCAAGGCCCGGCATCATGCCGCCGGGGAGTGGGATCGACGTCGCCTGCCGGGTATGGACGTGGTTCTGGTGGTCGCCGTAATCGCCTGCGTAGTAGCCCGTGCCGCTGACATCGCGGCCGCCGGCAATGCCGATCCGCTGGCCCGTTCCGGGGTTCTGCCAGATGACTTGTTCCATCCCGGGCACCGAAGACACGTACTCGGCGAATCGCTGCATGTTCTCGACAGAGCCCGACCAGTCGATGCCACGGTTGAGGTGATTGGGGTTGGGCGCAAACCCCGCCTCTTGCCGGTCGCCTTCCTGGTGGCCGCCGTAGGTGCTCGGCTTAACGCCGAACGCTGCGCCGAGCGCATTGACCCAGTCGGGGAACTGCACGCCCGATCCGCCGTAGCCGCCGCTGTTAGACCCGGCGGGCAGGCCGTAGGGAATGCCGCCGCCAATGCCGCCGCCGCCAGTGCTGTAGCCCGCGCCGCCGAACATGGCCGCGAGCCCGCCGCCGGTGAGCCCCAGCGGGCCACCGCCGCCACCGCCGCCGAGTTGCTGCCAGTTCTGCGGCCATAGGGACTGCGGGCCGCCGCGGGCCTGAATTCCAGCCATGCCCGCTGCTATCTGCTGCTCACGCGTCGCCAGCGCGGGGTTGTCCGGTGCGCCGGCGGGCTTGTACGCCTTCCATGTCGGGAGGTCGAACTGCAGCCCGCCGAAGTAGCCATTGCCGGTGTTGGCGGCCCAGTTGCCGCCGGATTCCTTGGCGGCCAGCGCGTCCCAGTTGAGCGCGCCGCCGCCCACCTTGGCCATCGCCTGCGCGATGCTGCCGGAGATCTGGTACTGCGAGCCGAACGCGCCCTGTCCGGCCAACATGCCCATGAGCCCCTGCCCGGCCTCGCCCGGCTTGTAGCCCGCGGCGATCTGCGACGCGCCGAGTTGGCCCAAGATGGGCGCCGCCGCCAGGTTGGCAATGAACTTCGTGATGTTCTCCGCGATGCCCGCCAGGCCCTTGGAGATGCCGAAGTCCTGATCGAGAGAGGCGCCGATGTCGCCCAGTTCGGACAGCCAGGACTTGATCTGCTTGTTGTGCTTGGTGAAGATTCCCGCGCGTTCCTCGTACAGCCGCATCTCGGACTGCTGCAGGTCGCGGCCCGCGGTCACCACGTCGTTGCGGGCGTCGAGGACATCCTGCTCGGTGGCCGCGCCGTCCTTTTCGAGCTGAGCTAGCCGCGCCTGCTTCTCGGCCAACTTGTGCTTGTTGTCGAGATAGCTCGACTCGGCGCTGTAGAGCCCCGAGGACATCGGCAGGTTCTCGAAGCCGGGCGGCAGGGCGGTGTCGTAGGGAACGACGGGGGCCTTGGGGAGGTGCTTACCGTCGCCTTTGTCCCGCGGCGGCAGGAACGGGTTGCTGTTGTCCAGTCCCGGCGCTCCACCTGGACCGGGCCGGTTGCCTTTGTCATCGACCCAGCCGCCCTTGGCCCAGTCCCAGTGATACGTCGGCATACCCGGGCCGGGACTCCATGGTGTTGGCGTCGGCATCGGGGGCTTATCGCCGGGCTTGGCGCCGGGACGGAAGAACGGGGCGAGCTCCTGGGGCATCGGGCCGCTGCCCTGTAACCACTGCTGATAGCCCGGGGGCATCTTGCCGAACTTCTTGAAATATTCGTTGCCCGCGATCTGCTTGTCGTTGGCGGTCTCGGCCTTGCTCCCCGGAGCGTCGCCAGCCGTAAGTAGCGGAGGCAGGACGATGGCGGCGAACGACGCGCTGATTGCCGCTGCCGATGCCGCCGCCTGTGCGGGGAGTGTCACGCCCAGGAATGTGCTGATGGTCTTCAGGCTGGTGATCAAGGATGCGACTCCATCGATCGCCTTCCATGTCCCGAAGGCGACGACCACAGCCTTGATGGCGCCCTCGTGTTCGCCCAGATACCGCAGGACTTCGCCCAATACGCGCCCCAGTTCCCGGGCGGTCTCGGCGGCGTTCTTGAAGAAATTGTGGATTTCCTGCTGGTGGGCGGTCACCCACGCGCCCATCTCGTCGAGGCGGTCCTTGATGCTCTTGAGCGCCTCAACCATGGTGTTGTTCTGGTCAGTGGGCTTGCCGAAGATCGCGGCCAGGAAGTTCGCGCCCGCCCGCGAGACTGACGACTGCACATTGCTGATCGCGCCCTGGATCGTCTCGCCCATCGCCTTGGCCTGGCCGCCGGCGTGCTGCTCGATCGCCATTTCGAGCGCCTTGAGGCTGATCTGGCCCTTTTCCTGCATGCGCTCGTACTCGTCGCCGGTGAGTTTGAAGGTGTCCTTGAGCCACGCGGCGGCCGGGATGTTCTTCTCTGCGAGCTGCAGCACTTCCTCGCCCATGAGGCGGCCCTTGGCCTGCACCTGGCCGAATACCAGCGCGATTTCCTCGAAACTGCGCCCGGAATAGCCTGCGGCGTCAGCGATGTCGGTCAGATACCGCTTGAGTTCGTCACCCTGCTTGATGCCCGAACCGAGCGCCACCGTCACCGCACCCATGGCCTTGTCGATCCCCACGGGCGTGCCGATGACGACGTCGTTGACCGTCTTCATGATCCCGGCGATGTCGAGACCCGCCTGGCCGGCCGCCTGCATCGTCTTGGAGAGGTTCTGCAGCCGGTGCGTGGCGGCGTCGATCGTCTCGTACCGCTCGAAGCCCTTGAATAGCGTGTACGCACCGGCGCCCATTAGCGCGCCCGCGGCCGTGGTGAACGCCATGCCGAGCGCGCGGCCGGCGAGCGCGCCGGACTTCGCCGCCGCGCCCTCGTAACCCGCCATGGCAGAGGTGAATCCACTCACGCCGGGCAGGGATCGCGCCATCTGGGCGCCGAATCCGGCGCCGAAGCTCAGGCCCGCGTGCTCACCGTGCTTGGCGAACTGGTTGCGCAACTCGGCCTGCAGTTTGTCTGTCGCGATCTTGGAGCGCTGGGCCTCTTTTTCCAGGGCGGCCCTGAACGCCTCTCCGGAAACCTCCCCCGCGCGGACCATCTGGCCCTTGAGTCGGTTCGCCGCTGCGGTCGCTGCGCGTTCGTTCAGTTCGGCAACGATGTCGACGCGTAGGGCCATGATTAGTTCACCTCACTCTCGCTGGGTCCACATCGCGGCCATGCCGCCGGGTTCGTCGTCCTGTATGCGTTGGCGCTCGGCCTGCATGCGCTCGCGCTCGGCCCGGTTCTGACGCGCAATGGCGGGCGGCAGGAAGAATCCTGAACCGTATTGCGACGCATCAGCATTCGGTACATACGCCGCCCTGATCACCGCGGCCTCGTTCGCGATCTGGCGCGTTGCCTGCACGAGTTCCGTGCTTTCGCCGTCCCGCATCGCCTTGGCAACCGCGCCATCCTCCGGCGCGAAGTCCATATGGATGGTGCGGACTCTCGTCTCCGGGTTTTCGACGATGCGGGCGCCGAACATCTCGAGCAGCTTGTAGCTGCTCATGCGTTCCTGGTGCCAGTCGGCTATGTCCAGGTGGAAGAACCGCTGCAGATCACTGGCTATCTGGCGCGGCCACAGGCGCCAAATCGCCTGCGCCGTCCGCACTTTTCGAGTCGCGCTTCTGGCGCTCCATCAGTCGCAGGCCGCTCTCATTCCAGATGCGGCGCACGTCGCCCGCACCCGCCCGGCGGCCGTTGATCGTCTTGGACCGCAGAAACTCGTACTGCTCGGGCCCGATCGCCGCCTTGACCTCCTGCACCTCGAACGGTGGGCTCAGTAGGACCCCGCCCTTGTGGTAGGGCTGGCGATACGGCCCCTTCTTGGTCTCCGCGGGCAGCGTCATCTCGTTGCCCTCGTCGTCCTTGATGGTGCGCTCGGGCAGCTCAATATCCTCGCGGTCGTAGGACTCCGCCTCGACGATCAGCTGGTCGTAGGCGGCCAGGCAGTCGTCGTCGAGCTGACGCAGACTCGGCTGCGGGGGAATCTGCATCGACGACCCGTCGTCGAATGTCAGTGTCGTCCAGGCGAAGATACTGGCGTCGTACTCGGTGGCCTGGTCGGTCGCCTGTCGGCCGGCGTTGGCGTTCAGGTCGTCGGCCGGGGTCGTGCTTTCGGCAGAAAGAGGCTGTGTCATGGGGTCGGCTGCTTCCTTTCGGCTGTAGGGGTTTCGGCTGATTGAGTGGAGACCCCGGCGGGCGCAGCAGCCGACCACGCCCGCCGAAGTGGTTCGCGGGTTACGGGGTGGTGATCTGGTTCGAGACGCCGGAGTACGCAACCGTGCCGTCGTCGTCGGTGACCTTTGCCCGGAAGTAGTAGGCGGTGGCGGTGGTCAGGCTGGTGATACTGCTGGTGACCACGCCGCTGGTGACCGACTCGGAACTGGTTGCCGCCGTCCAGCCGGTCAGACCGTCTGCCGAGCGCTCGACGTCGTAGGTGTAGGGCGACACGCCGCCGAGCGGCTGCTTGTACACCAAGTCGGCGGTGGTGGCGGCCGTAGCGGTCGCGACCGGCGCGGTGCCAGTGAACGTCAGGCCGGGAACCTCGTTCTGGTCCCAGATAGCGCCCGTGGTCCAGCGACCGTCGATGAGCGCCACGCCGTTGGCGTCAACGAAGAACGGATCGATCTCGCGCGAGAGGGTGAATTTCGCGGTGTCGGCGTCCTTCTTGTTGCCCTTTTCGGAGCCGAGGTCGGTCAGGATGCAACGCGGGAAGGGGAAGGCGTTGCGGAAGTCCAGGCCCCCCTGCTTGTCCTCGTGGAACACGAAGACCTGACGCCGAATTGCCTGATCGTCGTTGGACTCCCCTGCGAAATAGATTTCGCCGGTCGCGGCGCGTTCGAGCACGTCGACCAGCGGCTGATTGAAGCGCAGCGCGTCCACTACCAGGCTGCGCTCCAAGGGCGTGAACATCAGCGTCTTGTCGCGCTTCTGCATGTCCACGCGCACCGGGTCAAGAGCCTGCAATCCTTCCAGCGGGTCGCTGTCAATCTTCGGCGCCCGCTCGATGCCGTCGGGGTGCACGAAGCCGACCGGGAAGAACCCCAGGTTGGGCTTGGTGTTGTAGACCCATTTGCCGCTGGCGTTCTTGACGATCGCATAGAAGTCGTCTCGCCACAGTCCGTCTTGGGCCATGGGGCTGCCGAAGCTGCTGCCGGGGCTGATGTTGGTCAGCGAGCCGCCGTAGTCGCGGACCGCGACCGACCAGCGGCCACCACGGGTGACCAATAGCGAGTTGAGGTACGCGAGCCCAGATGCCTTGAAGCTCACGCCAGTTGCCGGTGCTGCCATTTACTCATTCCTTTCGCGGGATGGGTTGTACCGGAAGGGAATCCGGCGGATTAGGTGCGTGAATGACAAACGCCCCGTGCAGGTATGCACAGGGCGTGAGGGTTGATGTGTCGCCGAACGGCGTTCGGCGATAACTACCGGCGGCGGCGCTTCTGGCGCTTGTTGCCGGTTCTCAGGTCGGCACCTTGGCCGACGAAGTGCGCCACGGTCTTTGCGCGCACCGCGAATTCGGGGGTGTCCTCGGAGCCGTACTCGATGATGTTGCTGACGGGGTCGGTCCACTCAACAGAGACGCCGGTCTGGCCGCGGCGGCGTATCTTGGTGTCTCTCTTGTACTTTCCGGTGTCCTCGGGGGAGATCGACCGCGCGTAGTCAACGACCGCGTCGGCCAGCGCGAGCTTTTCGCGCATCACCTCGGCCGACTTCAGGTAGTCGTCGATCTCGGACTGCGGGATGAAGTCACTCAGTTTGGCCATCGTCGCCGTCTTGGGGCTTGGCGCGCTGGCTGCGGCGCGGCTTCTCGTCGGCGGCCGGCTCCGGCGCGGCGTCGACAGGCTCGATAACCCCCGCGGCGACCAGCGGCTTGGCCTCGACGGTGCCAACCTCGACCGGCGCGGCACTGGGGCGCGTGTAGTGCTTTCCCGCCACGATGCCCGGCGCAACCACGTTGTAGAGAGCCATCATTCCCCTTCGGTGTCGGTGAACGGCACGCCCATTTCGTAGCGGCCAATCCTCTGCTTGACGGTGTCGGAGTAGTACTCCGCATGCGGGCGCTCGAGCGTTTCCAGCCACTCGATCGACATCGTGGAATCGTCACTGAGCACGATGTCCTGCAATGGGTCCCGGGCCAGCAGCAGCATGCGGCGGTGCACCCGCGAGGCCGCCGTTTTCACCTCGGCAACGGTCGCGGCCAGGATGTGCAGCGATACCACCGGGTAGGCACTGATCTGCTGGGAGTCCTCGGTGGCCGTGATTTCGTTGACGATCACCATGGGCAGCGGGTCGCCCGACTTGCGCTCGGTGGCCAGGCGGTATTCCAGCGGGCCCAGCCACGCGATGATCAGCCGCTCGGCGTCGGTCGCGTCCTGGTCGAGCAGCTCGGCCGTCATGGGCGGTCAATCTTCGACAGGATCGTGACCTTGAACGGGTCGGCGAAGTCCTCGAACGGCTGTGCGCCGCCGATGATCTCGTACGTGACACCGTCCACGGTGAGGCGGCCGGTTGACTTCGCAGCCACAGCAGCGGCCTCGGGCGGCGCCGTGGTCTTCCAGACCTGTGTCGCCAGGTTCGTCAGCCACACCGGCGTCTCTTCGACCTTGAGCGGCCGGTGCCGGCATCCCGCGACCGCCACTGGCGTCGGCGTGGTGACCTCGATGCCGTCGGCGTCGTAGACACCAGTGCCCGTCAGCGTGGTGAACGTGACCGTTTGACTGCCGAAGCTCATGGGCTCGGCAGGATTCGATAGGAGTCAACCAGCTCGTGATTGAGCATGCTGAACAGCAGTTGGTTGCCCGGGTCGCCGACGGTGGTCTGCCACTTGTAGGTGACATCGTCGACGGTCTTTTCGACCATCGGGCCGCTGTTGCCCGCCACCGCGCCGACGGCCGCCGACATGCGGTCGACCAGCTCAAGCACCGCCTGCCGCCAGTCTGCCGCCTCGGTCTCAGTGAACCCGTGCGTGACGACGGCGGTGATGGCCCCGTCGCGCCCCGTCCAGCGCCCGAACCGTTTGGTGAGCGTGCCTTTTCGCCGCGAACGGTCCAGCGCGTTCACGTCGAGTGTTGTGCCAAGTTCGGTTACCGATGTGACCGACACCAGGTTCAGCGTCGGCAGCGACAGTACGGGCCCGCCCGGGCCGTCCAACTCAACGGTCTGGTCGGAGTTGAGCGGGCAGACGTGCCAGCCGCAGTACCGCCGCGCGGCGGCCAGCGCCGCGTTGATCCACGCCTGGGCGGCAGTGTCATTGGCGAACCTGGCCCGCACGGCGGCGGGCAGGTCACCTGGCGCCAGTTCGGCCATCGCTTAAGAGCGTGCAACCGGGTTGTTGCCGCCGTTACTCAAGATCGCCACGGCGCCGACAGCACCGCCCGAGGATGAGCCGGCATCGGTGATAGTCAGCCGCACATACCGCTTCGTAGGCCGGACGCCGAATTGGAACACGGTGTTGTCATCGGCCGCAACGATCTCGGGCAGGGTGCCTGAGATGCGCCATGACTCGACCGCGCCGTAGTTTGAGCCGGACGAGTCGGACTCTTCGACGGTGATCGTGTGGGTTCCGTCGGTGATGGTCGCGGTGTACACCGCGAACGTCACGTCGCGGAAGTTGTTGCCGTACACGCCCGTGTCGACCGCCACACCCGTTGCTGCGGAGTTCGACGACCGTACTGCGTAGTTCAGTGCCCGCTGGACGAGTGACTGGTTGTGTGTGGTGCGCATCAGGCGTCGCCCTTCGGCTCGGTGTGGATCTTGGGTGCGGCCTTCTTGGGCAGCGGCTTGCGGGCGCGGACCTCGCCGGGGGCCGCCGAAGCGGTCTCGGAGGCGCGGGCCGCCGTGCGGGTGACGGCGTCGGCTAGGGGCTCGAAGAACTGCTCGCGGCCCTTGAGGTTTGGGTTGTCGCTCGACCAGATCTCACCAGCCGTGGCGACAGCGTTGCCGTAGGCGAACGGCTCTTTCACGCGGAAGTAATCAGCCATGTTCTCTCTCCTTGGTGAGGCAGAGGAATGGGTGGCCCCGCAACCATGGGGCCACCCATTCGCACCTGACTGCTTTAGCTGGCGCTCGCGACGTCCAGCATGCGGAACGCGCCGTCGTTGACGGAGTCGGCTCCGATGCGGCAGTGGGCCAGCCATGCGCGCTGGCCACTCGGGCGGTTGTTCGACGTGTGGAACAGATTCGGAATGAACTCCACACTCATGCCGATGCGGTCGGTGATGACGTAGTTGGAGAAGTCGCCGAAGATCAACACGAAGTTCGACACCGCACCAGAGGTTCCGATAACGCCATCCATCGCCTCAGCCTCGATCGCCGACCGGCCCAGCAACTGCGGGGGGCGCCCGTCATTGAGGTTGGCCCAGAACCCGCCGCCACCGGATGTGTCGAACTGCCGAATCTTGTTGTAGATCAGGTTGTTCGCGAGCCAGGAGGCGTTGGCGCGGTACCGGGCCGGTAGGGCGCCCTGGATGGTGTACACGTCACCGATGGCGAAGGTGTCATCGGCCGCCGCGTTGATCTCCGAGCTGGTGCCCGTGAGCGCGGTGACGATGCCGGTGGGCTGGGCGTTGCCAGAGCCGGTGATGTAGGCGACCGCCTCAAGGTCCAGCTTGCCACCCGCGAGCAGCTTGCCGACCTCTTGGGCGACGTTCGCCTCATCCTGCAGCGCCTCGAAGCTGATCGGCACGAAGCCCTGCGCCTTGTGGTTCGGGATGCTGGGCTGAGCGAACGCCGGTGCGTCGTCGGACACCTCGGCAGCTTCCGCATCCCACGACCAACTGACGTTGGCCGCAGACACGCCATTCCACACGTCACCAGTGGCGACGACCTGGCGGGCCACCTGGCGGATGTCGTTGCGCGACCCGTTCGACGTCACAATGACGGTGGGGTCGAGCTGGAAGGGCACCAGGTAGCCGCCCGCGTTGTCCGTCAGGGACATGGCGCGGTACTGCTCCACCTCGCGAACTGCGCGTTGCTCAGCCTCGCTGAGCATGTGGCCACCGGGGTCTTTGGCCAGCTTCGACCAAGCCCGGAGGTAGGCCGGGGCTGACGTTGCCAGGCACATCCGAGCCAGCGACGACCTGCTGTCGTCGTACTGCTCGATGATGTTGGCCGCGGCCTGTCGGATGTTGTCGGACGCGCCCGGCATCTTCTCAATGGCAGACAGCGCGCGTGCGCGGAACTCGCCGGAGATCTCGCCGGCGTCGCGGCCGAAGGTGCGGACCTCTGAGAGGTCCCACGGGTTTTTGAACCGGCAGTCCTCGATGGAGTCGGGCTCGAGGATGCTGTCGCGGTCGTAGTCGTCGCGGCCACGCTGTGAGCCGGAGTCGACGCGCAGGCGACGCTTGCCCTGCGGGGCGGCCGACCGTACCGACGCCAGCTCGGCGGCGACCTCGAGGCGCTCGGCGTGAACGCGCAACCCCTCGAATTCGCTTCGCAGGTCGTCGAATTCCTTGCGCTCCTCGGGAGAGATCTCGTCGAGTTCGCCGATTTCCTCCATGCGCGCGTGAATTTCGTCCATACGCTTGATGGACTGCGGGTGCGTCAAGGTCGGGGCCTTGCGCTCTTCTGTGGTGGTGGCTTCGTCGCTCATCGCAACGTTCCTTTCGATTTGTGGGTGATCAGCGAATCGCGCTGATTCCGCAACACCAGATCGATGTCACGGGCCGGGCGCGGTTTCGACGGGCGCTCACCTACAGCAGTTGTGGATCGCTGCGCGTCGTTGGACTCGGGCGGGCTCTCGACTGCGGGCTTATCGCCGGCGTCTCGTTGCGCGTCGTCGTCCTGCTCGGCCGCATCCGCGAGGAATACGGCCCTGGCGAGCAACTTGCGCTGCTCGGGTTCATGGAGTCGGCCCAGATCGATCACTGAGCGGACAGATACAGAGGTCTCCCGGTAGGCCGGCCACATGACGGGGCCAATCTCGGGGATTTTGAGCTCTTTGAGTGTGCGGAGAAGTAATTCATCCTCGGGCACGTCGTCATACCAGGTGCGCCGCAGCTCGGCCATTAACTGGTCTTCGTCGCGAATAACCTTGCCGTCGGGCGTTTCCCACTGCTCACGCACGATGGTCATACGCATAGACATGCCGTCGATGGCTTTGCCGTCGATCGCGTCGCGCACGGGGGCTGTCAGCCAGTTATCGAAGACGCGGGCGATGATGTGCGCGCCACCCTTGGGCGCCAGCACGGGATCGATTTCTTCGGTGGCTGATCGCAACGCCGCGATAGGAATTGAGCCGATGAGCGGGTGCCGGCCGTGGTCGTACTGCACCTTCGGCGGCGTCTCGCGAAACGACCGCCTCATTGAGCCAAGGGCGACCTTCTCTTTGAATCGGCCCTCGTAGCTGTCGATGACGGTGATGGACTCGAATACCGCGCCGTAGCCGTCGAGGGTCAGTCCGTCGTTGGGCTCGCTGTCGTCGGCGGCCCGGAGCGCGAACGGGGCCTCGCGCAGTACACCCTCGCGCGGCGGCCGGGCGGCGCGCTGCTCAGTTGGTTGCGCCATTGAGTACACCTCCTTTGGCCTGCCCATTGGTGCTGGCCGGCGTTGTTGGCTGTTCTGCGCCCGGCTTCTGTAGCTGCACGCTGTACATGCCCGAATGCCTGAGCAGCCGCAGGTCGTTAGCCTCGACGGCCTTGACCACCGAGTCGGGTTCGTAGCCCGCAGTGATGTAGGAATTGATGGTGGCGGCAGTCTTCGCAGCAATCTCCGCGGCGTCCTTCTCGTCCTCACGCAGGAACGGGACATCGGTCGCGTCGTACCACAGCCTGTTGCCGGCGCCAGGTGGCCGCTGAACGATGTCTTCGAGCGACCCTGCGACGTTCTGCCACAGCGGATGTATCGTGCCGTCAGCGAACCGCTTGCGGGCCAGTAGGTAGTTGGAATACGTCGCCGCCTCAAGCCCTTCGGACAGCCCGACGATGATGGGCGGAACCTGTGCGGCGGCCGCAATCCTGGTTTCACCGCCACCGCGGACCTTCTTGAAATCGATCTCCTGGAAGTTCGCGCCCACTGGCGTCGCGTCGGCGCCGGGGTAGAGTTGCAGCGTCTTGTAGGCGTTCTCCGGTCCCGTGAACTTCGCCCGGAACTCTTTCTCCCACTTCTCGACAGCGGCCTGCGTCGCACCCTTTTCGTGCTTGATGACCATGTTCACCGTGGCGCCGTTGTCGAAGAATGCCTGTTGGTGGCGCGACATCGACTGATCGTTCTGAATCTCCCGCAGGATCGGCGTCAGCCACGACATGCCCCGGTAGCTCGCGAGTGGATCGGGGATCGGGGCGAAATGTGCGATCTCGTCAGCGAGCAAGCCGACCGGGTCATTGCCCGACTGAAGGCCGCCCTCGGTGTAGACAAACCCGAGCTTGCGCCAACCGATCTGACCGCGGCCGTCAGCAAGCATCCGCTCGGTGACCACGACGTCGGTCCAGTCGGGGCGAAGTCGCACCATCTCGCCGCCTGGGTCGGCGGTTCCCAGCCGGGCGAGCGATGTGTCCCGAAACCAGTAGCCGTTGCCGGCCAGGTCGGCGTCCTGGATGGTGCGGATCAACATGTCCTGCGTGGTGCCGCCGGTCCATGGCCGCTCAAGCACCCTGAGTTCGGGCGTGCCGAACATGTCCGACGGCTTTCCGTCGGTGATCGTCTGCCACCGAAAGCGGATCGACGAGAAGACCAGCATGCGGACCAACATGCAGGCGAACACCACGCCGTTGGCGGCATAGGCGTGCGCCGCCAGCCCGCGGAAGTTGTTCGGCGCCATCTCGGTCGCCGGCCCCTTGAGCGTCTGCTGGACGCCGTTGCTGAGGCCGTTGGTGTAGCCGTAGCCGTAGGTGTGCCCGCCGAACGCGAATTGATTAACCGCGGCGGCGTACTCGTCGATTGTCGAGATGTCGCGCGCGGGAGAGCTGGCGCCCTTGAGGCGGTCTAGCCACCTCATGGCGTGGGCTTACCAGCGGGGTCGTAGAGCAACCACGCACCGACGAGCGCGCACACTCCGAAAGTGATGAGACCCCACGCGGCGCCCGCCAGCAGCACCACGCCAACAACGATCGCCGCGACGGCGAGCAGGGCCAGGATGGCGGATAGCTGCGGCGCTTTCACGTTAAGAATCCCCATACCTCGACTTCCTCGGTTGTTCCGTGCTCGATCAGCCCGTGCATGCCGAGAGTCACGGCCATAAGTTGAGTGATATCGCTGTCTTTGTCCTTGCGGTCCCATGCCCAGGCGTCGGACAGGTCTCGCTTCTTGGCCGATGTCACCGACCTGGTGAGCGGTGTCGCGGCCCGGTGTCGCAGACTGGCCGCCGAATCCGGCTCTGCCATCACCGCGTCGTAGAACAGGCCGCACGCTTTGGCCAGATCCGTCGCGTTGGACTTCACCACCTCGACGCCGAGGCCCTCAATCGTGGTGATGAGTGACGCCGCGGCCGAGTGGCCGTCAATGACCACCGCGCACGGCTTCCACTCGTCGGCCAGTTCCTTGACCCGGTCAGGAATCCACGCCGTGCCTGGTAGTGAGTCGATCGACTTTCCACGCACCGCCGGCACGATGCCGACGTGAAACTTGCCATCGGCGCGGCGGCCCACGACGCCGATGGCCGAAGCGGTGCGGTCGAGCTTGACGTACACGCCGAAAGCCACCGGGTCGAGCGGCTCAGACAGCGGGTCTTCCAGCGCCTTCCACTGATCAGGCTTGATCAGGGCCTCGGTGGCCGAGTCCGGCTTGTCGTGCCAGCCGGCCCGCTCGCGGCCGAACTCATCAGCCGGTAACGCCTCGCGCTCGGCGCGGATGTAGTCGATGCTGATGCGGCGTTCAAGGGCTGGATTGGCCTGCCGGATGTACTCGATGTCGTCGAGTGCGCACCCCTCAACACCGAAAATGTGCGTGCACGCCTCGTCGGCACACGCGCCCTCTTCGGGTTGCGAGCAGAACTCGAGGTAGCCCAGCCGCGGGCTTGTGCCCGCCCGGCCGCGTTCAACCAGCGCGCGCAGCACATCGGAATCCGGGTGGCAGGCCGACGAGCCGTAGACCACCTGGGGGTCGTCCACCGCCGACAGCGTCGGCAGCAGCGAGCCCATGTGCACCTTCTTGAGCGCATACGCCTCGTCGAGGATGATCTTGTTGCCCGTCAGTCCACGGGCGCCGCCGTGGGTTCGCGCCTTGAACTTGAGGCGCTGACCATGCGGACACTCTGCGCTCGGCCGGAGCTTGATCAGTTCCTTGCCGTTGCCACGCTTGATGCCCGGGTCTTTGCCGAAATCGGGATCCAGACGCCTACTCAGCGCCGGGGTGTCCATGATCAGGTTGACCATGTCCTCGAACGCCTCGTTGGTGGTGTCCATCTCGTGCGACGACCACACGACCAGCTCTTGATCGGTGACGTACAGCCAGCCCAGTGCCGCCTGCTTGAACAGCCCCGTCTTCATATTCTGGCGAGCGCAGACCGCTCCGAACTCGAAAGCAGCCGTCGCGACCTTGCCAGATAGGGTGCGCAGCGTCGGGTGCAGCGCGAACATCGCATTGAGCGCCAGCTCCTGCTCAGGATCGGGCGCATAACCAGCTAGGGCCGCGAGGTCGCACACCTCCGGGCCCAAGGTCTCGACGTACTTCGGGAAGTTCGCGTAGGCCGGCTGGACAATCTGCCGCTTAGCCAGCGCGTTTGGCATCTCTCCGCGCCCTCAACTCGTCGACCTCGTCACCCTGGCCAGCCGCCGGGGGTGCCGCCGGAGCCGTACCGATCGCCGCGGCCATGACCGTGCGCAACTCCCGGGACAGCGACGCATAGCCCGCGACAGTGTCCGCGCCCGACATTCGCGCCGCCAAGGCGAGCGCCTGCTGACCGAGCATTGAGTCGAGCTTGCCGGCGGCTTCCAGTTCGCGTTTCGTGGCCGCTACCAGCGGGTTGTCCGAAGTTTCAGCCTGCTCCGGGGGTTGGCGCATGTGCCGCTTCCGGCTCCGGCAGGTCGCGCTACACGTGAGCGATTCCTTGCGTTTTGCCTGGTAGGGGCGCTTGCACACGACACATGTTTTTTGCACGGGAGCACCCCTTTCCAAATGTGGCCTGCCGCATGGTGTTTCAGGCGCCGGCGCACCGCCCCCACCTGTGCCAACGCACTCGGGGGAGGGAAATCACGCGAGATTGGGCCCTCGCCATGGGGTCGCTACAATGCGCGATACAAACCCACCCCCCGGTACAAAGGGTGGCACAATAGATACAACCGTAGGCACAATGCATAACCGCAGGTCAGAGCCATGATGCTGCGACCCACCACGCCCCATCACCACCACGCCCCATCACCACGACGCCCCATCACCACACGCGCGATGTGTCCACCACATTCAGGGCCTTGTGCGTTGAGGTGGCACGGTTGCAGGCGACATGCTCAGGCCCCATGTACTTCGTGGGGTCGTTGTCGTCATGCCCTAGATCCCAGTCGCTGCCCGGCGCAATGGGCTTCGTGCACCGCCAGCAGTACGCCTTGCCCGCCTCGACCTGCTCGGCCTCGCGCTTGCGTCGGGCCTTGTGGGCACCGCCATAGAACGGCATCGGCGTAGGTTTTAGTGAGCGCAGCGCATCAGCTGCGCCACTTCCCCAGCACCTTCATCGTCAGCACCACATCCCCGTCCAACTCGGCCAGCAACTGCTCGCCCTTGTCGGCCACCAGCCGCAGGATGTCGGCGGCGATGTGCGCCTGCCGGTTGGCCTGCTCGGTCACCGCCGGGTCCTGGCCGTCGAGGTCAGCGAGCTTGGCCATGACCGTGTCGCGCACCGTCTGCGGCAGGCGCAGCAGTGGGGTTAGTGTGGCGTCGGTGCCGTCGCCCAGCCCGACAGTGACCGGCGGGTGTTCGGCGTCGGCCTCGGTGCGTAGGTCGTTGAGGTTCACGAGCTTGCCTCCATGTCGGGCTTATGGGGTGCGGGCGTCCTCAACCTGCTCGGCCAGGAACGCCAGCTTGAGCACTGGGCACGGCTTGGCCCCGACAACTTGGTAGCCGTCCTTGCTGACAAACCATGGGAATGGCCGGTCACCAATAACCGGCGAGCTTTCCTTGCTGACAAACCATGGGAATGGCCGGTCACCAATAACCGGCGAGCTTCTGTCCCCGTGGCACGTAATGTCCAGCACCGGCCCAGTCCCGCCGGCGAGAATCGGCAGGATCTCGACGTTGACGAACCAGGGCACGCCCGGGTGTCCGGTGTCGGTCACCGTGACATCCGGCGCGACATACCACGGGAAGGGTTCGCCGTCGACCAGCAGCTCATGGTCACCGATCCGGACGTGTCCGGCCAGCTTCGGGCGGTCGGCCACTTCCCTTAGTCCTCGGCTTGCCGGGGTAGCAGCACATACCGACGGCACAAGTCGGCGGCGGCCCGGGTTGCCGAGCTGTGATCATCCTCGTCCGTGTACGGACCGCTCTCGCCGTACACGTGATCACCGATAATGGCGGCCACTTCCGATTCGGTGGCTGCCACAAAGGCCGAGAGGTCAGGCTTCACCTGAACTGTGATTGCCATCGTCAGATCCCTCCCGGGTTGCGGCTGTCCCAGATGTCCGCCCGCGCCTCGTAGTGTTTGGGCGTGTTGCTGACGTCGACGGTCCAGCCCTGCGCACGGGTGGTGACCTCGATGCGCAGGTCCTGATCGTTGGCGACGGCCTCGGCAATCGTGAAGATGACCGCCTTCATCCATGGCTCCGGCCGGGCGCCGGGCTGCAGGTAGCTGGCGAGCTCGGCGGGCAGGTGGGTTGCGCCGTGGCCGCGGGCAGTGTTGGCGTTCATCCACTCGGCGCCGTCGACGGTGATGAGCAGGTGGGGCATCAGGGCCGCCCGCGGTGTTGGGTCGAGCAGTCGGGGTCGAGCTGGCGCATGGCGGTGATGAGCTGGCGGCCGTTGACCCGGAACTTGCCGGGGTTGACCTGGGTCATGGCGCAGCTCACGCACTTCTGTCCGCAGATGCATTCCAGCGTGACTTCGCGTGCCGCGTCAGCTTCGGCGCCGATGGCACGCAGCCGCTCAAGCTCGGTGGTGTTGATCAGCGTGTGGCCCGCGCCCTGCAGGGTGTACACCAGTGCTTCGGCGGTCAGTAGCGCGAAGTCGGTGCTGGGCAGTCCAGCCTCGTGCGCGAAGTGCTCAGCCTGCTCGGGTGGCAGCTTGGCCAGCTGGTAGGCCGGGAGCGCCGGCAAGGCGAACGGCTCGGTCTTGTCGTCGCCGGGGTGAATGACTCCGGTGGCCAGCGCCTGGCGTATCAGGTCGATGGCCATCCGGTTGGACGGAACGATATCGGCTTCGGGCATTGGGCGGCTGCTCCCGTGGGGTCGGCTGAATGCACAAACGCCGCCCTGCTCAGCAGTGGCGGCGCGGGAACCGGATTCCGGGGACGGCAAACGTCCCATACGTGGTTCATCGGCAGGATAGCACGGGTTACTTACACGGCTGTCATTCTCGGCAACTCCCGCGTGGCGGTTCGCCGCGTATGAGGTCTTCTGTCAGATTTCGCCGTGGCAACGGAGCCAATCATCTCCGTCTACCGCGTAACCGCCCGCGCAAAAACCGTCGTCGGATGCGGGGCATTTCCGCTGGTAGTCCTGGCACAGCATGAACGGCCCCGCCGCGCGCGCGTCATCAATCGTGACATCGCTCAACGTCGTTCCTTTCGCCGCGTACCTGGTCTTCTGTCAACTAGTCCGCTGCCGCCGCGACTTCGCGCAGCACCTGGGCGACCGCCGCGCCGACGTTGCTGCCGCCAACCGGATACCGCGCCGATTCCGCCTTCTCGGCGGCGGTGAGGAGCATCGTGCCGTTGGTGTCGCGGGGACCCTTGAAGGCGATGTTTGGGACGCGCACGATGGCAAAACCCGCGTTCCGTAGAGCGGATTTCACCGATTGGGCATTGCCGAGGTTGGCTAGGCCATCCTGCCCGCCATCGCCCTCCGGCATGAACTCAGCGATAGCGTCAGCGATAACCGCTGTGGCTTCCTCCATGATGGTCATTCCTCCTGTTGTTTCGTGCCGATAACTGTGCGGACGGTCAACTACCCGGTGGGTAGAGGTCGATGCATTCGCCGGTTTCCGGGTCGATTCGCCAGGGCTGCCGCGCGGGGTATTTCGCGCGGCAGGCCGTGCAGAGAATCAGGTCTCCGTACTGGGTGGTGGCGGGTACGCAGTTGTCGAGGTCATGGCAACCGTCGCACTGTGATTCGCAGGTTCTGTCGCACGCGCTCACGCCTTCACCCCTGACTTCCGTGGCACCGGATTGCTCTGCGCCATCTTGCGCCGCACCCGCCGCACGTCACCCACGCGGTATTCGGGCTCATCCTCGGGACCATGCCGGAAGAACCCGCGCCGGCCATTCGGGCGCAGGTAGCGCACCGGCCGCAGATGCCCGTCGCGAATCCAGCGGTTGAACGTCTGCCAGCGGACCTCTTCGTCGAGCGCCCCCATGATCCCGGTGTTGTGCAGCTCGGGATTCGCCGCGCGCTGGTTGCCGATCATCTCATCGCGCGAAACGATCTGGTAGTCAATGGCATTGCGCCAGCGGTTGTACAGCGCCTCGATGTTGTGTGTCGTGCGGCATGCCGGATTCGGGCAGGTGACCTCGATCGCTTCCCTGCGCGCATAGAGCATCAGCCCACAGATTTTCCGGTCAATCTTCGTGTCACACTGCCCACAGAATCGCGGCGCCGGCGGCCGGTCGATCACCTTCTCGATCTTGCGCACCAGGCCGTCAACCTCAAGTTTCCAGATGCCCGCCGACTCATCACACGCCAGCGAATGTACATGCACCGCAAGCCAATTCGCCAATTCCGGCGGCGCTGGTCGCCAATCACCAGAAGCGCGTCGCCACCCTGGCGGCAATGGCCCGATGAAAGTTCGGTTGACCACCCGAAACGTCCGACTGATGTCCACGCCGCGCGTTTCACAGAGGTCGCGCACGATGGTGGTTAGCGTGTTGCGGGCCTCGCGCAGCAAGTCGCTCGCCTGGCCCTGGCGCGTGCGCTTGACCTTCTCGGCGGTGCTGTCGGCGGCATCGGGCTCGAACGGGTCGCAGAGTTCGTCGCCACGTTTGCGGTGGCCGCCGCTCGTGCCCATTTGAGTTTGCCGGGTGACCACGTCCTCAAGGTCCGCAAGTAGCCCTTGTGTGCGGCGCTCAATGCCCGACTCGCTGGTCACCAGGGGGCCTTTGGCGAGAGTTTCGAGGTCCGCCTTTAGGCTGGTCACGCATTGGGCGCAAATCCACAATTCAGCTGGGGCAGTGCAGCTTTGGCATTGGTTCATGAAGCCTCCGGGTGCTCATGGGTCGCCCTTTCAGGCACATGCTTCCAGCCTTTCCCGGTTGCTATACGCCAGACTGTGGCCTGCTGGACCCCATAACGCGCCGCAATGCCGCGTTGCGATAAGCCCTGCGCGAGCAGGTCGCGTATCTCAATGACCTGGTACTCGCCGAGCTTCGCAGCACCGTTCCTGGATGATCCCCGTGGCGCGACGTGGCGACCTTTTTGGTCCCGATCAGCGTTGTTCTCCGCGGAGGTCCCCAGAAAAAGGTGCCTGGTGTTAACGCAGTTGGGAACGTCGCAGCGATGTAAGACGCCGAGCCCTTCTGGGATCTCGCCGTGTTCAAGAATCCACGCAACGCGATGGACACCTGTCGGCTTCCCACGAAAGCTCATTAGCCTATGGCCAGAGTTTCGGCGGTAGCCGGCGGTGTACACGACGCATTCGCCTTGGCGTTGTGTCCGCTCGCGCAATCGCTTCGCTGGGTCAATCTCGACGTTATTGCCATCGCGAACTGTGTTGACATCACCAGTTCGCCACCACCGCGTGTAGTGCATCTTGCACAGCCCGCGCCCAAAATGCTTCCGATCACAATCTGGTAGCTCACACGTTCGCACCTTGGGTAATCCCTTCTGGCCAGTCGATCGAGTTGTGCATGGCTTCGATATGGCGCCTGCGCGGGAGAAAGTGAAGGGGTTCACCGAGATACCGCGCTCCGGCCTCGGCAAGGGTCAAGGCATCGCCAATATCGTCGTTGGTGATGTGCGCGGCCCACGGCGCCCATGTCTCCCGCACGGCCAGCATCACCTCGCGCTTGTGCTGAGCGCGTGTGATTTCCTTGCTCGACTTGCCGCCCTTGCCGGTCGCCCACTTGCAGCGGGTGAGGTTGTTGACCACCACCGTGGGCGTCTTCCAGTGCTGCAACTGCCGCATCAGTTCGACGAACAGCGCGTAGCGGTCGTAGGCATCCCCGCCGGTGTCGAACGTCAATGGCGCTTCGATCATCGCCAGGTCCGGCAGCACACCCGGGCCGACGCGCTTGACCAGCGTTGTCTCGATGAGCCGCACAATGTTCCACGTCTGGCGGGTGATCCGGCGCACGCGGTGATCCCAGTCCTTGATGTCTGGGCCGGTGCCGATCGAGCGCAGTAGGATCGGGCGGCCGTCGCGGAGGATGGCGACGCCGGTGCTGGTCAGGCTGGGGTCGATGCCGAGGATGATCATGCACACTCACCCGCGTGTGTGGTCCAGCACTCCATACACGCCCGCTCATTCCGTCGCGGCGCATCAAGATCCGGCGTCGGCACACAGTCGTCGTGCACTAGCTCGTCGTCCTCGTAGCGGACCTGTTGCCCGGGTTCGATGCGGTTGTCGCAGTGTCCGCAGCGGCCGGGGTACTTTGCGGAGAAGCTCATCGCTCGTGCCTATCGCGAGTCTCGCCGCAGTAGGTGGCATTAGTGCCGTCGCTGCGGTAAGTGCATTCGTCGTCGTCAGGGTGACCACGGACGGGCAGGAAATCATGGCCAGTAATGGGTGCCCCGCATCCCACCGCGACGTCGCACGCGCCGCACGCTTCGCACTTCCAGCCCCAGTCGGTGTCCACCACCGCGCCGCGCCGGCACGTCGGGCACTGCCGGTTTGCCGCGTCGATAAACTCGGCAACAGCGGTCTCGAACGAGCCGCACGCGACACCAGTAGGGCCGTCTGAGAAGCCCGCCGGATAGTCCATCGCCCACGGGAACACCGGCGCGCCGGTCTTGTGGATGCGGAAGCGGTCGTTTTTCCGGCCCAGCGCGTCCCCCTGCGCCCGATCCCCACTCCCGGCGGGTAATTGCCTACCCCCGGCCATCACCGGCGCTCCTGGGACGATTCAGGTCGAATCAAGCTTAACCGGGGCCGCCGCTCGCGCCGGAGTTCGTCGGCGGTCTCCTGAACAGCTTGCAGGGTGGCTGCTTCGGTGGTCATTTTCGTGGCCCTTCCCACGTGCCGGGCAGCGACCAGCCGGGCCAGGATCGGTCGGCGACGACGAACGCGGGTTCGCCCGATTCCGTCCGCAACGTCTCCGGGTCGCAGCACTCGAAGCCCTTGCGGTGGCGGTCGAACGCGCCCACCGACGTGAAGCTCTGGTGGCACCCGGAGCAGTGCGCAGCGGCCAATCCTGTCCACCACGTCCCGCAGCTGGCGCAGCAGACGTGGTTTTCCGTGCTTCTGTCGCGCGCCGAGCGATTTTCAGGGGTGGTCTGGATAGATGACACTGGGGAGGGGTCTTGCGTGGCTGAGAATCGTTCTACGGCGGTCATTTCTTCCCCTTCGCCAGCATCTTGCGGATGTGCTCACGCTGCGCCCGGCCGACGTTCTCGTGGCGCTTGTGGTCGCAGATCACGCGCCGGGCCGGGAGCCGGTAACCCTCGTCGTCGCAGAGCGGGCAGCGGGCACGGGCGGCCGGGGCGAGGTGTGCGTTGCCGGTGTCGTCGAGGTCGGCCATGGAGGCGAATCGGTCGCGGTCAGGCATCGGCTAGTCCCTTACCGGGCACGGTTGAGCCTGTGCGGCTGGTTATCTGCGCCAAGGCGCGGCGGTCCAGCTCGGCGTCGCGGCGGTCCTCGCGGGCACGTCGCTCAGCCTCGGACTCACGCTCGGTGCGGTCGCGCCGCACCTGCCGAGCCTTCTGCACGATGTCAGCCGGCAGCGGTCGGAATCCGGAGCCGTTGTCGCGATAGGCGATCCGCACGCCCTGCAGGACGTCGCGCTCGTCGAGCTGGTATTCGGCGATCTGGTCGGCCCACGCCTCGACGGTGGCGCGGTTGGCCTGGGGGAACCACGGATCGTGTGCGGCGCACAAGGCGAGCGCACGTGCGGCGGTCTGGTGGTAGTCGCTCATCGTTCGATGGCCTCCTGCGAGTGGGGATTTCGGTTGCCCAGCGCGGCCCATTCGGCAACTTTCGCTTCGCCTGCCGTGAGCCCGTTGATGCCCGGTGCTGCGCGGGGCTGCTGCGATTTGATGACCTCGGAGACGAGCGAGGGCAGCGCGTGCGGTCCGAGGTTCGGTTTGGTCAACCAGAGGCGAAGCGCGGCCTCGACGGTCTTCGGGGGGGTTCCGGTGTTGACGAGTTCGCTTGCGCGGTGACGCAACGCGGTTTGCACGGCGGCGGGGTGTTCGCTTGGAATGATGCGGCGGACCAGATCGGCCCCACTGGTTGCGGCGATGGCGTCGAGGGGTTCGGGGATGGCCACCGCTGCAGGTGCTGGTGCTGGGTGATCGGTGTAGGTGCTGGTGTTCCCCTTACCTACGTAACTAACTCCTACACCAGGGGGTTCGGGTAACCCTTCGGCGAACCCTTCTGCTAACCCTTCGCTTAGGGTTCGACTTAGCCCTTCTACCAGCCCGTTTGCGGTGTCAACCGTCGTGTCCTGGTCCTTATGGGCCGGAAGCCGCTTCAATTCGTCATGAAGTACCCACCGGATCGCTTCGGACTCGACCTGGCGGGCGAATTTCAGCGCTGATTTCATCAGGTTCGGCTGCTTGTAGACCTCGTCATTTCGGACGAAAGTCCGGACGAGAACCTCTTCGGTGTCCCAGTCGACGACGATGAAATCGTTTGCTGCGAGCACTATTAGGGCCTGTGTGAGAGCGTCAATCGTGGCGTCAGCGGTGCACTTCGCCCACCGCTTAAGGGTCAACGGAAGGACGCCGGCGACATTGCGCGTGGCGTAGGAAATCAGGAGGCAGTAGACCTGCTGCGGGCGCGCGTCCAGCGCAATGAAATGGTGGTCGGCCCATATGCGGGACAGCAGCTTTCCGTAGTCGGCCATCTATGCGCTCTCCCTCTCTCGTCGTTGAAGTCCCGGCTCAACCGGCGTCACATGCGCCCGATGGCAGTTGTCGCACCGCGGCCGTCCGGCGCTGTGCTCCACCTCGCCGCAGCCAAGTGGGGCAGGCGCAGTCGGGGTCGGCGTGCTTGCTGCTTGCGCAGGCGGCGATGACTTCCCACCAATTCAGCGGCTGGTCGGCGAACGGCTTACCGTCGGGGGTAGGCCAGTGGTCGACAACGAGGCGGTACACGTAGCGGCGCTCAGGCATCAGTAACCGCCTCTGCAGCGTCAGCAGCAGCCAGGAGCACAGCAGCGAGAGCGCGGGCCTGGTCGGGCGTGTGTTCGTGAATCGCGCTGGTGTGGACCTCGCCGTGCTCTGCCCACACGTCGTGGCCGTCCCAACGCGGTGCGTGGTGGGGATCGTTATCGGGGTATCGGCCCCACCATGCGTCGAACTCACCGCCCTGGCCGCTGCCGGTGTCGTCGGGCTCCGGTAGTGCCACGATGGCGACACCTTCCAGAGACAGCAGCACATCGACCATGTGGTCGGCCCAGTCGCGATAGTCGCCGGCCGCCTTGCCGCAATCGCACCAATACATCGCGGCGTCACCGTCGTAAGACATGGCGTGCTGTTCCCGCAGTGCTTCGGTGAGTTTCACGCGGACGACGTCAGGCATTCTCGATCTCCTCGGGTGTGACGTATCGCCAAGGGCCGTAGTGGATTTCGCGGACGATGATGCGGGCGCCATCAGCGAAGTCGGCAAGATCTTCGATCGGTCCAGCTAGCTCACTGTCACCTGCGCAGGCATGACCACCACGGCGCGGCTCAACCGCGTACTCCGTTTCGGTGCGGCCATCTTCGCGGTCCTCGCCGCCGATAGCCCAATCAAACTCGGGCCGTGCGACGTCAGCGACCGCGGCATGGGCGGTGGCGATCGCGTACGCCGCAGGTGAGTCATAGTCGTCTGGGTCAAAATCAGGCATCGTTCTCCTCTGCTGTGCCGTCGGTGATTGCGAGCGCGACGATGACGCGGTTCCGCTCACCGTCTTCAAGGAACAACCCGAGTTGGCGTCCGACCTGCCGCAGTTGCGCCCGTGTGGTTTTCAGCTCGGCCTCGACATCGGGCGCGTGGACGTAGGCGAAGGCGTGGTCGCGTCCATCGCCGCCACATTCATCGCAGCCTTCGTGAGCACCGGTAGCGGTGCCCGGTCCGCAGCCACTCCCGCCGCATTCCTTGCAGCTATCAACGTGCTCGAAATGTTCATGGGCTTCACACCACACGGGGCATTCCGTCTCGTGCTTCCGCGCCGTTTCAGCGTGCGCGCGAACGTAATCGAGGATCGTGTTGTCATCCGCGAGGATCGCGTTCCCGACACTCTCAACGCATTCGACGAAGCCGACGGCGTCGGCGACCTTGTAGCGGAACTCGCGTGTGGTTTTCAGCTCGGCAACCAACTCCGGGACAAGCTGGCGGGCAGCAGCGATGAACTCCCCATTGCGGCGGTCGTTGACCTTCCCCGTGTCGGGGTTCCAAACGCAGCCGTTTGGGGTCATCACGACGTGCGCCCAGTGCCCGTTGAACCTGATTTTCCACGGACCGGGACTGATGCCTTCCAGCGCGGCTTCGGCCCGGGCGATGATGTCGTCACTCATTGGTGTTGTCCTTCCGTACCCACCCAGACACCAGCCGGGACTCAATCCACCAGCCGAGACCGCGTAGTCGGTCGCCGAGATCCCCTTCGTCAGGACGGAGGACGCGAGATGTGCCCTGTGGAGTCATGACACGGCGCTCTTCGACAATCCCCCTTGCTGAGGCGAAAGTATTCAGCGCCCGCGTGGCAGCCCGCCGGTAGTACATGTACATCTCCGGGTCGTTTTTGGGGTCCCATCGGCAACCGCAGGCCTCGCTAATCGCTTGCGCTACTGCGTCTACGGTGTCCATCAGCTGGCCTCCCCCGGGTAGCCATCCCAGGTTCTGCCGTCCAGCTCGCGGCCGGCGCGGTGCTTGCCGACGCGACACATGGCAGTCCACAGCCCGGAAGCCTCGCCGCTGTCGTACGGATCTCCGGTGATTGCACCTGTCTCGCGGTGCACATAAAGGAGGCGGCCCGGCTGATCGCTTAGCTGCCAACGCCGAAACTCACCATTTTGCTTATGCAGGTAGGCGACTCCGACCGCCTGGCATTGGTCGCGGATGGACCGGAACCAGTCGGGGTGTGCCGGCCGCGCGCCGGGGCCGGACTCGCCGCCGGTGATCACCCAGTGCAGTCCAACGTTCGTAACGGTGCCGTCGAGGACGCTGGCCCTGCATTGGTCGCAGCGCCATCGCTTCGTCGGACTCGCGATCGGCTCCTGATCGACCCCAGAGAGGGAATCGTGTGGGCAGCCAATCCAACTGGTTAGATCAATCGGTCCCAGCAGCGGCTCCGCGCTGACGAACCTGACCGCAGCAGGGGTGTCGAGCAGCGCGGGGATGCGGATGTTGGCCCACTGCTGATTCTCGGCCGAGACACCGAGCCACACGTTCGGCAACGGCCACGCGACAGCCGTCCGAGAATACGAGCTGTTGCCATGCGGAAGCCCTAATGCAGCGCCTGCATGTATGCGCCAAGCCCAGGTGGTTACCAACTCCGGAAAGCTCTGCTTTGAAAGCACCGCTCGCATCCGTCCGTGCCGCTTGGTGAGCACCTGAAACGTATGCCGCCGCGCGACCGCCATGACGGCGAACACTTTGGCGATGTACTCGTCAGGCACCTGGTCGTGGAACAAATCGCTCATCGAGTTAACGAAAATCCGTTGCGGTTTCCGCCATTTCAGCGGCAGGCCCAGCACGTCGGGGTGGACGCTGACACCGAAGCCGGGGCCGGACGTGCGCGGGTCACCGTCGCGCTGATACTTGGCCGAGCCCATGCCCTTGAGCCGCTTAGCCATCGTCATCGCGTAGCAGTGATCGCAACCAGGTGACACGCGGTCACATCCCGTGGTGGGATTCCATACGCGGTCGGCCCATTCGATTGCCGTGTCAGCCATTCCGCGCCCCCTGGTGGTCGTGCTGGCATTCCTCTGCCCGCCGGCACAGGTGGTCGAGTTCGTTGAGGATGAACGTGTCCTCCGCGTTGGCCGGGATACCGAGCAGTTCGGCGACTTGGGTGCGGAAGTGTTGCAGGCGCGCGGTTTCCGCGGCGGCGTTGTCGGCCGCCGTGAGTAGCGCGTCGGCACCGGCCTTCGTGTGCTGGGGGAAAAGTGCGGCGGCGAAGTGGAGGTTGGTCATGCCGTGACTCCCAGCGATTCAGCGACGACGCCGACGAGATCCCGCGCGGCTGGCGGTGTTACGGCGTTCCCGGCCTGCCTGACCTGTTCGCGGCGGTTGCCGAGGATGCGGTAGGTGCCTGGGAAGTCCATCGCGGCGGCTATCTCGCGGGGCTCAAGCATCCGGAACAGGACATCGTCGAGGTCGATGGTCGGCCGTTCGGCGGTCAGCAGCGACTGGTGGCCTGCGGTGGTGACGGTGCGGGCCGGTTCGCTGGCGGGCGTGACCATCTCGGCCCCATCGCCCTTGCTGCTGTTGTTGCGCATCAGCAGCGCGTGCCGCTCGGTGGCGGTGACGGTGGCCAGGGCGTCGCTGGTTGGCCGGGTGGTGCCGTTGCCGTAGTAGGCCGTGACGAGGCCGTGGTGGTTGCCGTTGGCGACTACCGTGCACAGCGGGTCGGACACCGGCCGGTGCTTGGAGCCGCCGCCGCGCAACTCGGCGATGAACGCCAGGCCGTCGTTCTCCCGTGTTGTGCGGGTGGGCGCCGGATCAGCGAGGGCCGTGGCGCGGTCCCGCCACGTACCGCCAGTCGGTACAAGGAACCCAGTCTCGCTGCGCGTCGTCATCGTGCGCACCGGCTGATCAACCGGCGCAGCCTGCTTGCCGTCGCGCCCTTCAACGGGCACCAGCAGCGGAGCCCAATACCGGTCAATCCCCGCCTGGATACGCGCCAACGTCTTCGCCGCAAGAGGCTTCGCCCGGTCCCCGATCCGCTGGCCCAACAGCGCCCAGTCGATGATGTCGGCGGCCGGACGGTAGTGCGGCTCAACGACGGTCACGCAGCCCCGCACCGGGCAGGTGTAGACGTACTGCTGGCGGTAGCGGCCCCACGGCGCGCGGTCGGCGCGCTTGAACACCTGCCGCGCCCGCACCGGGCCGTGGGTCGGGCAGACAGCGGCTGGCGCGGTGACCCGCTCCAACTCGGGCCGGGGGTTGCCCTTGCGCCAGAACACCACGTACATCCGGTCCCGCGACTGCGGTGCACCCGGGCCGAGCGCCTGGGCGTGCATGGAGTTCAGGAACACCACGTGGTGCTCGTACCCGAGGCTGTCCATCGCCATCAGCCACGCCTGGAACGGCTGCCAATGCCAGGCGTCGACAACGTTCTCCACGATCACCGCGCGGTAGCGGTGGTGCTCGGCGAACCGCGGGACGTCCCACATCGTCGCCCGGGACCGCTCGGCCGCGGCATCAGGCAGCACTTCGCCGAACAGGTCCGGCTGCGCATCATCGCGCTTCTTTCCCCTGGCAACGCTGTGCGAAGTGCATTCCGGCGACGCCCATAACAGTTCGGTGCGCGGGAACCTGCGGGGGTCGATCTGGGATAAGTCGGCGCAGATGTGATCGGCATTCGGGTGGTTCGTGCCGTGCGTCTCGACTGCGAGTTGCCAATGGTTGCTGGCTACGCGAACCTCGATGCCCGGCACTTGGATAGCCCCGGTACTAGATCCCCCAGCTCCGCAAAACATGTCGAGTAACGTCAAAGTCATTATCTCGCAGCCTTTCTGGCCGCGTATCGCTGCCGCAGGTAGATTCGGTCACATTCGGCGCAGTAGCGGCGGCCGTTCGGCCGTGTCCGCACATTGCGTGGGTTGGTCCAGTCGTGGCCCGCTCTGCGGCAGGCGGTCTGCGCTTGACTGAGGCGCCTCATATTCTCGGTGTGAGTGACGGCTTCGTGATGTGATGGGCGAACGCAGGCCGCATTTCGACACACGTGATCGAGGTCCAGTCCGTTGATGTCCTGCCCCGTCAAGAGTGTGAAGACAATGCGGTGTGCCGGCTGATCGCGCCCGTCGACGCTGATGTACGGATAACCAGCTGAGTTGTGCCAGGAGTCGAAAAGCCAGCACTTGCCCGCTATAGGACGCAGCGGGTTGGTTGGCAGCGGTCCATCGGCGTTGATCTTGCCGTGAATCCTGGTTGGCAGGTCGGTAAGGGTCAGCATCAGTCCGCGACGCCGTTGTGGCTGAACGCCGGATCAAACTCGTTGAGCCCGTCGTCATCCGGCTCGGTCTCGACGTGCACGTGGTCGTTATGCCCGCCGTCGTCTTCCGGCTCGTCGTCGGGGATGTTGCCGTGCTCGTCGATCATGGCCGGGTCGTCGTTGGGTGGCGGGGTGTCTTCGGCTTCGGGCTTGTAGGGCTCGGTGGTGACCTTGGCGGCGACGAAACTCATTACGCGGTAGTGCTCGATCCCGCCATCGGCCAGCAGCGTGCGGCCGTCGTTCTTGCACCGCATCGTCACTTCCATCTTGACGAACTCGCCCATCTCCGGCGGCCGGTCCATGACGAGCATGTCCTTGCCGGACATGCGGATGGTGGCCGGCGCGGGGCCGAGCAGATCGTCCGGAATATCCCGCAGCGTGTTCTCTTCGGGTGGCAGGCCGCCAGGGTTTTCGGTGATGAGAGCCATTGTGTGTCAGTTTCTTTCGGTCGGCTGGTTGTCGACAACGGAGTTGTTGACGACATGGAGGGGTGTACACCCCGCGAGCCGTGCGTGAATATCGGCCAGCGCGAGCTTCGCCTTGGCGTAGGGCAGTTGCAGCTCGTGCACGTGCAGTTGGTCGAGTTCGCCGACGAGGCGGTCAGCGATGGCGAAGTGCTCGGCGGGTGTGCGCGTCGGGGTGAGGCGGTCGCGGAAGGCGGTCATTTGTCGCCCCGGTGGTACGACTGCCAGTCGCAGTCAACGCCGTATCCGCTGGTGACACACCAGACCTTGCGACCGTGGTCAGGGCCGTCGATGTAGCCACCCTGGACGTAATCGTCTGTTGCGCATCCGGAGAGCAGGAGTGCGGCAAATACTGCGACGAGAAGCGCGCGGAAGGTGGTCACTGGTCGGCTCCGAACTCGTCGATGACCGCCTGTGCCTGTGTCTCGGTGAGCTGCCCGTCAGCGGCGACTTCGGCGCCAGTCAGGGCCTGGACGTAGGCCCGCCATTCGTCGTCGGCCTCCCACTTCTCGGCCTGGCGAATCGCGTTGAGGCGCTTGAGTTGCTGGGGGGTTGCCATCGTCACGTCGGCGGGCGATGGCTCGGCCGGGGCGACGTCTGCTGCCGCCTCGGCCTTCCCTGCGTCCTCTTTTTGTGGCGATGAAACGGAGCTTGTGACAGCGGCGCGGCGGTCCTTCCAGGCGGATTGCAGGTGCCCGCGGTGGCTGCCGAGGTCGCGCGCCTTGAGATCCCGGCCGATCGCGTCGAGGTCTTGAATCGTGTTGGCGTCGGCAATGCGGCGCTCGAAGTCGGCGGCGTCGGCGGCGGTGATGCCAGCGCTGGGCAGCGGCTCGACAATGAACGGGGCACGCCGGCCGCGAGTGACCGTCAACGCCACCGACAACCGGGCGGAGATATCCGACATCGCACTGATGCGGATGCCACCGACCTTGTCCTTGCCAAAGGTGATCTCAGGATCGCGGTAGATGACCAGGCGGCGTCCGACGTAAGCCTGTGCGTCGGTGCCCCATGCGGCGACCAGCACGCGGCGCATCGTTTTTGAAGGCTTATAGGGCCTAGCCGGGCCAAACTCGGCGGTGACGATGTCTACCGGCTGCTCGTCGGTACCGCGCTTGACCGCAGTGATGGTGATGGTTCGGGGTCCGGTAAGCAGGTCTTCACTGTTGATCTGGTCAGATCGCGGGATGATGGTTTCTGCAAGATCCATTGTCAAGCAACCTTTCTCAGATCATGATCTCTAGTTCGGCAGGTCGATCGGTCATGTGTAGCCCTTCGATGGAGGCGTTGTAGGTGCGCACCATGTTGGCCACCACCTCCTCAAAAGCACTGACTGCGTTCAGGATTGCTTCGTGCCATGCCTCGATCGGATAGACCCGGGTCACGTACAAGGGCATTCCGCCGCAGTAGCTCACGTAGTCGATCCACTTGCGGCCCGACACCAGGAGCCCGCATTGAAGCTGGGCCATGTTTTCGGCGGGAACCTGGTCGGCGAGGATGGTGGCCAATTGCACCTTGGACCGCCGCGATTTGATCTCGATCAGCCCGTCGTCGCCCACGAGTCCATCGGGCGAGTAGCCGATTCGGAACCCCCAACGGTCCTCGACCATGAACCCGGCTTCGGCAACCGGCGCGTAGTGCTCGGCATACTTCGCGCGCGCCCGCGGCTCGTCTTCGATGCCGCGCCACATGTCGTCGGAGGTGAAGGTGGGATCGGTCCACCCGGTGATGCGCTCGGCGGCCAGCAGCATC
This sequence comes from Mycobacterium gordonae, assembly GCF_001417955.2. Taxonomy (GTDB): domain Bacteria; phylum Actinomycetota; class Actinomycetes; order Mycobacteriales; family Mycobacteriaceae; genus Mycobacterium; species Mycobacterium gordonae_B. Next base: position 57,831 of record NZ_LKTM01000372.1, on the reverse strand, counting down.
GCCATCCCGCGCGACTCTGGGTTGTCGGCCGGCTGAATCGTTTTCGGCGTGACGAGCTTGCCAACAGCCGAGGCGGTGACGATCCCGCGCCGTTGGTCGAACCATTCCTGGGAGCCTTGAATCAAGCTCTCGTGCACAGTAAGTGTCATGGCCAGCGCACTCCATCCGGGGTCATCGTGTCGTCATATGTCTGAGGGTCGTCGTGTAGCGCGCGGTCAAACTCACTAAGATCGCTTACGGCGCGGCCCCATTCGGAGGTCTCCCAATCCATCACGACACCGCTTTCAGTTCGGCGAGCTTCCTGCGCTCGCGCGGATTCTTGCCACCCCAGATCCCATGCATTTCGTCGTTCGCGATCGCGAACGCGAGACACTCCGCGGTCACTTCGCAGACAGAGCAGATGTCCTTCGCGGTGTCGTGCCGCTTGCCCCTGCCCGGAAAGAACGCCTGCAGCAGATCGGGTGTGGTGCGCCGGCACAACGCCTGGGCCTGCCAGTCGAGGGTGCCGTGTGGGTACGGAGGATCGGCAATCAGCGCCTGGCCGGGTAGCGTGCTCACAGTTCGCCACCACACGGGTGAAAGCGCAACCACAACTCAGCCAGCCGCGACGTCTGCATCCAACGGCCGCAACCACATTCGCAGCAGAGGGCAAGGAATAGCTCGGCGGTGGTGATCATGCGGGATCGCTTTTGTGCCAGCCGTCTTCGATGAGCGCCTTCGCGAGAACGAAGTGCGGCGTCTCGGCGCTGGTAAACGGGCGGTAGATGATTTCGAGCGCTTGTCCAAGCGAGGCGGTTTGGTTCTGCCGCTCAGCTTCCTCGCGCGCATCCTGCTCAATCCGCTCAGCCTCAGCGCGCAGCTCGCTCGGCCGCCAGTGCACATCGGGGTGCGGCATGTCCATGCTGACGCTGAGCGCCTGGACGGTGTCGGCGGCGGTGCGAACCTCTTCGGGCGTTGGGGTTTGCAGCTTGTCGTTCATGCGCCGACCCTCCGCAAGTTTCGCCGCGTCAGCATCGCGGACGCGCCACAGATTGCTAGCTCGCGCGCCGGGGCCGGTGTCGCCGGTGCTGGCGCTGGTGTCGGTGCTGGACGGCGCACGGGGGGCGTCTCCGGAATGACCTCGATGCGGCGGGGATTGGGGCCGACTTCGCCCATGTAGATGGTCATGACCCGCGCCTCAATCTCTGCCCGCCACAACGCGATATCCACCTCGGCCTCGTCGAAGTCGAGCGCGAACAGCCCCGCGTTGATCGCCAACACCTGCTCGGCCAGTGGGTAGTACGGGGCCAGGATCAGCACTGCCTCAGCGACCGCGCGGTGTGTCGGGTTGGCCGGGTCCAGCTCGGCGAAGATGCGGGTGGCGATGCGCTCAAGGCTCGCTGTCGGTGAATACCGTTGGGCGAGAGCGGCAGTCCAGCCACGGATCACGGTCATTTCACCGGCTCCATCCGCTTGCCGTAGTGCTCGGTCAGGATGCGGAAGCACTTCGCCGCGGCCCGCGCGTCACCCAGTGCCGTGTGCTCGTCCTCGTTCTTGACGCCGAGCCGCTCGCAGATCTGCGCCAGGCCGACCAGCTCATTCGGCGCCAGCAGCAGTGCAGGGCCGGCGTAGGCGGCGAGGTCGGCTAGGCGGTGGTGCCAGGGCTCGCGCACGAACGGCATTCGCGTTAAACCACGCTCGCCACGATCGCGCACCGCAGAGAATCCGGCCGTGACCATCGTGGCGTCGAATGCAGGATTGGAGCCAGCGAAGGTGTTGCCCGACAGCATCATCCACAGATTGCAGTAGTCGCCATCGGTCGCTTCCCACATTTCTGGCCGCTGCTTAAACAGGCCGCGTTCGAAGTAGCGGTTGATCTGCAGCGCCTCATCGGCGGCGTTGTCGAACGTGCCCTTGGGGACTTTCGGCACGAAGTGCAGCTCTTCGCCAGTAGTGACGTTGACCGCCGCGACCTCGATGGGTAGGTGCAGGCCGGGCGTTAGGCCGGTTGTCTCCACGTCGCAAACTACGAGTTGGCGCGTCACGACACCACCGCCCATAGTCGGATATCGTTACTAGTGCTCATCAGAGCCCTTTCTCTGTTGGGTTGGCCCTCGGTCGTGACAGCGGCCGGGGGCTGCTTACTTGGCGATGTCGGCTAGTGCGTTGTTGACTGCGTCTGCGTCGACGGGCGTGTTGTCGAGTTCGGCGAGGTCGCGCCAACGCTGGATGGCCCAGCGGGTGAACTCAATTCGTGCGGCTGCGGCTGCGTCTGCGGCTGCGTATGCGGCTGCGTCTGCGTATGCGGCTGCGTATGCGTATGCGGCTGCGGCTGCGTCTGCGTCTGCGGCTGCGGCTGCGGCTGCGGGTTCTTCTGCGGCTGCGTATGCGGGTGCGGCTGCCTCATTCCACTCGGCGCGCGACACCACATCACCCACCGACTCCCGCACGCACAGCGCAGCCACCCTCCGAATCGCCCCAGCACTATCGGGGCGCGCGTAACGCACCACACCCATCTCAGGGTCCACCAACAAATCCGCTAGCCACCGCCACACCACCGTCCCTGGGGTGTCCGCAGTGCCGACTGTCTTCCACCCGAGGTCGATGACGGTGACACTGTTCTCCGGCGACAGGAACCCATCCGGTCCCGCGAGACGGTCATTCAGCGCCTGCACCAGCCGCGCCAGCGGCCGCGCGGAACACTCCGGAAAATCGGTGATCTCCACATCACCGTTGATGTACGAAATCACGTTCATGGCACAACCTTTGCCGGAGCCGCGCTGGTGTGAGCCCCTGGCCAGGCGGAGGGGGTGGGTGATGCGGTCAAGGTCAAGAGTCATGGGGGGGACTGCCTTTCTGTTGTGGTTGGCTCCGGCTGTTCACGCAGCCGGAGCCGCATTTAATTGAGGGCGTCGAGTGCGGCGTGGTAGTCAGCGATTTCAGCGAGACTCATCGCTTTGCCGCAGCCGCAAGTCCATTGCCCGTCCTGGACCTCCCAGTCGAAGGCTCCGCAACGGGAGCAAGTGACGTTCTCAGTCCAGGCCATCACTGCTCCCGGGCTTCGTAGTAGCGGACAACGGCGTTGTCGTGCCGCCCGCAAACGCCTCTGAACAGTCCAGGCAGTTCGCCACAATCGGTTTCAGACCTGCGGAATAGGTTCACGATTCGGTGCGCCCACTCATCCACTAAGCACCACGGCGACCACCAACCGCACTCGAAATACCACGGCGGCCTCATCACTGGCCCCGGCCTTCGTTGTGTCGTTGCCTCATGGTGCGGTCATGAACAGAAGCAGGGTCCTGACCGAGAGTCGCCGAATGTGTTGCGGCAGCGGCGCGTAAATCGTTGGCGTAGCCGAGCGCGAACGGTGAATCGGTGGTGGCCAGGATGTCGGCCACCTGCCGCATCTCGGCCGCGCACCACGGCAAGCCCGGCTGCCCCGCGCCAGCCTCCGGGACGGGCGGCGCGGGGCTCTCCGGAGCGGCATCGGGCGTGAAGGTGGCGCCCGGCGCTGCGGAGGTCAGATGGTTCTGGATAGCGGCCAGGCGCGCGTCCACGGATGCGAGCCACGCGATGAAGGCGGGTTCGTCGGCGGCGGAAGGCGGTCGAGCCACGGACAGCTTCGGGCGCGGCCCCATCTCGGACGTCTGGCCACCGGAGCGGAATATCGACTCAACGCCGAGCTGCTCCGTCAGCGCTTCGGCGCCGATGTCGGCAATGCTGCTGCAGGTATCGCACGACAGCCCGCCGCCGGGGTCGCACAGGCACTCATCCGCCTCGCCCAGCCCGCAGTCCGCGCCCGGCAGTTCGGCGTGCGCCCGCGCCAGCCGCTCGGAGTACGGGTCGGCGTCGTCCGGCACCGGCGCGGCGAACCGGCGCAGCGCGGGCCCAATGTCACAGGCGAGGTCAGCCAGGGCGCGCAGGGTTGAGAAGATGCTCATTCGGCACCGCCCGTCGTTTCGCAGCGCACCGGGCCGACGAACCCGAACGCCTGATGCCAGACGGCGGCGTCGTGGTCCCATTCGCCCCGCCGGTCGAAGTAGGCACCAGCCGAGGCGGCGGGCGACTTGACCAGTCGCGAGCGGACCTGCGCAATCGCCTCGTGCCAGGTGTAGAACGCTCCGAGGTGGCCGCCATCCGGGCGGCGAACCATCCACCGGCCGCGCCGCTTGGTGACGCGCCACTTGTTCACACTCGTGCTCATTCGGCACCGCCCACCGCGTCGTGCACGTGCTCGGACCAATCAGTGACAATCGGCTGAAACGGTTTCGGCTCAATGTCACTCGCGCGCACGCCAACGATGTCGGCACCGATCGCGGCGAAGTACGCCGCGAGACTGTTGGTCACCACCGCGAAGCAGTCATCGGTCCCGGCGGCCATCACGACACCAGCCCGTCGAGCAGCTCCGGCTGGTACCCGCACCACGGCTGGTGACCCTCGGCCACGACGATCGGCATGGACGTCAGTCCCTGCGACTGCGCCCACTGGGCTTTGAAACCGTCCAGTGGCAATTCGGTGAACTCGATGCCGAGCTTGGCCAGGTGCGAGCGGGTGCGCACCGAGGGGGTGTGCTTGCCGGGGAGGGCGTACAGGGTGACGCTCATGCCGCCACCGCCAGCGCGTCGATGCGGTCTGGCCGGTACCCCGCCCAGTGCTGCTCGCCGGTCGCCGTCGCGGCCACCACAACCGGGATGCCGGTGTAGCCCATGTAGGCCAGCGCCTCGCGCGTGAGCGGGTCGGCGTCGATGTCAACCTCGGTGAACGAAATGCCCTTCGCGGTGAGCCGGCGCTTGGTGGCCTCGCACTGGTAGCACTTCTCGGTGGTGGCCAGGGTGCGCGTGTAGACCGTGACGGCGGAGGCGCTCATCGCAGCCCCTCCCGCTCCCGCATGCGGCGCTCGTGCTCGTGCTCAAGGTGGTGAGCCCAGATCGCGCCGCCGAGCGCCAGGGCGACGACGACGGCCGCGACAGTGGCGGGCCCGTCCATACCGAGGACGAAGGTCACGAAGAAGCACAGCGTGGCCAGGGTGGCGACGATGATGCAGCGGAAGTGGACGGCGGCGCGGGTCACTGGGCACCGCCCTTGGGGTGGCCCGGCCCGGCGGGATCACCGCCGGTGGCCGGGCCGTCTCCTACGCTCAGGCTGTCGAGACCGTTATGCGAAGGAGAAGTTTGATGGGAGACGTCGTGTACTACGCGGGCCACCGGATCGAGGTGCCCACGCAGGTTGCGGACGCGCTTGAGGATGCGTTGAGTAAGGCCGTTGACACGGGCGCCCTGGGTGTGGTGAGGGCGACCAATGGGGTTCGCAATGGAGATGTCAACTTCCCAAACCGGCGCTGGGTCTTCACCGTCGGCCCCGGCATCCCCGTGTTCATCGAGCGGACCTTCGGGGGTGTCCCGGACATCGTTGACCGGTAGCGCGCGGGCCAACTCCTCGCGGACAATCTCGCGGATGCGATCTTCGCTGGGAGGCTCGGGAGGGGCCGGGATGACCGTGAGACGGGTCAGGCAACGAGCTACGCCGTCGATCGCGCGCTGGAAGGGGTACAGCCCACCGAGCAGATCGCGGGCTCCGGCGTTGGCGGCGTCGGCGGTCATGAGGCGCTCCTGTCGTCACCGACACCCATCGGCAGCGGGTCAATCGTCGGCAGCCCCAACTTCTTACGAATAAAGTCGATGCCGCTGGGCTGGACGTAGGTGGTGTAGGAGCAGCCCATCTCCCCGTTGCTGCGCTCGAACTCGTGCGGGATGACCTCGAAGTGGTGCGCGTACTGCTGGTACGGGGTGTTGCGCCGCGAGCCGGACGCGATGAACACGTGCCGGTTGCGCAGCTCCCGGAAGAGTTTGTTCTGCGAGGTGCCGAGCATCTGGGCGACCGCGCCGACTGCGTACTTACCGGTCGCATCAAGGAAGCTGTCGTACGCCTCGGCCTTCGGGGCCAGCACCTTGTTCTGGGCTTCCAGGGCCAGGCGCTCGTTCTCGGCGTTGAGCGCCATTGTCAGGATTTCGGCGCGGGTAAGGCTGGCCGGGTCGAAGGTTGGGCGGGTCTCGGCCTCGCGACGCAGCCGGGAGAACTCGCGGACCAACCGCTTCTTGAAGTCCTTCACGACCTCGTTGTTGCGCATGTAGGTCAACAGCAGGGTTGCGTGCTCCTCGTTGAGGACTGCGACCTCGCGCCGTTGCACGCCGCCCGCGGTGTCAAAGGGTGCGATTTCAAATCCGACCCCTCCGAACTCCTCGAAATCAGCCAGGTTGTCCCGGATCAATCGGAGGACAGAGGCGTGCTCATTGCGGGTGCCGTTGGCGACGCGCATGGATGTCGTCGTCGGCACGCCGTTTGTGACCTGGACGATGGGGCTGGCCTGTTCCAGCTCTGCGAAGCCGCTCATGCCCCGGCCTCGGCACTGAGCAGGGCCTCGACATCAGCGCGGCGGAAGCGGAAGTGACCGCCAGGGGTGCGCAAGGGGGTGAGGCGTCCGGCCTTGACCGCACGCAGGATCGTCACCTTGGAGACACGGCCTAGGGCAGCGGCTTCCGAGGATGTTACGAGATCATCTGGGGAGTAAGTATCCGTACTTTCCGGCATGGACAGACACTTACATACGCATACTTACGGCGTCAAGCGACACGCGTAGGTATCCGTACTATTGATCGCGATTGACAACACTTGAGTGCGAATGAATACTGACGGTATGAGCACAGATGCCGCCCCTGAATTCGTCCCCGAGTGGACAGATGGCGACAAGCTGCGGAAGGTGCGTCGGCACCTCAGGCTGAGCCAAGAAGAGTTCGCCGAGCGACTACAGGTGAACCCATCGACCTACATGGCGTGGGAAAGTGACCGCAATCACGTCAAAGACCTGCGGACGATCGCCCGGCGCATCAAGGCAATGACCGGAACGCCGCTGTGGTGGTGGTTCGACACTGAACCGCCCACCGGCGACGACAACGGCCCTGGTGGTGCCCCCAGTAGGACTCGAACCTACGACCTGCGGATTAAAAGTCCGTAGCTCTACCAACTGAGCTATAGGGGCAGCGGAGAATCACAATACTGGGTGCCGGCGGAGGGCTCGTTTGAGGATTGGGGCCGGGGTGACCTAAGCTGGCTTGGCTCCCAACAGTAATCGCGTTGCGAGTGCCCCGGAGAGATTCGGTTCTGGCCCCCTTCGTCTAGCGGCCTAGGACGCCGCCCTTTCAAGGCGGTAGCGCGGGTTCGAATCCCGTAGGGGGTACTGGCTACGCGGTCGCCCGCGGAGCAGAGCAGTAGAGCAAGGCCCTGTGGCGCAGTTGGTTAGCGCGCCGCCCTGTCACGGCGGAGGTCGCGGGTTCGAGTCCCGTCAGGGTCGCCAGCACGGCGAGGCACATGCTGCCTGCCGGCTTCCGGCCAGGTAGCTCAGTCGGTACGAGCGTCCGCCTGAAAAGCGGAAGGTCGGCGGTTCGATCCCGCCCCTGGCCACCAGGTTTGACCTGCTTAGACACGGTGACAGCACTCTTTGGATGGATTGTCTTGTCCGGTTCCTGTCCGCTCACCTGGTCGGCGACGGAGTTGCAGAGCCGGTCAAGGTTCGCGGCTACGTGATCGAGTTCGTCTGAGTAGAGGTCGCTGTAGATATTCGCGGTGACGGTCGGTGTCGAATGCCCCATTGTTTTCTGGACGTAGCGAAGGTCGGCGCCTGATGCCCGGGCCAGGCTGGCGTAGGTGTGTCTGAGGTCGTGGATCGTTAGGGGCGCAAGTTCGGTTTCCTCGAGGGCTTCGTTCCAGTGGGTGTGTCTGCGCCAGTTGTTGGACCGCAGGAAGCCGCCATTCGGTGAGGTGATCGCTTGTTCTTTGGGTGAGCGGCCGGCAATTCGTGGCTTGAGTGCGTCGATGACGACTTGGGGGAGTGGGACGGTTCTGACCGCGGCGCGAGTCTTCGGTGGGCCGACGATTATTCGGCCTTCTACTTCCGGTGCGGCCTGGCGTACGAAGAGGCGACACGAAGCTAGGTCGATGTCGCCGACGCGGAGGCCGACCAGTTCGGACCAGCGAAGTCCAGTGAAGGCCAAGATCGTGACGATGTCGCCCTGGTCGCCGCATGCCGCTGCCAGGGCGAAAACTTCGCCGGCCGTGAGGTAGCGGTGGCGTTCTCGTACGGGCATTCGCCCGGATGACACTCCCTGGGCGGGGTTGGTGTGAATTCGGCCGTCATCGCGGGCCATGTCGAGAATTGACCGCAGAAGGCGCAGCGTGGCGACTTTTGCCCACGGGCCGACGGTGAGGCTACCGATGAACTGCTGAACATCCTCGCGGGTGATCTCGTCAACCGGGACATGGCCGAAGCGCGGACCGATGCGGAGTTCCCAATGTTGGCTGTAACCGCTCCAAGTCTTGGGTGATACGGCCGGGTGTTTCGATGCGCTGAATTGCGTCCAGATGACGGAAAGACTGGCACGGCCGAGTCGGGGGTCGAAGCGTCTGGCGCCGATAGCCATTTCTCCATCGCGTTCGGCCTTGAACGCCCGCGCTTCTCGCAAAGTGGCGAACGTGGCCGACGTTTCAACCCATCCCGACTTCGAGTCTGGGTCGCGCACGAGGTAGCGCACTTGGTAGCGCGCCTGGCCGTCCGAATTGATGCGCTTTCTGATGCCACGCGGTGTTGAGCCGGCCATCTAGCGGCGCACCTGGTGGAGCCATGTGCGCACTTCCGCTGCATCCCAACGTCTTACGCGGTCGGACAGCGTGTAGCAGGGTGACCCCACTTCTTCGCCTTGGTCGCGCAGTGCGCCCCACCGGCTTACCGTCGCGGCGGATACGCCGATCAGATCGGCCACCTGCTCCGCCGTCAGAAGCGTTGGAAACGCCCCCGCCGCGGTCCCCGCGGTGTCGGAAGATTTCATGTCGTCCATGTCCTCAGCTCTATGCCTGCCCGGTGTGGGCTCGGCGCGTGTATCTGTATTCGCTTGCAACGGAGCGGATTAGTGTGTCCGGCCAGTAGTCGGCTCGAACCCGCATCGTTGATCCGTCCTCGTTGACGACGTATCCGGTGCCCGGCTCACTCGGGCTGATGCGGTGGGCGGGCGCGCGATCAGCCACGCCGTCGCCCAGGACCATCGTGACCTCCTCGCGCGACCGCAACCGCATTGCGATGGTTTGGGTGAAAAGTCCGCGCATAGGGAGGATCTCCTTGCGCGGGTCCTGCATGAAGGCGGCGACGACGACGCCAACGGCACGCCCCTTTGTCAGGATGCGGGATAGCGACGCCGCGATTTGCTTCTTGAGCGCGGCATCCGTGACGTAAGCGGTCAAACCGGCCATTTCGTCGATGAGCAGCACGACGAGCGGACTATCGCTGCTTGGTGTGTGAGAGCGTTTGTGGCCGGCCATCTCTCGCCCGCGCATGTCCAGTACCTCTTCGAGTTTGGCGAGTAGTCGGACGGCCTCGGTCTCTGTCGTTGCGATTCTGGTGAAGAGGTCAGATCCGACCGATACCTCGATGCCGTACTTGAGATCGATCGCGCACAGCAGTGCCGTTTTCGATTTGACGGCCGGGCCCAGTCCACCGGCGATGCCCCAGAAGATCGAGCCCTTGCCCGCGCCTGAGCACCCGACTGTCAAGGTGTGTAGCCCGGCTATGGGAAGACGCCACGTCGACCCGTTCTCGCGTCGGCCGATGTCGACGGCGCTCGCGTCGCTTCTGGTTGGCAGTTTCGCGGTCTCAACGACCGATAGTTGTTCCGCCATAACGAACTCCATGCGTACTGTGCCTGGTGCAACTACCGTCGAACGACCGGAATGTGCTCCGACAGCGTCACGAATAGCGGGTACCGCCTTTTCGAGGTCGTCCACGGTCTGACCCGACCGTGTGCGGACGCTCATGTGTAGACAGTGGCCGGACATCCGTATTCCGAGGATCTCGGGGTGAGTCCACTCGGTCTTCGTGGTTGGCTTGCCCTGCATGTCTTTTCGAGTCACACTCCTTGAGGTTGACAGGCCGGAGTCCCTGGCGATTCGTCGCCAGGCGGTCAAGCTCCAGAGCATCCAGCGGGCCTGCCGTGCATGTCTGCCAAAGTAACGCTCGTATGTGACAGGTGATCGCAGTCGCCAGACGACGAGTGCGACACTCACAGCGATAATCAGGCCGAAGAGCCATGCGGTGCAGAGGTTTAACAGGTGTGCAAGGTAGTCGAGATCGATCCCGACGTCGGCATCTGGCACTGAATATGGATCGTTGGGTATTGCGGGGTAGGGGTCGTCGAACTGGCTCATGCCGACGCGCGGCCTGATCCTGACGATGCTGCCTTGCCTGTGTCGGCGGCCATGCTCGAGGCCCGAAACGACCACGCGATACGACCGCCTTCGCTTGAGCGGTCCACATACGGCAAGATGGACAGGCCTTCGAAAACTACTGGTGTGAAGGGCATTCCACTTGTATTAGGTGGGCTGTCAGGCTGCTTCGGGTTCGCGAATTTGACGGTGATTGTCCGTGCTCGCTTGGTCGCGGCCGGGTCGCCGTCGAGGACTTCGACCTGCCATAGCGGATGGCCTGACTCTCGATCAGCCGCCTGGACTTTGTTGTCCTTGGTCGACCGCTCGTAGTCGATTACCGCGGTCACCTCGGACACGACGAACGCTCGGTGGGGGAACACCTGTTGGTGAGAAACCTTGAGCCACTTCGGTACTGACACCTGTTGACCTTCCACTGGGACTGCTCCAATGAGTAAATCGTCCCATCGCGGTAGGGGTTACGCGACAGTCGACCAAAAATATTTTGAGAATCTTGTCCTCGGCGCGCAATGATCTCGAGCCGGAGCACATACGATCCTTCGTGGCTTCGCAGACTTGACTCCGGCGTGCTCAACGTCTTGGGTCGCCCGCGGGACTGTCAGGACCGACTTCAGCGTTGCCCTGATAGTCCGTCGGACCCGTTGGTTCCTGAGGTCACGATCGTCGATCACTGGGCCATGACGGACGACACCGTCCGCTCAGTAGTCAACGGCGTCGCGTTAGCGACTTGGTCTCCGTTTCGACCGTGCCCTGCGCCGATCGCGTAAGGCAACCCAGGCTTGTCGCATGGCGGTCACATCGTCGTGGTCGAATCCAAGCCGTTGGACTAACACCTCTTCGTCGACGAGGTCTAATGCGTCTTCCATCCTGCGCTCGCGTAGTAGCTCGTCAACCTTCTGATGGAGGGTCGCGGGCACGATCGCTGGATCGGGGACCGGCAGGTGTTCGCACTCGCTCGGCTCCAACTCAAGGATCCCGCCGCCGTAACTTCGCCCCAGGACCTCCGAGAGCGCAAAGGTGGCTGAGTTGAACGCGCCAGCGGCTAGGCGTTCGATCTCCACGCCTTCTGCCACGCGGACGCGGTGTACGGTATCGGTGCTCGTCGCTCCCGCCAAGTTAGCGATGACGCGCGGGTGTGTACTTATCTGCCGCAGCATGAATCCGTCAGGCACCCACGTCGACGGGACTTCCCACCAGGTCCGGCGAATGCTGCATTTGTAACCGTCTGGGACGCCGTCGGACTCGCCCTCTGCAAGGTATGCGGCCAGCATCTTGTTGCGACGCAAGTTAATTCCGGGGGGGATTGCAAGGAGTCTATTGGGTGCAGCTACACCATTTGGCGCTTCGAGGTCTTGGCTAGTGAAACTCAGAGCGGGTGCCTGCACACTCCGCGACAGCAGCGGCATCGTCATCTTCGTGAGCCCACGTTGGCCGGCTTCGGCCGACGACAAGCAGAAGAATGCATTTCTGCCCGTCACGACTCCGACGTCGACTTCCGCATATCGGCTCAGCGGCTGAAGACGGCCGCCTTCACGAATTCGACGGATCAAGCGAATAGCGTCACTGCCCAGGTAGTACTTTGTCCATTTCTCGGATTCATGGAGGTGGGCTCGGGCTACAGCCTTCGTAGCTCCATCAAATCCGTTCAAATCGTCGGAATTTGGCAATTCAACGGTCTTGACCTCGGCAGGGCCGATGCCACGGACGGCCAGCAGCAGCACTACTTCTTGCAAAATGCCCGGGAAGACAAGCTGTTTGAATGACACCAGCGTAATCGAGGCACATTCGTCAATCAGGTACGACCGCAGTGCCGCCGCATACCCGACTTGCAGTAGCTCGGCTGGCAGCACGAGGCCGATGCGGCCTCCGGGGCGCACTGCAAGGACCGATGCGACAACGAACGGGACCCACGCGTTCGTAAGGCGGGTCGGACGCATACCTTGCGCCCTCATCAGTGCAAGTGCCGGATCCCGTGCCGTCGGTTCCCATGAGCCGAAACGGATGTAAGGCGGATTACCCGCTACTGCGTCAAACGCGCCGTGGCGGCGCTTCTCAAACCAAGAAAAGAAATCGCCGACCACAACCGGCACACCAGTCTTAGCCGTCGCCTTCTTTGCTTCGTGTGCGATTAGTTCGACCGCCGTGATTTTCGGAGCCGTGGTGGCTGTGACCAGGTGGCGAAGGATCGCACCATCGCCGCACGAAGGTTCGAGAACGCGCCCGCCGTCCACGCCAACCCATCTCGCGATGAAACGAGCGATCGGATCGGGCGTGTAGTACCCGCCTCGCAGCTTCTCCCCTTCAGGTGCGGCCTTCGCCGCGAACTTCGCCATAGCGTCCATCCTCACCCGTAGGTCCGACAATGGCGGTTATCGATGCGGTCGGCGTGCCGCCCTACGAACACTTACACAGCACCTACGGTCGGAGTATGCCGCACCAGCGCTTGTCGAAGGAGCAAGCGCGGGCCGCAATGGCGCAGTTTGTCGCCGATTACCAGCGACAATCTGCTGACCTCGAACGTGTCAACTCTCGGTACACGGAAGCCGAGGTCCGGGGTGAGTTCATCGACCGGTTCCTCCGCATCTTTGGGTGGGACGTGCATAACGACGCTGGGTTGCCACAAGTTCGTCGTGAGGTCGTCCTCGAGCGGGGGAGCGAAAGCGACATAGGTGGTCGGCCGGATTACCGGCTTCGGCGTAACGGACAGGACCGCCTCCCGATCGAGGCGAAGAAGCCGTCGGTCAAACTCTCTACGGGTGCGGATGCCGCACGGCAGGCCCGCTCATACGGTTGGTCCCTCAAAGTGCCGGCTGCCGTTCTAATCAACGTCGCCGAAACGGTTATCTATGACACCACCGTCGAACCCCGTGAAGGAGACAGTCCTGATGTCGCGGTAATTCCAGGCGGCAGAATCACACTATCGGAATATCTCGACCGCTTCGATTACCTATGGCTACACCTTTCGTTTGAGTCCGTCAGCAGCGATGGCTACTACGACCTCTACTCCTACGTGGAACCCCCGCGTGGGACTTCTACCTTCGACCGGTCCTTCCTCACGCAGTTCCGCAATTGGCGGCTTGCCCTCGCATCGGACATCGCGTTTTGCAACCCCGACCTGCCAGCCGCCGAGGTAGGTCGCCGGACTCAACGGTTGCTTAATGCGCTTCTATTTCTCCGGGTGTGCGAAGACCGCAACATCGGGCAATACGAGACACTTCTCACCTCAGCCCAGTCAGACGGCTTGCTTAGCGTGTTTCGGTCTGCGGACCGAACCTTTAACGCCGGGCTATTCGACGTTTTGAACACCACCAAATTCACCGGGGTAGCACTTACGTCGGTGATCAACGAGATGTACTGGCCGAGAAGCAAGTTCGCATTTGGCGTGTTGCGGCCCGACATCCTGGCGGCAGTCTACGAGCAATACCTAGCCGAGCGGGTCGAGTTCGACGATCGCGGAAGAGTGTCGCTTGCGCAGAAACCAGAGTTGACCCATGCGGGAGGCGTTGTCCCGACACCCGCTTGGGTGGTACAGCACCTAGTTGCCGGAGGCTTAAACGGTCTGCTCGTGCCGCAGCAGCCGGCATCGGTAGACCTTCGCATACTGGATCTCACTCTAGGCTCCGGATCGTTCTTGATTGAGGTGTTTGAGCGGCTCGTTGACGCGGAAGTCGCGGCGGGAAACGACGTAGGCCTCGCCGAGCGCTCGGCACTTGTTAAAGATCATCTTTTCGGCGTCGACATCGACGGAGCAGCGGTCGAAGTCACGAAGCTCAGCCTTCTCCTCGCTGTGCTCGGCGACGAGGTGGTCGACCTAGACCGTGGCCGCAATCTGCTGCCCGACCTGTCGAAAAATCTGCTGGTCGGTAATGCGCTGATCGAATCCGACTTTGACAACCTTGTTCCGAGCGCCGCTGTCATCCCAGAGCGCCGGGCTGCGGTCGCGCCACTAAACCTGACTTCCGCGTTCACCCAGGTGTTGCAGAACGGAGGATTCAATCTCATCGTCGGCAATCCTCCGTACGTCCGAATCCAGACATTGTCGGAGTTCATGCCGGACCAACTGGCGTACTTCCAAGACGCGCGAAGCGGTTACGAGAGCGCACTGTCGCACAACTTTGACCTGTACCAGCTCGTGGTGGAGCGAGCATTCAAGCTCCTTGCTGCGGATGGGTACCTCGCCTACATCCTGCCCAACCGGTTCACCAACCTTGTCCCGGCCGGAACGATCCGTGGGCTGCTTGGGCCTCGATTGCTACGGCTCGTCCACTTCGGCGAAGAGCAAGTTTTTGAAGGGCGAACTACCTACACGGCATTGATTTTTATCGGACCACCATCAAGCGGTCCCGCGCAGCTAGAACTGGTCCGCGATCTCCACGCCTGGCACGAATCCGGCAGCTCTGAACTAGCGCAGATCGACCGCTCCTCGCTCGGCGCCGAAGTGTGGCCGATCATGAGCGAGGCGCGTGCCAATGTCTTTCGAAAAATGGATGAATCTGCGATCGCTCGGCTCTGCGATGACGACTGGGTGAACGTATTCGTCGGGGTGCAAACGTCCTGCGACAAAGTCTTCTTCATAAAGCCACTGCCAGAATCGACTGGCGAGATTGTAAAGTTCCGAGACCCCGGCACCGGGCAGCTAAATGAGATCGAACGAGGAATTCTGCGAAAAGCTGTGCAAGATAGACGGTTTCAGCCTTACGGCCGGAACCCAGAACCCGACGCTTTGGTTATTTTCCCGTACGAGGTCGTGCCACCCACGCCGGGTCGAAAACGTGGTACGGCAACGGTTTACTCGGCTGAGAGGATGGCGGCCGATTTTCCAATGGCGCTGGAGTACCTCACCAGCAAGCACGCGGATCTTGGTGCACGAGACGTATCGCCAGATCCGGGGGATCGATTTTGGGCGTACGGTCGTTCGCAATCATTGACTAAGCTTGACGAGCCCAAGCTCATCCTGCGAGTCCTGTCATTAACACCTCAGTACGTGTTGGATGACGAAGGCCTCGTCGCCCCAGGTGGAGGCGACGGTGGCCCTTACTACTTCTTGCGCCCGACACAGAACTGCCCGTACTCAATTCGTGTGATCCAGGCTGTTCTTTCGCACCCTGCTGTCGACGCATACATTGCATCGCGCGGCCGGGCGTATCGAGGTTCCTATCTTGTTCACCGAAAGGAGTTCATAAAGAACGTTCCCATACCAATGCTTTCCGATGCGGCCCAGCAGCAAATCGAAAACGACATCGCCGAGATGCAAGATATCCAAAAGCGGCTGCGCACTGAGCAAGACACCACGATACGTACCACGTTAGCGGGCAGGCATGAAGTCCTCCGGCAGCAGGTCAACGAGGCCGTCGCTGCGGGCTACGGGTTGATGGCCGACGACTCGTTAGCCATTGCAGACGACTAGTGCGACTATCTACGCTCAGCGAAGCGATGAATCAATACCGTTCCAATTTCTTGGGTAACACCCTTCGCCGGTTTTAATGAACTCCCGCCAGATCATCCAAAGTCTTAATTTCAACGTGTTCGCCGAGTATAGAATCTCGCGCACTGCTCGTGGCCGCCGCAACATTCTTCGCAAATAGCACTATCGCGAGTGACTTCCTCGCCCGCGACACGCAAACATAGAAAAGCCGACGAGTTCGTTCCACCGCCGAATCCTTACCTGCCTCTTGGTTTTCTCGGTCTGTTTTCGAGAGTTCTTTAAGTCCGAAAAACTTGTCGAAAGAGTATTGATTGTGACGAGCTTCATCATCATCGAGCACTACAATTACCCGATCGAACTCCGCTCCCTTGGTTCCATGCTGCGTTGAGTAGGGAGATTCCATCTTGATGTAGTTGTAGTAGCCCGTGAGCTCGGAGAGGCTACATGCTTCCATCGCTCGGAGCACCGCTAAGACAGCTTCGTCAAGAACTACATCGCCGTGCTCGCCGGAAGGCTGGAGATACGCAGCCATACGAGGGTCTAGCTCGATCAGGTCGCGTTCAGCCGCGAGCCTTAAAAGCCCGCCCAGATCAGCTGTCGACTGTTCACTTGCTAGAGAACGGAGTGCGTCGACGCCGGTCCGGCCGGAACTCAGCGCTGTTCGAATCTGCCGCGACGCGCGTGCATTGCGTATCAGCGGACTATTAAGCTTCAACACTTCTAACACTTCGGGGGACGTCGGCTCAGCCGCCAAACAAAGCGGCAGGATTACATCACGGAAAGGCGTGAGCGGCCAAGCTGCCCCCTCGTCGAAAGCCTGGCTTAGATTACCTGCACCGTTATCGTGAAACGCAGAATATAATGCAGCGAATCCCAACCTTTCAGCGGCCATTCTGTGAACGATCAGGAGAACTTTCGAGCCACCTTCACGGTCACTTAATGTCCAGTTGCCTGCTGTGCTGTGGCTATCGAGCCAGGTTCTCACGCGTTCTAGGTTGGAGCTTCTTTCATCGTCTGCTGGGAGCACAAAGAAAAAGGCCTCGCCTTCATGTTGTTCTTCTGGCCGCAGTCCTGATATCTGCTGTAGTTGGTCACCTTCTGCCCTAACTGCATTGACGCACTTAAGCACCCGTCTAGACGAGCGGAAATTCTCGGGCTTATCTATCTTTTCCCAGCCTGGCTCACGTGGGATTTCTCCCACTCCTGTCAGATAAATCTGCTGCATCGGATCGCCGAAGAAACCAAGGCACATCTTTCCATTAGCTATTTTCCATGCGTATTTCAAGCTGATGACCACATCCGCGAACGTGTCCTGACTTTCATCAACGAAGACGATGGGATATTGCCTTGCAAGAATGCGTGCCAGCAGTGGGCGCTCTAAAATTAATTGCGGCACCATCTGAATAATGTCGTTATGGCCTAGTATGCCTCGGGCGTAATCGCCACCAATCCCGTATGTCCACACTCGTATAGAGTCAATAGCTGCCGCTTGACGGTGGAGCTTCTCCATATCAGCGGTGTCCTTGTCGATGGTGCTTTGCCATGTGCGACTGGAATAATTCGACTGCTTCTCTCGGAGTTCAGCTAGTTTTTCGCCGATACGAACTTTTACCCAAAGGGCGATATCTTTTTGAAACGGCTTGATAAGCGACCATAGAAAACTGTGAATAGTAGAGACCGAAGCAAGTTGATCATTACCGATCTCGTCGTGAATCTCACGCGCGGCCACTTCTGTGTAGGTTATGCACGCTACGCGCTGGGTATTCGCTGATAGATCTGGCCCTTGCTTGTCCGTCACATAGGCCAAAGCCTTCACAAGCGACGTTGTCTTACCGGACCCGGCGCCCGCAACAACCGTGAACCCGGTCAATGGAGCCATATCGAGGACCTCGCGCAGGCGTATGTCAGCATCAGTGTCGGGAGCATTGACTCTCAAGGTCATTTAGAATCCTGTAGCTCGCTAGGGTCGGCTTCTGATTTCGAATTTAAGCTAGCGGCAGGAGGAGCAACTTTGGTGAGCAACCATTCGAGTCCCTCAACAATGTATTTTGGAGATTGCCACTGAGCGTCTTTTGCAGCGATAACTGCAAGGGCAAACTTCGTCTTATCAAAGCTCTTCACACGTTTGAAAAGCCGGTCGTGTAAGTCGTCGATATTCAGGTTGGTGGCATCTTTAATCCGAAGCCCCAACTGCGACCCCTCATTCCCTTGTGTCCACGCTAGATTTTGCAACGCGAAGGCTTCCTCCAACGTCCGTGCGGCCCGCTCCTCGCTTTCTCCTTGCCAGGAAACTGTCTCGACTGTCTGGTACGCAACACGAACCGCCCCTGATGATCCATCCGCGGCGCCCAAAACCTTCGTGCCTTCGTCAGCCGCAAGGAGGGCCTGAATAGACTCCATTTTGGGAAGCCAACTTCTTAGAGTTTGGTTGGAGGTCACCGCTCCCGCCGTACTGACGGGACAGGCCCTACCCCGAGAGGCTGGCCCATCGGTTACTTCGTCCTCATCGTCAGTTGAACTAGTCGGATCAGTGCTGTCTAGATCTGTGATTATTAGGGTGGGGAGCGAGAGAAATGCAACTAGATTCTCGAAAAGGTGTGCAAAAGCACCGCCAACCTCAAGAATCGTTAGATGGCAGGAACGGAGATTGGGAACATTGCGCTCGATGATTAGCGGTAACAGTAGTCGTTCAACGTTTCCTTCTACCAGCACCGCGGCGTCGGCGAAAAACAGATCGCAATGAGTCAATTTAATGTATTGCTGAAGAAATTCCCGCGTCGGTCCTGCTTCGTTGTCATAGAATAGGGATAGGTTTCTTACGTCGCTCAGCTGCAGACCGTTCGGCGAACCCAATCTGCAAAAGTACCGAATCGGGGTGAAATCACTTTCGTAGATGATGTGTGGTGAATGTGTAGTTACAATAAGCTGCGTAGTAAATGCTTCTTCGGGATCGGGTAAAATTTCAATTATCTTCTTGATGAATACTTGCTGAAGCTGAGCGTGCAAATGAACCTCAGGCTCTTCAATGATCAGAAGATGGACAGGGGGACGTTCTTCGGGTGACTCCCTCCACGCTTGATTAAAATCAAGTATTTCTACTACCATATAGATTAGATTCTTGAACCCAAGTCCGTTATATTGGTCCGGTAATGTTATCCCAATAGTGGCAGGTTCAGGGAAATCGCCTCCGGCTAATTCGTAGTGAACGCTAGCGCTAGAGGTCAGTATGTTGTATGCGTTGAATGATGCTTTCACCAGTAAGCGAGGGTTCGCTACTCCCGGGTAACCAACTTGGCCCAGTCGGTCTAGAGTCGGTTTGAATACCTGCGCGAAGTGTTCATTCAAACGCTCTTCGGACTGCGCGATGACACCGAGGGCATCGAGATCATTTTCGAGCTTTTCTAGATTTCTGTCATAAAACCGGCTCAGCCTTTTTGATAGCTCTTCGCTTCTGCCATGCGAGTCGAGATCGGAAAGATGACGTTGAGCGTTGAGGAAATCAACCCGCACAATAGCATCGACGATCTTGGCAGCGCCCGTGAGGTGCGTACCAAAATACTGAGGTTTATAATTTGGTAGAGGATTGAGATCATTGTCGCACTGCTTGGAATCCAGTTTCGCGTACTTGATTTCGTATTCTTGCTGTAATCGCTTGGTTAGATAGTCGACCATAGTCTGCGGCCACGGTTTGTAAGATCCAGTTTCGTCGTCTCCGGCAGGCCCGGCCTTCCGGCGAGCTTCAGTATAGTTAGCAATGAGCTGCGCTCCATCGCGTGGCGCGTATTTCATCCGTAAGCCGACAAGCCTGCCATCCCAATCAAGACTGGGGAGGAGATCGAGGGCGCGGTGCAAGTTGTCCTCGTCGACCGAGAACCAGACGTCAAAAGTAATTTGCGGCAGGTCCGTGTCGGGGTTTCCGTTTTCGTAGTCGAATGAGTTGAATTCGCTCCAGCAGTCCGCCGTGAAGTCATAGATTTTAAAACTGCCGCGTGACTGCTTATTAAGGAACAATTGGAAAAGATGCGTCGCTGAGGTCTTGCCACTGTTGTTAGCGCCGACAAATATGGATTTATCTTGCTCGAGGTCGACTCGCGCATCCTTTAGACGGCGAAAGTTCTTGACACGGAATGTTTTAATGTGCATAAAAGGTCCTGGTGAAGGCGCCGTTTCCTATCTTTCCGCTGTTCATTGCATCATGTTAGCGCTGCACTGCTTGATGTGCCGACAGCCGATGTGCCGATAAAGCCATTGCGAGCTGAGACGCAAAGGTGGGGCCGTCGTTCACGAGCGCGTAGCCGCCGGCCAGGCCGCTTTGACCACACAGCGGCCGGCGCCGGCGGACCTTGCGTTGGCGGACTTTGCCGGTCTGAGTGTCCCCTCGTTGAACTGCGACGCGTGCCATTCGCGGAACGACTGCGGTGGGAAAGCGACGCGTGCAATCGCCGTACGCTGCTTGCGAGCGAGACCAGCGACGGGTGATCCGCCGGGCCATCAGGTATGCGTCCTGGGCGATCTCCACGACTGCGGTAGCTCGCTGCAGCCCGTGGACGCCCCAAAAGCGACCCGGTCCGCGTCCCGGCGCCCGCCAAGCTTGGGGAACGATGTGCTGATATTCCTTGTCTCCCTCCTGATTCGGTGACGAGTGTTTGGTGAAGTAAATCGCCAAGCGTTTGGGGTCGCAGGCACGCAACCCGTTCAGAATGTCGACAGCTGTGCCGGCCAGCACGTGCCGGGTGCCCTGTTCGGCGTCAGGATGGCCGACGATGTCCGCCCATTCCTGCGAATGCCAATCCCGGAACTTGCGGCCTGATCGGCCGACACCGTGCGGTGGAGCCATCCACAGGTGAATATGCGGTGCGCCGCGCCGCTGGAACTCAAGCTTCCAGATGTACCGCGCCGGTTCACCCCATTCGCGCTGAAACCGTTTGCGCCACAACACCATATGCCGCTTAACACTGGCTCCATCCGGCGCAACAGTTTCCCAGTCGCCTGGATAGGTCAGCGTAACCATCGCAGGCACACGTCCGCTTTCCGCCAATGGCGTGTAGTCGAGCTCGGCGAACGTGCGACACATCGCCGCCCGCGACTTTCGGGACCATTCGGTGATCGTGCGCCCGCGCGGATCGGGCATGTCCCGGCCGGCCTTTACCCGATCCTCCTCGTTGGCTACGTCGAGGCGATGTCGATCGACGGCCCGCTCAGACGCCTTCTCAGCACGAACGGGCCTAGTCCAGCCCAGCCGAACGACGCCGGGACCAATAGTGATCCGGAACCGACCTGACTCAGGTTCGACCCCCAGCCGATCCGGCCCGGAAGCCCACGGTTGCGCCGGCTCAAACAAGGCCGCCGCCGCGGCCACCTTGTCAGGAGTCGGAAACCGCAATCCCAGTGCATCCGCAGCCGAGAACTCCGCAGAACCCCCGACATCTACGCCGTCGCGGACACTTTTGGGACATATAACAAGCCCGTTGGTCCCAGCCGGAACACGGCCTACGCCGCTACCGCCGTCCGGCCGACCGCTGTCGCTCTCGCGCCCTGCGGCCTTGGCGGCCTCGGGCACTCGCGGTCTACCGGCGTCCGCGGCTCCGGCCGTGTTCCGGCTGGCCGTTCGGGTTGTGGTCGGTCCAAGAGGTGATTGCTCCGCCGCAACGCCAATAGAGCGCACGGTCGGCACAGAGATGCTGGGCATCGGGTACCTACTCCCCGGGAGCCCAAGGCACGCGTCATCAAGTGATGGGCGACGAAGGGTTCCCTGTTGGGAGTGCTGTCACTGTGTCCGGTTTCTGTCCGGTCGCCGGACAGACGGCATGCGTCAGACGCGCTCAGCGCGCCACATATGACGCATGAAATCCGTTAATCCGCAGGTCAGCGGCTAATCCGTCCGCCTGAAAAGCGGAAGGTCGGCGGTTCGATCCCGCCCCTGGCCACTTCTTCACTGCGCCGCCGTATGGGCGTTGCGCGCCAGGTAGGCGTCCAGGGACCAGGCTCTCGCTCCGGTGAGGAGCAAGAGCAGGCTGCCGCACAGCCGCGCCAAATCCAACCGGGATTCGTGGAGGAAGTCGCACCAGCCGTGCTCGCCCCGGACAGCGTCGCCCCACAAGATCGGCAGTTTGGTGATCAGCAGCGCGCCAGCATGTCGACGATCATCGGCACCGCTGTCGGTCGCGTCAGCAGTCCCACCAAAATCAAAGCACAGCAACCTATTTCGAACACGCCATCCAGGTCGGCAGCGCTGCGGGAATCCCAGCTTCATGAAACCGGTCGGCGCCGCATGAGTTGACCCGCACGAACTACCGTTGGCCGAAGCGAGTTTTGGCATGCCGGCAGAATTCGTATCAATCTTGATTGATGTAATTTGGTTCTAATGCAGAACGGTACAGCAGCGGCCGACGCCTCACCGCCCGCGTTCTTGCGGTTGGCCGGCGAGCCACTGCGGTGGCGGCTGCTGTCAGAGCTGGCGCGCAGCGACCGGCGGGTAGGCGAGTTGACCGAGTTGGTCGGACAGCCCCAGAGCGCGGTGTCGTACCACCTGGGCCGGCTGCGCGCCGGTGGGCTGGTGTCGATGCGGCGCAGCTCGGCCGACGGTCGCGACAGCTATTACCGCATCGAGCTGGTTCAGTGTGCCCAGCTGCTCGCCGCGACGGGTGCCGCGCTGCATCCGGGTTTGGCTTCCGAGCCTCCGGCGGCTGACATCCGTAGGTCCGCGCCGGTACGGGTGCTGTTCCTGTGCTCCGGCAACAGCAGCCGCTCACAGATCGCCGAGGCCTTGCTGCGTAAGGCCGCCGGGCGGCGCGTGCGAGTGGCCAGCGCCGGCAGCAGCCCGAAACCGGTACACCCCAACACCGTGCGGGTGCTTGGCGAGTACGGCATCGACGCGGCCGGACTGCGCAGCAAGCACCTCGACGAGATGCGCAGGCGGCGATTCGACTGCGTCGTCACGGTGTGCGACAAGGTCCGCGAGATATGCCCGGAGTTTCCCGGCGGTGGGCAGGCCATTCACTGGAGCATTGCGGACCCGGCAGCCGCGGGTGCCGGACGGGCCAGCTATCCCGCTTTCCGCGCGGTGGCCGCAGATCTGCACTCGCGGGTCGGCTATCTCGCCCAAGCCCTGTCACACACGCAGAGAAGGTGATTTGCTCGTGAGTCTCGATGAAGGCCTGGTCAGCGTCCGCTATCTCGTCGACGACGTGGCGGCCGCAGTTGAGTTCACCCCCGCCGGACCGAGATGAGCAGCGGCAGTCGGCGTGACTTCTTGAAGTGGAGCGGCGCCGCGGCCGTGGCAACGATCACGGCGACGGTGGGCTGTTCACGGCCGGCGCCTCCGGCCCCACCCGGGGGCAAGGCCGACTACACGCTGCGAATCGGCACCGGCACCGTTGAGTTGGCCCCCGACCAGATCGTGTCGACCCTGCTCTACAACGGCCAGTTCCCCGGCCCGCTGCTGCGGCTGAAGGAGGGCCAGCGAACCTGGGTGGACATCTACAACGACACCGGCACGCCCGAGCAGCTGCACTGGCATGGCCAGCACGTGGGTGTCGATGTCGACGGCGCCGCCGAGGAGGGCACCCCGTACATTCCGGCACACGGCATGCGGCGCATCTCCTTCGTCCCCGGCCCGGCGGGCTTCCGCTTCTATCACACCCATGTGGTGCCGCGCGCCGATCTCTCCGGAGGTCAGTACAGCGGGCTGGTGGGTCCGGTCTACATCGAACCCAGACAGAATCCGGGCCGCTACGACCAGGAGATCTTCTTGACGCTCAAGGAGTTTGAGCCGGTCTTCAGCCGTGGGGGAGACATGGCCAGCGACTTTCTGGCCGGCGAGCAAGACCCCGACCTCAAGCAGAAAGGCGAATCCGCCATGGACGCGTCGCTGAACCGCGGCGATCCGCATGGCTACGAGGTCAGTTACGGCGCGTTCGCCGTCAACGGACGCATGCTCGGCCACGGCGACCCGGTCCGGGTGCAGAACGGTCAGCGAGTGCTGTTGCATGTGCTCAACGGCAGCGCCACCGAGACCCGCAGCCTGGCCCTGCCCGGGCATGCATTCGAGGTCATCGCCCTGGATGGCAACCCGGTGCCCAACCCCACAACGGTGCCGGTGCTGTGGCTCGGTGCCGCCGAACGGATCTCGGCGATCGTCACGATGGCCAATCCCGGAGTATGGGTGCTCGGTGATCTGTCCGACGACGACCGCGGTCATGGAATGGGCATCGTCGTGGAATACGCCGGGCAGAGCGGGGAGCCGCGGTGGCTGCCACCTGCCGCGTTCACCTGGGACTACCGCCTGTTCGCCGAACCCGGCTCGGCGCCGGGCGTCCCGCCGGATCACACCATCGATCTGCTGATCGAGAAGCGCAACGCCGCCGACAACGGCTTCAACGTCTGGACGTTCAATGGCACGCCGTTCTCCATGGACGGACCGATGCTCGATCTGAAACTGAACCAGCGGTACCGTCTGCGCTTCCGCAACGCCACCGACGACCTGCACCCCATGCATCTGCATCGGCACACCTTCGAGATCACCCGCTTCGCCGGGACACCCACCGGTGGCGTGCGCAAGGACGTCGCCATGCTCGGCGGTTACCAGACCATGGAGGTCGACTTCGTCGCCGACCAACCCGGCCTGTCGCTACTGCACTGCCACCAGCAGATCCACATGGATTACGGCCTCATGTCGCTGCTGAACATCAACTGAACGGAGCTGGCGTAAGTGGGACCCGAGCGTGCCCTGTTCATCTTCGAGGGCGTCGAGGTTGAGCGCGACGGAGTGCGTGCCCTCGACGGGTTCGACGCGGCCGTGCCCGAAGGGGGAGTGACGGCAGTGTTCGGGCCCTCAGGGTCGGGCAAGTCGACGATGCTGCGGCTGTGCAATCGCCTGGAGGTGCCCACCGGTGGCCGGGTGCTGTTCCGGGGAGCGGACATCGCCGATCTGGATCCGTTGCGGCTGCGCCGCGAGGTCGGGATGTGTTTTCAGCGCCCCACCCCGTTTCCCGGCACGGTGGCCGACAACCTGCACGTCGCCGATCCGGAAGCAACGGAGGCGCAGATGGAAGAGGTCCTGGCCCGGGTAGCGCTGACGGGGTCATGGCTGGACCGCGACGCGACCGCGCTCTCCGGAGGGGAGGCGCAGCGAATGTGCTTGGCCCGCACCCTGATTGCCCGGCCCGAGGTGTTGCTGCTGGATGAGCCCACGTCTTCGGAGGACGCCGAGGCCGCCCGGGTGATCGAGCGGGCGGTGCGGGAGTTGGCGGACGCCGGGTTGACCGCGCTGTGGGTCAGCCACAACGCCGAACAGGTGGGACGAATCGCCGACCGGGTGCTGCGCATCGAGCGTGGACGCTGCCTCGGCATCACGTCGGTCTCCGCCGGCCCGGGGCAGGTGTCGCAATGAACGGTCCGGTTTCCTGGGTCGGGTTGGTCATGTCACTGGCGCTGGTGGCCTTCGCTGCTGGGATCTCGCTGTGGCAACGGCTGGGCCTGGAGCGGCAGGTGCTCTGGGCCGCGACTCGTGCCCTGGTCCAGCTGCTGATCGTCGGGGTGGTGCTGGCCTGGCTGTTGCAGCCGGGCCGCTCGCTGTGGTGGTCGTGGGCCTGGACCGCGGGCATGGTTCTCTACGCCGGGGACGTCGCCCGCCGCCGCGTCCCTGAGGTGCCCCGGCTGGGCAGGCTTGCCATCGTCGCGTTCGCCGCTGCCGCGGTGGTCACGCTGGGAGTGGTGTTCGGACTGCGGGTCTTTCCGTTGCAGAGCCGCACCCTGGTACCGATCGTCGGCATGATGATCGGCAACTCGATGACCGCCGTGGTGCTGGTGGCCCGGCGTCTGGTCGACGAGCTGCGCGACAAACGCGACGAGGTCGAGGCCCGGCTCGCACTCGGCCAGCCGTCGCGCCAGGCCGCCACTCCCTATGTCCGCGTCGCCCTGCGCTCCGCGCTCACCCCGCAGATCGAGTCGACCAAAGCCACCGGGCTGGTCTTCCTGCCCGGTGCGATGACCGGTCTCATCCTTGCCGGTGTGCCGCCGCTGCAGGCCGTCCTGGTGCAGGCGGTGGTCATGTTTCTCGTCCTCGGCTCGACCGCGACCACCACCGTCGTCATCGCACTGGGGCTGCTGCGCCAGATATTCACGTCCGACCATCGGCTGCGTCCGCTGCCCCGACGCCCGGAGGTCACCTCGTCGCGCAGGCGCGGCAATCGTTCGGCGGCTTGACCTTTGATCAGGGACTGGGGAAGGGAGTGCCAGTCAGGATCGAATCCCCCGCCAGTGCGAAGCTTGCCAGTCCCAACCCCGCCAGGAACGGGAGCAACCCCATGTTCGCGGCGATCGGGTTACCGATCGCGTTCATCAGTCCTTCGACGGGCTGGCCGTTGACCATCTGAATCAGACCGTCCAAGAACAGGTTGTAGTCATAGGACGGCAACGAGATCAGCGCGGCAGTGGCGATATCCGCGGTCGGGAGCAGCGTCGAGTACGCGGTTGAGAGCGCCGTTGTCGACGACCCGACGAATTGGCTGTTCGCGGATTGTATTTCGCGCAGCAAGTCGGTGACGCTGGGCACCGTAAGCGTGCCGGGCCCTTCGGAGAACGACGAAAGCGCATCCGGAAAGGACGGCAGCGCAGGCAAAGTGGGCGGTGTGGACAGGTGCGCGGCTCCGGCGGTTACCGCCTCCTGAAATCCGTTGACCAGGGCCGGTCCGAGGGCGATGGTGGTCTCGGGTGGGGGCAGGAACCCGAACGGTGTGGGCACATTGGCGGGTCCGGTGGACCAGCCGTAGTTCGGGTCGCCGTAGCCCCAGTTGACCAGGGGGCGCAGAATCGGTTGCAGGACATCGGCAATGGGATCCCCGACGATCGGTAGGTAACGCAGGGGCTCCAGCAGCGGCAGGTTCTGGGTCGGGATCATGTAGTAGGTGGTTGTGGTCGGCCCCTGCGTCGGCAGGACCACGGCGGAGGCGAGTTGCGCGGCCGTGAGGCTGTCGTATCCACCGTGCACGGTCACCATGCCGAACAGCGCGTTCAGGGTCGACAGGGGATTGATCGGGTATCGCGGAAAGTCGGCCCAGCCGTCGTATTCGATCGTGTACGCCGTGGTGGGGAAAGAATTGCTCGGTGCTGCGCCCAGGGCCGTGAAGCCCAGACTCGGAAAATTCAGGCCGGGGAAGCGGGCGTCCCAACCTCCGTTCGGATTCATCGAATTTCCCAGCAGCACAAAGTTTATCGGCAGTGAGCTCGGCGACCCGGTGGGGTTCAGCTGCTGCATCGCCAACGAGGCGACGTTGGCGCTCTGCGAATAGCCGACCACATTCACGGTCATTCCAGCGGCGAGTTGCTCGCGGATTGTGGTGGTGAGTATGTCGACGCCGCGGGCTATCGACACATCCGAGGTCAGATCCTTGATTCCGCTGTCGGGATACTCGCCCGCCGGAAGGTAGAGCGCTCGCACGAGCCCGGCGGGGAAGTTGGGCGTGACGTACCTGCTGACGACGTTGGCGACGAATTCTGGCGATGGGATGGGTGTTCCGCTGCCGTCCATGACCAAGGTGACGTACGGGCCGGTGGCAAGGGCGTAGGTCAGTGCGGTCGGGCTTCCGGTCAGCGGCGCGGCGAGCGCACTCAGGTTGGCGGCCTCCGCGCTGACGTAGGAATTCCCGGCCGCGCCCAGCAGCTGGGCGAATTGGTCATGAAAAGCTGCGGCCTGCGCCATGGCCGCCTGGCCCTGCCTGGCGAAGGCGTTGAACAGCCCGGTGATCGCTTCTGATACTTCGTCGGCCGCCATAGCCGCCATGTCCGTTGTCGCCCGCGCCGCCGCATCGGTGGCATCGCTGATCGCCGTGCGTATGGACGCCACGTCCGCGGCCGCGGACGCCAGGATCTGCGGCTGTGTCTGCACATGTGTCACTTGGTCGTCTCCCCCACCACAAGCACACTGCCACGTCTGGGGTGTCTCAAGCCGGTGTATCGGCGGTTACCTAAGCTACATCCAGCCAATTCTCAGCTGGCACAAAGCAACACGAAGAGAAACCGGCTTGTTCGGTTTATCGATATCCGCTTCGTATGCGGGATTTAAAACCGGCACCGCGCCATGCAATCAACCGTTTTTGATCGCGGCTATTGATCGCAATGAGCAGGCGGTGATTCAGCTTGCCATCGGCCCGGGCCACGCGCCGATACGCGCAGTGGAATACGGGTCGGAGTCTCGCACCGTGATCCAAGATCGTTCGTACTCGGGCATCCTCGTGAAGGCCACCCGCCCAATTGCCTGGTTGCCGGTTTGGGCCTCGCTCGGACAGCAGAACGCGCATAGGGCGTGTTGCAGGGTGGGGTAGCCGCACGCGGGGCAGATGCAGGTGGTCATGTGCGGGAACTCCTCGAACGGTGTGGACGGACAAGTCGCGGTCTACCCCGGTGTCGGGGCGGGTAAACCCTGCTGTGGCAAGCATCAAAGGCAGTCGGCGGATACACCCAAAAGGGTGGTTATAAGCCTGCAGAATCCGGGAACCCGCACCTCAGCGGCGCCCGCTCGGGGCGCCCTTAGGTCAGGAGACTGAAATGGTCGGAACAATTGTCTTGGCTCTTGTTGTCGGCGCAATCATCGGTGTGGTGGCACGAGTCGTCATGCCGGGTAAGCAAAATGTCGGCATGATCGTGACGGTTCTGCTCGGCGCCGCGGGCGGATTACTCGGATCGGCTATCGCAAGCCATTTCGGATACTCCAATGCCAACGGCGGAATAGCTTGGATTCCGTTCTTTATCGGCGTGGGTCTGGCAGTCATCTTCATCGCGGTTTACGAAGCGGTCACCGGTCGCCGCACCCGGACCGGGACGCTGCGCTGACCCTCGCCGCAAAACCCGGTCCCTGTCGATGGGCTTCCTTTCTCGACAGGGACCCGGGTCGAGGGTGAAGGAGAACCAGACCTCGGCGACGGCGCGAGCAACGGCGTCGTCGCCGAGGTCAGGGTCGTACGTGTGAAGGAGAGCCATTCGGCTGCCACGGCCCCGGAGACATCGCCGGCGCAAAGCCGCCGCCAGGGCAGCTTCAGATTGTCGTGATCGGCTGGGGACGCAAAGGTCAACTGGCCAGCGGACCAGACCAAGCGTCGGTAGTGGCAGGTGTGGTGTAGCTGTAGCCCGAGAATGCCGATGGCAGTGAGCGAGAATTCGCGGCAACGTCACCCGGCTGGCAGAACGCGCACAGTGCGGGGCTCAGCGTGGGGTATCCGCACGCGGGGCAAACGTTGGTGCTCACCAGCCGTGGCCCTCTCTCTAGACGTGTGTTGAACGATGCCACCGTATTACCCCGGTGAGGTAAGTCCAAACGCCTCGACACACCCGCATTTCACAATGATATTGCTATATCACTATTGATTATCGATTTGTCGCAGAGTGGCCCGATGCCCCGGCCCGCCGGTTCGATCTCATGCCTGTTCCAGTCGGCTCGGTCGCCGGTTCCACGTCGACATCCAGGCGATCGACATATGAATCATCGGCTTTGTTGGCTTCGCCTATGTAAAAACGGGATTCGAGGCGTCCTTGGTAGTACCGCGTCTCGGTCGCGCCAACAGATCCGTCTGGCAACCGAATTGACACATTTGAAATCTCTGCGTCTTCTTTGAAAGCCGAGGGCCGGCCTCGGCCACGCGGGCCTCGATCTCAACTTCGTTTTCTGGCAGATGGTTTCGCGCATCAGTGATCGCAGCACGATCGACCGCCACAGTCGCCGCGATCAGCAGCATCGGTCAAAAGTGCTGGTTGACAGCATCTTTGGTCTCGCGAGTGGGAAGAGCCTCCTGAACAGGGGTCAGTGTTTCAGATCAACACGATCGTATGAATAGGGCCGGTGCCGCCAGTGCGCTGCCCCGACGCCGCCGTCAAGACCACTGGCGCCATCCTGGCGGGGTATCCGCCGGTCCACTGGCCGGCGGCGAAAACGGCTGTACAAGAGCGTAATTGAGTTCACCTGTGCAGGGCTGGGCGGGTCGATCCGGTGCGCTGAAAGTGCGCCTGAACGCCGTAGGGCAGGGGCCCGGCCGACACCGCCGTTCCGGAACGCAGCCGGATCTGCCAGCGCCAGTGGTCGCTTCGCTTGTGCCAGCATCGTTGGCAGGACACCGTCGCCAGAGTGACATCGCGACTAGTTCACCCGGC
This sequence comes from Mycobacterium gordonae, assembly GCF_001417955.2. Classification (GTDB taxonomy): domain Bacteria; phylum Actinomycetota; class Actinomycetes; order Mycobacteriales; family Mycobacteriaceae; genus Mycobacterium; species Mycobacterium gordonae_B. Next base: position 28,019 of record NZ_LKTM01000372.1, on the reverse strand, counting down.
CTACGGAGTCTTCTGGCAACGCCCGCATCGTTCGGGTTCATCGGCGTCCAAAGGAGGAATCGTGTCATTTGTCACCGTCGCGCCGGAGTTGATTACTGAGGCCGGTGCCAGTCTGCAGAGCATCGATGACACCGTGAGTGCCGGGCTGGCGTTCGCGGCTGCGCCGACGACCGGCGTCGTACCGCCGGCCGTTGACCCGGTATCCACGCTCACCACTGCGTTGTTCGCGGGCTATGCCAGCGCCTACCAGGCGGTGGCCGCCGAAGCTGCCGCTGTTCAGGAGCAGTTCGTCGCCACCATCGCGGCGAGCGCGGAGTCGTATTCGACCGCCGAGGCGGTCAACGACGCCTTGACGTCGCTGGACACCGAACTGACCAGGATCGCGCAGACATTCATCACCGGGACCATCAACGCCCCACCCATTTCCTACTTGAGTGCGCTCATCCCCTACCTGCTCGGGATCAACGTCACGGCGACCGGGGTGGCGTCGGCCCCGGCGCCTGCCGCCCCCGCGCTGGCCAGTAGCGAGAGCCCCGTAGCGGAACCGGCGGTCGCGGCCGGACTGGGGTCGGTCACCAGTCGGTCAGTGCCGGTTACATTAGCCAAAGTCACTGCGGTCGAACAGAGTTGGGCCGCGATTGGCCCGCAGGCTGCGGTGAACCCTGTCCTTTCCACGTCGCTCGGCAGCGGGACGACCGCGGCCTTCAGTGCCGAGGAAGGTGCTGCACCGATCCCGGGATTCCCGGTAAGCGGTCAGGGCGGGCTGCACGACGAGGGTGACGGTGAACCGCGGTTCGCGGTTCGCAGGACCGTGATGGCGCGTTCGCCGATCGGCGGATAGGAGAGATGGTGGACTTCGCGTTGATACCGCCGGAGATCAATTCGGCCAGAATGTATTCGGGTCCCGGGGCCGGCCCCCTACTGGCCGGCGCGGCCGCCTGGGACGGATTGGCCGCTGAGTTCACCGCATCCGCGTCCGCCTATCAGGCGGTGGTCGCCGAGCTCACCTCCGGGTCCTGGCAGGGACCGTCGTCGATCGCGATGGCGGCAGCGGCGGAACGCCATGTTTCTTGGATGACGGCTGCCGCGACCCGGGCCGAGGAGGTGGCTGTCCAGGCGAAGAACGCGGTAGCGGCGTATGAGGCCGCGTTCGCGATGACTGTCCCCCCGCCCGAGATCGCGGTCAATCGCACGCTTTTGATGACGTTGATCGCCACGAACATCCTCGGTCAGAACACCGCGGCGATAGCGGCGACCGAGGCGCAGTACGTCGAGATGTGGGTGCAGGATGCCACGGCGATGTACGGCTATGCCGGCGCCGCGGCGGCCGCCTCCACGCTGACCCCTCTCACCCTCGAGGAACTCAACAGCAATCTGGCGGGCCTGCGCAGTAGGTTGCCGGGGCTGGTGCAGTTCGCTGTCACCACGGCCGAACGGCGGCTCTCGACGTTGATCTCCGCGGTTCCCAACGCACTTCAGTCACTGGCATCGGCGACCACGCCCGGAGATGTGCTCGCGGTGCAGGCCGGACTCCTGACCACCTTCGCCGGTCCCAACCTGTTCGGTTACCCGGTCGGCTTCGCGCCGGCCATTTCGACCCTGGCATCGGTGAACACGTTCAAAGCCGCGGGAACCAAGTTCTTTCCCGCCGCCAAGGCACCGGCACCGGCTGCGGGGGCCGGGCTTGGTGCTCAAGGTGGGGGGAAGTTGCTGTCGGCCGGGGCCGCGGAGACCCGGGCCGGTATCGGGGTGCAGGCGCAGATGGGCCGGGCATTCACCACGGCGGGGCTGTCCGTGCCGTCGGGTTGGCCGGCTTCGACTCCCTTCGTGCGCCCCGCCGCCGTCGCGTTGAGTACTCCGCTGGTTCTGGCCGACGGATCGGGGACTCTGCTCAGCGAACTCGGCATGGCGGCCCTGGCCGGACGTGCGGTCGGCCGCGTCGCATCGGGATATGCGGCCCGCGCCACTGCGCCGTCGCGGTCCTCCGCCGATGCTCCACCGGGCACTCCTGAATCGCTCGAGGAGTTGCACGCGGCGATTGTCAGCGAGGTGCTTGCCGCCGCGGACTACTGGGGAGGGTTCGGTTCCCGCGCCTGCCAGGACTTCATCATGAAGCTCGGCTTCAACTTCCAGGTGATCTACGATCACATCGAAAAGCAAGGCGCGGCAACACGAGTCGACGACAAGGCGGCCGCCCGCCACGACACTGGATAACGCGGGTCTCAGTCCCGATAGGCAGGCAGGTTCTCCGCGAGCTCGGCGAACACCGCCTGGTTGAGGCTGAAGGCGACACGGACCTCGTCCACCGCGCGATCGATGGCGTCATCCCCGAGTCCGAGATCATCGAGCCTTGCCCGGTAGGCGTCCTTGTAGGGCTTCGGCCGCACCGGGAAGTCGAAGAAGGCCAAGCCTGCTCCGTCGAGTTCGAACGTGCGGTCCAGAATCTTGCCGATCGCCTGTCCGCCGGAAAGGTCGCCGAGGTAGCGGGTGTAGTGATGCGCCACCAGCGCGCCGCCCCAGGAAGCTCCGGCAAGCCGGTCCCGATACATACGCGCCGCGGGGGATTCGACCTGGCGCGCGGCGCCGGGTGCCCAGTAGTCCAGGTCGGCGTCGATGGCCGTCAGTCGCTCCAGAGACGGGTCGTAGACGGCGGCCACCAACGGATCGTCGCGGCGGGCCCGCACCGCGGTCTCCAATGCCTCGTAGATCACCCGCAGCCGCAACAGGTAATCGGCGTAACCGCGGCGGTTGACCCGGCCGGACAGCAATTCGGACACAAACGGGGAGTTCTCAGCCGCCTCGTGCTCGGCCGTCGACCCTTCCTTCATCGCAACGGAGAAGGCGCGGACGGCCTCGGCGGTTTTCCGTCGCATCTCGGCTCCACATCCCGGTACATCACGGTCAAAGGTTTTGACAACCTGTCAGAAACTTACCACAGGTCTCCCGGCCCCGCTCGTCCTACGGTGTCCTACCGAGTGCCCGCAGCACAAATTGCTCGATCGTCGCAGTCGGGAGGTCTCGCGGACCCAGGCAGGCATGGATCAGCGAGATGGTGGCGTCCTGATCCTCGATGACGAACTGGCCGCCGGCCACGCCGTCGGTCAGAATTTCGCGCAGCACATCCTCGATAGCAAGCACGTGCTCCCGGATGGCGTGCATGGCGTCGTGCGACAGAGCTCCGTAGAGCCGCGGCCCCAGTCCCATATGGAACTGCTCGCCGGCATTGAGCTGATGCCTGATGTAGATGGCCAGGCGCTCCACCGGGTCGTCGACTCCGGACAGTTCAGCTCGCAGGCCCTCGATGTAGCGGCTGGTCTCGTGCGAAGCGAATGCGACCACCACGGCGTCTTTGTCGGCGAAGTGGTGATAGATGGCGGTGCGGCCGATGTCGGCCGCTGCGGCGAGCTTGGCCATGGTGATGGCGTCGAAGCTGTGCTGTGCCATCAGGCTGGCGAACGCTTCGAAGACACGTCGCTGTACCTGCTCGCGGTGCTCCTCCACGGACGAAGCGCTGATCTTGGGCACGCGGCGACTCTAACCCCAACGTAGGAGCCCCGACGTAGGATGGACAGCGGCAACGAACAGCAGGGGACAGGGGCGGGTGCGCTCGCCCGGGGAATCGTCGCAGTCAATGCGTCGCCGACCGCGGATTGCAGTCCGCACAGAACGGCTTGTGATGACGTCATCGATGATGAGGCCACTACGAGGCCTGCTTTCCGGCTGCGCGCTCCTGGTGGTCGCAGCGTGTTCGCACGGCGGCACATCGGCTCACCCCGACACCCCGGCTGTCTCTCGTGCCGATTCGCTGATCGTCAGCATCGAAGAAGTCCGCCGCATCGCCAACTACGAGGAACTTACCGCGCATTCGCACGCGGATCTACGGCAGCCGCCGGCAGGAGACATCAATGCGCCGGGGCCGTGCCGGGCCGCGGGAATCAGCGACGTCACATTCGGTACCGGTTGGTCGGAGTTCCGCAGCGCGGGCTATCACGGCATCACCGACGACCTGAAGCCCGGCGGGCCCGCCATGATTCAGACCGTCAGTCAGGCCGTCGCCGTCTATCCCGACTCGAGCACCGCCCGCGGAGTTCTGCACCAGCTCGATAACTCGCTGCAGGCGTGTGCCGCACTGGGTGACCCGCGCTACGACTTCACCATCGACCGGCCGGATTCGGGGACCGTGCGGATCAATGCCCGCGCGTGGAGCCACATCTACCGCGAGAAGTCGGCGGTGTTGATGTCGGTGGGGGTGTTGGGACTCGAACCGGCCGACCAGATCGCCCGGACCATTCTGCAGACGGCCACCGAGCGCATCGACTAGTTCAACACCGGCACCAACAGCCGCGACGACGAGCGGACGGTGTTGCGGCTACTGGTGCCGACGCTCGCGTGACGGAAGCCCATGATCGCCGGGATCGACGGGTCCTGGTCGTCGCTGGTGAGCACCAGCCGGATGCGGTGGCCTGACTGGAACCGTCGAGCGTTGGGAACCAACGGGATTCGATACTCCACGTCCTGGCCGATCGGCACCGCCTGCGGGTTTCGGCACGGCAGCACCGGAGCGCCGGGACGGCTGGCCGCCTCGTCGACCTCTCGCAGACTGGCGCGCAGCCACCCCGCTGTCACGTCGGTGACCTCACCGTCGGGTGCCACGTCCTGCAACGTCACCATCCAGGCGGTGTCCATGGCCGTTGCGGAAGCGACCAGGCGCAGTTCGATGTCCCCGACCATATCCAGCTCGTCGGTGAGTGGGGCGCTGGTCCAGTCCAGCAGCGCGGGTGGGTCGATCGCACTGGGCTTGGCGCGACCCAGCCCGGAACCCAGGACCAGGTAGTCACGCGAGCCCGGCTCGCCTTCGTCCTCACCGAGGGCCCCGTCGGCGCACAGCGCGAACTCCCGGTGCGTGGCTTCCGGCGGCGGCCAGGACTCGGCGGTCCGCCACTCGCCGCCCTCGGGCAGGAAGTAGCGGACGGGCGGACCTTCGACGATGCCGGTGTCGCGGCCCTTCAGCCAATGGTCGTACCAGGCCAGCGCTTCGGTGTGCATGCTTTCCCACGGCCAGGTCAAACCGAATTTGTCCAGCATGCCCATCCGCACGCAGGCGTTGTCCGACAACCCTTTCCACGCGGCGAACGTGGATGGCAGGTGCAGCGGCACGTTTTCCCAGTCGCACCCCAGATACACCGGGATGTCGATCTCCTTGAGCAACGGCAACAGGTTTCGCTCATCCCACCACTCGTCGTGAGTGGGGTGGTTGACCGCCGCGTCGAGCCACAGCTCATCCCATGGGTGAGGGTTGTGCGGCAGCTTGATCAGCTGGCGCAACATGGTGACCGCGGACTCGCCGTTCATCGTGGCGAACTTCTTGTGTAGCCGCGGGGTGTGCAGCACCCGGCGGACCAGGCTCACCGGCAGGCTGCGCCACAGCTTGTCGCTGCGTTCGGCGGTCAGGCCGGTCATCGCCAGAAACGGGGTGACGAAGGACGAGCTGAACAGGCCGTGGTGGCTGGCGGCTTCGTAGAGGTCCGCCGTCACAGCGACCGGGAAGATCGCCTTGAGGTGCGGTGGTCGCTCGACGGCGGCCTCGAGCTGAGACATCGCGAAGTAGCTGATGCCGATCATGCCGACGTTTCCGTCGCACCACGGCTGGGCGGCGACCCACTCGACGAGGTCGTACATGTCCCGGCGCTCCTGCGCGTCGAGGAAGCCGAAAGTTCCGCCGGAGCCGCAGGTGCCGCGCAGGTTGGCGATCACGTGCGCGTAACCGCGCGGAACCCAGAAGTCGGTGACGCCGGCTTCGATGAACCCCGCCGGGGCGCCGAAGTCCTGCATCTGGCGCGGGTACGGCGACGCCGCGAGCAGTGCGGGGAACCGGCCCTGCGCGTCGGGCCGGTGGACGTCGGCCAGCAGCGTGACGCCGTCCCGCATGGTGGCCGGCAGGTTGTTCTCGCTGCGGCGGCGGTGCCGCGGCTCGCTGAGGTTGCGGTATTCGCGGCCGGTGGTCTGGGGCCCGTTCAGCGCCTTCGCCATAGTTTCACGCTACGTTGAAATTAATCTCAACGCAAGAGGAAATTCGTGCGCGAGGTTCCGCGGCGGGCGTGGCGCTGCCCGGTGCCCCGCGACGGACCGGGAGAATGGCGTGATGCGTTGCCGGAAGCCTCTGCTGGTGGTGATGGCCGCGGCCGCGCTCGTCGCGCCGTTGAGTGCTTGCCAGGCCGAGCGCTCGGCGTCCATGCCTGTGCGACCGGTCAATACGACTGCCCCGTCCGGTCCCGGCGTGCCGCCGCTGAGCCAGGAGGCGCATGCAGCCGAGTTCGTCGACGTCCGGTCCGTGGTCCCGGACGCGCTCATCGACCTGCGATACGCGACGACGAACAACTTCACCAGGACGCAGTTGTATCCCGCCGATGCGCGCTGCCTGGTGCACCAGTCCATGGCGCCCGGTTTGACGGCGGCGGCCAGTGCACTGCGGGCGCAGGGTCACGTGCTGGTGTTCTGGGACTGCTACCGGCCGCATGACGTCCAGGTGAAGATGTTCCAGATCGTTCCGAACCCGGCCTGGGTGGCACGGCCCGGTCCCTACGCGACCAGTCACGAAGCGGGACGTTCGGTTGATGTCACCTACGCCGGCGGGCGACCACAATGCCCGGCGCAACAGCTGGTCAGCGGAATCTGCCTGGCCGACATGGGCACCGACTTCGACGACTTCACCGCGCGCGCAACCGCTTTCGCCACCCAGGACGTCAGCGTCGAAGCGCAGGCCAACCGAAAGCGATTGCGCGACGCGATGAACTACGGGGGGCTGAACGTCTATTCCGGCGAGTGGTGGCATTTCGACGGTCCCGGCGCCGGTGTGCAACGCCCAATCCTGAATGTGCCGCTCGACTAGTTGTCTCATATTATGAGACATATGTCTCGATATATGAATTCGCACGCTAAACTGGGCCGCTATGAGCGAGCATCACCAAGCCGTCTACACCCATGGGCATCACGAGTCGGTGCTGCGGAGCCATCGGCGGCGGACCGCGCAGGATTCTGCGGGCTACCTGCTGCCGCATCTGCGACCGGGGCTGTCACTGCTCGATATCGGTTGCGGCCCAGGAACGATCACCGTGGACCTGGCCACCCGGGTGGCACCCGGTGGATCGGTGACGGCCGTCGAACGCACCGACGACGCGCTGGACCTCGCGCGTGAGGAGGCGCGGCGACGCGACGTATCGAACGTCTCATTCGTCACCTCCGACGTGCACGCGCTCGACTTTGCCGACGACACCTTCGACGTCGTCCACGCGCACCAAGTGCTGCAGCACGTGGCCGATCCGGTGCAGGCGCTGCGCGAGATGCGACGGGTCTGCGTGCCGGGCGGTGTGGTGGCGGTTCGCGATGCCGACTACGCCGGGTTCGTCTGGTTTCCGCGCATACCGGTGCTGGACCGCTGGCTCGAGTTGTACGAGGCGGCGGCGCGTGCGAACGGCGGCGAACCGAACGCGGGCCGACGCCTGTTGTCCTGGGCGCAGCAGGCAGGCTTCGGCGACATCACCCCGACCGCCGGCATGTGGTGCTTCGCGACGCCGGAGACCCGGGAGTGGTGGGGTGGAATGTGGGCCGATCGAATACTGCAATCGGACCTGGCGCGTCAGCTGGTGAACACGGGCATGGCGGATACCGATGAGCTAGAGGCGATTTCGGCGGCCTGGCGAGAGTGGGCCGAGACACCCGACGGTTGGCTGGGGATCCCCAATGGTGAGATCCTCTGCCGCGCCTAGGTTTTGACGGCTCTACCGGGACAGCTTGCTGCGGGCGAAGTCAGCGGCCTGGTTGGCCATCCCGTTGTCCCGGTAGGAGCTGTGCGCGGCGCGGTCGCGCCCGCCGGGCGCGCACACCGGATCCCCGTCGGCGCACAATTGCAGTGTCTTGGCGGCGTACAGAGGGCCGATGTTGATGGGTGGCGCGCTGCGGTCGACCAGGTGCAGGAACCCGTCCGAGGGGGGAGCGAAGAGCACCACGGCCGCGACCTTGGAGGCCACGCCGGGCGGCATGGGCCCGATCCCGTCGGGCAGGGCAACGCCGTCGGGAACGGAATCGGTGGTGGTGTAGGCCGCGACGGCCGCTCCCTGGGAGTAGCCACCCAGGACGATCTTGGTGTTAGGGCAGTTGGTCGCGGTGGCCTCGACCTTGCTGCTGGCGTCGGCGACACCGTCGACCGCTCGGCCGAAGTCGAGTGACGCCGGGTAGTTGACCGGGTCGACGCCCACCGTCCTACCGGCCAGGCGCGCGTTGAGGGCGTCGACGAACGCCTGACCCGTGGCGCCGACGCCGGGCGCCTCGAATGTTCCGCGCGCGAAGACTACGTCGACGTCGGGACAACCGGGATCGGCGGACGCTCGCGGCGCGGCCCCCAGTGATCCGACCAGGGCCACCACGGACATGACGACCGCGGCCAGCCACGGCGCCACCCGGGGTGACGATGGGACGGGCAATCTGCTGCAGCTCAAGGTCGGCTCTTTTCGTCGGGCGAGGGGGTACCGCCGATTACGAACCTGTGGCGGGGGCAGTTTGTTCCGGCTTGGTCGTTTGTTCCGCCGTCCGGGCCCGTCTTCTTCAGGCGCGTGCTGAGCCTAAATCACGCTGCGGCCCGCCGCAGTTCGCGCGACGGGCCCGCCACCGGCGTTCGCCGGGTCAGTGCGGTGGTGTTTGTGCACGTGGCCGATGGTGTCGGGCAGCCTCGGATTGGTCCCTCCGGACCCGGCCGGTGTGCTTATGTTCACACGATTGCCAGCAGACCGCGCGGGACCCCGAAAACCCGTCCCTGACCCCTCGCGCCGGCGCATCAGCGCGGGCGACAGGGGTATTTTGCCAGCTCAGACTATGGTATTGGCATTCTCTTTTTTTGCAAGTACGTTATGCACTGATGGATAACGCAGCCCAGACCCCATCGGGCATCCCGCTCGCGCCGGTGTATGGCCCGGCAGATCGGCGCACCGAGCCTCCGCCGCCCGGGGAGTATCCCTTCACCCGGGGCAACTTCGCGTCCGGGTACCGCGGCAAGTTGTGGACGTTCCGGCAGTATTCGGGGTTCGGCACGGCCGAGGAGTCCAACCGCCGGTACCGCTACCTGCTGGACCAGGGGGGCACCGGGTTGTCGGTCGCGCTCGACCTGCCGACCCAGTGCGGCTACGACTCCGACGATCCCGACTTCGGTGAGGAGGTCGGGCGGGTCGGCGTCGCGGTCGACACGCTGGCGGACTTCGAGATCCTGTTCGACGGCATCCCGCTGGACAAGCTCAGCACCAGCATGACCATCAACGGCACGGCGGCTATCCTGCTGGCTTTCTATGTCGCCGCGGCGGAGCGGAAAGGGATACCCCGCGCCAAGCTCACCGGGACCATTCAGAACGACATCCTCAAGGAGTACGCCTCGCGCGGGACCTGGATCTGGCCGCCCGAGCCGTCGCTGCGACTGATCGCCGACACCATCGAATTCTGTGCGGCTGAGGTGCCGAGATTCAACGCAATCTCGGTGGCGGGGGCGCACTTTCGGGACGCCGGCGCCACCGCGGTACAGGAGATGGCGTTCACTCTGGCCGACGGCGTCACCTACTGCGACACCGTGGTGGAACGCGGACGTATGAGCATTGACGAGTTCGCGCCGCAGATCTCCTTCTTCTTCTACACGCACGGCGACTTCTTCGAGGAGGTCGCCAAATACCGTGCGGGACGGCGGCGTTGGGCCACAATCGTGCGGGAGCGCTACGGCTCCAGCAAGGACAAGGCGTCGATGTTCCGGTTCGGCTGCGTCTGCGGCGGAGCGTCGCTGTACGGGCCGCAGGCCCAGAACAACCTGGTGCGGGTCGCCTACGAGGCGATGGCGGCGGTTCTGGGCGGGGTGCAGTCGATGTTCACCGCCGCCTGGGACGAGCCGTTCGCGCTGCCGTCGGAGGAATCCACCACTCTGGCGCTGCGCACCCAGCAGATCCTCGCCTATGAAACCGGCGTCGCCCAGGTCGCCGACCCGCTCGGTGGCTCCTACTTCGTCGAGGCCCTGACCGATGCCACCGAGGCCCGCATCGTCGAGATCATGGCCGACCTCGAGCAGCACGGAGGCATGGTCACCGCGATCGAAGACGGTTACCTGCAAGGCCTGATCGCCGACGAGGCCTACAAGATCCACCAGGACATCGAGTCGGGCGCCCGCCCGGTGGTCGGGGTCAACCGATTCGTGTCGCAAGAGCCGGAGCCCGACGTCGTCAGCTATGAACTCGATGCCGAGGGGCGCGATCTCCAGCTCAAACGGCTCTCCAAGGTGAAGTCCGAAAGAGACAGCGCCGCAGTCGAATCCGCCCTGGCCGCACTGTCTCGCAGCGCCGAGGGAACCGACAACCTGATGCACAAGCTGATCGACTGCGCCAACGCCTACTGCACGGTGGGCGAAATGGTCTCCGCGCTCAAGGCGGTCTGGGGCGAATTCCAGCAGCCGGTGGTGTTCTAGATGGCCGCCCGCATCCTGGTCGCCAAGCCCGGTCTGGACGGTCATGACCGGGGTGCCAAGATCGTCGCCCGCGCCCTGCGCGACGCGGGTTTCGAGGTCATCTATACCGGCATCCGGCAGCGCATCGAAGACATCGCGTCCATTGCCGTGCAGGAAGACGTCGCGGTGGTGGGATTGAGCATTCTGTCGGGTGCTCACCTGGCCCTCACCGCACGCACCGTCGAGGCTCTGCGCGCGGCCGATGCCGCCGACATCGCGGTGGTGGTCGGCGGCACGATCCCGCACGCCGACGTGCCCAAGCTGCTGTCCGCCGGGGCGGCCGCGGTCTTTCCCACCGGAACCGCGCTGGACGTTCTGGTGCGCGACATCCGCGCGCTCACCGGTACTGCCGAACCCGCGCAGGAGGAACCGTGCGCGTCGGAGTGATGATCGGCGCCGAGCGCGGCGACATGGCCCGCAAGGTGGCCAAGCTGGTCGCTGATATCGAATGGGCCGAAGCGGCGGGACTGGATACCGCCTGGATGCCGCAGGTGCCCGACGATTTCGACTGCCTCACCATGGTGTCGCTGATGGCATCGCACAGTTCACGCATCGAGCTGGGTACGGCGGTGGTGCCGCTGCAGGCTCAACACCCGATTGCCCTTGCCCGCCAGGCGCTCTCGACGCATGCGGTGGCGGCCGGCCGGCTGGCGCTGGGCGTCGGACCGTCGCACCACTGGATCATCCGCGACATGCTCGGCCTGCCCTATGAGAAGCCTGCCGCCTACACCCGCGACTACCTCCAGGTGCTCAACGCCGCCATCGCCGGGCCGGGACCGGTTGACGTCGAAAACGATTCGTTCGCCGTGCACAATCCGACAGTGCTCTCCGCCGACCCCGCGATGCCCGTGCTGGTGGCCGCGCTGGGGCCGGTAATGCTGCAGATCGCCGGTGAACTGGCCGACGGCACCGTGTTGTGGATGGCCGACGAACGTGCGATCGGCGATCACATCGCACCGAAGATCACCAAGGCTGCCGCCGATGCCGGCCGCCTGGCGCCGCGGATTGTCGCGGGAATCCCGGTATGTCTATGTGCGCCTTCAGAAGTCGACGCGGCAAAGGAACGGGCCAACCGCATCCTGGGTGAGGCCGAGGTGTCCCCTAATTATCAGCGACTGCTCGAGCGCGGCGATGCCCGCGACGTCGGCGATCTGTGTGCGGCCGGAGACCCGGAACAGATTCTGGCCCGGATGCGTCGTTTCGCCGATGCCGGCGTGACGGATCTTTCGGTGCGGCTGCTGCCGATCGGTGACAACCGCGACGAACTGATCGCGTCGAAACGCCGGACGCGGGAGATGATCGCCGAATTGGCCACGGAGCTCCGGTGAGCGGGGGAACGGGCCCACTGGACGGCATTCGCATCCTGGAAGTCGGCACCATGCTGGCCGGGCCGTATGCCACCATGCTGCTCGCGGATCTCGGTGCCGAGGTCACCAAGATCGAGCCGGTCGGCGGCGAGATCTCCCGCGGGGTCTCCGACAGCTACTTCGCCAGCCTGAACCGCAACAAGTCCAGCATCTGCCTGGATCTGAATTCGCCGGAGGGTCAACGGCGCCTTGGCGAGCTCGTCGCCAATTCGCATGCGCTGCTGGTGAATCTGAAGCCGTCGGCCATCCGCCGGCTGGGCCTCACCTACGAGGCTCTGCGGCGGCACAACGACACGATCGTGTGTGTCGCCATCACCGGTTTCGGGCTCGACGGCGGCGACGACCCGGCGTTCGACTACGTGGTGCAGGCCGGCGTCGGCATCGCTGCGCTGACCGGTGATCCGGAGGGTCCGCCGACTCTGCCGGGCTATTCGTCGGCAGACAACTCCACCGGAATGTGTGCGGCGCTGGGTCTTTTGGCCAAGATTGTCTCCGGTAGCGGGGGCCAGGTGGACGTGTCGCTGCGCGACGTGATGTTCTCGCAGCTGAACTACCACGCGGCGGCCTACCTCAACGACGGCATCGAGCCGCAGCGCCGTCCCTTTGGTGCCCACTCCTATTACGCTCCCGCTCAACTCTTTCCGACTTCGGACGGATATCTGGCGCTGTTCGTCACGCATGACGGATTCTGGAAATCCTTTGCCGCCGAGGCCGGTATCGACGGATTCGAGACGATGACGCAACGGGTCGCGCGGCGCGATGAGGTGTTGGCGGCGGTCACGTCCGCTCTTGAGACCGACACCGCGGCAGGCTGGGAGCGACGCTTGCGCCCTCTGGGGGTGCCGGCTGCGGCCGTGCGGACCTTGCCCGAGGCGCTCGAGGCGACACCGGAAGTGGTCGTGCAGGCCGGCGACTTTCGGTTGGTCGGCAGCCCGGTCCGGGTTTCGGACTATGAACCTCGATACCGGCCGCCTCCCAGTTTGAATATCGGCTGACTTGACCTCACCCGTCCTTCAGCGGCACCACGACTTCGATGTGGGTACCTCGCTGCGTAGCAATCGTTTCCATGGTGCCGCCGGTCGCCTCCACCCGGGTGCGGTGGGAGGCCAGGCCGATGTGGCCCTGCGCCAGCCGCTCGGCGGCCCGTTCCGGCGACAGGCCGACGCCGTTGTCGATCACGGCGAGCCGGCAGGTGTGGTCGGCGACGTTCAGTGTCACGGTGACCTCGGTGGCCTGAGAGTGACGCACGACGTTGGAGAGCAACTCGCGTGCCACGCCGAACAGTAAGGGATCCCGCCCATTTGATGCCGGGTAGTCGATGTCGGCGGTCACCTCGATGCCTTTGCGCTCGGCCATGACTGAAGTCAGCTGTTTGATGGCGGCGGCCAACCCGGAGTGTTCAAGGACCGCGGGATGCAGCTCGAAGGTGGCTTCCCGCAACTGATCCGATGCGGTCTTCAGGCTCGCCAGGGCATCGCTCAATCGCTCGTCCGGATGCTTGCCGAGGTGTTCGGCAATGTCCTGGCGAGCTGCCAGCAGGTACTGCAGCGGCCCGTCGTGGAGGAACTCCGACATCTTGCGCTGTTGCTCGTCGGACGCGGTCATGGTCTGAGCGAGCAGACGCTCGCGCGAGGTGCTCAGCGTCGCAATCTCGTTCACGTGCCTGACTTGCAGGTACACCACGCAGATCGCGGTGCAGCAGAGAAACAGAAACATGAGCACGACCAGCGTCGGCCGGGTCCAACCGACTTTGTGTAGCAACACGTTGTCGGTGTACACCGAAATGCTGAACGCGACCGCGGCGACGGCGAGTACCGCGGCGGCACGCTTCAGCGACACATCGAGCACGACCATCATCGGCAGCAGCGCCAGGATCATCAGCGGTAGGTACGCACCCGGCGGCGAGAGCATTTTGTACCCGAACACCGCGCCGATGTCGACGATCGAGTACACCGCTTGCAGCCGCTGCGGTGTCCCGGGTGGTCCCAGCACGAAGAACGCAACAATCGCCGCGCACACTGCCAGAACGCCGTACCCGATTGTCAGCGCGAGTTGCTCGCGCCAGTGCGGTGTCACCCCCACTTCGACGGCGACGAACATCAGTGCCACCAGTCCCGCGCGCAGCACAGACTGGATCTTCAGTGCGCCCAGTTGGCGGGTTTGGCGGACCCGGTCCAGATCCTGGTCACTCATTCCGACCGTGCCCCGGCCCAAACACGATGTGCCCGGGCGCAGCCGGGTTTCCTGCGGCCCCAAGAGTCATCGTGGCTCCTCCACCCCGAAAGCAAGACCTCACATCATCATTCAGGATGTGTCAAGGCTTGCTCGCAGCCGCGCCGCATCAGGCCGGCGACGCGAACCCGGCGCTCATTTCCGGGCGGAACAGCGGTGGCACGCGGCTACAGCACGCATATCAGCCGGCCCAGCATCGGGCGGTCCGGCTGAAACCGGCGGGGCCCGCCGGTATTTCCTGCGGCGGTGCGCGATGCCATCGGCAGGGGCGCTCCGGCGGGCACACCGGCCGTCGCGCCGGCTTCAGCGGCCACCGCGGCACCTGCTCCGTCGGCCAGGTTCACCGCAGAGCCGGCCGGCGGGGTCGCCACCGCCCAACTCGGCGGCGCGGACATGGCCCCGATCCTCGTTGCCCCACCGAGCTCAGCCGACACCGACATGTGCTCCAGCCCGGCCGGAGCTGAAGCCAGTTTGCTCGCCGTCGACGTCACCGCGGCAGCCGATTTAGCCGCAGCCGCTCCGGGAACCAAGTTCTTCGCCGCGCTGAACAACGAGTTCACCGTTGTCAGTGCGGGATTGGCGAAGGTCAGTCCGGACCGCACCTCGTTGAGCACCATCGTCTCGGCGTGTATGACTGCGCCGGGCGTGGCCAGTGAGGACAGTTCCCTGATGGCCGAAAGGATCAGGAACGAAATTTCAGACCGAGTCTGCGTCCCGGCTAAAGCGGCTGCCGAGTGGGCGGCAGCGGCGGCCCGGCCACCCAGGCCGCCCGGATCAACGAATCGAGGGGGCGGGGCGAACGGGGTCAGCGTGGCCGCCGCCGACGACGCCGCGGCATAGCCGTACATGGCCGTGGCGTCCTGCGCCCACATCTCGCAGTACTCGATCTCGGCGGCCGAGATTGCCGCGGCATTCTGACCCAGGACGTTCGTGGCCACCAGCGCGGCCAGCAGCGCACGGTTGGCCGCGATCACCGCCGGCGGCACGGTCATCGCGTAAGCCGTCTCGTATGCCGAGACCGCGGCCCGCGCCTGGCCCGCCGTCTGATGGACCTGCGCGGCGGTGGCGTTGAGCCAGGCGGCGTAGGTGGTGGCGGTGGCAGCCATCGACTGCGCCCCCGCTCCCTGCCACGGTCCGGCGAGCAACCCTGACACCGCCCGGCTGTGCGAGTCCGCCACCAGTGATATCTCGTCGGCGAGGCAATCCCAGGCGGCCGCGGCGGTCACCATTGACCCCGCGCCCGGCCCGGTGTACATCCGTGCGGAATTGATTTCTGGCGGGAGCGCCCCGAAGTCCATCGCTCTACCAGATCTCAAGCACTGACGGTGGTCTCGGCGTCGGCAGCCCGGCTGTCCGACCATCCGGGCGGGCCGAAGACGTACCCCACGCGGGCCCGCCACGTCCGGGCCTTGGCGACATCGCGCACCATCGCCGCGGTCTCGTAGTAGTTGAACTTCAGCGGGTTCTGGGTGGTGACCTCGTGGGTCAGGCCGAAGCGGACCTGCTCGACTTCTTCGGCGTGGGTACCGAACATCCGGTCCCAGATGATGAACATGCCGCCGTAGTTCTTGTCGAGGTAGGGCTGGTTGGAGCCGTGGTGCACGCGGTGGTGCGACGGCGAGTTGAAGATGAACTCGAAAGGCCGCCAGAGCTTTCCGATGCGTTCGGTGTGGAACGGGATCTGGAAGAGAAGGCCGACGGTGTTGAGCAGGAAGATCATCCACACCGGGAATCCGAGCAGCGCCGCCGGCAGCCAGGCCAGGCTGCGGATGGTGTATGCCACCGGGTGAAACCAGGGGAGTCTGAGGTTGGTCGAGATGTTGTAGTAGGTGCTGGAATGGTGCACGCTGTGTGCCGACCAGAGCAGCCGGATGCGGTGGTCGCCGCGGTGGGCCCAGTAGTAGCAGAAGTCGGTGACCACCAGGCAGGCCAACCACACCCACCAGTGGCGCGGCGAAAGGTGCACCGGAGTCAGCGCGCTGGCCACGATGATCGTCGAGAACGGCAGGAAGTAGTGGCCGAACATCCTGACGGCGGTGTTGAACAGGTAGGTCATCCAGTTGCCGACGGTGTCGCGGGTCGAAAAGGTCTCCGTGGCCTTTTCGGTGTCGGCCCGGTCGTCGATCCATTCCACGATCGACAACAGGATGAAGGCGGGTATCGTCCAAAGAAGCAGTGTGAGAGTGAGATCCATGCACAGATCGTCGGTCGCGCCGGCGCTTCGCAGTATCGGACGATGCTGTGATGCGGTGGGCGATTGTCGATCCTCGGTTCAGATGACGGACGCCCTCCTACGATCAGAGGAGGCCGGCCGGCGGCGGCCAGTTCCCTGCAGTGCCGCGGCGACGGCGACGACCTCGAGCGCCAGCAGCATCATCACCGGCCAGGAGGCGTTTGTCTGCTGTGCCGCCGCATACATTCCCGCGCCGAGCACCAGCCTGAGCAGTGCGGCGATCGCCGCGGTGAACCCGATGAGAATGGCACGGTCACGTTCTTTCGCGATGGTGCCGAGCCATTCCGTCGATGCGGCCAGCAGAGCCTGGTTACCTGCGGCGGTAAGCGCGAAGACGAGTCCGTGAACCCAAGTCTGCGGCCATAATTCGAGCAGGTGCGCTGCTACGCAGACGACGCCGGCGGCCACCGCCATCCCCGTGCTGCCGATGAGCATTCCCCGTATCCCCGCAGCTCGGTGAACGACCCGCCACAGCACGGCGCCGACCAACAGTCCCACTGCGCTGCTGACGATCACGGCGGACAGGTTGCTGTGACCGCCGTCGGTCGGCGCGTGGAGTGCGTAGAACGTCGGGCTGAGGGAGATGGGAATGAAGATCGCCTGCGCGATCGCGTACTTCCGAAACGCCGGCTGCGACGTGACGATCACAGACGTTCGGCGCATCGCGTCACCGAATCGCGGCACGACGGCGCCGGAACGGACAGGGAACGCGCCGATCAGAACGCCGGCTGCGGAGGCCGCGAACATGCTCGCCGCGCCGATCGACAGCACGGTCAGTTCGCGATCACCGGGTCCGGACAACGCAGGTACCACCAAAAGCGTTGCAAAGACGATGATCACGGCGCTCACCGCGCACTCGGTCAGGATCAGGGCGCCCTGCCGATGCGCCGGCAACATGGCCGCCACCAGCTCGCGATATGTGCCGTCGCAGATTCCCCGCACCACACCCATACCCGTCGCGACAACAAGGAACACCGCATCGACGAACACCCGGTGCTCTGCCGCAAAGGCGGCGCAGGCGATCAGTGCACCCATCGATGCGCATCCGCCCACCAAGACGAGATGCCTGAGGTGGCTGGCTCGTCCGAGAACCAGCGGGGACGCGGCGAACCCGGCGACCATTGCGATGCTGAACAGGGGGAAGACCAGGCCGGCGGCCCAGGCGCTCCCGAACTTTGCGCACAGGATCGGCAGCACCGCCGACACACTGCAGAGCTGTATCGAACTTCCGTACGCGCAACCGTAGGTCAGCAACTGCCGGCACCGATTACTCGGCGAACCGCCTTCTGCCGCATAGCCATCGGTCCGCGACTCGAATGGATCGTTGGACGGGATTGTCTGAAACACGCCACGACGCTAGGAGCGGGAGTCACGGCCCGCCATCCGCCGATCGAGCCTTTCGCCGACGATGTTCACACCATGCGATCGGAGGATGCGGCCTCGAACCCGTGGTCGCGGACTTGGTTGCGCGAGCCGTGATGCCATAATCGCCGTGAGCCGGCTATGTGTTTTGCGGGTTCGGGAAAGGCGGAAGCGCATCATGGCCGGATCCACGCCCCAGGTGACGGTGGTGGTTGGTGACGATCATCCGGTGTACCGCGAGGGAATCGTCCGCGCTCTGAAGGAAACCGGGACCATCAGCGTCGTCGCCGAGGCGAGTGACGGTCTTGCCGTGTTGGCCGCGATCCGGGAACACCGCCCCGATGTGGCGCTAGTGGACTACAAGATGCCAGGGCTGGACGGACTCGAAGTGATACAGGCCGTCGAACGCGACGGCCTGCCGACCCGCCTCGTCATCCTGTCGGCATTCGATGACACCGCCCTGCTCTACAAGGCGCTCGCGTCGGGCGCCAGCGGGTACCTGACCAAGGAGGCCGAGCGCGGCGAGATCGCCGACGCGGTATGCCGGTGCGCGCGCGGCGAAAGATACGTCGCCGCCCAGTTGGTCGGCGGTTTGGCCGGAGAGGTACACCAGCGCGCTCGCGGCGATGCGTCGCTACTCTCCCCGAGGGAACTGGAGGTGGTGCGGATGATCGCCGAGGGGCTCTCCGTACCGCAGATGGCGAAGACGATGCATCTGGCGCCCACCACCGTGCGTACCCACGTCCAGAACCTCTACGAAAAGCTCGGTGTTTCAGATCGCGGCGCGGCTGTGGCCGAGGCGATGCGCAGACGACTGCTGGAGTGAGCCGGTCAGCCTTCGTACTCGGTGATCACCTCGAGTAGCCGCGGGATGGGCGGCGGATCCAGTTGCAGCGCACTGGACATCGTCAGCTTGGCTCCGCTCATGCCCTGCAGGACGGCCTGCAGATCGTCGCCTTCGATCTCGTACAGCGCGATATAGGGTCCGTCGCCGTTGACCGGTCGCAGCCGGCGGGCGGAGACGATCCCCTCGATGGCCACCAGTTCCGGCAGATGGATCTCGTCGTACCAGGTGTTGTACTCCTGCTCGCGCTCCGGCGAACTCGGATAGGTCTCGACGTAGATGATGCCTTTCGCCATGATCGCTGGCCTTTCCTGGCTACTCGTAGTGAACGGTGATCGGTGTGGTGTCCGGAATGCCCTGGCACGTCAGAACGTAACCGTCGGCCACCTCGTCGTCGTCGAGCGCATCGTTGACGCGCATGGTCGCGCTGCCCTCGGTGAGCCGCGCCATGCAGGTACCGCAGTTGCCGGCCTCGCAGTTGAACGGCGGGTCCAACCCGGCCCGCCGCGCAGTCTCCAGCAACGTCTCACCGGGCACCAGTGGCACCGAGACTTTCCTGCGGTCGAGGTGAATCGTCACCACGGCGGCCTCCGTCATACGCACCTTCCACGCACTTGTATTCTTCACTATAGAGAATAGTATTCTCACTTGACGATAGGACCTTCTCAAGACTGCCGGAGGGATCGAGACGTGACCGAGCCGGCCGCGCTCGTGTTCGAGGATCGGCACTTAAGCCTGCCTGAGCTCGGTGCGATGACCGAGAGTCTGGCCGTGACCCTGCGGAAGAGGGGAGTCCAGGCCGGGCAGCGGGTCGCGCTCATGGCGTCCAACCGGCCGGAGTTCATCGCCGCGGTGCACGCTGTCTGGCGGCTCGGCGCAGCGGCCGTTCTGATCAGCCCGGCCTGGAAACGCGACGAGGTCGAACACGCACTGGCGCTGACGGATCCGGCCGACGCGGTTGGGGACCATCCGGTGCTGGACGGCTTGTCACCCATGCTGCACCTGGACGAACCGCTCACCCCGGCCGAAGCCGGGAGCACGGCGGTGCGGCAGAACGGCGACGCGGCGCTGGTCTTCAGTTCCGGTACCACCGGGCTGCCGAAGGCCGTCCGGCACACCCACGCGTCGCTGGACGCGGCGGTGCGGCACTGGCGTGCCGCCCTGGGATTGACCGAACGGGATCGCCTGCAGGTCACCACCCCGCCGTCACACATCCTGGGTCTGCTCAACATCCTCACCGCGCTGCGTACCGGGGCTCTGGTCAGGCTGCACCCGCGCTTCGACATCGACCGGATGCTGCGGCACATCGAAACCGACCGCATCACAGTCGAAATGGCGGTTGCCCCAATCGCGTTGGCGCTGGCGTCACACCCGGACCTGGAGTCCTACGACCTGTCGTCGCTGCGCTACATCATGTGGGGCGCCACGCCCGTCACCGGCAGCATCGCCGAGACGGTGACCCGGCGCACCGGCATCGGCTGGGTGCCGGCCTACGGCACCACCGAACTACCCGTCATCACCTGCAACCCGCTGAGCGGGGCCCGCCTGGACTCGGTCGGCCGTGCGGTGCCCGGCGTCGAGTTGCGGGTGGTGTCGCTAAACACCGGCGAACCGGCCGGTCCTGGTGAGGCCGGCGAGATCCAGGCACGGTCCGATTCGCTGATGGCGGGCTACCTGCCCGCTGCGGCCACCGCTGAGGTGTCTGACGACGGCTGGTACCGCACCGGGGACGTCGGGTGGCTGGACGCCGAAGGCTGGTTGCGGATCACCGACCGCCTCAAGGAGATGATCAAGGTGCGGGGTTTCCAGGTCGCACCCGCGGAGATCGAAACCGTGCTGCACGGCCATCCGGCGGTGAAGGACTGCGCGGTCTTCGGCGTTCCGGACGGCGCCAACGGCGAGGCCGTCGTCGCCGCCGTCACCACCCACATCCCGGTCGACGCCGGGGAACTCATTGCCCGGGTGGATGCGAAACTCGCTTCCTACAAGCACCTGAGCCGGGTGGTGTTCGTGACCGAGATCCCTCGCCTGCCCTCCGGCAAGGTGCTGCGCAGAGTGCTCAAGGAGAGCTATGGATGTACGTCTGACCACTGAACAACAGCAACTGCGCGACGCCGCGGCCAAGATGGCTGATGATCTCGGTTTGGCCGCTGTGCAAGAACTCACCGACCAGAGCCGGATCATGCGTCTGGACAAGCAGATCGACCAGACCGGCTGGCGGTCGCTGCGATCGGACGGCGCCTCGGGGGTCGAAGTCGCACTGGTAGCAGAGGAATTCGGCCGACGACTCGTCGACGCTCCCTTTCTGGGGCCGGTGCTTGCCGACGACCTGGCAAGGTGTCTGGAATCCGGCATCGGCGCCGCGACGGTCGGCGTCAACGGGCTGGCCTTCGACTCCCGTGGGTATCAGCGCGCCGTGCTGCTCTCGGGGACCACGGTGCTGACGGCCGATATCGGCGGCGCGGACGGCGGCGCGGGCGGCGGTGCGGACCTCACCCGCGTCTGCACTGAAATCGGTTCGACGCCATCACCTTTAGGCGAGGTGTCCACCCCAGCAGCCGATCGATGGCTTGCCCTGGCACTGGTCGGCACGGCGGCGGATCTGGTCGGCACGGCGCGCGGCGCTCACGCGCTGGCGTGCGACTACGCGAAAATCCGCGAGCAGTACGGCAAATCGATCGGGTCCTACCAGGCCATCGCCCATCTGCTGGCCGAGAGCCTGGCGCTGATCGAAGGCTCGGTGAGCGTGCTGCGCCACGCCGCCTGGGCAGTGGACGAACTCGAGCCGGCCGACGCGATCCAGGCCGCGCGGGTGGCCAAGGTCTACTGCGCCCGCGCCACCCGAACGGTGTGCGAAACGTCGATCCAGGTGCATGGCGGGATCGGCAACACGTGGGAATGCCTGGCGCATGTGTACCTGCGCCGCGCGTTGACATCGACCGAGCTGTGGCCGGTCACCCTGAAGGAGGTCGGCCGTGGACTTTCGTGACTCACCGCAGGAGGCCGAGTTCCGGCAGCGGCTGCGCACCTGGCTTTCCCTGCACGCCAAGGAGTTCGGCGGATCGGGTGACGAGTACTGGGCGAAGCAGGCGGACTGGCACCGTGCCCTTTACGAAGAGGGGTTCTTCGGACTGTCCTGGCCGCGCGATTACGGCGGGCTGGAACTGCCGCCGGTCTATGACGTGATCGTCGACGAGGAGATCGCGCGTGCCGGCGCCCCGCCGCGCCCCAGCGTCGGGTATCTGGTGATGGGCATCGGCCACCACGGCAGCGACGCTCTGCGACAGCGCTTCCTGCCCGGCATCATCAACGGTTCCGAGCGTTGGTGTCAGGGATTCAGCGAGCCGGGTGCGGGTTCAGACCTGGCGTCGCTGACCACCACCGCGACCCGCGACGGCGAGGACTACGTGATCAATGGCCACAAGATCTGGACGAGCTACTCCGACGTCGCGGACTGGTGCCTGTTGCTGGCCCGCACCGACCCGGGTGCCAAACGGCACCGCGGTCTGTCTGCGTTTGTCTTGTCGATGAAACAGCCTGGCGTGCAACAGCGTCCGCTGCAGATGATCAACGGCGTCACCAACGAGTTCGGTCAGGTGTTCTTCGACGGGGCCACCGTCCCGGCGGACCGCATGGTCGGCGCGCCCGGTGACGGATGGGCCGTGGCCATGACGGTCGTCGGGCACGAACGCGAACCGTCCACGCTGGGTTACGCGGCCCGCTACAACAAGCTGGTCGCCGAGTTGGTGGCGCGAAGTGACGGAGACGTCGGTGACGAGGCGGCGTGGGCGGCGGTGCAGGCCGAGATGTTGACGCACCATGTGCGGCGCCGACTGTCCGAGCAACTCGACGGCGTATCCCACGGTCCCGAAGGCTCACTGGACAAGCTGCTGATGACGTGGGTGGAACAGTCTGTCGGGCACGCCGCACTGGCCGTCGGCGGCACCCGTGACTCGAGCCTCTTCAACGCCTATCTGTACAGCCGTGCGCAGAGTGTGATGGGCGGGACATCGCAGATTCAGAAGAACATCATCGCCTCGCGAATCCTGGGATTGGGAGTCTGACATGTACGACATGCCAAGCGAAATCGACGTCCGTGCCGAGGGGGCACTGCGGATCATCACGCTGAACCGCCCGGATGACCTCAACGCCGTCAACGACAGCCTGCACGTCGGGCTGGCTCGGCTGTGGCAAAGGTTGACGGACGACGCCTCGGCGCGCGCCGCGGTGATCACCGGCAGCGGGAAAGCCTTCTCGGCAGGCGGGGATTTCGCGTATCTTGCCGAACTCGCCGAAGATGCCGCCTTGCGCGCCAAGACGATTCGCGATGGACGCGAAATCGTACTGGGGATGGCGCGGTGCCGGATCCCGGTGGTGGCGGCCGTCAACGGCCCGGCCGTCGGGCTGGGCTGCAGTCTGGTGGCGCTGAGCGACATCGTCTTCATCGCCCCGGACGCGTTCCTGGCAGACCCGCACGTGCAGGTGGGACTGGTGGCCGCTGACGGCGGACCGCTGACCTGGCCGTTGCATATCAGCCTGTTGCTGGCCAAGGAATATGCGTTGACCGGCACCAGGATTCGCGCCCAACGGGCAGTCGAACTGGGCCTGGCCAACCACCTAGCCGACGATCCGTTAGCTGCGGCGGTGGAGTGCGCCGAGAAGATCATGGAACTACCGCAGCAGGCGGTGGAGAGCACCAAGCGGGTGCTCAACATCCACCTGGAACGTGCCGTGCTCGCCAGCTTGGACTATGCGCTGTCGGCCGAACATCAGTCGTTCGTCACCGAGGACTTCCGCGCGATCGTCAGCAAGCTGAACGCCGGCAAAAACTGATCAACACCCGGCGTGGGGTCCGCCTGCAGAGCAGGCGCCCCACGCCAGGTGCTGAATCCCTACTTGGAGGTCTTGGCCTTCTGGCGCGCTTCAGCGGCGCTGGCGGCTCCGCGCGCGGCCTCAGCCTGCGCCTCTTTCTTCGCCACGTTGCGCTGCGCCTCAGCCTTGTCCTGCTGGGCGCGGCCTTCGTTGCGCAGACCGTCGTTGCTGATGATGATCCCGATGATTTCCTTGGCTTTACCGATGACGTCCTCGATGACGCCCTTGATGCCTGCCACAGGTCCACTGTCGGCCATGGTTGTGCTCCTTTCGTTCGGAAGCGGTCCTGTATCGCGTACCCCGCAGGACCCTCCGCACAGTCCTAATGTGGCGACTGTCACTCGGTGGTCCGTCTCACGAGCGCCGAGCGCGAACGGGCCCAAGCGCCCTGAACCTGGGCCGTCAGCCCAACGAGACGAGTTCTTCGACCGAATCGCGGGGCAGCGGGTCCGTAGTGACCGCCGTGATCACCGATTCTGTCAATTCGATTGAGCCGCCATGGTTATCCAGGAAGGCGGTGTCTGCCGCGTCGCGTCCGGTGGCGATGCGCAGCATCGTCTGGCGCGGCGCCAGGCAGGTCGCGTCCACCACCTGCCACTGGCCGTCGATGAGCGCTTCGGCCACGGCGTGGAAGTCCATCGGGTCACAGCCGGGTGCGTATACCGCGACCAGGCGGGCGGGTACATTCACCGCGCGCAGCAACGCGACAACCAGATGTGCGTAGTCGCGGCACACCCCGGCGCCGGCGAGCAGGGTGTCGGTCGCGCCGTCGATCGGATCACTGGATCCCGGAACGTATTTGAGCCTGGTCCCCACCCAGGAGGACACCTTCTCCAGCAGTGTCACCGAGTTGGTGTACTGGCCGAATTCGGTTGCCGCGAAGCCGAAGAACTTGTCGGCCTCGGCGTAGCGGCTGGGCCGCAGATAGGTCGACACGTCCAGATCCTGCACCGCGATCGGATCGGCCCGGCCCGTCACCGTCGCCTCGTAGGTGACCTGCAGATCACCCGTCCCGACATCGGCGGTGTGGATGCGGGTTCCGTGTTCGCCGGGAATTTCGCGCACCGAGACCGGTTTGCCGTCCAGCTGCACCGTCAAAGACTCGTTGATCTGTAAACCGGGCAGCGACGCGACCGCGATCTGGAACTCAAGAGCCGTGGGATCGGTGACGGTGACCCGCAGGCTGGCCCCGACCTCACGCTTCATCAACGCGTCCCCCTTCTTACGATCACGCCGCAACTTCATCGTCTGTAGCCAACCACAGCTCGCCTATACCCGCATTCGCTGGCGATCAAGCTCGGTCGTGCTGTGCGAGGAAGTCACGCATCACCTCGTCGAAGCGGTCCGGCTCCTCGATGAACGGCAGATGGGCGGTGTTCTCGAAGAACTCGAAGCGCGACCCTGGGATGCGCTCGTGCATGTCCCGCATGTGCTCCGGTGAGCATTCGTCGAAGCGGCCGGCGAGCAGCAGGGTAGGCAAGGTGATCTCAGTGAGCCGATCGATCACATCCCAGTCCCGGATGGTGCCGACGATATTGAAGTCGCTCGGCCCGAACATGGTGTGGAAGATCTCGGCGCCCATGTTCTGGAAGGCCAGGTAGAGATCTCGAGGCCAGGGCTGGGAGCGGCACAGATAAGTCTGGTTCCAGGTGGTGATCGCCGCCTGGTATTCCGCGGAATCGGTGGTGCCCGCGGCTTCGTGGCGGTCGATCGCGTCCTGAGTGGCGGGGTCCAATTGTGACTTCAGCCGGATCACGTTCTCCGCAAACACCGGGATGGACGCGGCGCTGTTGGAGATGGTGAGACTGACGGCGCCCGAGGGCATATCGAGCACGTACTGCTGTGCCAGCATGGCGCCCCACGAATTGCCGAAAATGTGAAAAGCGCTGAGTCCCAATGACCGAACTACGGCGTCCATTTCCGCCACCGAGCGCTGCATGGTCCACAGACCCGGGTCTGACGGGTGTTCGGAATTGCCGCAGCCGAGTTGATCCCAGAAGATCACCTCACGCTCGTCGGCCAGGCGTTCCAGTGAGCTGAGGTAGTAGTGCGGCAGGCCGGGGCCGCCGTGCACCACCAGCAGGGGCAGGCCGTCGCCGGAGCCCACCCGCTTGAACCACACTCTGCCGCCAGGCACCTCGATTGTGTCCACGGTGCCATTATGGTGGCGCGAGCAGACGCAAGATCGCACGGTTTCCTTCGGAAACGTGCGATCTTGCGTCTGCTCGCGGGGGGTCGTGAGAGAGATGCGAGAATGGGGTTCTCGCTAACAAACACGGCCCGCCGAACGGACGCAATCCTGGACGTCTCCGATTTGATCATCAAGGCGCGCAACGGTTCTCCGCGCGCCGCCGGCCGACTGCTCAGCCTTTGCGAGGGCGAACGCCGGGACGAGGTGCTGACTGCCATCGGCCCGGCGGTGCCGGTGCGCGTGATCGGCATCACCGGCCCCCCGGGCGCCGGGAAGTCGACGACCATCGGCGCCCTGGTCGGCGCGTACCGGGAGCACGGCCAGCGGGTCGCCGTACTCGCGGTGGATCCGTCGTCGCCCTTCAGCGGCGGCGCCCTGCTGGGCGACCGCATCCGAATGACCGCCCATATCAACGACTCCGATGTGCTCATCCGCTCGGTGGCCAGCCGGGGCCATCTCGGCGGCCTCGCCGCCGCCGTCCCCGCCGCCATCCTGTTGCTCGGCGCGATCGGCTATGACGTCGTTCTGCTGGAGACCGTCGGAGTGGGCCAGTCCGAGATCGAGATCGCCGCCGTCGCCGACCCCACCGTCGTCATCCTCAATCCCGGAGCGGGCGACGCGGTGCAGGCCGCCAAGGCCGGACTGCTGGAAGTCGCCGACATCGTGGCTGTCAACAAGGCCGACCGCGAGGGCGCCGAGCAGACCGTCCGCGACCTGAGGGCCGAGACCAGCGCGCCGATCGTCAGCCTCGTCGCGGCCCGTGGCGACGGACTCCAGGAGCTGGTGGCCGCCATCGACGCCCACCACCGCTCTGACAACCGTGCCCGGCGGCTGGCCCGCGCCCGGGCGCAGATCCTCTCGCTGGCGCAGACCTTGCTGCGGGCCCGGACGGATCTGGATCTGCTCGCCGAGTCGGTGGTCGACGGACATGACGACCCCTATAGCGCCGCCAACCGCCTGCTGTCTCCACTCGAGGGTGACGCTCGACGCCCCCGGATGCAGTAGTCGGGGCCATTACGTTCCTGACGCGGCGCCACTGTCGATCAAGCGCCCAACGGCGGTGTTGTCGGTGATGGCGCGGACGTAACTGCGCCGCAACTGTTCAGTGGCCGACGTCCAGCTCCATCGCTCGGCCTCCTGCCGTGCAGCCCAGCTCATCGCCTGGCGCAAAGCGCCATTCGTCAGTAGCCGCTTGCTTTGCGCGAGTAGGTCATCAGGACGGTCGGGGTCGTACAGGAAACCTGTGACGCCATCCTCGACGACGTCAGGAACGCCGCCTCGGTTGGCGGCGATCACGGGGCAGCCTGCAGCCATCGCCTCTAGCAGCACCAGGCCCAGAGTCTCGGTGCAAGAGGTCAGCAGGAAGGCGTCGGCACTGGCATAGGCCGCTGCCAGCTGTTCACCGCTCAGGTAACCCAGAAACGTGGTCGCGGTGCCGGCGAAATACTTCTCCAACTGTCGGCGGTGCGGACCGTCACCAACGAGGGCCAACCGAGCTTCGGGCAACGCATCCAGCACCAGACGCATCTGTTCGATCTCCTTCTCCACAGCCAAGCGGCCGACGTAGAGCAGCAGGGCGCCGTTGTCACTATGGTTTCCCAGCAATCTATTTCGCGAGTCCGACGATGCTCGGTGAGGATGGAAGAGTTCGGTATCCACCGCGCGCGGCCACTGTGTGATGCGCTGGACGCCCCTGTTGCTGAGGTCTGCTCCAAGTGGTGTGGAGGTGCAAAGAGTCAGCCTCGCCTGGTTATGCGCAGTCTTGACGAGTTGCCAGCTGGCCCGCTTCACCGGCCCCGGCCACCCATAGAAGTCGGCATATTTCAGCAGATCGACGTGGTAGCTGGCGACGAGCGGTATTTTCTTACGCCTGGCGAACCAGATGCCGCCTATACCTAAGAACCCGAAGGCGTTGACAACGTGGATCACATCCGGCTGAAAACGATCCAGCGCAGCGGAAACAGTGCGGGTGGGCAGCGCCAATTTCACTTCGGGGTACGACGGCAATCGGACTGATGGCAAACCAACAATCTCAGCTTCGTGGTAGCTGGACGGCACATCTCCGGGACAGAAGACTTGCACTTCGTCCCCGCCGGCGGTGAGCTGCTGCACCGTCATGGTGAGCCTTGTGACGATACCGTCGACTTTCGGCAGGAAATTGTCCGTGAATATTGAAATGCGCATCAGGTACCTCGCGTCCGGGGAATGGTGGAGCGGCTTGCGCCGCCACGTCGAAATCCGTGCAGAGACGGGTGCTATTTCATAACTCAGCCGTGAGAGCGCCCAACGGGATCATCGATGCGCTGCTGATCTCCTGAATTAGGTCACCTCCGGAGCGTTTTCCGACCGGCACTTGGCTGACCTGCTGGTTTGGCGGCCCGGTGGGGTGG
>NZ_LKTM01000371.1 GCF_001417955.2 Mycobacterium gordonae | reverse complement strand
TCCAGCGCCGCCGGCACCGCCGGCCCCGCCGGCGAAGCCACCCGCTCCGCCGGCCCCGCCGACGCCTCCGGCACCACCGCCACCGAGGAGCCAACCACCGGCACCGCCTGCGCCGCCGGCGCCGCCGGCAAAGCCGGTAGCACCGGCCCCACCAGCACCTCCGGCGCCCCCCTGTCCGAAGAGGAAGGCGGAGCCGCCCGCCCCGCCGGGCGCACCGGGTGCACCCGAGCCGCCGTTGCCGCCGTTGCCCCAGAGGATTCCGCCGGGTCCGCCCGCCTGCCCGGTCCCGGGGGCGCCGTCGGCGCCATTGCCGAACAACGGACGCTGGAACAACGATTCGGCGGGAGCATTGACCACATCCATGAAGGCCCGCAGAGGCGACGCGCCGGCCGCCTCGGCCGACGCATAGGCACCTGCCGCCGCATGCAGAGTCCTGACGAACTCGTCGTGGAACAGTGCGGTCTGCACACCGAGCGCCTGATAATCCTGGGCAAAGGTGCCGAACAACCGCGCGATCGCCGTTGACACCTCATCGGCGGCCGCTGGCAGTAGCTGCGTTGTCGACGCAGCGGCCGCGGCATTGGCCGCGCCGAGGGATGAACCGATCCGCGACAAATCTCCCGCCGCCAGCGCAACAAGGTCCGTTGATGCAATCACGTACGACATGGCCCCGACTTCCTACGCCGTTGTGGAGTAGAGCTCATGGTTCGCTCGGCCGGTCAGGCTCAAGTAGGGCCTTTAGACCCCCAGTCCTGAGGCCGAGGTCTCTCTTCGTGCGGTTCGGCCAAGGTCTCATTTCGGTGACAGTGAGGACTTCAGTCCCTACGCGAAATGCTCGTGACCTGCTCAGATAGACATCAGGTGTGCTGGAAGGAATGGACGATCATGGCGCGAGTTCAAGAACCGACAGTGGTCTACCTGCAGTCCCACCGCAGGTGGCGTGCCGCCAGACGGCGGGCGGTCGAGCTTGACGCGGCGATGCGCCGGCATCCGTCTGCGCAGCAGAGCGCGCCGGCAAGCAAAGTGCCTGCCCGCGGCCGGTTTCACCTCACAGCTGCTACCTAAGTAGCGCATAGCGGTCACTACTGTTCGGCCCTGATCATTCGTGGCATGAGCGAAATTTCTGATACCCCCACTGCGCGGACTTCGACCGCAGTAGCACCCCCACCGCCCGCTGAGCGGGTTGAACACCGGACACCCAAGGTCTTCAAGGCCGCGGCGTGGGTGGCCATCGTCGCCGGGATCGTCTTCATCGTCTCGGTCATCTTCTTCACCGGGTTCCGGTTGGGCCTGGCCGCCGGGCACGGCGGGGGACACCACCGGCACCACAAGCACCACCCGGCGATGATGCACCGCTCGGGATTCCCGACCAATGGGGGCCAGCAGCAGGTCGGCCCGGGCACTGGACCCGGCGGACCCGGTGGACCCGCCCAGGTGCCGTCCTCGGTGAGCCCGTCCGTCACTCCTTCGCCCACACCCGGTCGCTGAAAGCGCTCCACCGACAGCCCGGCGCTCAAACCGCGAGCGCCGGGCTTCATCAATTCACGGCAACTTTGTGACCGCGCCCCTTTACGCTGCTGCTGGGCTGGACCATATTCGAAGGTATGAGTGATACACCCGAACCCCCAGTTCCACCGGCTTCGGTCGACACCGCGCCGCCGCCCAGGCCGGTGTACCGGGAGAAGCCGCCGCGCCTCTACGTGGTGGCCGCCTGGGTAGTGATCGTCGCGGGGATCGTATTCATCGCATCCACCCTGCTGTTCACCGCTGCCATGATCTTCGGGGGCGGACATGGCTACTACCACCGTCACCACCACCATGGCATGTTCCACCCCGACGGTCCCGGCGGCTATGGCGGCCCCGGCTGGCAGTTCCGGTACCCGGGTGGCCCGCCGCCGCCGGGGATGGCCCCCGGCTTCCCCGGCGGTCCGGGTGGTCCCGGCGCACCCGGTGCGGTCCCACCCGGTGCGAGCCCTGGTCAAACGCCGACGTCCGCTCCGAGCGCACCGCCCACCCGCCCCTAGTTTCGTGGCGCAGCCGCGGGGTATCAACAGTTAGACCGCCCGAATTACCGCTATGCGCTTGATTTTTCGACTGTTCAGCTAGAGGAGATTGCGAAAAATGACGGAACGCTACACCACCACAGACGGCGGCAGCCCCGCCCCGAGCGACGAGCAGTCGTTGACCCTGGGTCCCGACGGCCCGATTCTGCTGCAGGACCACTACCTCATCGAGCAGATGGCGCAGTTCAACCGGGAACGCATCCCGGAGCGCCAACCGCATGCCAAGGGCGGTGGCGCCTTCGGCCACTTCGAGGTCACTAATGACGTCAGCAAGTACACCAGGGCGGCGGTGTTTCAGCCTGGCACCAAGACCGACACCCTGATCAGGTTCTCCACGGTGGCGGGCGAGCGGGGCAGCCCAGACACCTGGCGCGACCCACGCGGCTTCGCGCTGAAGTTCTACACGTCGGAGGGCAACTTCGACATGGTCGGCAACAACACGCCGGTGTTCTTCATCCGCGACCCGATGAAGTTCCAGCACTTCATCCGCTCCCAAAAGCGGATGCAGGCAACCAATCTGCGCGACCACACGATGCAGTGGGACTTCTGGACTCTGGTGCCGGAGTCGGCGCACCAGGTGACCTGGCTGATGGGCGACCGCGGCATCCCCAAGACCTGGCGCCACATGAACGGCTACAGCAGCCACACCTACAGCTGGATCAACGCCGCCGGCGAGATCTTCTGGGTGAAGTACCACTTCATCAGCGACCAGGGGGTCGATTACCTGACCCAGGAGGACGCCGACCGGTTGGCCGGCGAGGACGGCGACTACCACCAGCGCGATCTGTACGAAACCATCGAAGGCGGCGACTTCCCGAGTTGGACGCTCAAGATGCAGATCATGCCGTTCGAGGAGGCAAAGACCTACCGCTACAACCCCTTTGACCTGACCAAGGTGTGGCCGCACGGCGACTACCCGCTGATCGACGTCGGCAAGCTGACGCTGACTCGCAACGTCACCGACTATCACACCGAAATCGAGCAGGCGGCCTTCGAACCGAACAACATCGTCCCCGGCACCGGCCTGAGCCCCGACAAGATGTTGCTCGCGCGCGGCTTCTCCTACTCCGATGCACACCGGGCCCGGCTCGGCACGAATTACAAACAGATTCCTGTCAATACGCCGAAGGTGGAGGTCAACAGCTACTCCAAAGACGGGGCCATGCGGATCAAGAACGCGACCGATCCGGTGTACGCGCCCAACTCTTTCGGCGGCCCGCACGCAGATCCGGCGCGTGCTGCCGAGGTGCGCTGGCAGGCCGACGGCGAAATGATTCGCGCGGCCTACACGTTGCGTCCCGACGATGACGACTGGAGCCAGGCCGGCACGCTGGTCCGCGAGGTTCTCGACGACGAAGCGCGGGATAGGTTGGCTCACAACATCATTGGACATGTATCCAAGGGTGTGAAGGAGCCGGTGCTGTCCCGGGTCTTCGAGTACTGGCGCAATGTGGACCCCGATCTGGGTAAGAAGGTCGAAGAGGGGGTCCGGGCGAACCTCGGCTGACACGGTCGCGGCTGGCATGATCGAGCCCATGAGCATCGAAGTCGTTTACACCACGGCAGCCACGGCGACGGGCGGCGGCCGCGACGGCCACGTCAAGTCGGACGATGGTCGGGTCGACCTGGACACCCGCCCGCCGAAGGCGATGGGCGGCAACGGCGAGGGCACCAACCCCGAGCAGTTGTTCGCCGCCGGCTACGCCGCCTGCTTCCTGGGTGCGCTGAGGTTGGTGGCGGGCAAGGCGAAGGTCAAGCTGGATGACGCCACCGACGTCACGGTCGAGATCGGGTTCGGCAAGGACTCCGACGGAGGGTTCGGGCTCACCGGCGTGATCGTCGGCCACCTGCCGGGCCTCGAGCAGGGCACGGCCGACGACCTGGTCCACCAGGCCCACCAGGTGTGCCCGTACTCCAAGGCCACCAAGGGCAACGTCGACGTCACCGTCTCGGCCCGGGTCTAAGCCGGATGCGGCTTGCCGTCACAGCGGTGGGCATCGGCCTGGCCATCGGCGGCGCGGCCAGCGCTGCGGCCCATCCGTCGGAACCGGGAGTGGTGTCCTACGCCGTGCTCGGCAAGGGATCGGTCGGCAACATCGTCGGCGCCCCGATGGGGTGGGAAGCAGTGTTCACCGAGCCGTTCCAGGCCTACTCGGTGGATCTGCCGGTCTGTAACAACTGGGCGGAGATCGGCCTGCCCGAGGTGTACAACGACCCCGACCTGGCAGCGTTCAACGGGGCCACCGCGCAGACGTCGGCCAGCGACCAGAATCACCTCGTCAAGCAGGCGGTCGGAGTCTTCGCCACCAACGACGCGGCCGACCGGGCTTTCCACCGTGTCGTCGACCGCACGGTGGGCTGCTCGGGTCAGACCACCGCGATGCATCTGGACAACGGCACCACCCAGGTGTGGTCGTTCTCCGGCGGCCCGGCCGGGGCCACCGACGCGAATTGGACCAAGCAGGAGGCGGGAACCGATCGCCGGTGCTTCGTTCAAACCCGGCTGCGTGAAAACGTGTTGCTCCAGGCCAAGGTCTGCCAATCTGGCAACGCCGGCCCGGCGGTCAATGTGTTGGCCGGGGCGATGCAGAACGCGCTGGGCCAGTAGCCGAGGCGAGAATTGGGTATCCATCTCCCTCGTGCAGCTGAAAAGGTCGGGAATATGTCGGTGCTCTCTGGAAGATGAAGTGATGGTGGTTATCGTTTCGATAGCTGCGCATCCAGCTGCCCCGGAGGGATCGTGAAATGACGCGCATCGCCGCTACCGCGGGTCCGCAGCTGGACGACATCGATGTGGCCAACGCCGAGCTGACCAGCTCGGCCGCCGTCGCGGAGCACATCTCCGAAGGCTGTCTTGTCGATGGACCGGTGGGACGCGTCGGTCTGGAACTGGAGGCGCACTGCTTCGATCCGGCCGATCCGCTGCGGCGGCCGAGCTGGGACGAGATCAGCGCCGTGCTGAAGTGGCTCAAACCGCTCCCCGGCGGCAGCGCCGTCACCGTGGAGCCGGGCGGCGCCGTCGAACTCTCGGGTCCGCCTGCCGACGGCGTGCTGCCCGCTATCGATGCGATGGCCGGCGACCAGGTCGTGCTGAGGAGCGCGCTGGCCGAGGCCGGTCTGGGGTTGGTCTTCTTGGGCGCAGACCCGCTGCGGTCGCCTGAGCGGATCAACCCGGGCGCCCGGTATCGCGCCATGGAACAGTTCTTCGCCGCCAGCGACAGCGGCGCGGCTGGCGCGGCGATGATGACTTCGACGGCATCGATCCAGCTCAACCTGGACGCGGGACCGCAGGCGGGCTGGGCCGATCGGGTGCGCCTGGCGCACGCGCTGGGTCCGACGATGATCGCCATCGCGGCGAACTCGCCGATGCTGGCCGGCGAGTTCTCCGGCTGGCAGTCCACCCGGCAGTGGGTGTGGGGTCAGATGGACTCGGCGCGCTGCGGCCCCGTGCTGGGAGTCAGCGGGGACGATCCCGGCACTGACTGGGCCCGGTACGCGCTGAAAGCGCCCGTGATGATGGTCCATGCTCCGGACGCGACGGCGGTCACGTATTACGTGCCGTTCACCGACTGGGTGGATGGGCGGGTGCTGCTCGGCGACCGCCGCCCCACCATCGCCGACCTGGAATATCACCTGACCACGTTGTTCCCCCCGGTGCGGCCGCGGCAGTGGCTGGAGATCCGCTACCTCGACAGCGTTCCCGACGCGGTCTGGCCCGCGCTGGTCTTCACGCTGACGACCCTGCTCGACGATCCGGCCGCCGCTGACCTGGCCGCCGAGGCCGTCGAACCGGTCGCCACCTCCTGGGACACCGCAGCGCGGCTGGGCCTGCGCGATCGGCGGCTGTACGCGGCCGCCAACCGGTGCCTGTCCATCGCCGCCGAGCGGGCTCCGGCCGAACTCGCCGACACGATGCAGCAATTGATGCTCAACGTCGAAACCGGGCGATGTCCGGCCGACGACTTCTCCGACCGCGTCATCGAACATGGAATCGCCGCCACGGTCGCGCAGGCCGCCCGCGCGGCGCAAGGGGAGCAGTGACAACACGAGAGCAGTTGGCCGGCGATTTGGAGCGGGCCCGCGCGCGGACGTTGCGGCTGGTGGATTTCGACGACGACGAACTTCGCCGGCAGTACGACCCGCTGATGAGCCCACTCGTGTGGGACCTGGCGCATATCGGTCAACAGGAAGACCTGTGGTTGCTGCGCGACGGCAACCCGGATCGGCCGGGCATGCTGGCTCCGGAGATCGAAGGACTCTACGACGCGTTCGTGCACTCGCGGGCCAGCCGGGTGGACCTTCCGCTGCTGTCCCCGGCCCAGGCGCGGTCGTTCTGCCGCACGGTCCGCGATGCCGCATTGGACGCGTTGGACGCTCTGCCGGCGGACGCGGGCGACTTCCAGTTCGGACTGGTCATCAGCCACGAGAATCAGCACGGCGAGACCATGCTTCAGGCATTGAACCTGCGAACCGGCGCGCCGCTGTTGCAGGAGACCTCGGAGGTCCCCGCCGGACGGCCCGACCTGGCAGGAACGTCGGTGCTGGTGCCCGGCGGGCCGTTCGTTCTGGGCGTCGACGCCGCCGCCGAGCCCTACTCGCTGGACAATGAGCGGCCTGCCCACACCGTTGAGGTGCCCAGCTTCCGGATCGGACGGGTACCGGTCACCAACGCCGAATGGCGCGGCTTCATCGACGACGGGGGCTACGCGCAGCCGCGGTGGTGGTCCGAACGCGGCTGGCAGCATCGACAGCAGGCCGGGCTGAACGCCCCGCAGTTCTGGAACGCCGGCACCCGCGCCCGGTTCGGCCACATCGAGGACATCCCCGGCGACGAGCCGGTGCAGCACGTCTCCTATTTCGAGGCCGAGGCCTACGCCGCCTGGGCGGGCGCCCGGCTGCCCACCGAGGTGGAGTGGGAGAAGGCGTGCGCCTGGGATCCGGCGGCCAACTCCCGGAGGCGCTACCCGTGGGGCGACCAGCCGCCGACGCCCGAGCGCGCCAATCTGGGTGGCACCGCGCTACGGCCCGCGCCCGTCGGCGCGTACCCGTCCGGCGCGTCGGCGTACGGCGTCGAGCAGCTGCTGGGCGACGTCTGGGAATGGACCAGCTCGCCGCTGCGTCCCTGGCCGGGATTCGTGCCGATGATCTACGAGCGCTACTCCCAGCCCTTCTTCGACGGCGACTACCGGGTGCTGCGCGGCGGCTCGTGGGCGGTCGAACAGTCCATCCTGCGTCCCAGCTTCCGCAATTGGGACCATCCCTACCGGCGGCAGATCTTCTCGGGTGTCCGGTTGGCCTGGGACGCCTGATGTGTCGTCATCTTGGCTGGCTCGGTGCACCGGTCAGCGTCTCCTCACTGGTCCTGGACCCACCGCAGGGTCTGCGGGTGCAGTCGTACGCCCCGCGCCGGCAGAAGCACGGCCTGATGAACGCCGACGGCTGGGGCGTGGGCTTCTTTGACGACTGCCCGGGCCCCGCGCCGCGACGCTGGCGCAGCCCCGCGCCGCTGTGGGGTGACGTCTCGTTCGAGTCGGTTGCGCCGGTGCTGCGGAGTCATTGCGTGGTCGCCGCGGTGCGCTCCGCGACCGTGGGCATGCCGCTCGAAGCCAGCGCCACCGCGCCGTTCACCGACGAACGGTGGTTGTTGTCGCACAACGGCGTTGTCGACCGCGCCGTCTTACCACTCACTGCCACGGCCGAATCAGTCTGTGACAGTGCGGTTCTGGCTGCCACCATCTTCGCTCGTGGGTTGGACGCATTGGGCGACACCATCGTCGAGTTGGGCGCCGCCGATCCGTTGGCCCGGCTGAACATCATGGCCGCCAACGGTTCTCGGCTGATTGCCACGGCTTGGGGAGACACCTTGTCGATCCTGCGCCGTGCTGACGGCGTGGT
Source organism: Mycobacterium gordonae (assembly GCF_001417955.2). GTDB lineage: Bacteria > Actinomycetota > Actinomycetes > Mycobacteriales > Mycobacteriaceae > Mycobacterium > Mycobacterium gordonae_B. Next base: position 19,338 of record NZ_LKTM01000371.1, on the reverse strand, counting down.
GCTGGCCAGCGAACCCTACGACGACGACCCGGACTGGGAAGACATACCCGACCGGCACCTGGTGGAAGTCAACGGCGATCGCGTCGAATTGACTGCGTTGAACCGCTCGAAAGGATCCTGATGACGCTCACGCTGTCCAACCATCTGGCCGAGGACTCCGCGTTGCACGCACTGCGCCGCGACGTCTTCGTGGGCCTGCAACAGCAGCCGAAATCGTTGCCGCCCAAGTGGTTTTATGATGCGGCCGGTAGCGACCTGTTCGACCAGATCACCAGGCTGCCGGAGTACTACCCGACGCGCGCCGAGGCCGAGATCCTGCGAGCCCGCGCCGCCGAGATCGCCGCGGCAAGCCAGGCCGACACTTTGGTCGAGCTGGGCAGCGGGACATCCGAGAAGACCCGGTTGCTGCTCGATGCGCTGCGCGACCGTGCGTCGTTGCGCAGCTTCGTACCGTTCGACGTCGATGCCAGCGTTTTGTCGGCGGCCGCCCGTGCCATCCAGGACGAGTATCCAGGTGTCGAAATCAGTGCGGTCTGTGGTGATTTCGAGGAGCACCTGGCCGAAATACCCGGTGGTGGGCGGCGGCTGTTCGTGTTTCTGGGCTCGACGATCGGGAACCTGACGCCGGAGCCTCGCGCCGACTTCCTCGCCTCGCTGTCCGCGGTGATGCAGCCTGGGGACAGTTTGCTGCTGGGTACCGACCTGGTGAAGGACACCGGTCGGCTGGTACGGGCCTACGACGACGCGGCCGGCGTGACGGCGCGGTTCAACCTCAACGTGCTTGCGGTGATCAACCGGCAACTCGACGCGGATTTCGACGTCGACTCGTTCGAACACGTAGCACGCTGGAACAGCGACGAGGAGCGCATCGAAATGTGGCTGCGCTCCACCCGTCCCCAGCGGGTACGTGTCGACGCGCTGGACCTGACCGTCGACTTCGGCGCCGGCGAGGAGATGATCACCGAGGTCTCGTGCAAGTTCCGCCCGGACGCGGTGAGCGACGAGCTGTCCGCCGCGGGTTTGCGAAGGATCCGTTGGTGGACCGACGAGGCGGGTGATTTCGGCCTGTCGCTGGCCGCCAAGTGAGCCATCCCGAACAGCTGGCCCAGCAGTGGCGCCAGTCCCGGCCGCCTGTTGCTGGGCTGCATCTGGATAGCGCGGCCTGCTCGCGGCAGAGCCTGGCGGCACTCGACGCGGCAGCCCAGCATGCGCTGCACGAATGCGAGGTCGGCGGATACGTGGCGGCCGAAGCGGCCGCCACGGTGCTGGACGCGGGGCGCGCGGCCGTCGCGAAGCTCTGCGGCCTGGTCGATGCCGAGGTGGTTTACACCACCGGCTCGTTGAATGCGCTGGATGTGCTGTTGAGCAGTTGGCCGCGGGACAGGCGCACGCTGGCCTGCCTGCCCGGCGAGTACGGGCCGAACCTGGCGGTGATGGAGTCGCACGGATTCGAGGTGCGGCAGCTTCCTGCGCTCGACGACGGTCGGCTGGCGATCGACGACGCGGCGTTCCAGCTGGAAGACAACCCGCCAGACCTGGTTCACCTGACACCGGTGGCCAGCCACCGGGGCACCGTCCAGCCGCTGGCGATGATGGCCGAGCTGTGCCGCGAGCTCGGCGTGCCGTTGGTGGTGGACGCCGCGCAGGCGCTGGGGCAGATCGACTGCGCGGTGGGAGCCGACGCCACGTATTCATCGTCGCGGAAATGGATGGCAGGGCCCCGGGGCGTGGGCGTGCTGGCGTTGCGGCCCGAGCTGATGGAGCAGCTGATCCCGCGGGTGCCACTGGGTTTCGGTGAGGCGAATGTGGCTGCGCGAGTGGGCTTTTCGGTAGCGGTGGGCGAGCATCTGGCGCGCGGCCCGGAGCGGATCCGGGCGCGACTGGCCGAGTTGGGCGGCATCGCGCGCAGGCTGCTGGCCGACGTTGACGGCTGGGTGGTGGTCGAAGAGGTCGAAGAGCCAAGCGCCATAACCACTTTGGCGCCCACCGAGGGCGCCGACCCGGAAGAGGTGCGGGAGTGGTTGCTTGCCGAGCGCCGCATCCTGACCACCTACGCGGGAGTGCAACGTGCCCCGATGGAATTGACCGGCCCGGTGCTGCGGATCTCTCCGCATATTGACACCGCAGCGGAAGACCTGGAAACTTTCGCCGAAGCGCTTATCGAGGCGACGGCTGCTACCGCTTTGACCTGAGCTCATACCGGAGACATTGCTCCGCCTGCAACACAAAATTTTTCGTACGAACCGCGTGCATATTGGTCATGTGTGGAGTAACTTCTGCCTTCGAATGCAAACGGGTCGTCAAGGGTGGGCTCCTTAACGCTCCCGCGATTCGCCGCTTGGCGATCGATCCAGTGATGAGGGGTGCTTCCGCCGATGAATTTTTCAGTGCTGCCACCTGAGATCAACTCGCTTCGGCTCTTCACGGGCGCCGGTCCCGGCCCGCTGCTGGATGCGGCGTTGGCCTGGGACGGCCTTGCCGCTGAATTGAACTCGGCTGCAGAATCTTTCACGTCGGTCACGGCCGGCCTGACCAGTCAGGCGTGGCAGGGGCCGGCGGCTGCGGCGATGGCCACGGCGGCGCTCCCGTATGCGGGTTGGTTGAATTCAGCGGCTACGCAGGCTGCAGGTGCGGCGGTACAGGCCAAGGCGGTGGTCGGGGTATTCGAGTCGGCCGTGGCGGCGGCGGTCCATCCGATAGCGGTCCAGGCGAACCGTTCCGGCTTCGTGCGACTGGTGCTCTCGAACCTGTTCGGACAGAATGCACCGGCCATCGCGGCGGCCGAAGCCGTCTACGAGGAGATGTGGGCCCAGGATGTGGCCGCGATGGTCGGCTACTACAGCGGTGCCTCTGCCGCGGCCGCCGCGCTCGCCCCGTTCGCCGAGCCGCTGAAAGCCCTTGCCGGTCTGCCGGCCCAGCTGGCCGCCGGGTCCGCGGCTGCCGCCGGACTTCCGAGCGCCGCCGGGGAGACGCTGCAACTGACGCTCGGGTGGGCGAATGTCGGTGCCAGCAACTTCGGCTTCGGCAACGTCGGCAGTGGCAACATCGGCAGTGGCAACTTCGGCATTTCCAACCTGGGCGATGCGAACATCGGCAATTTCAGCATCGGCTTCGGCAACCTGGGAACGTCCAACATCGGTCTCGGAAACTTCGGCATCGGCAATAAGGGTCTTGCCAACAGCGGTAACTTCAACATCGGTTTCGGCAATACCGGTAACAACAACATCGGTATCGGGCTGACCGGTGACAACCAATTCGGCATCAACCTGAATTCCGGCAGCGGTAACGTCGGGTTGTTCAACTCCGGCACCGGAAACATCGGCTTCTTCAACTCGGGCCACGGAAACTACGGACTCTTCAACTCGGGCAGCTTCAACACCGGCATCGGCAACTCCGGTACCGTCAACACCGGCTTATTCAACCCGGGCACATTCAATACGGGAGCTTTCAACGCAGGCTTCGCCAATACGGGCACCTACAACGTTGGCAGCTTCAACACGGGCGACGTCAACCCCGGTTCCTACAACACCGGCAGCTTCAACATCGGCAACACCAATACCGGTTATTCCAACTGGGGCAACTTCAACACCGGTGCCCTCAACACCGGAAACATGAACAACGGCATCGGCTGGACCGGTGACCAGCAGGGTGGCGTCGTCGTCGCCATCACCACCCCGGACATTCAGCTTCCACCGGTCGACATCTCGCAGATCCTGGTCGGCGCCTTCAACACCCCGCAGATCAGCATCCCGCCCATCACCATCCCGCCGTTCACGACGCCGTCGGACATCCGCATCCTCCCGTTCGACCTGCCGACGATCAGCATTCCGCCGATCAACATCGGGCCCTTCACCTCGCCCGAGAGTGTCCTGGTCTCCGCGTTCAGCCTGCCGGAGATCACCGTCCCGCCGATCAACATCGGCGGCTTCCTGTCACCGATCGCCGCGCTGAGTGCGTTCGAGACGCCGGCGATCGGTATCCCGGCGATCACCATTCCGGCGTACACGACGCCGTCGACCATCACGATCGGCAGTTTCGCCCTGCCGCAGATCGGCATTCCGGCGATCACTATTCCGGCGTACACGACGCCGGCGAATATCAATATCGGTAGTTTCGCGCTGCCGCAGATCGGCATTCCGGCGATCACTATTCCGGCGTACACGACGCCGGCGAACATCAATATCGGTAGCTTCGGGCTGCCGGAGATCGGCATTCCGGCGATCACTATTCCGGCGTACACGACGCCGGCGAATATCAATATCGGTAATTTCGCCCTGCCGCAGATCGGTATTCCGGCGATCACTATTCCGGCGTACACGACGCCCGCGAATATCAATATCGGTAGCTTTGGTCTGCCCCAGATCGGTATACCCGCGGTAACGGTTCCGGCTTACCAGTCGCCGGCGCTTACGGTGGGAGGGTTCAACCTGCCGTCCGTCACTACGCCGCCTATAGCGGTACCACCGATAAATCTACCGCAGGTAATCATTCCGCCCTTCCAGACGCCGACCGTAACTGTCACGGGCTGGAACCTGCCTTCGGTCACCGTTCCGCAGATCAATATCCCGCGTATACAGTTCCCGAACATCTCCGTCCCAGGCGGAAACCAGACGCTCATTACCCTGGACACGAGCTTCATCGCGGCCCCCACCTACCGAATTGACCTCGGTACCTTCAATATCAATGCGATTTCGCTGGGCTTCACGACGCAGGGCTACATCGAGCAATTCAGCTTCCCTAGCATCCAGATCGGTGCGATGACGCTGCCGACTCTCAACATCAGCAATGCCGGTGGCAACTACATCATTCCGTCGATCGGGCTCTCCGGTTTCAACATCCCGTCCATCACTTTCAACCCAGTGCAGTTCAGCGGCTTCACCCTGCCGCAGATCGGTTGGCCGCAGTTCTCGACGCCGGCGTTGACCATTCCGCAGATTCAGCTCGGGGACTTCGATCTGCCGCAGGTGGGTTGGCCGCAGTTCTCGACGCCGGCGTTGACCATCCCGCCGATAAATCTCGGCTCCTTCGATCTGCCGCAGGTGGGTTGGCCGCAGTTCTCGACGCCGGCGTTGACCATCCCGCCGATAAATCTCGGCTCCTTCGATCTGCCGCAGGTGGGTTGGCCGCAGTTCTCGACGCCGGCGTTGACCATCCCGCCGATAAATCTCGGCTCCTTCGATCTGCCGCAGGTGGGTTGGCCGCAGTTCTCGACGCCGGCGTTGACCATCCCGCCGATAAATCTCGGCTCCTTCGATCTGCCGCAGGTGGGTTGGCCGCAGTTCTCGACGCCGGCGTTGACCATCCCGCCGATAAATCTCGGCTCCTTCGATCTGCCGCAGGTGGGTTGGCCGCAGTTCTCGACGCCGGCGTTGACCATCCCGCCGATAAATCTCGGCTCCTTCGATCTGCCGCAGGTGGGTTGGCCGCAGTTCTCGACGCCGGCGTTGACCATCCCGCCGATAAATCTCGGCTCCTTCGATCTGCCGCAGGTGGGTTGGCCGCAGTTCTCGACGCCGGCGTTGACCATCCCGCCGATAAATCTCGGCTCCTTCGATCTGCCGCAGGTGGGTTGGCCGCAGTTCTCGACGCCGGCCTTGACCATCCCGCCGATAAATCTCGGCTCCTTCGATCTGCCGCAGGTCGGCTGGCCGGAATTCACCACCCCGCCGCTGACCATTCCGCCGATCGACCTCGGCGAGATCGTGCTGCCGCCGATCAGCTGGCCCGAGTTCTCCACTCCGGCGTTGACGATCCCGCCGATCTCCATCGGCGACTTCCTGCTTCCGCAACTCACTTCGGAGGCGTTCTCGCTGCCCGAGATCGGGATTCCGCCGATCGCGCTGGGTGCGTTCAACCTGCCCCAGGTCATCGCCTCCGCGTTCGACCTGCCATCGATCGGGATTCCCAATATCGCCATCGGCGAGTTCATCCTGCCGCAGATCGACTTCCCGGGCTTCGTCACGCCGCCGCTGGTCATTCCGCCAATCGGAGTCGGCGCCTTCAACCTGCCGGACATCTACATTCCGAGCATCCACCTGCCGAGCCAGAAGCTGTTCGAGTTCCAGATTCCGCCGACGCCGGGCTACGGCAACACCACCGACAACATCTTCACGACGTCGGGTTTCTTCAACACCGGCGGCGGCAACAGCTCGGGATTCTTCAACAACGGCAGCGGGGTGTCCGGGTTCTTCAGCGGAAACCCGTTGGGGCTCATCGGCGCTTCGGGCTACAACGTGTTCGGCGAAGGTTCCTCGGGTCTTTCGGTCCTGGGCAGCGGAGTGTCGGGTCTCGGAAACATCGGCACTCTGCCGGCCAACGTCAGCAGCTTCGTGTCCGGCCTGCAGAGCATCGGTTCGAACCTGGCCGGGATCTTCCTGCAGAACTACTGATCCGCCTTGTGCGCGCTCAGCAGATAGGCGGGCATCATCACGCGGCCCTTGTCGTCGACACGGTGCGGGGACCCTTCCGGAAGCTCAGGGATGTCCGGCAGCTGCGGCATGTTCCCGTGGATCGCCGCGGGCCGAATCTCGTCGACCTCCCAGTATTTGCTTACGGCGGAACGTAGTTCCTGCTCGTCGACCTCGTTGGGCCGGTACGGGGCCTCGGCCGGGAAAGCGCCCTTGGCGAACACCAGGGCGAAGTAGCCGGCGCCGGGTGCGGCAGCCCGGTGAATCGCCTGTAGGTAGGCGTCGCGGTCCTCGACCGGCAGTGAGTGGAACAGCGTGCTGTCGATCACCGTTCCGAATCGGCCGTCATAACCGGAGAACTTCGTGATGTCGTCCACGACAAAAGTGGCGGTAGTGAGCCCGCGCTCGCGCGCGGCTTTCGTCGCCTCCGCAATCGCGGTAGGCGAATTGTCAATACCGACAACGGTATAACCGCCGGCCGCCAGCGCGAGTGACAATTCCGCGACCCCGCATCCGGCGTCCAGCACGTCACCGCGGACCTTTCCGGCGGCGATCAGCGCGGCCAAGTCAGGCTGCGGTTCACCGATATTCCACGGCGGCGGCGCCTGGAAGACCCTCTCCTGGTACGCATCGTCCCAGTCCATCACCTGATCCGTCATGGTTCCCAACGTACGCCCGTCGCATACTGGGAGTTATGCCGCAGCTGCCGCCGGCCCGCTATCTGCTACGCGCGAAGGATTTTGCCGACGCCCGCTACGCCGAGCCGATCACGGTGGACGACCTGGCAGCGGCCGCGGGCCTGTCCCGTTCGCATTTCAGCCGGATGTTCACCCGCACCTTTGGTGAGTCGCCGCGCTCGTACCTGCAGACACGCCGGCTGGAGCGCGCGGCGGCGTTGCTGCGCCACACCGATCGGTCCGTCGCCGACATCGCCGTCATGGTGGGTCTGCGCAGCGTCGGTTCGTTCACAACGAGTTTCGCCCGCGTCTACGGCCTGCCGCCGGCCGCCTACCGGGCGAGCCTCCCGCCTGCGTCGGTGCACGCTCGGGTGCCGAGTTGCATCCTCGCGCGCGACACCCGACCGCCCGCGGACAGTCGGGTCAAGACAGCACGCGGGGAGAAGACGCACGGACCGGCCGGGTCGTAGCGTGGTGGCCATGCTCAAGATTGCCAGCGCCCACCTCTGGGTGCACGACCAGGAAGTCGCCCTGAAGTACTGGACCGAAAAGGTGGGTATGGAAGTGCGGCAGGATGTTTCGCTGCCCGGCCTGGATTTCCGGTGGCTCACCGTGGGCCCTCCCGGCCAGGACGACGTGTCCATCGTGCTGATGGCGATTCCGGGTGAGCCGGTGATGGACGCGGCGACCCATCAGCAGGTCGCCGAGGTGATGGCTAAGGGTTTCGCCGGCACGGTGTTTCTCACCACCGAGGACTGCGCGGCCACCTATCGCGAAATGAAGTCCCGCGGAGTGGAATTCACTGAAGACCCGCATGAGATGCCCTATGGCATCGACTGCGGGTTCCGCGACCCGTCCGGCAACAGCGTGCGGTTGACGCAATTGGCCGAAATAGGTTAGTCGGGCCTGCGAACGGGCCACGTGTGCACCGGTTCATTGGCGTGCATGTGCTCGCAGTACCGGCGCAGCATCTCGGCCAGGGCCCGGGGCCGGGTCATGCCCCCGTCCTGCAGTGCGCGGACGGTGGCTACCTGCCAACTGGCTCCGTTGCGCCCGGTTCTGGCCCGGCCCTCGATAACGCCCAGGAAGCGGTCGCGGACTTCGGCATCGACGCCCCAGCGCCGTAAGCCCTCGTGGGCCATCGGCAACAGCGTGTCCAGCACCAGCTTCTGGGTGCTCACCTCGCCGACACCCGGCCAGTGCTGCTGCGCGTCGATGCCTTGTTGAGCGGCGTCCAGGAAATTCCGGTGCGCCACCGGAAAACCCATCTGCGACCACACCGGCTGTTCGGCTTCGGACATGGTCCGCAGCATTCCGTAGTAGAACGCTGAATTGGCCAGCATGTCAACGACACTCGGTCCGGCTGGCAGTACCCGGTTCTCCAGCCGCAGCTGTGGGCGACCATCGGAGACGTCGTACACCGGCCGGTTCCACCGGTACACGGTGCCGTTGTGCAGGCGCAGTTCGGCCAGGCGCGGTGTACGTCCCGCCGTCAGTTCCGCGACGGGATCCTCATCGGACAGTTCCGGCAGCAGTGACGGGAAGTACTTGATGTTCTCCTTGAACAGGTCGACGGCCGAGGCGATCCAGCGCTCGCCGAACCAGACTCGCGGCCGGACGCCCTGGGTTTTCAGTTCTTCGGGGCGGGTGTCGGTGGACTGGGCGAACAGTTCGATGCGGGTCTCCGCCCACAGGTGATGGCCGAAGAAAAACGGCGAGTTCGCGGCCAGTGCGAGTTGCGGGCCGGCCAGCGCCTGCGCCGCGTTCCAGTTGGCGGCGAAGTCTTCTGGAGCCACTTGCAGGTGCAATTGCGTGCTGGTGCAGGCGGATTCGGGCGCGATGGAAGCGGCCTGCCAGCTCAGGGGTTCGGGGCCGGCGATGTTGATGGGGATGTCCTCCCCGCGGCCCTCCAAGATCGACTCGTTGAGGGCTGCGTACCGGTTCGACTCGCTCATCCAGCCCTCCGACAGATGCTTGGGCATCAGGGTGGGCAGGATGCCGATCATGACGATGTGCGAACCACTGGCGTTGGCCTTGAGTTCGGCGTCGTTGAGGCTGGCTCGTACGTCCTTCTCCAGGTCCAGCGTGGTGTGTCCGGGTAGCGGGCGGGGCGGAACATTGAATTCGATGTTGTAGGCGCCCAATTCGGTCTGATACGCGGGATCGTCGATGGCGTCCAGCACGTGCCGGTTCGACATCGCCGGCTGGTATTCGGCGTCGACCAGGTTGCATTCGATTTCCATGCCGGTGAGCGGGTGCTCCGAATCGAAGCTGGTGCGCGAGAGCATCGTCTCGAAGACGTCGAGACACACCCGCACTTTGCGCCGGTACTCCCGCCGATGTGCGCGGTCATACGTGGTGCGCTTGACCTCTTCGCCCACCTGACCGATGGAACAGGTTTCCCGGGCCGCGCGCAACCCGGCCCGACACTGCGCCATCATGTACCTGCAGTGTCCAACGCCACCCTAGGAGAGGCCGAGTTGGCTGAGTCGCCGGAATTCATCGCAGCCATCGACCAGGGCACCACCAGTACCCGCTGCATGATCTTCGATCACGACGGCGCCGAGGTGGCCCGTCATCAACTCGAGCATGATCAGATCCTGCCGCGGGCCGGCTGGGTCGAACACAACCCGGTGGAGATCTGGGAGCGCACCGCGTCGGTGCTGATGTCCGTGCTGAACGCCAGCAACATATCTTCGAAAGATATTGCGGCACTCGGGATCACCAACCAGCGTGAGACGACGCTGGTGTGGAACCGCAAAACCGGAAGACCCTACTACAACGCGATCGTCTGGCAGGACACCCGAACCGACCGCATCGCGTCCGCGCTGGACCGGGACGGCCGCGGCGACGTGATCCGGCGCAAGGCAGGTCTGCCGCCGGCCACTTACTTCTCCGGCGGCAAGCTGCAGTGGATTCTGGAGAACGTCGACGGGGTGCGCGCGGCCGCGGAAAAGGGTGACGCGCTGTTCGGCACCCCCGACACCTGGGTGTTGTGGAATCTGACCGGCGGCCCGCGCGGTGGCGTGCACGTCACCGATGTGACCAATGCCAGCCGGACCATGCTGATGAACCTGGAGACGCTGGACTGGGACGACGAATTGCTGTCGTTCTTCTCCATCCCGCGGGAGATGCTGCCCAAGATCGAGCCGTCGTCGCCGCTGCAGCCCTACGGCGTGACGTCCGATACCGGCCCCTTCGGCGGTGAGGTCCCGATCACCGGTGTCCTGGGTGACCAGCATGCGGCCATGGTCGGCCAGGTCTGCCTGGACGCCGGCGAGGCGAAGAACACCTACGGCACCGGTAACTTCCTGCTGCTGAACACCGGCGAGACGATTGTGCGGTCCCAGAACGGGCTGCTCACCACGGTGTGTTACCAGTTCGGGGACGCCAAGCCCGTGTACGCCCTGGAGGGCTCGATCGCGGTGACGGGCTCCGCGGTGCAGTGGCTGCGCGACCAGTTGGGCATCATCAGCGGCGCCTCGCAGAGCGAGTCGCTGGCCCGGCAGGTCGCCGACAACGGCGGGGTGTACTTCGTGCCGGCGTTCTCCGGGTTGTTCGCGCCCTATTGGCGATCCGACGCCCGCGGGGCGATCGTCGGGCTGTCCCGGTTCAACACCAACGCTCATCTGGCTCGCGCCACGCTGGAGGCGATCTGCTACCAGAGCCGCGACGTGGTGGACGCCATGCAGGCCGACTCCGGAGTAAGCCTCGAGGTCTTGAAGGTCGACGGCGGGATCACCAGCAACGAGTTGTGCATGCAGATTCAGGCCGACGTGCTGGGTGTGGATGTGGTGCGGCCGGTGGTCGCCGAGACGACCGCGCTCGGTGCCGCCTACGCGGCTGGCCTGGCCGTCGGATTCTGGTCCGGTCCGTCCGAGCTGCGGGCCAACTGGCAGGAGGACAAGCGCTGGACGCCCAACTGGGACGACGACCAGCGCGCCGCCGGATACGCGGGATGGCGCAAGGCGGTGCAGCGGACCCTGGACTGGGTCGACGTGTCCTGATCCAGGGTCCGCCGCGACGGGCCTCAGTCCTCGCCGAGGATGCCGTAGATCTCCCGACGTGCGTTGTTGAGCACGTCGACGATGCGTTGCTGCTGTTCAGCACTGGCCGCGTGGGCTGACTGCCCGACGGCGCCGAAGAGCTGGCGGGCGGCGCTGCGGAGATTGAGGTGTCCCGGGTCCACGCCTTCGGCGATCTCGTCCCACGGCGGGGTCTCGACCTTTGCCGCCTCGGTGCGACCGTCGTCGGTCAGCTCGAACAGCTTCTTGCTGCCGTCTGTCTCGCTGGCGGTGATCAGCCCCTCGTCGTCCAGCAGTTGCAGGGTCGGGTACACCGAACCGGGGCTCGGCTTCCAGATTCCGTTGCTGCGTTCGGCGATCTGCTGAATCATCTCGTAGCCGTGCATGGGCCGCTCGTTCAGCAGCACCAGGATGGCGGCGCGCACGTCACCGCGCCGGCCCCGGCCGCCACGGCGTCCGCCGCGGCCACCCGGGCCGAATCCGAAGCCGGGACCGAACCCGGGACCGAAGCCGGGGCCGAAACCGGGCCCGAAGCCCATCGGGCCGCCGTGCTCGCCCGCCTGCTCGCGCAAGTTCTCGAAGAATTCCCGACGGGCCTGCCGCCGAGCGCCGGGTCCGAAGCCGAAACCGGGGCGTGGGCCGAAAGGCCCGGTAGGCGGGGTGAAAAGGGTGTTCATGTCTGTGTTCCTTCAGTCAGGGGAAGCGCCGAGGCGGCGCTCCGGTGTATCACTATGTATCACGATATATCGTAAACTATCGGACGGCAAGCGGCGGGGCCTTCCCCGGGGCAACCAAATCTGCAGGCTCGGTGACGGCGGTACGGGCACTCGCCCCGAATCTCGACCGTTTGCACACCCTGAACGCCGGGTAGCACCTGACGGGTGAATGGCAATAACCGCTTCCGGACCATGACCGGCCCCGGCAGCGCCACCGATCCGACGCAACACGGTGACGACGGCGAGAAGGCCCGGTCGCGGGTCAACTGGGTGTTGGCCCTGCTGACCGTGCCAGGTGCCGCGATCGTGATGCTTTTCGCACTCGGCGCCGTGATGAGTACCGACTCCTGCGCCCAGAACCGTTGCCCGAGCCTCGGCGGCGGAATCAGCTTCGACGTCTTCTTCTACGGTCCGCCGCTGGTCGCCGTCCTGGTGATCGTCACCTCGGTCTTCACCGCAAAGCGGCACGGGGGTATCGCGGTGCCCCTGTTCGGGCTGGCGTTGTTGGTGACCGACGTGGCCATACTGGCGGCCTCCGTCGCCCAGTACTAGCTCGGTAAGGAGAAGCCGCCGGGTTCGGGGTTCTGCGGGGGCGGCGCAGGAGTGGGAGTCCAGCCCGGTGCCGGCGGCTGGTAGTTCGGCCAACCCTGCTGCTGAGGCCAGCCCGGCGCGGGTGCCGGACGCAGGCGAGCGAGTTCCCGCCGGTGCCGCTCGGCGAGCACCGCGGCCAGGACCAGCTGCGGCGGTACGCCCGGCGGAGGCGGCGGCGCGATGTGCGACACCACGTCACTGGCAATCCGATAAGCCATTTGATCGCGCAGCGCCGGGTCGAGTTGATGCGCCCGCGACAGGAATTGCCGGGCCACTTCGGCCTGGCCGGTGGTCAGTCCGGACAGTTGCAACGACGCCGCCCACCCGGCCAGTGCCGGTGGCATCACCGGCGGCGGACTGATCCGTGGTCCGCGTTCGCTGACCACGACGGTGCCGGCGAAGATGTCGCCGACCCGCTTGGCTTTCGGGGAGAGCACGCTGCAGATCACCGCGGGGCTGCCGAGCAGCATCCAGATCTCCACCACGGCGGCCAGCGCGCGGAACAGCGCCTGCCGGAACCGTTCCGGGCCACCGTCGTCGGAGACGACCCGCAGGCCCATCACGATCTTGCCGACCGAGCGACCCCGGGTCGCCATTTCGATGGCCACCGGGTAACCGACCATGGCCAGCACCGTGAAAATGATCAGGAAGGCGACGGTCAGGGCCTCGTCGAACTGGGAGAGGGAGGCCGCCCACAGCATCACTCCCACGATGTAGGCGATGAAGACGACGGTGAGGTCGATGATCGCGCTGATTGCGCGCACCGGTAGCTGGGCTATCTGGACGTCGAGCACCACGGCGTCCCCGGTCACCACCTCCGACATAACCCGAAACGCTACAGGCTGGGTAGGCTGCCCAAGTGGACGTCGACGCGTTCCTGCTCACCCATCGAGGCACCTGGGACCGACTCGACCAGTTGATCAAGAAGCGGCGTTCGCTGACGGGCGCCGAGATCGATGAACTCGTCGAGCTGTATCAGCGGGTGTCCACCCATCTGTCGATCCTGCGGTCGGTGTCGTCGGATTCGCTGATCACCGGCCGGCTGTCCAGCCTGGTGGCGCGAGCCCGGTCCGCGGTCACCGGCGCCCATGCCCCCTTGACCAGTACCTTCGTCCGCTTCTGGACAGTGTCCTTTCCGGTGGTCGCCTACCGTTCCTGGCGATGGTGGTCGGCGTCGGCCGTGGCGTTCTTCGCGGTGGTGGTGGTCATGGCGTTCTGGGTGGCCGGCAGTCCCGAGGTGCAGTCGGTCGTCGGGACGCCGGCTGACATCGACCAACTCATCAATCACGACGTGGAGTCTTACTACAGCGAGCACCCCGCCGGGGCGTTCGCCCTGCAGGTCTGGGTGAACAACTCGTGGGTGGCTGCCAAATGCATCGCGATGGCGGTGGTGCTCGGCGTGCCGATACCGTTCGTGCTGTTCCAGAACGCCGCCAACGTGGGGGTCATCGCCGGTCTGATGTTCCCGGCGGGCAAGGGTGGCTTGCTGCTGGGTTTGCTGCTGCCGCACGGCCTGCTGGAGCTGACCGCGGTGTTCCTGGCCGCCGCCGTGGGGATGCGGTTGGGGTGGTCGGTGATTTCGCCCGGTGATCGGCCGCGTGGCCAGGTTCTGGCCGAGGAAGGCCGCGGCGTGGTCTCGGTTGCCGTGGGACTGGTGGGGGTGTTGCTGGTGTCGGGGTTGATCGAAGCGATGGTGACGCCGTCGCCGTTGCCCACGTTCGCGCGTATCGCCGTCGGCGTCCTTGCCGAGGCGGCGTTCCTCGCCTACATCGTCTACTTCGGACGCCGGGGCGTTGCTGCCGGTGAGACCGGCGATATCGAGGACGCCCCGGACTACGTCCCCACCGGGTAGTCAGAGCTGCCCGGTCGCCTTCATGGCCAGATAGCGGTCCGCGAGGCTGGGTGCGATGTCGGTGGGTGGTGCGTCGACGACTTCCACCCCGCTGCGCCGCAGCCGCGAGGCGATGGCCCGCCGCTCGTTGCGGGACCGTTCGGCCGCCGCCGCGTCATACACCGCGGCCGCGTCGCTGCGCCCGGCCGCGAGTTCGTCGACGCGTGGGTCGGACACGGCGGCAACCAGCACATGGTGTTTGGCCGACAACTGCGGAATCATCGGCAGCAAGCCCTCGTCGAGGGCGGTCGAGTTCAGGTCGGTGAGCAACACCACCAGCGACCGCCGCCGGGTCCGCCGCAGAATCGCGGCCACCATTGCCCGCCAATCGGATTCGATGAGCGCCGGTTGCAGCGGGGCCATCGCGTCGACCAGTTGGGCAAGCAGTTCGGTACGCGACGCACCGAAAACGGCGGCCCGGCCCACCCGGTCATGAGCCAGGAAGTCGACGTGGTCACCGGCGCGAGATGCCAACGCCGCCAACAACAGCGCGGCGTCCATCGCCCAGTCCAGTCGGGGCCAGCCGGCCGGGTCGGCCGCCGTGGGGTCGACACCGACGCGCCCGGCCGCCATCCGTCCGGTGTCGAGCACGATCACCACGCGCCGATCCCGTTCGGGCCGCCAGGTGCGGACCATGACGTCGCTGCGCCGGGCGCTGGCCCGCCAGTCGATCGAGCGGACGTCGTCACCGACGACATACTCACGCAGCGAATCGAATTCGGTGCCCTGCCCCCGGATCAGCGTCGGCAGCAGTCCGTCGATCTCCCGCAGCTTCGCCAGTCGCGACGGCAGGTGCTTGCGGGACAGGAACGGCGGCAACACCCGCACCTGGCCGGGCACCGGTTGCGAACTCTGCCGGCCCGCGAAACCCAGCGGCCCGATGGAGCGCGCCGTCACCAGCGCGGCGCGTTGGTCGCCGCGCCGAACCGGCCGTAGGTGCGTGTGCACCTGCTGGCTCTGCCCGGACGCGATGCTCAAACGGTGGGTCCGCGGCTCGCCCCGGGCACTGGGCGGCCACGCATCGCGCACCTGGCCGCGGAAGCGGCGGCGGCCGTCGTTGTGGACAGCCAGACCCGCGTCCACCGGTTGACCCAACCGGACCGAACCGTTGGGCGATCGGGTGAAGCGCAGCCGGCGGGGACTGGCGGCCAACATCACGTCAATGCTGACCAGAATCGCCAACACAGCCAGAAGGATCGCGAAAGCCCTTGCCGGCCAGGGTGATACCGCGATCGGCAGGACGCAGACGAGCGCGAGCAGTCCGGTGCGGCCGGTGAGGATCACTAGCGTGGAACCGGGACCGAGGCCAGGATGCCGTCCAGCACGCCGTCGGGGGTGGCGCCCTCGAGCTCGGCTTCCGGACGCAGCATGACCCGGTGCCGCAGCGTCGGACGGGCCATCGCCTTCACGTCGTCGGGGGTGACGTAGTTACGTCCGGACAGCCAGGCCCAGGACCGGGCGGTGCCGAGCAGGGCGGTGGCCCCGCGGGGTGAGACTCCCAGCTGCAGGGCGGGGGAGGAGCGGGTTGCGCCGACGATGTCGACGATGTAGCCCAGCACCTCGTCGGCGATCAGCACCTGACGCACCGCTTCGCGGCCGGCCGCCAGCTCGGCCGGTCCCGCTACGGGCTTGATCGCTGACAGGTCACGCGGATCGAAACCATGCGCGTGCCGGCTGAGGATTGCGATCTCGGCATCGCGGGGCGGCAGTGTGACATTCAGTTTGAGCAGGAAGCGGTCGAGTTGGGCTTCGGGCAGTTGATAGGTGCCCTCGTACTCGATCGGGTTCTGGGTGGCGGCGACGATGAACGGATCGGGCAGCGGTTTCGGCTCGCCGTCCACGCTGACCTGGCGCTCCTCCATCGCTTCGAGCAGCGCCGCCTGTGTCTTGGGTGGCGTGCGGTTGATCTCGTCGGCCAGCAGCAGATTGGTGAACACCGGGCCCGGCCGGAAGGCGAACTCCGCGGTGTGGGTGTCGTAGACCAGCGATCCGGTGACGTCACCGGGCATCAGGTCCGGGGTGAACTGGACCCGCTTGAACTCCAGTTGCAGCGCGGCGGCCATGGCGCGGATCATCAGCGTCTTGGCCACGCCGGGAACGCCTTCCAGCAGCACGTGGCCGCGGCACAACAAGGCGATCACCAGGCCGCTGACGACGCCTTCCTGTCCGACGACCGCTTTGCCGATCTCGGCGCGCAATCCCAGCAATGCCTCGCGGGCGGAATCCGGTTCTGTCACGAGTGGGTGACCTGCCTTTCGATGTCGTCGAGCGCTCGGGCTAGGTGGAGTAGGTCGGAGTCATTGGCCGGCGGGGGGCCGAACAAGTGGTACTGGACGAAGTCCGGGTCGGCGCCACTGCGCTGTGCCACCGTCATCACCACCGCGGGTGGCGCCGCGTTGGGCCCCAGGCCGAGCCGGGGGACCAGGCGTTGCAGCGCCGCCGTGCGCAGTGCTTCCGCGGCGCGGTCGCGGGCCCGCCGTGAGCGGTAGAGACGGCCGCGGCCCTCCACCGTCTCAGAGGCGCGCACCACCACGGGGAGCTCCTCGGCGACCAGCGGGCCGATCCGGCGGCCCTTCCACAACGCGACCAGGATCACCACCAGCCAGAGCTGCCAGACCATCCACGTCACGTTCTCCGGAATCAGGTCCATGATCGATCCCGGCGCCGACGTGTGTCCCTCAACCCGCTGTGGGGCGTACCAGATCAGCCGGGACCGGGTGCCCGCGAGATTCATGGCCAGCGCCGCGTTGCCTTCTTCCAGAAGACCGTCGTTCTGCATGAAGTGGCTGGTGCCCACCACGGTGACGGTGCGGCCTCCGTCGCGGTAGCTGACCAGTGCCCCGCCGTAGCAGCTGACCAGGTCGAGGTCGCCTGTCGCCCGGTACGCGTCGCTGGAGCCGAGGTTGACCGCACCGGCTCGATTAGCCTGCGGCAGCTGGCAATTCGGTTCGTTCTCCAAATTGCTGGCGGCCCCGACACGCAGCTTCGGTGTCAGTGCCGCGCGGGTGCGCGACGTGGGGTCCACCAGCAGCAGATCCCCCGGGACGTCGGCCAGGTCGTGCAGCAACGAATTGTCGGTCACGTGCTGCGACTGCGCCACCAACAGCAACGTGTCCGCCCGCGCTGCGCGCTGGACCTCGGCGACGGTGTCCGCGACCACCACGTCGACGCCGGCCTCGCGCAGCAGTGTCACCAGAGCGTGCGCGCCGGCGGGGCTGGTGGCCTCGGGGTCCATCGTGCCGCCGGGTCGCGGCGCCGTGAGGTACGTGGTGATCGACGCGACGACGGCCAGGACCGCCAGCGTGAGCAACACCCCGCGCCAGGGGCGGCGTTGCTGCACGGTGCCGGTTGGCGCACCGGGAAGGGTGGCCGTCACCGGACCTTCGCCCACGAGTCCGGTGCCGCGGCCTGCGCGACGACGGGAGATGTGGCGGACCTCGACCGAAGATGGTCGTCGAGGTCGGCGATCATCTGATATGCGGCCTGGGTTCCGGGACGCTCGCCGTAGGTGACGTCGTTGAAAGCCGTTGCCGCTTGCGACAATTCCGCTGCCAGATGGGGCAGTGCTTCGCCGGCGTCGTGGGCCAGCTCGTTGGCGGTGCGGCCCGGAACCTGGGTCAGTACGCCCGTCTCCTCCAGCTCGCGGGCCACCGCGCGCAGCCGATGTCGGATCGCTGCCGCCCAATTACCATCGGCGGCAAAAGATTCCGCGGTCGCACGATGCTGAGCCGCGGTCAATTGGCCGGCGTCGAAGAGTTCGTAGTCGCCGCCGCGATTGGTGCGCATGGTGCGCCGCGCGATACGGATCGCGACGAAGATCGCGATGGCCGCCAGGATCACCAGCACGGTGACGGTGAACCATCCGCCGGATACGTGCGAAGTCTTCAGGATGAGCTTGAGCAGGAATTCATTGATCTTGTCCATGATTTCGTCGGTCAACGACGGCCTGGGGTAGATCGGCTTGTTCAACTCGCGCTGCGCAGCATCATGCGCGGCATCGCGGTCGATGTCGATGGCGGGCACTGTGCTCCTCAGTAAGGCCGGGTCAGCCAGAGGTTGTCGGTGGATTCCACGGCGGCCGGCCCACCGGCGGCGCCGGTTTGCAGCACCAGGTCGAAGGCCTCGGCACGGATCCGACGGTCGGTGTAGAGCAGCACGACGACGCCGGCGACGAACGGCGTGGTGACGATCTGGCTGATTCCTCCTCCGATGGACGACAAGGTGGTGCCCACCAGTAGCGTTGTGGTGCTTGACGCGCCCATCAGCAGCACCTGGCCGACGATGCTGAACGGTGCCGAGATCGCACCGCCGACGATGCCGACCACCATGGCCGCCAGCACGCGGATGCCCAGTACCCGCCAAAAGCCGTTGCGCACCAAGCGGAAAGACCTTGTGATGGCGTCGAATACCGGCAACCGCTCCAGCACGATCAGCACCGGCGCGAACAACAGCACGGTATACGCGTAGGCCAGCAGCGCAATGACCAGCAACAGCAACGGGAATCCGAGCAGCACGGCTGCACCGGCGTTGGCGGCCACGCCCACGCCGATCAGGATCACCACCACCAGGCCGATGATCACGGCCAGCCCGACGGCCTCCAGCAGTGCCAGGCCGAGCAGGGCCAGTAACCGGCCGCGGACCTTGGCCCACGCTTCGGCGATGGTGATCGGCGAGCCGAAGACCGCGCGCCCGACGATGACGGTCAACATCCCGCTGAGCAGCATGCTGCCCAGCCAGCTGACCAGGGCGCTGCCGCCCAGTGACGCCGTCCATGCCCCGAGGGCTCCGAGGCTGGGCTCGGACTTGTTGGTCTGCAACGAGTTCGCGGCGGCCAGTGGGCCGATGGTCGCCAGCAGTGAGATCACCTGCATGACGACGACGACCATGGCGGTGATGCCCAGAGTCGGCTTCGGATTGGCCCGGATGTAGCCGACCGCGCCGTTGAAGATGTCGCTCAGAGTGAGCGGCCGCAGCGGGATGATGCCGGGCTTTACCGCACCCGGCATCAATGGCGGACCGTAGCCGGGAGGG
>NZ_LKTM01000370.1 GCF_001417955.2 Mycobacterium gordonae | reverse complement strand
GCCGCCGGCACCCCCGGCGCCGAATAGCCCGCCGTCCCCGCCCCGGCCACCGGGCTGGTTGATTCCGCCGGAGCCGCCGGCGCCGCCGTTGCCCCACAGAATTCCGCCGGCGCCGCCGGCCTGGCCCGTGCCGGCGGCCCCGTCGGCTCCGTTGCCGATCAGCGGGCGTCCCAGAATCGCGTTGGTGGGGGCATTCACAACACCCAAAAGGTCGGCTTCGATTCCCTGCAGTAGACCGTCATTGGCCGCCTCTACGATGCCGTAATTGGCTCCGGCGGTCAGCAATGACCGTATGAATTGGTCATGGAAAAGTGCGGCCTGTCTGCTGAGCGCTTGATACGACTGGCCCTGGCTTGAAAATACGGCCGCGATCGCGGCCGAGACTTCGTCACCAGCCGCCGCGACCACTTCGCCGGTGGTGGCCGCCGCGGCCCGATTGGCCGATCCGAGCGCGGACCCGATTGCCGCGACCCGGTCCGCAGCGGTGGTCAGTTCCTGCGGTGCAGCAAAGACAAAAGACACAAAAGATCCCTTCAATTCACCAGGAACCCTTGGGCAACAGGCTATCTCGGGCATGAACAGGCACCCGGAAGCCAGATAGGCCGCGCTGCGCAGGATTTCGTCGTCGACTCGGTGGAGGATTGCCTTAGGCGATTGGCTCTTCACGCCTCGATAAAGCGTGCTGGTCTCAGCCCGCCCGCAGGGCTCGACACGATGCGCTCGATGGCGAGGTTAGCCGAAATCTGCACGCGCTGAGCGGAAATCGCCAGTATTCGCGCGGACATCAGCGCAATTGGAATGCGATTCCAGAATTGTGGCTTCAGCGCTCGCCAGGTGGCGCGCTTACCGGTTTTCCGACAACACCAGATAGTCGGTCAGCGCATTTCCCACCGCCACCGCACCCAGCGCGGTGGGATGCAGGGGCACGCTGTTGCCTTCGGTGACGTAGCCCTCCACGTAGCGCTCGCCTGGCGGCGCGCACATGTCATGACCCACGGACATCGACCGCGTGTCGAAGAACTCCACACCCTTGTCGTTGGCGAGTTGTCGTTGTCGATCGTCGAGTTCGTCGACTTTGGCCTGCAGATAGTTGGCGTCGTTGGGCAGCAGCGGTTGGCTGGGAAAGCAGCCGCCGGGGCGGACGAAGATCCCGTAGCCCACCAGGATGATGCGTGCTCGGGGGGCGTCGGCGCGCAGCTGGTCGATCATCGTGGCCCACACCGGGACCTGCTCGCCGATGCTGCTGGAGACACGGTCGACGTTGTTGACGACGAACGCGGCGGCGCACGGCTTCGGGTCGGCGGCCTTGACCTCGCAGGACTCCGCATCGCCGGCCAGTCCCACGTCGTTTGCGCCGATGGTGATCGTGATCAGGTCCGTCGGCGGCCCCACCATGTCCAGTTGCCGGGGGATCAGTCCGTGGTCTGTCCGCTGTTCGCGGTTGACGACGTCGTCGGTCGTCGCTCCGCTGCACGTGACGTCATGAAACGCGGCAGCGTCCAGGCGGCGGGCGAGCACGGCCGGATAGTTGTTGGTGGACTTGTGGCAGCCGCGCGGGGCGGCCGGCTCGGGCACACCAGGTGCGGCGGCGAAGGAATCACCCATCGCGACGTAGTTCGATCGGGCGGCCGAGCCCGGCCCGGCCGGCGGGGTCGCCGCGCATCCGGAGGACGCAACGCTCACCAGCACGGTGATGCCAATGCGCTTCGCCCACATGCCTTCCAGTGTTTCATCCCGCCCCGAAGCACCGGCTGATCTAATAGCCCCGGTAACAGCCGCAGACGCGAACTCGTCGAAGGAGATCGATGGCCGGCGGGATATCACGGCGTCAATTCGGTATCGCGGCGGGAGGCGCGCTGACCGCCGCGGCGGCGGCCTGCGGCTCGCAGGACAGCAAACCCGCCGCGCCCTCGAGCACGTCGTCCCCTCCGCTGGGGTATGCCGTCAAGGTCGACGACCCCCGTGGCGCACCGGGCTACGTCTTCTACGTCTCGGGCACCACGGCGGCCAACCCGTCCGGCGGAGCGCCGAAAGCGGTGGTCCTGGTCATCGCCGACAAGTCCGGACGGGTGGTGTGGCAGCGCGAGCTCCCGGCCGGCCAGACCGCGGGAAACCTGCGCGTCCAGACGTATCAGGGCAAGCCGGTGCTCACCTGGTGGCAAGGCCTCAAACAGGGCGGCCACGGACTCGGCCTCAGCTACATCGCCGACGAGCGCTACAACGTGATCGACACCGTCACCCCGGGCGGGGAGCTGTCGTCGGACATCCATGAATTCCGGCTCACACCCGACGGGCACGCCCTGGTCACCTCCTACCAGGAAGTCGTCACCGACCTCAGCGCCGTCGGCGGCCCGAGGGACGGCAGGATCTACAACTGCATCGCCTCGGTGGTCGACGTGGAACGCCACCAGACGCTGTTTCAATGGGATGCTCTCGCGCACGTGCCGGTCAGCGACTCCCCGGCAAAGTACAACCAGGGTCAGGTTTTCGACCCCTACCACATGAATTCGATCGCGCTGGACCCCGCTGGCAACCTGCTGATCAGCATGCGCGCGTTGTCCACGGTGTTCAGCGTCGATCCACGCACCGGCGCCGTCAACTGGCGACTCGGTGGGCGGCAGTCGACGTTTGCGCTCGGCGAAGGGGTCGAGTTCGCCTACCAGCACGACGTGGAGATGCCCGACGCCAACACGGTCACGCTGTTCGACAACCACTTCGAGGGCAACGCCGGCCAGACCGGCGGCGGCTCGGTGCCGAGCAGCCTGAAGTGGATCCGCCTGGACCCGGCCGGGCGCACCACCACGCTGCTGCGCGCGCAGCCCCACCCGGACAAACTCAGCAGCGGCGCCATGGGCAACCTGCAGCAACTACCCGGCGGCGGCACCTTCTCCGGCTGGGGAACGGCCGGACACATCGCCGAATTCGCCGCTGACGGCACCATGCTCTACGACGTGGCCCTGGCCGGCGGCACCTATCGCGCTTACCTGAACGAGTGGAGCGCCACCCCCGTCGAGCCACCGAGGATGGTCTTCACCGGCGACACGGTGCACGCCGTGTGGAACGGAGCCACCGCGGTGCGCAGCTGGCGGCTGCGGCACGGCCAGCAAAGTTCCGCGATGACGGTGCTGGCCACCGTCGACTGGGCCGGGTATGACACGGCGCTGCCGCTGAACGGCGCCAGCGACGGCTACTACCAGTTACAGGCGTTGGACGCCGATGGCAATGTCGTGGGCCAGACGCCGCCATTGCCCCACGCGAGCTAAATCCGGGCTTATGGTGATCCCGTGCAGGCGACGCACTTCGGGCGCTACCGGTTGCAGAGCGTTCTGGGCCAGGGCGGCATGGGTGAGGTGTGGCGCGCCTATGACACGGAGACCAACCGCGTCGTCGCCATCAAGCTCCTGCCCCCGCAGCTGGCCACCGACCAGACGTTCCTGCAGCGGTTCCGCCGCGAAGCGGAGGCGGCCGCGCAGCTCAACAACCCGCATATCATCCCGATCCACCACTACGGCGAAATCGATGGCCGACTTTATGTCGACATGCGGCTGGTCGAGGGGCGCGACCTGGAAGAGACGCTGTCGAGCGGACCGCTGGCCCCGCAGCGGGCGGTACACATCATCGAGCAGGTAGCCCAGGCGCTGCGCGCCGCGCACAAGGTCGGGCTGGTTCACCGCGACGTCAAACCGGGCAACATCCTGGTCGATGAGGACGATTTCGCGTACCTGATCGACTTCGGCATCGCCCGCGGCGCAGACGACGCCGGACTGACCGGTTCCCGGGAGATGATCGGTAGCTGGCCGTACATGGCACCGGAGCGGTTGATGGCCGAAGAAGCCGACGCCCGCGCCGACATCTACGCCCTGACGTGTGTGCTGTACGAGTGCCTCACCGGCAACCGGCCCTTCCCCGGTGAATCGCTGGAGAGTCAGGTCACCGCGCACCTGACACTGCCGCCGCCGCGGCCGTCGGCCACCCGGCCCGACCTGCCGGCCGAACTTGACGCCGTCATCGCCAAAGGCATGGCCAAAGAGCCCGGCAACCGGTACCAGACCGTCACGGAAATGGCCGCCGCTGCCCGAGAAGCGCCGCTTGATCCCGAGACCGCAAGCAGCGCCCCGACCCTGGCCGCCACCCCGGCCCCGGCGACCGTCGCGGCGAGGCCGCCGCTGTTCACCCGGATGAGCCCGCGGGCGCGGATCGCACTCGGCGCCGTCCTGGTCACTCTGGTCGCGGCCGTCGTCGTCACCGTTACCGTCCGCGTCCACAGCGCCGGCACCCGGGCGCCCGATTCTTCGGCGGCATCGAAGCCGGCCCCGCCGCCGGCGCCGGCGGCGTCCGAGGTCGTGCTGCCCATCGCCGGCCTGAACGGTCCACTCGGGGTGGCGGCGGACGGCGCCGGCAACGTGTACGTCGCCGACAGCGGGAACGACCGGGTGGTGAAGCTCGACGCGGGAACCCTGGAGCAGAGCGTGCTGCCGTTCAGCGACCTCAGGAACGCCGTCGGAATAGCCGTCGACGGCGCCGGGGCGGTGTATGTCACCGACTCCCATGGCGAGCGTGTGCTGAAGCTGGCGGCCGGGAGCAGGACGCAGACGGTGGTGACCCTCGACCACAGTGGGCCGCACGGGATAGCGCTGGACGCGGCCGGCAATCTCTATCTCGTCGACTGGCTGAAAGACCGCGTGCTGAAACTGGCGGTGGGAACCGGCGCGCAGACGGTCTTGCCGATCACCGCGATCGAGGGCCCCGAGGGGGTGGCGGTGGACGGCGCCGGCAACGTCTACGTCGCCGACTTCGACAACGGCCGGGTGATCAAGCTGATCGCCGCGACCGGCGCCCAGACGACGGCGCCTTTCTTCGGTCTCGTCAACCCCTGGGGTGTCGCGGTGGACGGGTCCGGGAATGTGTTCGTCACCGACGCCGGCACCGGTCGGGTGGTGCGGCTGGCAGCCGGGACCAGTACCCAGACGGTGCTGCCGTTCCCCAGCCTCGACGGGCCGCGCGGGGTGGCCGTGGACGGCGCCGGCAATCTCTACGTCGCCGAGAGCGGCAAGAACAGGGTGCTGAAGCTACCCAAGTCGTGACCCGCTGCGGGTCACCTCGCCGCCGCGTCGAGCCGGTAAATCTGGTGCGGAAGTCGAGTGGCGGCCTGCGGAAATACAGGCTCGGTGACGATGGCGCCACACAGGGCTGCATCGTCGCCGCGTTAGGGCTTGATCCGGATCTGCCCCGGGGACCACAAACCACTACGCGTCGCCTCGCCCAGGTCCAGCCGCGCCGGCGGCGCATCGACCAGCGTGTCGAACTTGCGCAGGGACCCCCAGTCGCGGGCCCAGTCACGCGACAGGTAGGTCGCCATCACATGGGCGCGCAGCAGCAGGTCGGTGATGCCCAGCAGACCGCCGTTGACGCCGTCCTCCCAGGTGTCGGTGTCCAGCTTCTTGGCGTTGTAGTCCGGGGTGATGCGGAACCGCGGTATCTCGGTGACACCGTTGGTGTGCAGCATCGGTTGCTGGCATGGGAACGCCAGCCCCACGGCCCAGTCCAGCAGCACCGGTTGCGTCGAACCCACGTACTCCTGCAGCGACCGCAGCTCCGGCACCCGCGGCGGCGTGACCGCGATCCAGTCTTCCGGCGTCAGCGACAGGTCCTCGGCCACCACCCGTACCGCCACCGCGTCGGCGGGCATCTTGTCCCGGGCGAAGCGCAGGTTGCGCCACGCCTTGGGCTGCTCGCCGTACAGGTCGTCGGGCACCATCCGGCCCGCGGGCACCAGCGCACCGGGTCCGGGCCGCGCGTACTCCAGCACCACGGTCTGGCCGGACGTGTAGTGGTGCAGGACGCTGTTGCCGGCGATCTTGCCGGCGGCGGTGATGACGACGAGGGGATGGCTCTCCAGGGAAGCCTGGTCGGGCTTGGGCAGCTGGTACCACGCCGACGCCAGCCGGCTCTGCTGCTGGGCGCCCGTGGTGTAGGTGCCGGCCAGCGGTACCCGACCCGGGTCGAGCTGGTAGGGCAGTGGCACGGTCGAGCCGTTGATGCCGGGCGTCTTCAACTTGGTGGGAGCGTCCCAGTCGTAGTCGGTGCCGGGCTGGTTGGGCTTCATCACCATGGCCTCGGCGACGGTGTGCTCGGGCACCCCATTGGGGGAGAAGCCGACGGGGTCGCTGCCGCCCAGCGGACCCAGGGGTCCGTAATTGCCGGGCAGCGGCGTCATGAAGCCCGCGTTGGTGTCCGGCTCGACCAGTACGTCGTCCGCCAGTCCGCAGCCGCCGGCAAACGCCCGCAGATTAGACCAGCCGTTGGAGTACGTCGGGTACTGCCGGACGATCCCGATCCCCATCGACGCCACGAACACCAGCGCCATGAAGCCGGCCGCCAGCGACACCGGGGCGGTGGTGAGCAGGCGGGCCACCCGCCCCTCGCCGCTGCCCCGCGGCGCGAAGTGCAGCCAGGCCGCATAGACAGCCGCCAGCACGAACAGCGCGAAAAAGACTGTGCTGACCGTGATTCCACCGAGCTTGGGCATGGTGGAGTTGAACGGCACACCGTAGCTGGATACGTACCACCAGCCGTTGGTGGTGGCGAAACACAACGCCACCACGAAGAACACCGCGGCCAGGAACGCCATCCGGTTCCGCGACCAGCGCAGCACCGACGGCGACACCAGCACCGTCGTCAACGCCGCCATCGCCGCACCTACCGCGGCGAACAGACCGAAGTGATGCACCCATTTGGTGGGCGCGAACATCAGGAAGAACATGGTGCCGAAGATGACACCCATCAGCCGCCACGCCGGCCCGCGGGCCACCCCGGGCACCCGCTTACGGCGCAGCATGATGAACACCGCGGTGAACAGGCACAGCGCGGCGATCAGGAAGCCGAACCGGCGCGACAGCGAACCGTCGACGGTCGGCAGGAACAGGTAGTAGTAACGCAGGTTCTCGGTGTACCAGGCCTGGCTGGGGCCGATCTTGCTGCGGACCCGGGTGGCTTCCAGCACCGTCGACAGCGTCTGGTCGGCGAACACAACGGTCAGGATGACGGTGCCGGCGGCCAGCATCGGTGACAGCAGCGGCAACGTGCCGACCATGCGACGGCGTTTCACAAAGATCCGCAGGATCGGACGACCACCGGCCACCAGGGCGGCGACCGCGATCAGCCCGGTGGGTTGCACGCCGAGGGTGAATGCCGCAGTGATGATGGCCAGTGCCGCCGGCGTCAGACGGCTGTAGCGCATCGACCGCTCGATCAGCACATAGGTCACCAGCGATCCGAGCGCGATGATGCCTTCGGGCCGCAGGCCGTTGTTGAACGGCATCCACGCGGTGAGCAGCACCATCGCCGCCGCCCAGTTGGCGGGTTTGCTGGCGGCTACCGCCGGGCCGAGTCGGGGCAGCACTTCGCGGGAGAGCAGCAGCCAGCAGAGCAACCCGGCGACCAGGTCCGGCAGCCGCATCCAGATGCTGGCGTCGCTGACGTGCGTCATCAGTGCCAGCAGGTTGTAGTACCAGCCGAACGGGTCCTCGGGGCTGCCGAACCAGCGGAAATAGTTGGACATGTAGCCGGCGCGGTCGGCGACGCGCGCCATGCCCAGGATGTAGCCGTCGTCCGAGGAGTTGGCGCCCATCACGTGCCACAACAGGAATGCGAAGATCACCACTCCGTCGAGCAAGGTGAAGGTGCGCCAGTTCGCTGGGATCCAGCGCCGCATCCGGTGGCCGTCCAGCTGGTCAAGGCGCCACAGCGCGATGAGGGCGACGATGGTGGCCACGATCGCCCCGACCATGGCCAGCAGCTTCAGCGTGGTCGGCGTGCTGGAAAACCGGGTGTCGATAGTTGCCGACAGACTCAGTTGAGGCGGCGCCGGGCCGGTCAGGTCGGTGAACACCCCGACGATCTGGGGGCGCAGGTTCGGGTCCGGGAAACCGCTGCGCAGCGGGGCGCCGCGCGGGTCCTTCAGCCCGATGAACTCCGCGAACGTCCCGGCGTGGGTGGAGCTGATGTCGATGCGCTCGCACTGCGGCGACCGCAATAGGTCCCGCGGTACCGACAGGATCACCACGTTGCGGTCGGTGACGTCGACCCGCTGTGCGCTGACGACGACGAACAGGGCGTTGAGGTTGGCGTCCTTACCCTGCTTGGGCGCGGTGCCCAGGATGACGCCGCCGCTGGGCGGCATGTCGCGCTCGATGCTGCACGGCACCGACGCCTTGAAGTCGACGGGGGTCAGCGAGATCAGCGGCGAGGTGACGCTGTTGAGCTGGCCGTTCTGCGGCCAGTTCAGCATCGCGGTGGTTTGCACGACCGGCAGCAGTGGTGTGGCGACGGACAGCAGGAACCCGATCAGCCCGGCGATCGTCGCCACCCACCGGGTCACCTTCGTCTCGCGAGCAGACACAAACTCGCGTGAAGCGGCCGAGTTTTGTGCGATTTTGCGACTGCTCGCGGGGGAGCCGGCGGAGCTCGCGGGGGAGCCGGCGGAGCTCGCGGGGGGACTGCTGGGACTGCTCATGGGAGGGCCCTAATCGGTCCTTGCCGGCTCCAGCCGGGCACTGTGGTGACGCCCTGCTGGACGGTGGCTTCGGGTGCCTGATCGGCGGGGACCAGCCGGTGGTACTGCTCGACCGAGCCCCAGTCGCGGTACCAGTCGCCGCTGAGATACGTCGAGATGGTCGACGTCCACAACAGCGCCTGGGTGAACATGAACGGCCCCCCGGTGGAAGCGGCCTGCCACAGATTCGACGACACGGCGGTCTGCTTGTGGTCGGGCATGATGCGGTACTCCGGCAACTCCGCGATACCGAGGTGCTCGGAGAACGGCCGCTGGCACGGGAAGTTCGCCGCGGTCGCGATGTCCATCAGCACCGGGCTCTGCGACCCGATCAGCCGCTGCAGCGGTTCCAGCTCCGGCACCCGCGGCGGCGTGAACGCGAACCACTGCTCGGAGCTCAGGTTCGGGTCGTAGGCCACGATGCGCGCCACATTGGCCTCCGGCGGAGCCCAGGCGAACGGGAACCGCAGGTTGCGCCAGGCCGGCTGCGGTCCCAGATCGATCGGGAACACCTCACCGAGGGGCTGGGTGCTGCCGTCGGGCTTGGCGACGCCCCACTGCAGCTTGAGCGACTGCCCGTACATGAAGTCGCCGTCCTCTTTGTAGGACCAGATGGCGCCGGCGGCCGAGACCACCACCAATGGCCGGTCCGGCCGGCGGGCCGGCAGCTGGTACCACGCCGAGGTGGCGCGCGCGGCGAGGTTGTTCTCGCCGTAACTGCCCATCACCGGAGTGCGCGCGGGGTCCAGCCCGAAGGGCAGCGCGGCGTGCGAGCCGTTGACGCCGACCGGCCCCTTGCCGCCGGCGGTTCCGGCGGAGTCCGTGATAGCGGCGTTCGGTTTGTTGGGGGAGGCGTCGGAGTTGACGACGCCGGGCTTACTCACCACCGGGTCGGACTTGAGGTCGTCGCCGACGCCCTCCGGCTTGAAGCCCACCGGATTGACGCCGCCGAGCGGACCGTCGGGACCGAATTCCTGGCCCGGAACGGGCTGCAGCATCCCGGCATTGGAGTCGGGCTCGGCCAGCACGTCGTCGGCCATCGCGCAGCTGTTCGGTGACGTGATGGCCGCCAGGTCGGCCTTGGCGGTGGTGTAGAGGGGGTACCGGAACGCCGCGCCCTTGGCCAGCGAACCGACTTCGCCCGCCACCATGATCACCGCCACCACCAGCAGCGGCGTGGACGCCAGCACCCGGTTGCGCCGGTTGTTCTTCACCTCGGTGTGCCCGGCGTAGTCCATCCGGAAGTGGTACCAGGCGGCCAGCAACCCGGTCAGGATCGACAGCGTCAGGAACATCGACGTCACCGGGTGGCTGGCGACGACGGGCTGGATGTCGTACCACGGGACGCCGTAGTTGCCGACGTAGAACCAGCCGTTGATGCCCGACGTCGCCCAGGCCAGCACGAACAGCAGCGCGGTGACATAGAGCGCCAGGTTGCGCCGGCTGTGCAGTCCGATCCGCGAGACGGTGAACGCCGTCAGCCCGCCCAGCGCACCGGCCAGCCCGGCGAACGCGCCGAACTGGATGGCCCACTTGGTGGGGGTGAACGTCAGCAGCAGCAGGGCGATCGCGGTGGTGCCCACAAACCGCCACGCCGGCCCGGTCGCCAGCCCGGCCACCCGACCGCGGCGCAGCAACACGAACAACATCCCGAACATGCACAGCAGCAGCACCAGCACGGCGAACCGGCGCGACATCGAGCCGTCGGCGTTGCTCTCGACGGTCAGGAAGTAGTAGCGCAGGAAGTCCTGGTACCAGGCGATCGTCGGCCCGACCGTGTACTTGATGCGCGCCGACTCAGCGGCGGTGGCCAGCGTCTGGCTGTGGAAAACCACGACGGTGATCAGGGACAACGACGCGGCCAGGGTGATCAGCGGCGCCAGCCGGCCGTCGGTGTCGCGCCTGCGCCGGATCGCCTGGGCGATGGCGCGGGCGCCGGTCAGCAGCGGAGCCACCGCGATCAGCCCCTGCGGGGCCAGGGTCACGGTGAGCATGGCGACGATGATCGCGACGGCAGCGGGCGCCAACCGGCCCAGCGCGATCGAGCGCTCCACCAGAATCCAGGTCAGGATGACGCCCAGCGCGATCAGCGGTTCGGGTCGCAGCCCGTTGTTGAACGGGATCCAGGCCGCGACGAATACCGCGCCCGCCGTCCACACCGCGACCCGGTTCGCGCCCAGCCCGCCCCGCGCCGGGCCCAGGCGGCGCAGCACGAAGTGACTGATCAGCAGCCAGCAGGCGATGGCGGACAGAGTGGCGGGAAGCCGCATCCACACCCCCGCCGTGCTGACCGCGGCCAGCTTGGACAGCACCCCGAAGTACCAGTCGAACGGTGCGTCCGTGGTGCCGAAGTAGCGGTAGTAGTCGACGTTGTAGCCGGCCTTCGGCGCCACCCGCGCGATGGTCAGGTTGTAGCCGTCATCCGATGAGGTGGCGCCGATGATGTGCCAGAGCAGCAGGGTCCCGATCACCACGACGTCCGCGAGCCAGGTGGCCAGACCGGCCCTGAACCTCGGCAGCCGGGGCCGCCAGCCGCGCAATGTGTCACCCCTGCTCAGGCGGTCCAGCGCCGCCAGGGCCGCGATGGCGACCAGCACCGCGAGCGCCCCCAGCACCATCGCCAGCGTCTTGAGCGCGGTGGGTTGCAAGATGAACCGGGTATCCACGTCGACCCTGGCCGACAACCCGGGCTGTGCGGGCACCTTCAAGTCCGTGAAAATCCCACCGACCTGTGGCTTCTTCTCGGGGTCCAGACGACCGGCGGCGCCCGGGATCCCGACGAAGTCCGCGCCAGCGCCACCGGCGTCGGCCCAGACATGCAGCACGTTGCAACCGCCCGCCGCGATCTGGGCGCGGGGTGCGACCGCGGCGACGGTGTCGCGGAACGCCACCACGACGGAGTCCTTGTTCGCCCGCACGAACAGACCGTGCTTGCCGGTCTGGAACCCGTCGGAGGGCAGCGTGGACACCACCAGACCGCCGGCCGCCGGCAGGGTGGCGATCGCCGAGCAGGGAATGGAGATGTCGAGGTCGCGCGGCGCGCCCGACACCAGCGGAGCCGTGATCTGGCTGATGTTGCCGTCCGGGGTGGTGCCCTGGGGCCACAGCACGGTCGCCGTGGTCTGTCGCACCGGAAGCAGCGGAACCAGCAGGCACAGCACCAGACCGGCGATGCCGGAGACGACGGCTACTAACCGGGCGATCCGGTGGGACCGCTCATTACCGTCGGGGGACACGAGGCTCGATCGTAGGCGACGTCACTGAGTCCGTTTTGGACGCGGGGCCGCGCTGCAGCTCGCAGGCTCGGCGCGCGCCGGCATCAAATCGGTGGGCCTTTGCCTATCGGCGGCCCGCAGAGGTCACAATTACACCCAGACAATGGCCAGGACCCTCGATGACCCGGAAGGCTGGCAGCGCGATGACGAACTCGGCTCTCGGGTTTGGTGTGCTGGGCCCGCTGCAACTATTGGTGAACGGTGTACCGGTGTCCGTCGGTGCTGCCAAGCAGCGGGCGGTGCTGGCGGTGCTGTTGATCGATCGCAACCGGCCGGTCTCGGTTGACTCGATGATCGACGCCGTATGGGCCGGCTCCCCGGTGCCGGCGGCGCGCACCAGCATCCAGTCCCACATCTCCAACCTGAGGCGGCTGCTGCGCGACGGTGGCGCCGACCCGGTGCGGGTGCTGGCGAGCGCCCCCCCGGGCTACCAGCTGAACGTGGCCGACACCGACTACGACCTGGGCCGCTTCACCGCCGCCAAGGCCGCCGGCGTCGAGGCGGCCGCCGCGGGCCGGTTCGAGGAGGCCAGCATTCACCTGTCGACGGCCCTGGCCGAATGGCGCGGCCCGGTGCTGGATGACCTGCGCGACTTCGACTTCGTCGCCCCGTTCGCCACGAAGCTTCTCGAGGACAAGGTCGCCGCGCACAGCGCGCGGGCAGAAGCCGAGATCGCCTGTGGGCGTGCCGACGCCGTGATTGGTGAGCTGGAGGCGCTCGCCGCCGAGCATCCGTACCGCGAGCCGCTGTGGGCGCAACTCATCACCGCCTATTACGTCACCGAGCGGCAGTCCGACGCACTCGGTGCCTACCGGCAGTTGAAGACGGCGCTGGCCGAGGGGCTGGGGATCGATCCCGGGCCGACGGTCAGCACCCTGCACGAGCGGATCCTGCGCCAGGAACCGATCGTCATCAAGCAGGCCGCCAAGAGCACCCGCAAACGCAGCCGCATCGACACCAGGACCACGCTGTCGACGTCGGTCGTCGCGGCGCTGTGCGACCGATTCGGCCATCGGTACCAGCTCAACGGCGCGACCACCCGGATAGGTCGGCTGGCCGACAACGACATCGTGCTCGACGACAACGACGTCAGTCGCCACCACGCGGTCATCGCCGATACCGGATCGGGTTTCGTGATCACCGACCTGCGCTCGACGAACGGTGTCGAAGTGCGGGGTGAACTGATCCGGGGCAGCGCCACTTTGGCGCATGGCGACAGCGTCAGCATCGGGGGATGCGAGTTCGTCTTCGAGATCCGGCCTGCTTGAGGCGACGGGGAGAGTCGGGGGTGGGCAGGCGTGAATACCGTTTCGCGACGGAGGCGCTGCGCGAGGGACGGATGATGCGGGCGTTCAGCCGGGTGGTTGCCGGGGCCTGCTTCGTTGCGGCGGGTCTCCTGGTGACCGTTCAGTTCCACCCGGCCGGTCCCGTGGGCCCGGTCGCGAGGTGGGCGCACATCATCGCCCTGGTGACCGCCGTCGGTTATGGACTGCGGTGGTTGCTCGGCCGGTTCCCTGGCTACCGGCAGGCCGTGGTGTTCGTGGTGTGGGCGGACTGCGCGGCCGCGGTCGGGGCGGCGGCCCTGTCTGAAACGGACGCCCGGCTGGGTGCGACGCTGTACCTCGGCATCGTCGGCATTTTCGCCGCGTTTCTGCTCGGAGCGCGAATTCTCTACGCGCACTGCATCTTCGGTATCTCGGTGATCGGCTTGATCACGGTCTGGGCGATGCTCAAGGAGCACGCCGGGTTCTTCGATCTGTTCGTCTTCTACATGCCCGCCGTGACCTGGGTGGTGGGGGTTCCGCTGGGAGGTCTGGCCCTCATCGAGGGGGGACGGCGGGCGATCGGCAGGACCGCGCGCTCGGCGCGCTACGACCCGCTGACCGGACTGCGCAACCGGCGCGGACTCTATGCCGCGGTCGACGTCGCCGTGCGGCGACGGGCCCCGTCGACCGTCGTGGTGATGGCCGTGTGCGACATCGACCGGTTCAAGGCCCTCAATGACGTTCACGGACACGCGGTCGGCGACCTCGCGCTGATCGAGATGGCGGCCAGGCTGCGAACGCTGGCCAACCCGGACGAGATTACCGCCCGCATCGGTGGCGACGAACTGGTGCTGGTGGTGCTCCGCACCGGGGCCGACGCCGCGGCCGAAGTCGGCGACCGTCTGATGCCGTTGACCCGCAACGAGATTGACTCAATCGTCCTGACCGCGAGCATCGGAATCGCGACGCAGGTCACCAGCGACCGCTACTTCTCGATCGACGACGTGCTACGGCACGCCGACGCGGCCATGTACGAGGCGAAACGGTCCGGGGGCGCGAACTGTGTCATCCACCGACAGCCGGTGGATCGCATTTAGCTCTTGCGTAGCGGCGCGGGGTCCCACAGCCCGCTGCGCGTCACCGTCCCCAACTCCAGCCGCGCCGGTTTGGCGTCGGGATAGAAAGGCGTGAGCCGTTGCAGTGCGCCCCAGTCCCGGAACCAGTCGTCCTTCAGGTAGCTGGCGACGGTGGTCGACTGGGTCAGCAACTCGGTGATGCCCAGTGGTCCGCCGCCCAAGTTGTCCATGACCGGCGAATTGGCCTCGGCGCCGAACCGGTCGGGCAGGATCCGCCACTTCGGTGTCTCGTCGACACCGTTCTGATGCCCGAACGGTCGCTGGCACGGGAACGCCAGCCCCACCAGCCAGTCCAGGAACACCGGATCCGCCGAACCCACCACGTCCTGCAGCGTGCGCAGCTGCGGCACTCGCGGCGGAGTCAGCCCGATCCAATGTTGCGGGGCCAGATCGTCGTCGTCGGCCACCAGGCGGATCTGCGTGGCGGAGTCGGGGATGGCCGATAGCGGCGCGCGTAGGTTGCGCCAGGCCGGTGCTGCCCCGACGTCGGCGAATCCCATTGAACCGCTGTGCTTTCCGGCTGCAGCCTCGTCATCGGTGGCCCACTGCACCTGAACCTCGCGGGAGTCGAACCGGCCGGCCGCGGTCACCACGAGCAGCGGTGTCTTGTGTCGTTCCTCCTTGGGCGGTAGTCGGTACCAGCCCGACCGCAACATCGCCGGCACCTGGATGCCGGCGCGCCAACTGCCCAGCACCGGGGTGCGCGCCGGGTCGAGGCTGAACGGCAACCGGGCCCGGGAGCCGTTGATGCCCGGTGCGGCGGTGGTGCCGCCTTCGGTGCCGGCCTCGGTGCCGGTGATCACCCCGTCGTCGTTGGCGAAATTGCGGTCTCCCGGCCGTTCCATCACCGGATCGGCCGAGACGTCGGCGGGAATCCCGTTGGGAGTGAACGCCTCTGAGAGGCCCGCGCCCAGCGCATCGCCCACCGGTGCGGACACCGGCGCCAACATGCCGGCCTCGGGATCCAGTTCGACCAGCACGTCCGTCGCCAGACCACAGGTCTTTCCGGTCAACGCCTGCAGGTTCGACCGGCCCACCGACCACGCCGGATACTGGAAGATCATCGCCTGGGTGAGCGAGACGACCTCCATCAGAACCAGCAACCACGTCGCAATTGCCAACGGGGACTGGGTGAATCGCGTCAGGCGGGCGCCGAACCGGGTCCTGGGCGGCCCGTCGTCGTTGGTGGCGACGAAGTGGAACCACGCCGCGATCAACAACACGATCACCGTCAGCTCGAGCAGCGCCGTGGTCAGCGACCAGCGCCACTTGGGGAACGAATTCGACCATGGCACACCGAAATTCGAGACGTACCACCAGCCGTTGACGCTGGCGAACGACATCGCCATCACGAACAGCACGACGGCGGCGAACACGGTGCGGTTGCGTCTGGAGCGCATCGCGGCTCCGGTCACCGCCACCGCCGCCAGAGCCCCCAGCGAACCGGCCAGCCCGGCGAACACCCCGAAGTGGTGGGTCCATTTCGTGGGGGTGAACATCATCGCCAGGAACGAGATGATGGTGATGCCGATGATGCGGCGGCTCGGACCGGCCGCGGTACCGGGAATTCGTCCCTTGCGCAACGAGATCGCCACCGCGATCGCCAGCGCGAGGATCAGCGCCAGCACCGCGAACCGGCGCGCCACCGACCCGTCCGGGCTGGGCATGAAGAGCCGCTCGTAGCGGATGTGCTCGTCGAACCACTTCAGGCTGGGGCCGACGGCCTGCTTGAGCACGGTGGCCTGGGCTTCGCCGGCGAACGTCTGATCCCGGAAGATCAGGATGATGGTGACGGTCGCGGCCGCCAGAATCGGCGAGATCAGCGGCAGCAGGCCGAACTGCTTGGAGCGGCGATGCAGGATGGTCCGCAACGGCCCGATCGCCACCAGCAGCGCACCGATGGAGGCGATCCCGGTCGGCCCGGAGAACAGGGTCAGCGCGCCGAGGATGCACGCCGCGGCCACCGGCAGCAGCCGGCTCGTGGCCACCGCCCGCTCCACCGAGCACCAGGTCAGCAGGATGCCCAGGGCGATGATCGGCTCCGGACGCAGGCCGTTGTTCAACGGCAGCCAGACCGCCAGGAACATCCCGGCCGCCGTCCATGCCGCGGCGCGGCTCTTCTTGACGGAGTCACCAAGCCGGGGGATGACCTCGCGGCTGATCACCCACCAGCACGTCAGGGCCATCACGAGGGTAGGCAGCCGCATCCAGATGCTGGCCGTGGTGACGTGCGCCCACATCGCCAGCAGGTCGTAGTACCAGCCGAACGGCGCCTCGGGCGTGCCGAACCAGCGGTAGTAGTTGGCCATGTAGCGGGCGTGCTCGGACACCCTGGCCATGGTCAGGATGTAGCCGTCGTCGGAGGTATTGGCGCCGACGAAGTGCCACCACACCAGTACGGCGATCACCAGCGCGTCCAGGCCGCCCACCGACCACCAGCGCGACGGCAGGAACCGTCGGTGCCGGGTGCCGTCGGCGGTGTCCAGGACGTGCAGCGCGACCAGGGAGGCGGCCGTCAGCAGCAAGCCGAGGATCATCGCGGCCATCTTCAGCGCCGTGGGACTGCTGCTGTAGCGGCTGTCGACGGTCGCGGAGAGGCTCAGGCCCGGGGGAGCCGGTCCGGTCAGGTCGGTGAACACCCCGACGATCTGCGGCCGGAAGTCATAGCCGCTCTTCTCGCCGCGCAGCGGCGCCCCGGGATGCTCGGTGGTCGGCCCCTGCTTGAGGCCGACGAACTCCCCGATGACCCGGTCGGCGTGGGCGGTGAACGTCAGTCGCTGACAGTCCGGACCGAGCACCTGACTCATCGGGGCGGTCACGACCGGGACGTTGCGGACGATCAGCACCAGGTCGCCGTTGACCCGTTGCAGCAACAGGCCGCGATCGACCGCCTTGGGTGCCTGCTTGGGCACCGTCGACAACAGCACCGTCTTGCCGGCGTTCTGCGGCCCGTCCAGCCCGGCGGCGGCCTGGCACGGCACGCTGATGTTCAGGTCCGTGGCCACATAGCTGATCAGCGGCGCTTCGACGCTGCCGAAGGTGCCGTTCTGGGGCCAGTTGAGCTGGGCGGTGGTCTGCTTAACCGGCAGCAGCGGAGTTGCCAGCGCCAGCGCCGCGCCCAATAGTCCGGCGACCACGGCAACGAGTCGAGCGATCCGGTAGTTTGCTCCCGCGTCGCCCACGGAGGTAGATGGTAGTTCTTCGGTGAGCATCAGGCGTTCGGCACCGGCTTACGGACGGCCACCACGAACGGTCCGATGGTCTCAACGGCGAATCGCGGGTCGCTGAACAGGGCGGCCTTCAGGTCCACCGTGTAGCGACGGACGTTGGGCTGGTTGGGGTAGACATCCTCGGCCAGCCGCAGGGTGTAGGTGTTCCCGGCTCCGCGCCGCATGACGAAGACGGTCGGCGGTGGCCACGGCAGCTTGTCCAGCGCCTGGATGAACTCGTCGGCGGTCTTCAGCTTCGACCAGCTCTCGATCTGCGCGGCGCGTTTGTCGAACTGGGCCAGCGGATTGGCATAGTGCGACGTCAGCCCCTGGAAGCCCCAGTAGGGGTAGAACGACAGGAAGCTGTAGTCGGCCGTCATCACCACGGTCTGATCGCGCGGCCTGCCGGTGACCTTCCGGATGGCGGCGTCCACGGCCGGGTAGTACTTCTCCGAGCTGGGCGGTCGCCGGTCACCCCGCTGTCCGTCGCCGTCGGTGTCGGTGTAGGCGATCGTCAGGTCCGGTCGCAGCACGTCGGGAATGTCCTGGCTGAAGGCGATCGCCGCGGCCAGACCCAGTGCCGCCGCCACCGGCAGCACTGCCCGGCTGCGTGCGGCCAGGGCCTGAGCCGCCTCGACGAACCCGAACACCCCGGCCGCGATAAGGAGCACGCTCAGGGTCGGCTGTAAGCGGAACGACAGCAGCGTGGTGCGCGCCAGGGTGGTCAGCATCGACAGCAGCGACCAGGCGTAGACCGCGAGCACACCGATCGCCAGGCCGCCGGCGCGCACCGACGACCGTGCCCGGACCACCAGCCACAGCGTGCCCAGCATGCAGCCCGCGCCCAGCAACGAGAACTGCAGCATGGGGAAGGTGAGCTCGGCGCCGTCGGCGGGCAGGTAGTGGAAGGCGCTGCCGCTGTTGCTGGTCGGGGAACTCAACGTGCGCAGCAGGTAAGGCAGCCAGGTGATGGACGCGATCGCTGCCGCGATCACGCCGATGACCACCAGCCGGCGCAGCGGGTCGAGGGCGGCTCTGATGCCGCCGGAACGCCAGCGTGACACGGCGAGACCGAGCGCCATCAGCGTCACCGTGAAGGCGCTGTAGGCGACCAGCAGGGTGTACCAGGTGGCGGCGAACCCCAGGAAGACGCCGGCGCCGACGACAGCCGCCCACCCCGCGCGCGTGCCCCGGTCCTCGCCGAGCGTGAGGCTGGCTGCACGCTCGGTGCCGACTGTGCGGCCAGCTTCACGCTCGGCAAGGGCGGTGCCGGCGTCAGGCGAGCGCCCGGCGGCGCGCAGGCCCGACCAGGTCAGCACGAACATGGGCGGCAGCAGCACGGTGATCATCGCGGCGTAGGGCTCCGGCGAGCTGTAGGCCAGCGTCACGGCCGCGGTCGCGATCGTCAGCAGCAGCGCGTACTCGAAGCGGACCATCCGCGACCACAGCACCAGCGCGACGGCGACCGCGATGGTGATCGACGTGATCGCCCACGGCTTGAACATCTCCCACGCCGGCGTCCCGGTGAGCGCGGCCGCGCGCCCGCCGATCCAGAACCAGCCCGGCGGGTACAGCGGCGGCAACCCGATGTAGGTCATGTCGTGCAGCGCCGGGCTGTCGGTGAGCCTGGTCAGGTACTCGGTGCGGAACTGCTGGTCTATTGAGATGCCGAACAGGTACAGCTTGGTGGCGCCCAGCGGCATGCCCAGCGTGACGACGGTGAACGCGGAGACGAACACCAGCCCGGCCAGCTGGGCCAGGCGCCGGAAGCGTCCGAGCCGCCACACCCAGCCGACGGCGAGCAGCCCGGCCAGGCAGCTCACCTGGCCGACCGTGGTCAGCGCGTGCAGTTGATTCGACGACGGGAAGGCGGGCCACTGCACCTGGGCGATCGCCGCGAGCGAGACGACCGACACCACGACGGCCACCACCGTCGCCAGCGTCATCTGGCCCAGGGTGGCCAGCGCGTTGCGCATGCTCAGATGGGCAGCTTGCGGAAGATGCTCCGCGGGATGTGACGCAACACCATCATCACGTAACGGAATGCTGTTGGCGCCCAAACCAATTCCTTACCTTTTGCCGACGCGTTCACCGCCAGGTTCGCGACGTACTCCTTGTCGACGGTCAGTGGTGCTTCCTTGACGTGGGCGCTCATCCTGGTTCGCACCTGCCCCGGCCGGATCACCAGCACCCGAACCCCGTACTCGCGCAACGCCTCTGACAGGCCCAGGTAGAAGCCGTCGAGTCCGGCCTTGGTGGACCCGTAGACAAAGTTGGATCGGCGCACCCGCTCACCGGCCACCGTGCTCATCGCGATGATCTGGCCGAAGCCCTGGGCACGCATCTTCTCGGCCAGCAGCACACCCACCGATACCGCTGCGGTGTAGTTGATCTCGGCGATCTGCACCGCCTTGCGCTGGTTCTGCCAGAGCTCCTCGGCGTCACCCAGCAACCCGAACGCGACGATGGCCACGTCTATGTCGCCGTTGTTGAAGCATTCGTCGATCACCTTCGGGTGGGTTTCGGGCTCCAGGGCGTCGAAGTCGACGAGCTCCACCGACCGCGCGCCGGCGGCCTTCATCTGAGCCACCGCGGCGTCGCGACCCGGGTCTTCGGGCATGGCTGCCAACACGATTCGCGCCTTGGCATTCTGCAGGTACCGCTCACAGATGGCCAGGCCGATCTCAGAGGTGCCTCCGAGGAGCAGGATCGACTGAGGGTTACCTACTGCGTCGAGCACCATTTACAGCAACTCCAAACGTCGGGCCATGTCGGAGACGAAAACTCCGGTGGGATCGACCTTGCGGCGCACCGCGATCCACTCGTCGATCCGCGGGTACATGGCGTGGAAATTCTCGGCGCTCACCCGCGAGTCTTTGGCGGTGTAGAGCCGGCCGCCGAATTGCAGTACCCGCCGGTCCAGTTCGCTGACGAACTCGTTGAGGCCGGCCTTGATCGGGAAGTCGACGCAGATGTTCCAGCCCGGAATCGGGAAGCTCAGCGGGGCCTGGTTGCCCGGGCCGAACAGCTTGAACACGTTGAGGAACGAGTAGTGCCCGCTGGCCTGGATGTCGCGGATGATCCGCTTGAACTCGTCGACGGCTTCGGTGGGAACCACGAACTGGTACTGCAGGAAGCCCGCCTGACCGTAGCCGCGATTCCACTCCCCGAACATGTCCAGCGGGTGGTAGAACTGCGTCAGATTCTGGATCTTGTTCCGGTAGGTGCCGGATTTGCGGTACCACAATTCGCCGATCGGCCCGAACGTGTATTTGTTGGCCAGCCCGTTGGGGAAGATGTCGGGGAACGTGAACAGTTGCGGCGCATCGAATTTCAGCGGATTGCGGCGCAGCTTCTCAGGCAGCTGGTCCAGGGTGGCCAGCGAGCCGCGGGAAACCGCCGCGCGGCCCAGTTTGGGTGGCGCGCTGATCGCGTCGAACCAGGCGCTGGAGTAGGTGTAGTTGTTCTCGCTGCCGTCGCTGTGCAGTGCGATCGTTTCGTCGAGGGTGGCGGTGACGTCGCCGTCGGCGATGAAGTAGGCCGTCTCGGTGGGGGTCATCTCGATGGTGGCGCGCAGGATGATCCCGGTCAGCCCGTTGCCGCCGACGGTGGCCCAGAACAACTCGGCTTCGTCGCCGTCCGGCGTCACCCGCCGGATCTCGCCGTCGGCCAGCAGCAGGTCCATGGACCGGACGTGGTTGCCGAAGCTGCCGGCGCTGTGGTGGTTCTTGCCGTGGATGTCACACCCGATCGCGCCGCCGATGGTGACCTGGCGGGTGCCCGGCAGCACCGGCACCCACAGTCCCAGCGGCAGCGCCGCCTTCATCAGCTGGTCGAGGTTGACGCCGCCGTCGACGTCGGCGAGCTTGGTTTCGGCGTTCAGCGAGTGGATCTTGTTGAGCGCGGACATGTCGATCACCAGGCCGCCGCCGTTCTGCGCGTTGTCCCCGTAGGACCGGCCCAGCCCGCGGGCGATCACGCCCCGGCCGTCTGACTCGCCTGCGCGGACCACCGCCCTGGCGATCACCTCGACATCGGGGGTACGCAGCACCTCCGCCACCGAGGGTGCCGTTCGTCCCCACCCGGTCAGCCGGGTCGGTGTTGTGGCCAATTCGCTGCTCGACATCGTCAAAGAGGGTACCGCGCCCCCGGCAAGGGTCAGCGGATGCGGAAGATCACGGTGCGCTGCACGATGAAATTGATCACCGTCGCGGTGCCCTGGGCCACCACGAACGCGACCGGCACGGCCCAGCCCCGGTAGTGCAGCAGTTCCAGGCACAGATGGTTGAGACCGACCTGCACCGCGAAGGTGATCGCATACAGCGCCATGACCCCGATGAACCGCGCGGTGCTCGGCGACGCCTGGAACGTCCAGCGCCGGTTGATCAGGTAGGCGGTGATGGTGCCGACGATGAAGCTGGTGGCTTTGGCCAGGTCGACCTGGACGCCGAGCCCCTTGTACAGGATCAGATAGAGCCCGAAGTCGACGACCGCCGAGAAAGAACCGGTGATGATGAAGCGCAACGCCTGGGTCGTCAGATGCAGATGCTGGTGTTGTTCCGGGTGTTCGGCATCTGGCTCCGGCGGCGGGATCATCGACTGGGAGTCTAGGTGGGCAGCTTCACCGAGAGCAGCTCGACCTGGCTGGGGCCCTGCGGCGTGGAGTACGTCACCGTGTCACCCGCTTGATGGCCGGCCAGCGCCTGACCTAACGGGCTGCGGGCGGTCAACGTCTCGCCTTCGTGACCGACCGGCGTTTCCTCGACGATCGAGA
This sequence comes from Mycobacterium gordonae, assembly GCF_001417955.2. GTDB lineage: Bacteria > Actinomycetota > Actinomycetes > Mycobacteriales > Mycobacteriaceae > Mycobacterium > Mycobacterium gordonae_B. The sequence goes on along the minus strand of NZ_LKTM01000370.1, from coordinate 5,295 downwards.
TCACGTACATGGTGACCACCTCGCCGTCGGCGAAGCGCAGCGTGACCTCGGTACCTCCGGGCAGCGTGTCGGAGTCCTCCGAGCTCGGCGGCCCGGACTTCAACCGCCGGTCCAGCTCGTTGATCCGCTCGGCGAGCACCGCCAGCTCGTCGGCCCGCTGGATCGCCTCGGCGGCGTCTCCGTGATCACCGACCATGCCGCGGTCGTTCTTGACCTCGATTTCGAGGCGGTCGTGCCGCTGCTTGAGCCGGGCCAGTTCGGCGGCGAGGTTGTCGCGCGCTGCCGCTGCCAGATCTGTGGACTGGGCTTCTTCGCTCACGACCACCCCTTTCGCCGAGCACCTATCGGGCGTTTCAGTGATACACCACAAAAGGCCGGCCGTCACTGATATCCCTCAGGCGTTTACCGGCGCGTATCACGCCGGCGCGCCCTCGTCTTCGTCGTACTGCGAGAGCCCGTTGCGTACGGCGTCGAAGATAGCCAGACCCTGTGACACCAGGCCACTGGTCACCTGACTGATCCCTTCGGCGCCGTTGAGGACGGTCAGATTCGAGCCGGCCAGCCCGCGCGCCGCCTTGTCGACGATCTCGGGTAGCTGGTCGATGATCATCCGGTCCAGCGCCACCCGGTTGTGCGAGGCGGCGGCCTCGGCCTGGATCTTCATCTTCTCGGCGTCGGCCACGGCCAGAATGCGCACCCGCTCGGCTTCGGCCTCGGCGGGCTTGACCACCTCGGCGACCAACTCCTGCTGGCGCAGTTCGGCCGCCCGCTGGGCCAGTTCGGTGCGCATGGCCAGCACTTCCCGCTGGGCCTCGGCCTCTGCCAGCGGGCCGGCCTGAGCCGCCTCCGCCTGTGCCTTGTCCACCTCGGCCTTGTACTGGGCCTTCACGATGGCGGTCTCGCGGGCGAACTCGGCCTGTTTGCGCTGCGACTCCTGTTCGGCCTCGGCGGCCTTCTGGTTGGCCTGCGCCTGGGCGATCTGGGCCTGCTGCTGCACGGCGGCGTTGTGCGGGGCCGACATCGCCTTGATGTAGCCCAGCCCGTCGTCGTCGATGGACTGAATCTGCAGCGCGTCGACGTTCAGGCCGATGCGGGCCATCTCCTCCTTGGAGCCGTCGAGCACCTCGGTGGCCAGCTTCTGGCGTTCCCGGATGATCTGCTCGACGGTCATCGAGCCGATGATCGAGCGCAGGTGCCCGGCGAAGATCCGGCCTGTCAGGACCGACATCTGGTCCTGTTCGGACAGGAATCGTTGCGCGGCGGCGATGATGCTTTCCGGGTCGTTGCCCACCTTGAACGCGATGACGGCCCGGACGTTGAGGGTGATGCCCTGCTGGGTGACGCACTTCTCGGCCACCTCGGCCTCGCACATCGCCAGCGTCAAGAAGGCGGCCTTGCGGAAGAACGGGACGACGAAGGCGCCGTGGCCGGTCACCACCCGGAACGGGACATTGCCCTTGGCTTTACCGCCCGAAATGAGCATCGCCTCGTCCGGCGCGGGCACTCGGTATCCGAGCATCGTTGTACTCCTTGCGTTTTGGATATTCAGGTGAAAGTCGGGTCGTGCCAGGGCTCGACGACGACGGTTCGTGGCCCGTGGGCCTGCACGACGAGCACCTGGGTGCCCTTCGGTAGTGGTTCGTCGGAGCGGGCGAGGAATGTCTCTTTGGTGCCGCGCACGTTCAGCAATACCTCGCCGGCGCCCTCGGCGCCGCGCGTCGGCACGATCAGGGTGCCCACACAGCCGACGACAGAGGCGCTCACGGTCGCATCCTGCACTGTCGAGGGGTTACATGTCGATGTCGATTCCGACGACCTGTGCGGAGTGGGCCGAGATGTCGTACGCCGGGGACGCACCCGCCACCACATCCGGCAGCGGCCCGGCCGGCCGCCCGGCCAATCGCGGACGGACGGTCCAGGAGCCGAAAGTGATCGGTATCAACGCGATACGCGTGCCGTTCGGGTCGGGCACGTCCTGCCCGTACCGCAGCAACTGCCAGTTCTCCTGGTGTGGATCGGTGGCGACCGCGTAGACGCGGTCGAGGTGCCAGGCGGTGACCAACCACTGCGCGTCCCGGCCCGGAAACCGCAACGTGGTGCCGGGGCCCTGCGAGACCTCCGGCGGGGCCGTGTCGAGCGCGGTGCGTAGCTGATCCAGGGACCCGGCAGCGCTGAGAGTGGCCGGCAGGTTTGTCAGGAAGGCATCGAGATCGGGTGCGGCCGTGGCCGTTCCGCAGCCGGCGCAGATCAGGCCGGTGACCACAAGCAGCGCGAAAGGCGCTTTCACACCCAATCCTTCACCGGCAACGCGGTGAGCGTGAAGACCCGGCTGCCGCTCTCCTGCGCGTCGATTCGCGACACCCAGGCCCGGCCACCCGTCGCCTGGGCGACGATGTGTTCCACCGTCTCGAACACCCAGGCGCCGGAGGCCTCCAGGCCGGTGCTGTCCACGATCCGCATGTCGACCAGGTCACGTTCGGCAAGCAGTTCGAACAGGTCGCGTTGCGGGTCGTTGGTGGCGATCAGCGTGGTGTGCCCGAACTGAGCCGCAAGCGCGGCGCGGATCTCGTCGAGGCAATCGGAGCTGAGCACCTGATCGCCGGGTTCGGTCTCGTCACAGGCGAACTCGATCTCGAAGCTGAGTGAGTAGCCGTGCAGGAACAGGCGCTTGCCGTTGTCGGACCAGGACCGGCGGCAGCAGTTCAGGCCACCGAACCGCTTGCGCAGGTGAAACCGCGCCGTGCGTCCCACGGGCGCGTCATCGCGGTGCATGGTGGCGGTCTGGGCAGGGCCGGCGAAGGCGATCTCAGGCATGGTGATTGATCTTCTTTCTGGTGGCGAGGGTGATGAATTCGCGTTGTTGGTCGGCGTTGTCACGCATCGAGCCGTAGAAGGCCATGGTGGTGGTGGGTCCGGCAAGGGCGGCGCCTTCGCGCACCGGGGTGCAGGCGTACCCGCCTTCCACCAGCACTCCGAGGCCGCGCGGGGCGAACTGGTGATGCAGCCACAGGCCGATGCGGGTCGTCATCTTGTCCTGCAGTTGCACGCCGATCGCGCAGGCGTCGACGACCCGGGTGAGCTCAGCCTGGCTCAACCGCTGGTCCCCGCGCAGGTAGCCGATGTGAACGACCCCGTAGAACGGCAGCAGGTGCTGCCCGCAGATCGCCTGGAACGGGATCGGGCGCAGCAGAACGGGCCGGTCGAGCCGCAGCTGCAGGACCGCGCTGTCGGGACGGACGAGTGTTTGAGGCACCGCGACAGCTTCCGGGTGCGGCCTTGGAGGATTCTAAAAGGATCCTTGGTGCGTTCCTGGCGGTATCGCGCCGCAGTTCAGCCGCGGATGCCCGCTGTCCCGGGCCCGCCGCAAGTCCCTCGGTCCGGTAGCTGATTCGAAGGATGAAATCCGCTCCACCTATCGGAGGGCCGGCCCCAAGAATCTGCAGAGCTTCTCAACAGGACGGCGTCCGAGCCTTCTCTCATGCGCATCATCGAGAACGTCCGCGGCTCCGTCGCCAGGGTCACCCTGGCCATCGCCGGCGTGGCGGTGACCCTGGGCCTGGCGACCGGCCTGGCCCACGCCGCCGCTTCCTCGCCGCGCAGTGAGGCGCCTCGGATGTACGGCAACCCCTCCGCGGCCGCCCAGTACTGGCGCAAGCAGTCCTTCGACGACTGCGCCCTGATGGCCGCCGCCGACGTGATCGGCGAGCTGACCGGTCGCCAGCCGTCCGAGGAGGAGATCGTCGCGGTGGCCCAGCGGCTGAGCAGTCGCGTGCACCGGGGTCCGATGTACAGCGCGGGCAACGGCACCGACCCAGGTGACATTCCGGTGCTGCTGGCGCAGTACGGCATCTACGGGGTGGCCACCAGCCAGGACGAGGCCCCGATGACCGGGCTGGACTCCGGCATGGAGGCACTCGAGCACTACCTGGCCGACGGCCACAAGGTGATCGCGGGGGTGAACGCCGAGATGATCTGGGGCCTGCCCATCCAGACCAGGGACAACCGCGGCAACCCGATGAGTGACCACGCCGTCGTCGTGACCGGTGTCGACCTGGTCAACGGCATGGTGCACCTCAATGACAGCGGGACCCGCGCCGACGAGGTGGTGCCGCTCGACGTCTTTCAGCAGGCTTGGGCCACCGGCAACCAGGAGCTGGTGGTGACGCGGGAAACCCGCTGAGCCTCAGCCGAATTCGAGCAAGGTGTAGGCGCCGCGGAATTGCTTGAGTGGCGGGAACTCCCAGAGCGCCGGGTAGGCGCGCCCGAAGAACCAGCCGCGCCCGGCGGGTATCGGCACATCGTGCACCGCGCGGATGCCGGGAACAGTGTTCACTAGATCCGCCAGTTGGCGTGGTGACAGGCTGAACGGCATCGGCGGCACCCGATAGTGCTTGGACGAGCGCATGCCCTTCTTCGCTACCTTCTTGACGATGGTCGGCGGCACGTCGAAGAACATCTGCCCACCGGCAAAACGCTTGGCGCACTGCGTGATCAAACCCATGGCCTCGACCGGTTGCAGGTACATCAACAGCCCCTCGGCGGTGATGAACACCCCATCGGCGGTGTCGATCTGGTCCATCCAGCTGTAGTCGAGTGCGGACTGCGCGATTTCGGTGATTCGCGGCGAGTGTGGCAGCAGCCGCCGGCGCAGCTCGATCACCGGCGGTAGATCGATTGACACCCAACGGAATTGAGCATCGGGCAGGGCGCCGTCCAGCCGCCAGAAGCTGGTCTGGAAGCCCTCGGCGAGGGCGACGACGGTGGCCCTGGGGTGCGCGGCGAGGTAGGCGAGCGCGCATCTGTCGACGGCCAGCGACCGCAACGCCATCTCCTGGCCCTTGCGCCGGCCGAACTTGTCGAAATCGAAGTCGATGGATTCGACGAGCTTGACGGCCACCGGGTCGTCGATGATCGCGTCCGGGTGGGCGGCCTGGAAAGCCCGGCCCCTGAGTGTGAGCAGAGCCGTCTCCGAAACGCCGGTGAGCAGGCTGGCGTCGACTTTGTTGCGGCCCGGAACGCTCATTGCGCCAACCTACCGGCCGGCGAGCGGTCTAGCCGGGTGTGCCACCGGGACCGTCGGCACCTACAGCGCCCGTTCCGCCAACGGCGCCGCTGACCCCGGGGCCACCGCCGAGGACGCCACTGGCGCCGCCCTCACCGCCGCTGCCGCCGACTCCGGAGGCGCCGCCGCTGCCGCCCTCACCCGCGGCACCTGCGTGGCCGGCCTGACCGCCGGTGCCTCCGCCCACGCCGCCATGACCTCCGTCGCCGCCGTGACCACCGAGGCCGCCTGAC
>NZ_LKTM01000369.1 GCF_001417955.2 Mycobacterium gordonae | reverse complement strand
CCACCCCGACGGAGCCCACGACGCCCACGACGCCCACGACGCCCACGACGCCCACGACACCGACGACACCCACCACCCCGAGCGGGTTGTCCGCGACGTACACAACGGCATCGCAATGGGACGGCGGTTTCATCGGGAAGTACACGATCACCAATTCCAGCGCTACGCCGATAAGCAATTGGCAGCTGCAATTCACCATGCCCACCGGCTCGTCGGTATCCAGCGCCTGGGGCGGCCAACTCGCCCCGACTACAACGCAGCAGTACACCGTGACCCCGGCGAGCTACAACGCGACGATCGCGCCCGGGACCTCCGTCGAGGTCGGTTTCCAGGCCGCCCAGACCGGCACCTATTCGCCGCCGACCAACCCGCTGATCACCGGCACCCCGGGCACCACGACGCCGACCACCCCCACGACGCCGACCACTCCCACGACTCCTCCGACGCTCCCGACCGGTGGAACCGTCATCTCCACCCAGTACGGATCGACGACGATCACCGGCGGCTACGTGGTGCAGAACAACGCTTGGAACAACCCGGGCGGCCAGGCCATCACGGTCAGCCAGACCGGGTTCACCATCACCACCGAGAACGGGTCCGCCCCCACCAACGGCGCCCCGCTGGGCTATCCCTCGGTGTACGCGGGAGTGCACTACGGAAACGCGTCGACGGGCACCAACCTGCCCATCCAGCTCGGGCAGATCAACAGCGCGACCACCAGCATCGACTACAACTACGTGCCTACCGGTACCTGGAACGCCTCCTACGACATCTGGCTGGACTCCACCTACACCACCACCGGGGTCAACGATCAGGAGATCATGATCTGGTTCAACCACCAGGGCCCCATCCAGCCGGTCGGATCGCCGGTGGGCAACACCACGATCAACGGCAAGACCTTCGTGGTCTGGGACGGCAGCAACGGGCAGAACAATGTGATGTCCTACGTCGCCACCCAGCCCATCGAGGTGTGGACCTTCGACGCGATGGACTTCATCGACCACACCGCCACGATGGAGTCGATCACCGACTCGTGGTACCTGACAAGCATCCAGGCCGGCTTCGAGCCATGGAGCGGCGGCGTCGGCCTGGGTGTCGACTCGTTCTCGGCGACCGTGAACTGAGGTCCCCAAGGCGCGTTACGCTTCCCGGCATGAAACGACTGGACGGTCAGCGGATCCTGGTGACCGGAGCCGGGTCGGGCATCGGGCAGGCCACCGCGCTGCGCCTGCTCGACGAGGGGGCCACGGTGGTGGGCGCCGACATCGCGGTGGACGGCCTGGTCACCACGCGGGACCGGGCGGCGGAGTCGGCCGAGCGGTTCACCACCAGCGTGATCGACGTCGCCGACGAGCGGTCGGTCACCGCCGGGGTGCGCAGCGCCATCGACACCCTCGGGGGGCTGGACTCACTGGTCAACGCCGCCGGCATCCTGCGCGCCGCGCACACCCACCAGACCAGCCTCGAACTGTGGAACAGCATCGTCACCGTCAACCTGACCGGCACGTTCCTGATGGTCCGCGAGGCGTTACCGGCGCTCCTGGACAACCCGCGCAGCACCGTCGTCAACTTCAGCTCCACCTCGGCGAGCTTCGCGCACCCGTACATGGCGGCCTACGCCGCCAGCAAGGGCGGCGTCCAGGCGTTCACTCACTCACTGGCACTGGAATACGCCACGGCCGGACTCCGCGCGGTCTGTGTGGCGCCCGGCAGCATCAAGTCCGGTATCACCGATGCCACCGGCGGTTACATCCCGAAAGACGCCAACTGGTCGCTGTTCAGCCGGCTGATGCCGATCCTGCCCACCACGGAGAAATCCAGCGGCGCGGGTATGGCGGACCCGTCGGTGATCGCCGGCGTCATCGCCATGCTGGTGTCGGAGGACGGCCGGTTCATCACCGGGACCGAGATCCGCATCGACGGCGGCACGCACGCCTAACTGCTGAGCAGACGCAAAAGCGCCCTTTTCCTGCGGAAATCGGGCGCTTTTGCGTCTGCTCGGGCGAACTAGTTCACGCACGGCACCCCGCCGCCGTCGATCGGCTTTCCCTGATCGGGCGTCGGGTAGTTGGTGAAGGTGCCGTTGTAGTAGTAGCCGGTGCTGCTCGGCTTCGTCGTGGTGGTGGTGGTGGTCGTCGTCGTGCTGCTCGTCGCATCCGACATCTCGTCGGCGGCCGGCAGCGAGAAGTTCGTGTCCACGGTCACCCGGATATGCCCGGGTGCGATCGAAGAATCCGGTTTCTTGGGGGCGTCGACGCCGAGCAGGGTGGCCAGGTTCTGCGCGTCGGTTTCCGTGCCCGCGCCGTACTGGATCGTGGTCGTCGCCGGGTCGCCGGATTCGCGGTCGCGGACCTGCCCGGCGGTGTAGCCGCGCTTCTTCAGCGCGCTGGACACCTGCGTCGCCATCCCGCTGATGCTGCCGGCATTCACGACATCGACGATGGTCGACGGATTGGGCTTGGCGCTGGTCGTGCCCGGCGCGGCCGACGGCGACGCCGTCCCGAACGCCGCCGCGACTTCGGCCTTGATCGCCGCCTGGTCGACGATGTTGACGTCCTGGCCGTCGATGTTGTCGTAGCGCACCACGGGCAGCGTCCGGAACTCGACGTTCCCGCCCGCCAGATCGCCCATCCGGCGGAACAGCGCCTCGTCCCAGCCCGACGACAGCACCACGTCCTTGCGCGCGACCGCCATCAGGCTGTTGAGCCGGTCGAAGTTGGTGAAGGTGCCGGTGTCTTGCAGTTCGTGCATGACCGAGGACAGGAAAGCCTGCTGCCGGTGGGTCCGGTCCAGGTCGCCGTTCTCCAGACCGTGCCGTTGCCGGACGAACGCGAGCGCCTGCGAGGCGTCCAGTCGCTGGCGGCCGGCCGGGAAGTCGGCACCGGAATATGAGTCGTACACGGGGTGGTTCAGACACACCTCGACGCCGCCCAGCGTCTGGGCCAGGTCGTAGAAACCGGCGAGGTTGACCTCGGCGAAGTAATCGATGGGAACCCCGGTCAGGCTGCGTACCGCCCGCAGGGTGGCCGCCCGCCCCGCTTCGCGGCCTCGTGTCTCGAGCTCGTGCTGGGAGCTCACTCCCTGGTTGGCCAGCTGGTTGGCGACGTACTGCTTGGTGAGCCCGTACGCCTCCTTGATCTTGATGTGGTTGTAGCCCGGAACGCCGTTGAACGGCACCCAGTCATCGCGGGGAATGGAGAACGCGACGACCTTTCCGTCGGCGCCGACGTGCACGACGATCAGGGTGTTGGTGTTGTACCCGCCCTGGTCGGAGTCGCCGGCGTGCAGGTGCTTCAGGATCGACCAGGGCAGGTCGTTGCCCTCCTGGTCTCTGCGGGAGTCCAGCCCGATCAGCAGGATGTTCATCGTGTTGCCGGTGGACCGTGGGTCTTCGGCCGTCAGGGCCTGGGAAATGGTGATGCCACCGAGTGCGCCGTGCGCCACGTAGTAGCCCGCTCCGGTCATGCCGAGCGCCACCGCCGAGACCAACGTCATGAAACCCCGCGACAGCCGCTTTCGGGTCTTCGACGGCGTCTTTGCGGCACGTTGATTCTTCTGCAGGCGGTGTGCGCCGCCGGAACGCCCCACTAGCGGCCCCGGCCAGACACCGACTCACCGGCCGGCATCGGCCCGGCGGTTTGCGGTGAGGTCGTTCGGCGCATGCCGTCTAGTATGCGGTAGCTTGCTGCGAACCCCCCAACAAAAAGTTGCTGATGTGGGCAGATTCACCTGGACACGCCGCCCGCGCCGGCGTCTTTAAAATGTCGCTACCAGCCATTTTAGGCTACAATCCGCCAAGCTCGGCGGGCGCGAAGAGCTGTTTACGGACGATCTGATCGGAGGGGTCTGGTCACCGATGGTTGCTGAGGAGGTCGACCCGGACTGGCCGCCACCGGTGTACGACCCGTCCGAGGGCCTGGACGCCACCAAGCCTGCGCCGCGTCGCACCGTCTGGCTGGTCGCCGCGGGGGTGGTGCTGGTGTGCCTGGGCGCCCTGGCGGTGTTCGTGTTCGGAAGTGGCGATCGGGACCCCGGCGCGGCCAGACCGGCGCCCTCCTCGACCCCGGCGCCCACGACCACCGGGGCCGGCACCCCGACCGGCTGCGGCCCGGACGAACCCGCGGCGCTGGCCACGGCGCTGGGGCAGGTTCCACCGGATCGCAAGACCGGCAAGCCATGGGATCGCAATGCCTCGGCCAGCAATTACAACGCGTGCGCAGACCTGTCCGCGATCGTGGTGACGGTGCAGGACGGAACCAGCAGTTCGCCCGACCTCGCCCTGATGTTTCATCGGGGTGCCTTCGTCGGGACCGCCACCCCCCGGGCTTACCCGTTCACCGAGCTGGAGGGCCCGGCGTCCACCAACGACACCGTCGTGCTCACCTATCGCACCCAGCAGAGCTGCTCTACCTGCACCGACGGGGTCCTGACCACAGTCGGATTCCAGTGGCGAGGTGACCAAGTGAAGATGCTTGACCCGCCGCCGGAAGTGCTGGATTCACCGCCATAGCTGCCCGCTGCGGTTCGCCGATTTCTGACGTCCACGATCGAATGGAGCTTGACCGTGCCGACTGCACCGCCGGCAGGCTGGTACGTCGATCCCGACGGTTCGCAGGGTCAGCGCTATTGGGACGGTGAGCGCTGGACGACGCACCGGCGGCCGAAGCAACCGTCCGGGCCGCACCGAAGCTGGGGCGTCCTGCCCGGCCCGGTTCGGGTGGCGTTGCCGATTGTGTTGGTGGTGGCGCTGGTTGGCATCGGTTGGGCCCTGTGGTCCGACCCGCCGCGCGACGACTGGGCCGGTCTGCCGAGCCGGCTGAACTGCCAGACCAAAGAGGGGCCGAAACCGCCCGACGGAATCACGGTGTCCGGAGTCGAGGTGAAGCACCCCCGCAGCAGCGTGCTGCAGCTGACGATCCACTTCGCCAAACCGCTGCCGCCGTCGCCCACAGGAGCCCCCTCGACCAGGTTCGTCGGCTACGTCCTGACCTTCAGCGTCGCGAACAACGGGAAGAAGTTCGCCGAACTAGGTCCCGAGCAGGACACCGACGACCTGGCCGTCACCAGCACCCTCGCCGCTGCGGGGACCGACCCACGGATGCGGCCGGACCGGGACACCAATGCCCGCCGGGTGGCGCCGGACACGATCCAGGTTCTGCTCGACCTCACCCGCCTCGGTATCGACGACCAACCGGTTCGGCCCGACCTGACGCTCGAGGCACAGTTCAACACTCCGTCGACCACGACGGTGCGCTTCGCGGCGCAGCAGTGCCGCGGCTGATGGATCAGCAGTACTGGTAGTCGATGTGCCAGCGGCCGTTGACGTAGTCGGCGACGAAGTGGCCGCCGAGCTGAGGATTTGAGTCGGTGATATTTCCCGACCCCCCGGTGTTGGGGGTGAAGCCGGGCGGGTCCCACGTGACCGACTGCGGATTGGCCGGTAGGTCCGGGGTGCAACCCGCCTGCTTGGCGACATAGCCGTCGGTGATCCGGCGTTCGGCGGTGGCCTGGTCACCGCCGTCGGGTGCGGGATCGGCGGGGCACAGGTAGCTGGTTCCGCAGAAGTTTTCCTGCGCGGTGACGAGCGCGATATCGGTGACCGGCACCGATGCGATGGCACCGCCGATCAGCATTGCCGACACCACCAGTGCCGCGATGCGCGCATGTCCTGCCATTCAGCGGACCCTCTCGATCTCCTCGCCGGACGTGTAATACAACGGGATATTCGAACCAATCACACTTTCTATAAGGAATACGCCGAATGGCTCCACTTCGTAGTAATAGTGTACGTCGCCATTAGCGTCCACCGCGGTGGCGCAGGAGCGGCCCGGGGCCCCGCACCGTTGCTTGATCGGCATGGCCAGGGCGACCACCACCAGCAGTGCGGACATGCCGATCACCAGCGACCTTGTCATCGAATCGCGAGGTTTCGCCAGGGATGCACGCACGGCAGTGTAGGCGACCGCAATTCCCGGTGCCGCCCTCAGAAACGTTCACGCGACATGTTCCGCCCAATCGCACCGCCGCGTGATCACCGGCAGTAGGTTGCTCAGCTATGGCCATGCCCACCCCCGACGACGCGCCGTCGGCCCCGAGCGAATCGCACACGCGCGTCGAGGTCCTGGGCAACATCGGGCCCAACTGGTTCGCCTCGGTGATGGGCACCGGGATCGTCGCCATCGCCGGGGCCACGCTGCCCGTCCATGTACCCGGCCTGCGCGGGTTCACCACCGGTGTCTGGGTGCTCGCCGCCGCCCTGCTGGCGGTGCTGATCGTTCTGGTCGGTGGCCATTGGCTGCGTAACCCGACGGTGGCCCGCACCCATGCCCGCAATCCGCAGATGGCCCACTTCTATGGCGCGGCGCCCATGGCGTTGATGACCGTCGGAGCCGGCGCGGTGCTGGTGGGTGGGGACCTGATCGGCCGGCGGGTGGCCGTCGACCTCGACTGGGTGCTGTGGACGGCGGGTACGGCCGGCGGGTTATTCACCGCCGTCAGCATCCCGTTCCTGATGTTCACCCAGCTGCACGTCGAACCGGACGCCGCGTTCGGCGGCTGGCTGATGCCGGTGGTGCCGCCGATGGTGTCGGCCGCGACGGGCGCACTGCTGCTGCCACACATGCCGCCGGGCACCGGCCGCGAAACCATGCTCTACGGCTGCTACGCGATGTTCGGCCTGTCCCTGATCGCATCGCTGAACATCATTGCAATGATCTGGAGCAGGCTGGTGCTGTACGGCACATCCGGCTCTGCGCGGGTGCCCACGCTGTGGATCGTGCTCGGGCCGCTAGGTCAATCCATCACTGCCGCAGGGCTTCTGGCGACGGCCGCGTCGACCGGTGCGGTCGATCATCAACTCGCGGCGGCCATGAACGACTTCGCCGTCATCTTCGGGGTGCCGGTGTGGGGGTTCGCGGTGCTGTGGATCGCGCTGGCCACCTCGCTGACGGTGCGCACCCTGCGGCGCGGGATGCCCTTCGCCCTGACGTGGTGGAGCCTGACTTTTCCGGTGGGTACCTTCGTCACCGGCACGTCCCAGCTCGCCGCGCACACCCACCTTCCGGCGTTCAAGGTCGCGGCCGCCGTCGCCTACCTGGGCCTGCTGCTGACCTGGATCCTGGTCACCGTACGCACCGCGCGCGGCAGCCTGCGGGGCAACCTGCTCACCCTCCCGCCGAGCTCGGCACCGGTCAAAGCCCGCAAGGAAGACCCGATCACGCGCCCGCACCCCGTTTGACGGGTGATCACGGGCGTTCAATGCGAAGATTGCTGCCCGTGACAGGAAATTGGGGCTCCCTGCTGGCCACCCTCATTCCGCTGGCTCTGGTCATCGCAGTTTCTCCGTTGACGATCATCCCGGCGGTGCTGGTCTTGCACTCGCCGCGGCCACGGCCGACCAGCTTGGCGTTTCTCGGTGGCTGGATGCTGGGGCTGACCGCATTGACTGCGATCTTCGTGGCCGGATCCGGCTTATTCGCCGGACTGCACAAGTCGCCCCCGTCGTGGGCGTCCTGGCTGCGCGTGGTCCTGGGTTCGGCGCTGATCCTGTTCGGCATCTACCGCTGGCTGACCCGTCACGGTCACGGCGAGGCACCGCGGTGGATGCGGACGTTCGACACCATCACCCCGAAGCGGGCCGGCATCACGGCGCTGGTGCTCACGGTGGTCCGGCTCGAGGTGTCACTCCTGTGCCTGGCAGGCGGGCTGGCCATCGGCACCAGCGGGCTTGGTGTCGGAGGGAAATGGTTTTTCGCCGCGGTGTTCATCGTGCTGTCGGGTTCGACGGTCGCGATCCCCATTCTGGGTTATGCCGCCGCCGGCGACCGTCTGGATGAGCCGCTGAACCGCCTCAAGGAATGGATGCAGCAGAACCACGCGGCGATGCTCGCCGCTGTGCTGGTCCTGATCGGTTTGATGGTGCTCTACAACGGGATCAGTGCTCTGAAATAACCTAACGGGAACGATTGTGTCTGCGCCGCAACGGTTTTGACGGTTTCGCGACGGCCACCAGGGTGACACTCAGCGCCAGCGCGCCCACGACGGCCAACGGATGCCACCACTGCGCGCCCAGCCAGTAGGCGTGGGCGCCTACCCAGCCGGGATGTGTCGCATCGCCGAAAAGCCGGCCGCGCACCACCGGCGTGGCCAGCGAAAGTACCGCGCCCACCAGCGTTACCGACAACAGCGCGAAGAGCAGTCGGGTGGAGAACTGCCAGGTTCCCAGCACCAGCAGGTAGCCGCCGATGCCGGCCGCGACGAGCCCCAGCGCGCCGACCGTGCCGGCCGACGCGATCGCGGCTGCCGTGCCGAGCACGAGCAGCGCTGCCCCGGCGATCAGCGTCCATTTGGCCACGCCGCGGGTCAGCGATACCACCCGGTACCCGCCGAGCGCCACCGTCCGCAGGGTGGCCAACGGTGGCTTTACCACTGCGGGCAGTTGCCGGACCGAGCCCGCGGCCCCGGAGGCGGTCGCCGCCGCCTTGGCCACCGTGTGCGCCATCAGCGGCGAACCCTTGTCGGTGGCGAAGGTCTCGGCCGCCACCGGATCCTCGTTCAGCAGAGCGTATTTCGCCGGCCCGGGGTCGGCGGTCAGCACCTTCTTCGCCCACGTTCGCGAGGTGGCCGGACTCCAGTCAGGCCGTTCGCCCGGTTCGGGGTCGGTGACGGCGACGGCCAGTTCATCGAGTTCCTCGTCGAGGACTCGTTGCTGCCACGTTTGCGCCAGCCACAGCGATGTCCGGGGCAGGCTGGCCGGTACGTCCACAGACGGGTCGTCGAGGAAGGACAGTTCGGCGAGCAACATGTCCTCGGTCAGCCGCTCCGATTCCTCACCGGCCGTCGGCAGCCGGTAGCCGGCTTTCGGAAAAGCCGGTGCGCCAAGCTCTTTGAGGCGAGCCAGGAACCATCGCGCGCCCGACTCGGTATCTTCCGTGTGGCGACCCACCATCCACCGCACCCGGCGCGGGTCCAGCAGCGCATGCACCAGCCAGCCGGCGCCGTCGAGGCGACCCCACATCCAGTCATTGGCCCGCCACGACCGCTTGTAGAACGCGCCGAAATGGTGGAACTGCATGCCGGTGAGCTTCTGTTGCGCGGTCTGCCAGTCCGGTGCGAGCAGGCTGCGCGAGTCGGCGCTCACCTGCACGAGCTCGACGGACTGTTCGACGTCCGCCTCCGCCGGAAGCATCGCGCGCTGGGTCGCCGCCAGGTCGAAGAGCGCCAACGCGGTGGTGTCCGCGTCGTCGGCCAGGTCCAGATACCTCAGGTACGTGCGCAGCGGACTCGCCCCGTCACCGGTGGCTGAACCGTTGAACGCCAACCTGTTCAGGGTGTAGAAGCTGTCGAACAGAACCCGGCCGAGATTGCTCCAGCCGACTGGCGGCACCGTGATCCGGTGCAGGTATTGCGCGGCGATCAGCGCGGCGGCGTCCGTCAACGACCCTTGCCGCACCGTCGCGTCGGTGCACACCTCGCGCACCAGCACCCCGAGCTCAACCGGCGCCGGGGGCGGCCACGCCGCATGGATTCCCTTGGTCAGCCCGGCCAGGGCGGCGACATCGTCATCGGAGCGGGCCAGCTGATAGGCGGCGAGTACGACGGCGATCGCGCAACTCTTGGCCAGGTCGTGGGCGGGCTGGCCGAACCGGGCCACATCGGTCGGCCCTTGCGGCAGTGTCTGGCCATCCGGCAGGGTCCAGCGACTGACGATCGCGTCGACGATCCGGCGCCGGCAGGCCCGGTCGGAGTCGCCGCCGACGGCGAGCTCGGGTTCCCAGTTCCTTGGAATGCTCTCGGCGAGGTCAGAACGGGAGGGCGGCCACGTACCCAGCTGGCGCAGCAACGCATCCGTCAGCGTCTGCGCGAGCCGGGTGGCCTCCCGGGCCACGTAATCGGCGAGTAGCCGAGCGGTGAGCAGCCGCGAACTGTGCGGCAGCGCCGCCGCGAGTTCGGCCAGCCGCAGCTTGGTGTCGGTGCGGGCTTCCATCCGGTCCTGATGAGCCCGGATGGCGCGCAGGTCGGCGGCGATCGACTGGGTGGTGATGGCGGCCAGATCCTTCAGCAGGCCGTCGATGAGACCCGGTGGTTCGTTGACGTCCTCCGGTGCCGCCTCGGCCACCAGGTCCGGCGCCGGGCCCGCCGATGGCACCACGAACAACAGCACCCGGCGCACCGGGCGACGGGCAGGCCGATCGAAGATGCGCTTGAGCAGCACGTCGATCGGCCGGTTGTCGAGCAGACCCCCGTCGGCGGCCCAGTGCGGCCGGGTGATGTTGGTGAACGGCGCCATCGGCGGACGGGCCGGCACCTTCCCGTGGGCCGGCGTGCCCGTGTTGAAGGGCAGGTAGGACGGTTCGAACGCGATGGGGAACGAGGCCGAACTGCGCGCCGCCAGTGCCAGGGCCGCAACGGTGCCGGGCCTGGCCAGGTCGCTCTCGGTGAAGGTGAACAGGCCGCGCCGGTCGACGTCCTGGACCAGCGTGCCGAACGAGTCGGTGAATCGGCTGGCCTCGCCCGTCAGCAGCGTGGTCGTGACATACAGCGTGGTGGACGGGGCACGCGCGCCGCCGGGAAACTCCGCCGGCGGAAAAGGTCCCGTGGCCAGCTTGGGGATCTGCGTGGCCAGTGCGCTGAACATTCGCTCGTCGCCGTACAGCAGCGACGGGGTGTATTTGTCGCGGGGGTCGCGCAGCAGATCGGTCAGGGCCCCGAGGCCGAGCCAGAGGTCGCGCAATCCCCCCAGGTCCGACCCCGACACCCGGGACGACGCCAGCAGCGCCGCGTTGATGCCACCCGCGCTGGTGCCGGACAGGATGTCGACGTCGACGATCACGTCGAGCAGGTCGAGAAGGCTCGCGTAGAGCCGCAGCGACGCGGTCGACTCCTTGCTCAGGGGGCTGCCGCCCGGGAACGGGCCCCCCTCCCGGCGCCACTGCGACGCCTGTGCGAGCAGGTTGATCTCGCGGGCAACGCCGGCCATCCAGACAGCGAGGCTGACCCCGCCGGTCATGGTGGTGGCAAGGCGCAGTTCCTGCGTCAGTTCGGTGACCGGTGACGGTGTGTCGAATGGCATATGCGCACCCCCTGGACCTACATCGGGAGTTACCGGCTCCACGTTTCAGTCTGCGCTTGTCCGGTCGTGCTGCGCCTCGCTATCCCGGCTTCAAACGTTTCGTGATTAGCTAGGCAATACAGCCGTGCATCCCCGCTGGTGCGGCTTTAATGTTTTTTGCTGAGTATCCACCGAGTCTTTCGCTGAGGGGGGCGGAGTGCAAGGTACGACATTCGGCCGCTACCAGTTCATCGAGTTGCTGGGCCGCGGCGGTATGGGCGAGGTGTGGCGTGCCTACGACACCGAGACCCAACGTGTCGTCGCGGTGAAAGTGCTGCCCGCCAACCTTGCCAACGACCCCACGTTCGAGCAGCGGTTTCGCCGGGAGGCGCTGGCGGCCGCGGGGCTCAACGACCCCCACGTGGTGCCGATCCACCATTTCGGCGAAATCGAAGGCCGCCTGTATGTCGACATGCGACTGGTCGTCGGCAGAGACCTGCAGGCCATCATCGCCGAGGGCCCGCTGGAACCCGAGCGCGCGGTCATGATCATCGAGCAGATCGCGTCGGCTCTGCGCGCCGCCCACCGGATCGGCCTGGTACACCGCGACGTCAAGCCGTCCAACATCCTGGTCACCGAGGACGACTTCGCGTACCTCATCGACTTCGGCATCGCCCGCGCCGCCGGGGACTCGCACATGACCGGTACCGGCAACGTCATCGGGACGTGGGCCTATATGGCCCCGGAACGCGTGACCACCGGCCAGACCGACCCCAGCGGGGACACCTACGCGCTGGGTTGCGTGCTGCACGAATGCCTGACCGGCAGCCAGCCGTTCCCCGGCAACAGCCTCGAACAGCAGATCGGCGGGCACCTCAGCCTGCCGCCGCCGCGACCGTCCACCATCCGGCGCGGCATCCCCGAAGAACTCGACAACGTCATCGCCACGGCGATGGCCAAGACTCCTCAGCAGCGCTATCCGACGGTGACCGACATGGCCGCGGCCGCACGTGAAGCCGTCACCGGGACGCGCCCGATACCGGTGCGCCGGCCCGAACCCGTGCAGCAGCGCACCCAACTGGCGCCCCCGCCCAAGCAGCCGCCACCCGGTCCGCCGAGGCAGCACCCACCCCGGCGCGGCGGACCCGGGTATGTCGATCCCTCGCAGCGCCGCCCGCCCCCCGAGCCGCAGCGACGCCCGCCGCCGGAGCCGAGTCCCTACCGTCAGCCGTCGGATCCCAAGCTGTACCGGCCGCCCGTCGAGCCCGGCCCGCAACGCCCGCCCACCGACCCGACCCAGCGCCGGCCCAACCTGGACCTCAACCAGCCTCGGCACGGCAACGAAGAGCCGACCCAGTTCCGGTTGAGCGGCGAGCCGCAGCTACCCGCGCCCCAGCCGCCGCCATCGGCGGAAACCCCTCCCGCCAAACCCGGCAAGAAGCGCCGCACCCCGCTGATCCTCGCGGGCGTGGGCGTGTTGCTGGTGGTCATCGCCGTCGTCGCCGGAATCGCGCTGAGCGGTGGCGGCAAGAGCGGCGACAATCAGGCCGGGCATTCCGGCACGGCAGAGCCCTCCGGCGCGCCGGACGGGGGCGGTCCGTTCACCGGCACATACACCGCCGACTTCGGCCCCAAGCTCTCCCTGGCGGGCAAAGAGGTGGCCAATTCCGAACCACCGGCCAAAGAGACCTGGGTGCTGCGGTCGGCCTGCACCGGCAGTAACAACAGTGGTTGCGTCGCGACGGCGCAGCGCACCGACGGGCCCTACAACCACATCCCGAAGCTGGTGTTCGACGACGTTCGCGGGCGCTGGATCGCGGTGGCACTCGAGGGCGGGAACTGCAACGACAAGCCGATCGAGAAGTGGAATTACGTGTGGCTGCAGCCACATGCCGACGGCACCATGGTCGGCGAATGGATCACCGATTCCCTGGACTGCTACAGCAAGCGGTCGGTGACCTTCACCCGGGTCGGCGACGCCGATCTCAACAGCCTGCCCAACCCGGCTGAGGAGTCGGCCCGTCAAACCTCCCCGGCAGAGGCGCTGCACGGCTTCTACCACTTGTTGACGACCTACACCGGCGCCGGCGCGCCGAAGCCACAGGAAGCGGACTACAACGTCGACACCATCTGTCTGCGCACCGGTGATCGATGCCTGAGCCGGTTCGTCCGCAATGGCAGTAGCGGCACCCAACTGCTGTTGTTCGCCAACAATGTGTGGACGCGGGACGACGAGTACGACGCGTCCTGTCCGGCCGGGGGAACGTCGCACGTCAGGATCAAGGGCACATTCCCGCTTCCGGAGCCGGAGCAAGACCCGATCATGGTGCTCACCGGCAGCGGCACCAAGGACGAGTCGGGAAGCGCATGCAAGGGCGGCCCCTACGACATGAAGTTCAACCGCACCGGGGGCTAGAGCCGGTGGCCGGCCTCAGGATGCGATGCCGGCATCGACCAGGCTTTCCACCGCGTCGGCGCAGCCCCGCAGGAAGTCGGGGCCGGTGAGTTCCGGCGTGCTCTGAACGGACTGCGCTTCGTTGGCGCATACGGCGGGGACTCGGCTCGAGATGTCGATGTCTTCCAGGGTGAATCCCTCCGCGCGCATCCGACTCGCGACGATCTCGTAGTCGCTGAACGTCTGGTGGTAGCCCAGCTGATACGAGGGGCTGTTCGTCCCGGCGCCGTCGGCACGGGCGGTTTCGGCGGGGTCAGCATTCGCGGTGCTGGCCGCGATGACCGCCGCTCCCACCGAGACGATCGCCAGAATCGTCAGCCGCCTGCCGGTAGTGCGCCGTGAACACGACGGGGTGCGGTCGTCGCCGGAACGGTTGTGCATGGTGTCTCCCGCTGATGTTGGTCGGTGTGCCGGATGAGGTGCTGATCGTCAATCTAGCGCATCGGTTTCAAAAATGAAACAGGCATTCAGAAAAAGCACTAATGTTTTATTTTTGCGCGACAGACGCCGTCGTATGAAGCTTTTGACTGCTCTTTGGTCGCCGGGTAGCGTTTTCGAGATGCCAAGGACGAACAGGGCCGGCAGGGATCTTCGCCGCGTCCTGGAGTGGTTGCTGAACCGGGACGTTCCGGACGGTGAGATCGGCACCGCCCTCAACCTGGCGAAAGCCACCTACTCGCGGCGCAAGGAAGCCGACGATTTTCCGAATTTTGCGGAGTTGATCGCCGTGGGCGAGGCCTTCGGCCTGTCTGCCAAGGTTCTGCAGATCGCCTTCGGCTGGCGCGGCGAGGACGAGTTGGTCCTGCTCAACACCGATGAGATCCGGCAGTTCATGGACCAGGCCGGCGCGGCATTGTTCGGCAACGAGCGGGTACGCCGCTACATCGAGTCACGCAATGACGGTGGCGACTACCCGTTGGCCAACGCGGTCTTGAAGATCGCGTCGAGCGATCCGCAGTCCAGGCCCGATCAACACGGCGAAGCTGGGCCTGACGCGACCAGCTGACGGGCCGATACTCCCGAGCGCGGTGTTTGGAAGCACCGGCCCCGCGGGTAGGCGACTCGCAGTGTCCCGCCGAGGTGGGACGAGGCACGCCGTGAGAGGTGCTGAAACACCGGAGCGGCTATCGCCGCGATACGCACTATCGAGAACGGAGGCCCGGATATGCGCGCTGAAGAGGGCGACGAAAGCGTCAAGGACTACGCCGTCAAAGGCGAACAGACGCTGGACAGGATCAACGACTCGCGGCGCTCGGGGGGCAATCCTTTGACGCGCATCCTCGGCCGTCTGCAAAAGCTGGCGCCGGGCAGCTCACGAAGCTGACCACATAGTTCGGGGCGATGCTGCGGCCACCGTAGGATCCCCACTGATGTCCACCGAACCGGAGTCGTTCGCCACCGAAGGAGTGGGCGGCCTCCGCATCGTCGCCGACCGCCAGGGTGATCCGGCGGCGCGTGCGGTGGTATTTCTGCACGGCGGTGGGCAAACCCGCCGATCCTGGGGCCGGGCCGCCGCGGCCGTTGCCAGGCGCGGGTATCAAGCTGTCACTGTCGATTTGCGTGGGCACGGCGAATCCGACTGGTCCGGCGAAGGTGATTATCGCGTGACCAGCTTCGCCGCCGATGTCGTGGAAGTGCTGCGCGGCCTGCCACCCCGGCCGGTGCTGGTGGGTGCCTCCCTCGGTGGCTTCACCTCGATGCTCCTGGCCGGCGAGATCGCGCCGGAACTGGCCGGCGCCGTCGTCCTCGTCGACATCGTGCCGAACATGGAGCAGTCGGGAGCCAACCGGATCCACGCCTTCATGTCCGACCGGGTGGAATCGGGGTTCGAGTCGCTCGAAGAGGTCGCCGACGCGATCGCCGAATACAACCCGCATCGGCCCCGCCCCACCGACCTGGACGGCCTGACCACCAACCTGCGGCGCCGCGGTGATCGCTGGTATTGGCACTGGGATCCGCAATTCATCAGCGGCACAGCGGCTTTCCCGCCGTTCGAGGTCACCGACGCCGACCGCATGCACACCGCAGTCGCGGCGATTCTGGAAAACGGCCTGCCGATGCTGTTGATTCGGGGCCAGATGAGTGACCTGGTCAGTCAGGAACGCGCCGAGGAGTTCCTGGCGCGCTTCCCCCAGGTTGAGTTCGCCGACGTCCGCGGTGCCGGGCACATGGTCGCCGGCGACCGCAACGACATCTTCGCCGGAGCCGTGCTCGACTTCCTGGAGCGTCACATCGGCGATTGATCGCCGCGCATCTGGCAATCCGGTGTGAATATGTTTGAAAATCTTCGGTGCGGGGTATTACGCCGCAACTTTCGGTGTGAACCGGAGCTGGATGGGTGCGGCACCAGCGACGAGGAGTGCAGAGTGACGCGTGCAGTCGTGGCCGGCGTTATCGGCGTGGTGATGGTTGTCGCAAGTTGCGCCGGTTGTTCGGGCGACAAATCGAATACGGGGTCGTCCGGATCGTCAGGTCCGCCCCCGGCGCCGGCCGGCCCCAAAGTCGTCGTCGACGGTCAGGACCAGCACGTCACCGGCCAGGTGACCTGCACGCCCGCCGGCGACAACATCAACATCGGGATCGGGGACGCCGCAGCCGGGATCGGCGCCGTCGTCAGCAACGCCAATCCGCCGATCGTGCACGCGGTCGGGCTGGGCAGCGTCAACGGCATCGTGCTCGGCTTCTCCGACGCCGCGCCGAATCAGGCCACCAGCGCCGGGGCGGCGGTGAAGGACAAGGTCTACGCGATCAAGGGCACCGCTTCGGGCGTCGACATGAGCAACCCGCAGCAACCTCAATCGGTCACCAAACCATTCGAGATGAGCGTGACCTGCCCTTAACGCAGGCGGCCTGAGCCCAGGAGGGGACGCAGCTATGACCATGAAACGTGTTGTCAGCGCGGCTGCGGTCGCAACCGGTCTGGGCATCGCTGCGGTGCTGCTCGACGCCGGCCCCGCGAGTTCGGCGCCGCTGGTGCCGATTCCGCTCGCCCCCGATACGCCATCCCCGGCCACCACCGCGGCACCGGCCCCGCAAACCACCGCGCCGAAGCCGCAGACCACCGCACCGATGACGACCGCGCCGCCGGCCACCACCGCGCCACCGGCCACCACCGCGCCGCCGGCCACCACAGCACCTCCGGCGACCACCACGCCGCCGGTGGCGCAGACGACGACGCCGTCGGCCGTCCAGACCACCACGGTGGCGACCACCCAGACGACGACCTCGGGTGCGACCACGACGACGTCGGCCGGAACCACCACCTCGTCGGGCGGATCGACCACGACCTCCTCGAGCGGGCAGACCACCACCTCGTCGGGCGGATCGACCACGACCTCCTCGAGCGGGCAGACCACCACGGTCTCGGCCGGACAGTCGAGCACGTCCACCACGGCCGCGCCGGGGATCACGATCGTGCTCAATCCGCCGGCCACGCAGCCGCCGCATCCGCCCTTCATCCCGCGCATAGACCTGGTGGTGCCCGGCGCGCAGATCGGCGGTCCCGCGGACACCCTCGCCGGTTTCAACCTTCCGGGCCGCGGCGCTCCGCCACCGCCGCCGCTGCGCGGCTTCGGCTGGAACGACGGCCCCGCTCCGGGGCACCCGCCACCCAATTGGCAGGGTCCGCCGCCGCCGGGCGGATGGAACGGCCCGCCGCCCCCGGGAGGCTGGAACCGGCCCTGGGACGGGCCCGCGCGCGACGTGGGTTACGCACAGCGTGACTTCGGCCAGTTCAACTACAACAGTTTCACCGTCGTACCGGTCTTCAACTGGCAGTACGGCGGCTGGGGGTACTGGTTCTTCGGCGTGTGGGTCCCGCTGTACTGACGGGGATTGCAACGGCAATCCGGTTGCGCCGCAGCATGTTTGCGCCGGCTCGAGCGCCAGGCCCGGTCGGCGGCCGGTCCCGGTGCCGCAGCCGGTCGCGGCGCGAACCGAAATCGGAGGGTCCACACGGCTGACTTTGGGCTACGGTCACAATCACCGGTGACACCGAGAAGGAGTAGCCCGTGAGCAAGACCGCCCGGCGGCTGGGCCCGCAAGACATGTTGTTCCTCTACGGCGAGACGTCCAGCACGATGATGCACGTCGGTGGGCTGATGCCGTTCACCCCGCCGCCCGATGCGCCGCGCGACTTCCTGCGTCAGCTGGTCGACGAGAGCAAGGCGAACGAGGTCGTCGCGCCGTGGAATCTGAAGCTCAGCCATCCAGATCTGTTACTGAGCCCGATCCAGTCCTGGGTGTACGACGACAAGTTCGACCTGGACTACCACGTCCGGCGCTCCGCGCTGGCGAGTCCCGGCGACGAGCGCGAACTCGGAATCCTGGTGTCGCGCTTGCACAGTAACGCCCTGGACCTGCGCCGCCCACCGTGGGAGATGCACTTCATCGAGGGCCTCGAGGGTGGACGGTTCGCGATCTACGTCAAGATGCATCACGCGCTGATCGACGGCTACACCGGGCAGAAGATGTTGGCTCGCAGCCTGTCGACCGATCCGCACGACACCACCCACCCGCTGTTCTTCAACATCCCGACCCCCGGCCGGGTCTCGGCGGCAAAAGAGGATTCCGGTAGCGGCATCGCGGGCGGTCTGCTCAACAGCCTCGGTGGTGTGGTGGGCAACCTCGGCGGGATGGTCAGCGGGGTGGGCAGCGTGCTCGGTTCGGTTGCGGGTGCGGGACGGTCCACCTTCGATCTCACCAAGGCGTTGATCAACACCCAGTTGCGCAGCGACAACGAGTACCGCAACCTGATCGGCTCGGTGCAGGCGCCGCACAGCATCCTCAACACCCGGATCAGCCGCAACCGCCGCTTCGCCACTCAACAGTACGAGCTCGATCGTCTGAAAAAGATTGGCGCGAACAATGATTCGACCGTCAACGATGTCGCGTTGGCGATCTGCGGCGGCAGTCTGCGGCGGTTCCTCGACGAGCTGGGGGAGTTGCCCGAGAAGTCGCTGATCGCGATGCTGCCGGTCAACGTGCGCCCGAAGGACGACGAGGGCGGCGGCAACGCCGTCGCCGCGATTCTTGGTTCGCTGGGCACCAACATCGAAGATCCGCTGGAGCGGTTGGCAACGGTGACCGCGACGACCCGGATGGCCAAGGCCGAGTTGGCGAAGATGAACCGCGACGCGATCCTGGCCTACACCGCGGCATTGATGGCGCCGTTCACCATGCAGCTGGCCAGTGCGCTCAGCGGCGTGAAAACGCCTCTGCCACATGCCTTCAACCTCTGCGTCAGCAATGTGCCCGGCCCTCAGGACGTGCTGTATCTGCGGGGCAGTCGCATGGAGGCGTCCTATCCGGTGTCCCTCGTTGCACACAGCCAGGCGCTCAACATCACCCTGCAGA
This sequence comes from Mycobacterium gordonae, assembly GCF_001417955.2. Lineage (GTDB taxonomy): Bacteria > Actinomycetota > Actinomycetes > Mycobacteriales > Mycobacteriaceae > Mycobacterium > Mycobacterium gordonae_B. The sequence continues at coordinate 9,087 of NZ_LKTM01000369.1, read as the reverse complement.
GTTACGCGAGCACGCTCAATTTCGGGTTCATCGGCTGCCGCGACACCCTGCCGCACCTGCAGCGGTTGGCCGTCTACACCGGCGAAGCCCTCGACGAGTTGGAGGACGCCAGCTCCGGCGCATGACTATGACGGAAACCAGCTTCGTGCGGCTCGGTCGCGACGGCGGCGTGTCCACCATCGAGCTGATCAACTCCAAAGCGCTGAATATCATTGGTAGTCCGGCGATTTCCGAGCTCACCCACGCGCTGCAGACGGCGGGAGACGACCCCGGCGTGCGCGTGGTGGTGTTGCGCGGTGCGGGTGATAAGGCGTTCATCGGCGGCGCCGACATCAACGAGATGGTCAATCTGGACCAGGACAGCGGCCAGGTGTTCATCCGTGGTCTGGCGGGCCTGTGCGAGGCGATCCGGGAGTGCCCCGTCCCCGTCATCGCCCGCCTCGCCGGCTGGTGCCTCGGCGGTGGTCTGGAAGTCGCGATGTCCTGCGATCTGCGAATCGCCGAGTCCGGCGCCAGGTTCGGCATGCCGGAGGTGGCCGTCGGCATTCCGTCGGTGATCCACGCGGCGCTGATGCCGGCGCTGATCGGGGCCGGGCATTCGGCCTGGATGCTGCTCACCGGCGAGACGATCGACGCCGACACGGCCCTCACTTGGGGACTGGTGCACGAGGTGGTCGCGCCGCAGGAACTCGATGCGCGCATCGCACAGCTCACGGGACGACTGGGCGGATTCGGGCCGGCGGCGGTGAGGCAACAGAAGCGGCTCCTCAACAGATGGTTCGACATGTCGGTCAACGCGGCGATCGAAGACAGCGTGGGCGAGTTCGGCCGAGCGTTCCTGACCGGCGAACCGCAGCGGCATATGCAGTCGTTTCTTGACCGTAAAAGCCGAAAACCGCAGTCGTAACCGCGCGCTCATCGTTCGGTAACCCAATTTTCCGATACGCGCTCTTTTTGAAGCGCGGGACGCGATGATGACCCTAAGTGCGATACCAACGAGGGTGGGCGATGTCGTATGTGACTACGGCGCCGGGCTTCTGTTGCCGCGACGTCGTACTCGGGTGCCGAGGCCGCCGCCACCGCTGCGCTGACCGGCTTGGATTCTGTTGTCGCCCAGGGTTTTCAGGGCCTGGTCTATGGTCCGCTGCATACCGCCGGTGATGCCTGGATCGCCAGTCCTTTGGGTCAGACGCTGGACCCGATCATCAACGCGCCGACGACCCTGCTGTTCGGACGCGGCCTGATCGGCCACGGTGCGGCCGGCACCGCGGCCCACCCGACCGGCGGGGCCGGCGGCTTCCTGTTCGGTGACGGCGGCACGGGCTATTCACCGACAGCGGGCGTGACGCCGGGCGGCACCGGCGGCAACGCCGGGCTGATCGGCAACGGCGGCGCCGGTGGTGCCGGTTTCGGCGGCGCGATCGGCGGCACGGGCGGTGTCGGCGGCTGGCTGATGGGCAACGGCGGTCTGGGTGGCGCGGGCGGCACCGGAGGCAGCGGCGGGCAGGCGCTGTTCTTCGGCAACGGCGGCGACGCGGCAGGTGGTGGGTACGCCGGCCGCGGTGGGTTGTTCGTCGGCGCACATGGCGCGGGCGCGCTGCCCACCGCCGGGCCCAACACGCTCATCCAGATCGACTTCGTGCGTCATGCCCAGTCGATCGCCAACGCCCAGGGCTGGATCGACACCGCGGTACCGGGTGTGTCGTTGACAGCGCTCGGACAGCAACAGGCGGCGGCTATCGCTGCCGTCCTCGACCCGCCGAACCAGTACGCCGGAATTTTCGCGTCCGAGTTGCTGCGGACGCAGCAGACCGCGAGCTACCTGACCGCGAACCCGCAGATACTGGCCGGCCTCAACGAGATCAACGCCGGCATCTACGAGGGCCTACCGCAGATCAGCCCCGCGGGCATCCTCTATCTGATGGGTCCGATCGCGTGGACGCTCGGCTTCCCCCTGGTGCCGATGCTGGCGCCCGGCTCCACGAACGTCAACGGCATCGTGTTCAACAACGCCTTCAACCAGTCGGTGCAAGCGATGTACAACACCGCGATGGGCAACCCGATCGTCTCCCCGGTGACCGGGCACATCACCGACGTGGCGTACCCGAGCGCCTTCACGATCGAGGTCGGCACGCTGATGAACGTAAACAACCCCAACCCCCTACTGCTGCTCACCCATCAGCTCAACAACACCAGCGTTGTGGTCATGCAGGGCGATCCCAAGGGTGGCTGGAATCTGGTCAGCTGGGACGGCGTACCCGTCGGGCCGGCGAATCTGCCGACCAAGCTGTTCGTCGACTTCCGGAACCTGATCGTGCCGCCGCAGGTGGCGGCGTGGAATGCGTTCGAAGGGTTGCTGTCCGGCGATCCGACGACGTTCGCGATCGCGGTCCGCGACGGACTCGAAGGGGTCGGCACCGCGACGGCGAACTTCCCGTTGGCAGTGGTCGAGGACCTCATCGACTCGCTGACCCACCCCAGTCTCAGCGGCCTCACCGGGCTGCCGGTCCCGGTCTAGCCGCATCAATCCCTGATGCGCGTGAAGACCTGGTCGTAGGGCCCACCCTTGCATGCGCTACCCGACACGTCCTCCATGCCATGGCCGGACATCGACGTGATCGGGTCCTGGGCCGGTTTGGGCAGCGGAAAGACACCGGTCATCCGGACATGACTCGTTCCGCCGGCCGGGCAGGGCGCGTCCTCTTCGGAGTTCTCCGTCCAGGCGTTGTTGGCGAAGATGAACAGCTGGTGGTCGGTGAAATCGGTCAGCACGAACCGGCTCAGGCATCGGTCCCCGGCGCGCAGGCAGAACGTGTCGACGCTGAAATCCTGATCGCCCATCTTCGGTTGGCCGGTCGCTGTCGTCACCTTCGAGCGGTAGAAGCCGCGAAGTCCCAGCGCCGGCGAGGCCACCCGGGCGGGCAGCGTGGCCGGGTCGGGCAGGCCCGCGATGTCAGCGTCGCCGGTCCGGGTGAATGTCACGCTTCGTTTGCTGTAGCACTTGACGGAGTCGTCGATCCACTCGCCGGCCAGGCTGCCGTCCGGCCGCGGTAACAGGTAGATCCAATGCCACTCTTCGATGTCTTCGTTGCCGCATCTCTCGGTGTCGAGCGCTACCGCGATCCAGCGTCCGTTGATGTCGTCGAATACCAGGTTCGTCGGGTGTTTGAAGGAGCCGTCCCTTCTGGCCGCCGTAGCCACGCACCCCTTCGCGCCGCACACCGACCGCAGCTTCCACGTCTCCTGCCCGGGTGGTTCCGTGCCTGGCTCGGGCTTCCCCGACAGTCCGATGCTGGGGCCGAAGCTGACGGTGTAGGAGCCGGTTATCGGCCCGGAATTGGCGAGGGGGGTAGTCGCGGGACCAGTCTTGTCATCCGGGATCAGCGCGAAGACGGCGACCAGGGCGATCACGGCGATCGCCGCGAGAATGCCGCTCGCCACCAGGGCGCGTCGACGTTTCCGGTTCGGTGGGGACGATGTCGTCGCCGCAGGCCGGGGCGGGCCGACGGGCGGCGGACTGGTGCCGGCCGGGACATCGGAACCGGCCGGCGGCACATATTGCCGGTACTGGGTCGCATCGGTATTGGAAACCGGCGCCGCGGGATAGTAGTTCCGCGGCACGCTGGCCTGCACCGGTGCCGGGGTGTGGTGGTGGGCGGGCGCCGCGCCTGGTTGGTTGAGCGCCGCACGGGCCGCTGCGGCCATCTCGACGGGAGTCGAGTAACGCTGGTCGGGATTCTTGGCCATCCCGATCGCGATCACGCCGTCGAGTTGGATAGGCAGACCTCTACGGAAAGCTGAGGGCCGCGGCGTCGGCAAGCCGAGATGGCCGCCGATCTGCTGTTCAATACTGGTCCCTGGGTACGGCTGACTGCCGGTCAGGCACTCATGCAGGACGCAGGCGAGCGAATAGGTATCGCTGCGCGGGTCCGTTTGGCCTTGGTTCAGCCGTTCGGGGGCCATATAGGCCCAGGTGCCGATCACGCTGCCGGTATGGGTCATCCGTGAATCGCCCGCAGCGCTGGCAATGCCGAAGTCGATCAGATAAGCGAAGTCGTTGGGAGTGACCAGGATGTTGGACGGCTTGACGTCCCGGTGCACCAGTCCGATCTGGTGCGCGCTGTGCAGTGCCGAGGCGATCTGCTCGATGATGCTCACCGCGCGTGCCGGATCCATGACGCCCTCGGCGATGATGCTCTGCAGATCACGGCCGTTGATGAGGCGCATGTCCACATAGAGGCGGCCGTCGATTTCGCCGAAATGGTGAATCGGAATGACATGGGGGTCGTTGAGCCCGGCCGCGGCCAGCGCCTCCCGTCGGAACCGCTGCACGAAAGACGGGTCGTTGGCGAGGTTCGCCGACAGCACCTTGACGGCGACCACGCGTTGGGTCTCGGTGTCGAAGGCTCGCCAGACCTCACCCATGCCACCGCGGCCAATCAGCTCGATCAGCCGATAACGGCCGAACGGCGTGCCCTCGTCGTCCACAACACTCCCTGTACCCAACGTCACGATCTTGCCAACAAATTGAAGCCGCAAAGTGAAGCTACTGGGCCGTGGCCGACGAGACTCAGAGAATAGTCATATGTTCCACACAGGTCCGGCTTCCGCTGACCAGGACTTGAAGGTTCTCAGCCGCAGAGGGATTCGTCTGCGTTCGGCACCGCCCGCAGGTGCCGCCGCGGACGCCGCCGGCTGATGCGCGGTCCGGCGGCCGACCAGTCGGCCAGCGACACGGCAGCCTCCGCGTGCTCCTCACCGGAGCCGACGAAGTCGTGGATGAGCCGTGCCACCGTCTCGGCGCACTCGGTGTGGGGATGGTGGGCGACGCCGGGGATGACGTGCAGCCGGCTGTGCGGCATGGCCTGGTGGGCCGCGTGTGCGTGGGCGACCGGGATCACGGGGTCCTGATCACCGGTGATGATCAGCACCGGCCGGTCGGCGTTGAAGTGCAGGCGGTTCAGCGCGCAGACCGCCTGTCCGCGGCCGTCGACGACGGCGCGCAGGGTGCGCAGGAACGCCTGGCGGTTTTCCCGGTTGGCCAGTGCGGCGTGGGCCTCCCAGTGGTGGCTGAGGTCGGATCGGTTGCCGACGGCCGCAAGCGCCATCCGGGCTTTGATCACCGGCTTGGCGGACGCCAGTTGCAGCAGAACCCCCGAACCGGGCAGTGAAGCCAGCCGCAGTGTCCGGTTCACCTCGTTGCCCAGTCCGCCGCTGCTGATCAGGATCAGCCGTTCGCAGTAGTCGCGGTGCTGGTGTGCGAACTGCATCGCGATGCCGCCGCCCAGCGAGTGGCCGACGATCGTCACCCGCGGAACCCCAAGGGCGTCAAGCAGATCCCGCAACCACACCGCGAAGGCGCCCAGCGAGTAGTCGGCCCGCGGCTTGGCGGTCTGGCCGTGGCCCAGCAGGTCCGGTGCGATGACGCGATACTTCTTGGCAAGCACGGGGATCATCTCGCGCCAGTTGTTCGAGTTGCCGCCCATCCCGTGGATCAGCAGCAGCACCTCGCCGGCGCCTTCGTCGCGGTATGCGACACGTTCGCCGTGCAGATCGATCGTTCGGAGAGTGGTCATGTTGGCCTGCTTGGTCACTTCGGTGTGGACGGATACTTCCTGGTGAAGTGAGTCTGTGGGGCAGGCCTTGTGCCTTTCTTGCGTCCTTCTAAAAGCTTTCTAACCAATCCGGTCCAGGTAGCCGCGGCGGCGTTGTTCGTCGAAGTGGCCGGGCGGCTCGTTGCGGGTCGCAATCCGCTTGAGGCGATGCATCAACGGTTCGGGTGTCACTTCTTCGATGGCTCCGAAGGGCGCCAGCCACCACGGCACGGTAACCTCCCGCCCGGGTCGCCGCGCACTGTCCGCAATGGTCTCGGCGATCTGCTCAGGTTGCCTGGTAGGCAGCAGGTTCAGCGACACCCCCGCAGTCAACTCGGTGTGCACGGCTGTCGGCATCAGCGTGGTGATGGTGACGTCGGTGTCGGCGATCTCGGCGCGCACCGCGCGCGAAAGTGCGGCCACCGCATACTTCGTCGCGCAGTAGACGGAGATTCCGGGAGTGGTGACCTTGGCCGCCATCGACGCCACGTTGACGATGTGACCGTAGTTGCGCTCGAGCATCTCGGGCAGGAATTCGTGCATCCCGTTGATGACGCCCACCAGGTTCACCGCCACCTCGCGGTGGTAAGCCGAAAGTTTCTGTTCCACAAAAGAACCCATGTACTGGATGCCGGCATTGTTCACCAGCATCACCACCGGCCCGTCCGCGGATGCGGCGCGGTGGAACGCGGCGACACTGGCTTCGTCCGTGACGTCCAGATGTGCCGCCCGGACCCCGATCTCGCGGGCGGTGCGGAAGCACTCGTCGGCATCCAGGTCACCGATCCATACGGTCGCTCCGCGCGCTGCAAGCGAATTGGCGGTGGCACGACCGATGCCGCGTGCGCCTCCGGTGACGCATACGACCGCACCCTTGAGCTTGATCATCGGGTTACGCTCTCATCGGCGAATTCCCGCAACGCGAAATAGGCGATGAGCCGCACCTCGCCGCTGTGCATCGTCAGCAGCGCCCGCCCCAGGTAGAGACCAGGTAGCAGTTCCACTATCTCGTCGCGGGTCCGCTTGATGGGGAATGTCCGCACGCTGGGATTGCAGTATTTCTCGGGGCTGTAGTCGAGTGCTCTCACGGTGTTGTAGGGCGAGATCGCGGCGGTTTCGATGCGGTGATCGAAGCCGAAGCCCACCATCTCGGAACCTTGCCGGCGCAAGCCCCGGTAGAGCGGGGCGATCACCGGCATCGCGTACCTGGCCAGCGGGGCCAGGCGATTGAAACCGGTGTCTGCCGTGAATGTCTTGCCACGCCAGGTCGGATCGATCTTCAGCAGTGGGTTGGCCAGGTAGGCCTCCGGGATGCCGAACAGGTTGCCGACGATCAGGCCTTCCAGCGCCCCGTGCGGTCCGTCGGGGGCGTCACCGCGGGCGAACAGGGTGGCCAGCTGCTCGCGCCGACCGCTGTTGCCGAGCTCGCGCAGGTAGTCCCAACCCTGGCGGCGCGCCAGCACGGGGGAGGTGCGTGCCAGCTGCCGGAGGTCGTTGAGTACCGACGTATTGCGTTCGGGCGTCTTGGTGTTGGTGGCTGCTGGTTTCGTCATGATCCTCCGGTCCCGCAATTCTGGTACGAAATGGTCCCGCAATTCTGGTACGAAAACGTGCCAGAGTTTGTCGGTGTTGTCAACGCCTGCGAGGATTTGACGGTGTCCGAGTCAACTCAGCGGGCCTACGGTGGGCAGTCCGCGCCGGAGCGCCGACGGCAGCGCCGCCGGCGACTGTTGGACGCGGCGATGGACGCGATGGCGCGCAACGAATGGCGCAGCGTCACAGTCGACAAGCTCTGCGCCGCAGCCGGTTTGAACAAACGGTACTTCTACGAAAGCTTCGGCGATGTTGATGCGCTGTCTGCTGCGGTCGTCGACGACATCGCGGACGAGGTGCGCACGGCAACCCTGGCGGCCGTCGGGGCGGTGATCGAGCAGCCATTGGAGGCCCAGGCGCTGGCCGGGGTGGCGGCGGCCGTGCGCGTCCTGGTCGACGATCCCCGACGGGCCCGGGTGCTGCTCGGTGGCGTCGCTTCCTCACCCGAGCTGCAGGCTCACCGCAACACGGTGATGCGCCGGCTGACCGAGGTGTTGGTCGCCCACGGTCGCGCGGTGCACGATGTCGAGCTGGAGGCAGACCCGCTGGCCAAGGTGGCGCCGTCGTTCATCGTCGGCGGGACGGCCGAGGCGATCCTGGCTTTCGTCAACGGTGACGTCGACCTGTCGGTGGACGAGTTGATCGGTCAGCTCGCCACGCTGTGGCTCATCACCGGCAACGGCGCCGTGCAGGTCGCTCGGGCGCGAATGACGTAGCCGCCCTTGGCCTTCCAAACTTGTCGTACCCCGCTGCGATGATGGGGTTATGTCTTCGAACGCGTCATCCACGGCGACGATGCCGAAGGACCGCCTGGCGGAGTTGTTCGAGGAGTTGGCCGAGTTGGCCGGTCAGCGGAATGCCGTTGACGGGCGCATTGTGGAGATCGTCGCCGAGATCGATCGCGACGGGTTGTGCGGGATAACGGGGGCGCGGTCGGTGTCGGCGTTGGTGGCCTGGAAGCTGGGCTTGTCTTCGACCACCGCGCATACGATCACCACGGTGGCAGGCCGGTTGGCGGAGTTTCCGCTGTGTGCGGCAGGGATGGCCGAGGGGCGGTTGTCGCTGGATCAGCTCGGGGTGATCGCCGGGCGGGCTGGTGAGGGTTCTGATGAGCACTATGCGGAGTTCGCCCGCTGCGCGACGGTCAATCAGTTGCGTACCGCGGTGAGGTTGGAGCCGCGTCCGAAGCCCGATCCGCGCCCGGCCCCGTCGTCTGCGATCAGCAAAACCTCGAATGAGGAGTCCACGACGTGGCGGATCACCCTGCCGCACAGTGAGGCGGCGACGTTCGAGGCGGCGCTGTCTTGCCATCGGGAGGCGCTGATCGCCCAATGGAAACGCGATCGCGGCGACAGTGCCTCGGAGACGGCACCGCCGATGCCCGACACGGTCGAGGCGTTTCTGCGGCTGGTCGAGGCCGGCTGGGATGTCGAGGCGACCGCCCGCCCGCACAGCGCGCACACTACGGTCGTCGTGCACCTCGACGTGGACAAACCTGCCGCCGCATTGCATCTGGGCCCGTGGCTGAGCGAGGCTGAGCGCCAGTACCTGACTTGCGATGCGACCTGCGAAGTGTGGTTCGAACGCGACGGGCAGCCCATCGGCGCCGGCCGCACGACCCGTCAGATCAACCGGCGGCTGCGGCGCGCTCTGGAACACCGTCACCCCACCTGCGCGGTACCTGGCTGTGGCGCCACCCGCGGCCTGCATGCCCACCATGTCCGGCACTGGGAAGACGGTGGCCTCACCGAGCTGATCAATCTGGTCTTGGTGTGTCCGTATCACCACCGCATGCACCACCGCGGGCTGATCACCATCAGCGGCGACGCCACCGACCTCACCGTCACCGACGAAGCCGGGCAAACCCTCGGCGCGGCATCGCTCGCGCGCCCACCCACCC
>NZ_LKTM01000368.1 GCF_001417955.2 Mycobacterium gordonae | reverse complement strand
GCGCGCAAGTGACCCTGAGTTGAGCGGTTGCCCGGAGTCATCGGTGACTTGGAGGTGGGTGGCGTCACCGGTGATGGTGATCAGGCCGCGGTGGTGCAGCCGGTGGTGGTAGGGGCAGACCAGGACCAGATTGTGCAGCTCGGTGGGGCCGCCGTCTTGCCAATGGCGGATGTGATGGGCATGCAGGCCCCGGGTCGCCCCGCAGCCAGGCACTGCGCAGGTGGGGTGGCGATGTTCCAGAGCGCGGCGCAACCGCCGGTTGATCACGCGTGTCGTGCGGCCGGCGCCGATGACCTCCCCGTCCCGTTCAAACCACACCTCGCAGCTGGCATCGCAGGTCAGATAATCGCGTTCCGCCTCGGACAGCAGCGGGCCCAGATGCAGTGAGGCGACGCGCTGAGCGGCATCGACGTGCACCACCACCGTGGTGTGCTGCCCGTGCGGGCGCGCGGTCGCCTCGACATCCCAGCCGGCCTCGACCAGCCGCATGAACGCCTCCACCATCCCCGGCAACGGCGGTGCATTCTCGGATCCGCCCTGCCCATCCTCGCGATCGCGCTTCCACTGCGCGACCAGCGCCTCACGATGGCTGGCCAGCGCCGCGTCGAACGCGGCGGCCTCGGAATGCGGCAGGGTGATCCGCCACGTGGTCGACACCTCGTCACAGGTCTTGGTGATCGAGGCTTGTGGCTGCGGCCGAGACTCGGGCTTTGAGCGCGGCTCCAGCTTGAGCGCGGTGCGCAACTGGTTGACCGTGGCAACGCGCGCCAACTGCGCGTAGTGCTCATCGGATCCGTGTCCGGCGCGTGCCGCGATCACCCCGACCTGATCCAATGACAACCGGCCCTCACGCATGCCTTGCGTGCAGCGCGGAAACTCCCCCCACCGACCCGCAATGGTGGTGATCGTATGCGCATTGGCCGACGACGACCCCAGCTTCCAGGCCACCAACGCCGCAACCGACCGGGCGCCGGTGATCCCGCACAGCCCGTCGCGATCGATCTCGGCGGCGATCTCCACAATGCGGCCATCAACGGCGTTGCGCTGCCCGGCCAACTCAGCCAACTCCTCGAACAAGACCGCCAAGCGCTCCTTCGGAGACGTCACCGCAGACATGAACCCATCATCGCAGTGAGGTATGACAAGTTTCGGTCACCTTGCCCGCGCCTCGGATGCAAGCACCGTCAAAGACCAACCGCGGGAACCGGATTGGCGGTCAACGCTCCCAGCGTGAGCAGGTCGTCCGGAATCACCAACAAGTGCACCGGTGTGTTCAGCCGAAGTCGCTGTCCCCAGAGTGATGGAATTCCACCTCACATCCTTATGCCGGCTCACAAACCAGAGAACAACAGCGAAGGCCAGCGCAATCTCAACGCCGTTCGTGCCGGTATACCGCAACACCTACGCGTGGTTCATGCAGTTTCGCGGCGATCGCATCGCCAGGGTGACCGCGTTTTACGACAGCGTCGCGTTCAACGATGTATGGCGGCGGGTGACACCGACTGCGTGATGGGTACCAGTTAGCCTCTACGCCTTACTTTTTGAGCTACACGTTGAACCGGAGCTCCACCACGTCGCCGTTCGCTATGCCCACTGCGCGAACCAGTCGACCAGGAGTCCGGCGACGGCGTCGGGTTGTTCGTCTGGAAGCCAGTGTGATCCGGAAAGCACCTCGAACCGAAAGTCTTGCGTCACGTAACGTTCCGACCGACGGGCGGCGGCTTCGAGGATGTACTTGTCGCCATCACTCCAGATCATGAGCGTCGGTACACCAACCTCGCCGACGCGGCCGGACCACGGCGCGGCGCGATACCAGTTGAGTGCGGCAGTGTAGACACCTGGCTTCGTCATAGCCCTTGCGTCGCGGTCGGCAAGATCCGGTTGCTGACCGCCAGATCTCAGCATCTTGGCCAGCCTCTTCGCGCTCGCGTCGCCGCCGAGGTAGAACCGCTCAGGGATCAGTGGCAGTTGATAGAAGTAGGCGTACCACGAAGTCAGGCCTTGTCTGCTCGTCAACATCGCGTTCTGTAAAGCGTCTGGGTGCGGACTGGAGAGCGCCGATAACGTCCGTACCCGGTCGGGGTACTTCGCTGCGAAACTCCAGGCGACCAAGCCGCCGAAGTCGTGCCCCACCAAGTGCACTCGGCCGGCTCCGCTTGCGTCAACTAGTGCGCCCAAGTCTTCGACCAACTCAGACATCCGAAAATCGCGGCGGCGACGCGGTCGTGCGCCAGGCGAGATTCCTCGCTGGTTCGGTGCCAGGCATCGATAACCCGAACTCACCAGGCGCGGTACGACCTCATTCCAGGCGTCGTTCGTTTGCGGATGGCCGTGCAACAGCACGACGACGGGTGCATCTGCCGCCCCCCTATCCGAGACGTCGAAGTCCAGACCGCCGCGATCGAACTTCTCCATCACCAAATCATCGGGGAGGAGACGCGATTCGTAGCCGATTTCCAAGAATCGCGACGAAAGCTACTGGGCGCCAGCCTTCCCACCTGACGTTGTTGGAACCGGAACCCGACCGCGCCGGCGTTCAATGTCGAATCCCAAAGTCATATCCCGAACTTGGCGCGGGCCGCATCAGTGACCGGGGTGAAGAGGTTAACGAGGTTTCCGTCGGGGTCCCTGAACAACAGTGCACGGTTTCCCCACGGCATCGTCGTCGGCTCGGTGACCACCTCGGCTATGTGCTCGCGAAGTCGCTCGTACTCGGCGTCGACGTCGTCGACGATGAACTCGACGATTGCGGTCCGGTTGGCCGCCGGTTCAGCAGATCCTTGCCCAAACAAGGGAACGGTCTTGTCGCTACCGATGGCCAGCGCTCCGACCGATGTCGGAATCTCGGCGAACAGCTCGTTCCCCCAGATGGCGGAGACTTGGGTGACCATCTCATAGAAGCCGACCAATCGTTTCACGTCGGCTGTGATGACGCGGATCGAAACCAGTCTCATCGGGACCTCTCCTGGGGAGTGCCGCCGGATCACGGCGGAAGGGCTCAGCGAGCCGAATGCTAAGGGCACACTCCGACAAGTCGGGCCACGTCACTAGCCGTCGCCGCTACCTCTCCTGAGCGATCTGCCCGCGAACGGCTTCCTTGTCGACCACAGACCACACTTCGGCTATCCGCCCGTTTTCGAACCTGTAGAAGGCGTGCTCGGCGAACGACACTTGCCCACCCGTCGGTTCGAAACCCAAGAAAACATGGTGTGGAGTGCACTGAAAGAACAGCCGGCAGGACACGACCTGGTTGTCGGCGATCAGGATCTCCGGGACGAATTGAAGGTCCGGCGCCGCTCGGGTGTCACTCTCCAACATCGCCCGGTAACCGCTGAGTCGCAGCCGTACTCCGTTGTGCATGACGTCATCCGAGACGAAGTGTCGAAGATCGTCCCACCGTCGCGTATTCAAGCACCGCAAGTAGTCACGGTATGTCGTGAGCAGGTCACCCTCGGCCATCACATCACTTCTTGCCGCTTCCTGATGTTCCTCCGTGGCGGAACTCGACCACGTCCCCGTCGGCCATCACGTAGTCCTTACCTTCCATTCGGACCTTGCCCGCCGCTTTGGCCGCCGCCATAGAACCGGCCGCAACCAGGTCGTCGAACGACACGATTTCGGCCTTGATAAAGCCCTTCTCGAAGTCGGTGTGGATGACACCCGCCGCTTTGGGCGCGGTGTCCCCCTGGTGAATCGTCCAGGCCCGCGCCTCTTTCGGGCCCGCGGTCAGGTAGGTCTGAAGTTTCAGCGTGTGAAAACCAGCGCGCGCCAACGCATCCAGGCCCCGCTCGGTCTGGCCGATCGACTCGAGAAGTTCTGCCGCGGACTCGTCATCGAGCTCGATCAGTTCGGATTCGATTGCGGCATCGAGGAAAACCGCGTCGGCCGGGGCGACGAGCTCGCGCAACTCGGCGATCCGCGCGGCGTCGGTCAGCACCGACTCATCGGCGTTGAAGACGTACAGGAACGGTTTGGTGGTCAGCAGGTTCAGCTCGCGCAGCAAAGACGTGTCCACCCGCGCAGCAAACAGCGTCTTGCCGCTGTCGAGAATCTGCTGCGCGGCGACGGCGGCCTCGTGCACCGGTTTGCGCTCTTTGTTGGTGCGAGCTTCCTTCTCCAGCCTGGGCAGGGCGCGCTCCAATGTCTGCAGATCCGCGAGGATCAGTTCGGTTTCCACGATCTCGATATCGGAGCGCGGATCGACCTTTCCGGAGACATGCGTCACATCGTCGTCGGCGAACACCCGCACCACCTGACAGATCGCGTCGCATTCGCGGATGTGGGCCAGGAACTTGTTTCCCAGTCCGGCACCCTCGGAAGCCCCTTGGACCAGCCCGGCGATGTCGGTGAAGGTCACCGGCGCCGGCACGACGCGGGCCGATCCGAACAACTCCGCCAGCTTGTCCAGGCGCGGATCCGGCAGCGAGACCACACCCTCGTTGGGTTCGATCGTCGCGAACGGATAGTTGGCCGCCAACACATTGTTGCGGGTCAGCGCGTTGAACAGGGTCGACTTGCCGACGTTGGGCAGACCTACGATTCCCAGGCTTAGGCTCACGGGAAATCAAGTTTAGGGGGCACGCCAGCGATCACTGTCCAGCGATATACGGGGCTTTGGCCGCGCAGCCGGTACGGTCATTATGTGTCAGCGCAGCGGGAGAGAGCGGCGGTGGAGCCCAGTCACCGCTCCATCGTCCCTACCATCCCAGGTGTGCCGTGGTGGGCGGCGGTGCTCATCGCCGTCGGAGCGACGGCCCTCGGCTATGCGTTCGACGCCGGCCACAAGGAGCTGACCCACACCTTCGCGAGTCTGTACATCGCCGGATGCGTGGCAGCCGTCCTCGCGGTACGGCAAGCGGCGGTGTTCACCGCGGTCATCCAGCCGCCGCTGATCCTGTTCTGCACCGTGCCCGGGGCCTACTGGCTGTTCCACGGCGGCAAGGTCGACAAGTTCAAGGACCTGCTGATCAACTGCGGCTACCCGCTCATCGAGCGTTTCCCGCTGATGCTGGGTACCGCGGGAGTCATCCTGCTGATCGGCCTGATCCGGTGGTACTTCGGCAAGAACAGCAAAACCGGCGCGGCAAGCGGAGATGCGACATCCGACGAAGCACCCACGGACCGCCCGCCCCTGCTCAGTGGTTTCGTGGCGAAACTGAGCTCCCTGCTGGCCGGCGACTCCTACGACGACGCCGATGCCGACGCGGCCAACGCCGCACCGCCGGCCCACTCGAAAGGCCGGGCCGCCCGCAGCGGCCGCACGACCCGGAGCACCAGCCGGACGGCGCAGCGCCCGGCGCGGTCCCGTTCGCGGCACGCGCGCCCCGACGACTCCTTTGACCCGGCCGCGGAGCGTCCCCGCCGCTCGAGCCGCAGAAGTGCGGTGCCGTCCGCCGACACCCCCGACTACGACCGGACAGACCTACCGCCGCGGCGACGTCGGCGTCCGGAGGGCGACTCGGACCTGGGCGCGCACCCACCCCGGGAGCTGCGCCGCGAACCGCACCCACGGCGTAGCTCGTATGACCGGCCACGCTCCTCTGAAAGGCCGACTGAGCGGCCGTATGAGCGTCCAGAGCCGCGCAGCACCCGTTTCAATCCCTACGACTCCTACGACCGCCCCGCGTCCTCCGAGCGTTCCGAGCGCGGTGAACGCCGCAGCCGCCACGAGCGCCGGGGCAGCGGCTATGAGCCCTACCCGCCTTACGAGCCGCCGTACGAGCCCCGCAGCAGGCGCACCAACGGGTCGAACGGCGCCAACCCGACCCACCACCCGATCTCGCAGGTGCGTTACCGCGGAGAGGCACCGCGCAGCGAGCCGCGCGACGACCGCCGCGAGGAACCGCGTTCAGATCGCCGGAGCCGGCCCCGCGCACCGCGCAGGCCGCAGACCGAGCCCTGGGAGTAAGTCCCCTAGCCTCGCGACCGAGCAGGCCGGATTTCCCGCGGCAGTGCGAACACCAGCGTCTCGTTGGCCGTCGTCACCGGCTGGACCATGTCGTAGCCGTACTCAGCCAACCGGTCCAGCACACCGCTGACCAGCACTTCGGGAACCGACGCCCCGGACGTCACGCCGACCGTGGTGACGCCGTCCAGCCAGGCCGGGTCGATATCGTCGGCCCAGTCCACCAGATGCGCCGCGCGTGACCCCGCGTTCAGTGCCACCTCGACCAACCGCACCGAATTAGATGAGTTGCGGGATCCCACGACGATCACCAGCTCACACTCGGGGGCCATCGCCTTGACCGCGACCTGGCGGTTCTGGGTGGCGTAGCAGATGTCGTCGCTGGGCGGATCCTGCAACTTCGGGAAGCGCTGGCGCAGCCGCTCGACGATCTCCATGGTCTCGTCGACCGACAGCGTGGTCTGGGACAGCCAGATGACCTTGTCCTCGTCCCGGATGGTGACACGCTCGGCGGCCTCGACCCCGTCGACGAGCTGGACGTGGTCAGGGGCTTCGCCGGCGGTGCCGACGACCTCCTCGTGGCCCTCGTGCCCGATCAGCAGGATGTCGTAATCGGCGCGGGCGAAGCGCTTGGCCTCGTTGTGCACCTTGGTGACCAGCGGGCAGGTGGCGTCGATGGTCTGCAGGTTGCGTTCGGCGGCGGCCTCGTACACCGTCGGGGCGACGCCGTGCGCGGAGAAGACGACGATGGCACCCTCGGGCACCTGGTCGGTTTCCTCGACGAAGACCGCGCCCGCCCGGGCCAACGTGTCCACCACGTGCCGGTTGTGCACGATCTCGTGCCGCACGTAGACGGGAGCGCCGTGCTTCTCCAGCGCACGCTCAACCGTCTCGACGGCCCGGTCCACACCTGCGCAGTAGCCGCGCGGCTCCGCCAGCAGCACCCGCTTGCGGTCCGGCGCGCCATCGGAGGCCACCGTGCTCACCGCACCGGGAATCCCCATGTCAATAGTCGGCGCCATGTCTCTCAGGGTACGTTCCACCGACACGGATCCGCCATTTCGTCGCCGCCAGCTTGGAGTTCGCCGCTGCGTGAGGCAGGCTGGAACGCATGGCTACTGCACCGTACGGGGTTCGGCTGATCGTCGGCGCGGCGACGGTCGCCGTCGAAGAGACGATGCGCCTCCCACGAACCATCCTGATGTACCCGATGACCCTTGCCAGCCAGGCGGCACACCTGGTGATGCGCTTCCAGCAAAACCTCGCCGAGCTGGTCATCAAGGGTGACACCACGCTGGAGAACATCTTCCCGCCCAAGGACGAGCAGCCCGAGTGGGCGACGTTCGACGAGGATCTCGAGGTTCTCGACGGCGGCGCCGGCGGGTTCTCCAGCATTCCGGTGGACGGCGTAGACGGCGAACGCCGCGCCGAGGGCCGGTTCGCGTTGTACTCGGTGTCCGACACCGCCGAGAACGCCGTCCCGGCAGCGGATGCCCCGACCCAGCCGGTCTCGACCCGCCAATCCAAGTCGGCTGCCGCGGCCAATGTGCCGGCCCCGAAGGTAGCTGACGAACTCGACTACCCCCAGCTCACGCTGGCCCAGCTCCGGGCCCGGCTGCAGTCGCTGGATGTCGCCGAGCTGGAGGCCCTGCTGGCCTACGAGCAGGCCACCAAGGCCCGCGCCCCGTTCCAGACGCTGCTCGCCAACAGGATCACCCGCGCGACCGCCAAGTGACTCCGGCCGCACAGACCAACTCGGCCGAGAATCCCTTCCCGGTTCGCGCCGTTGCCATCCGGGTGGCGAGCTGGATCGACAAGCTGGGCACCGTCTGGGTTGAGGGCCAGTTGGCCCAGATCAACATGCGGCCGAACTCTGCCACGGTGTTCATGGTGCTGCGCGACCCCGCCGCAGACATGTCGCTCACCGTCACCTGCTCGCGCGACCTGGTTTTGAGCGCGCCGGTGCGACTGACCGAAGGCACCCAGGTGGTGGTTTGCGGCAAACCCTCGTTTTACACCGGTCGCGGTACATTCTCGTTGCGGCTCAGCGAAATTCGTGCCGTGGGCGTGGGTGAGCTGCTGGCCCGCATCGAGCGG
This sequence comes from Mycobacterium gordonae, assembly GCF_001417955.2. Taxonomy (GTDB): domain Bacteria; phylum Actinomycetota; class Actinomycetes; order Mycobacteriales; family Mycobacteriaceae; genus Mycobacterium; species Mycobacterium gordonae_B. The sequence continues at coordinate 20,789 of NZ_LKTM01000368.1, read as the reverse complement.
TTGCGCCGGCTGCTGGACGCCGAGGGCTTGTTCGACCCACGGCTCAAACGGCCGATCCCGTTCCTGCCCAACATGATCGGCCTGATCACCAGCCGGGCCAGCCACGCCGAGCGCGATGTCACGACGGTGGCCGAAGCCCGTTGGCCCGCAGTGCGATTCGCGATCCGCCACGCCGCCGTCCAGGGAGTCAACGCCGTCGCGCAGGTCGTCGAGGCGCTGCGCGACCTCGACGGACACCCGGAGGTCGACGTGATCGTGATCGCCCGCGGCGGCGGCAGCGTCGAGGATCTGCTGCCGTTCTCCGACGAGACACTGTGCCGGGCGATCTCGGCCTGCCGGACGCCGGTGATCAGCGCCGTGGGCCACGAACCCGACAATCCGCTCTGCGATCTGGTCGCCGACCTGCGCGCCGCCACCCCGACCGACGCGGCCAAGAAGGTGGTTCCCGACACCTCAGCCGAACAACGCCTGATCGCCGACCTGCGCCGGCGCAATGCCCAGGCCCTGCGGAACTGGGTGTCCCGCGAGGAGCGCTCGCTGGCTCAGCTGCGCAGCCGTCCGGTGCTCGCCGACCCGCTGCGCATGGTGACCAGCCGCAGCGACGAGGTGCACCGCGCCCGCGCCGCGCTGCGACGCGACATCAACCGGATGCTCACCGTGGAGACCGAGCGCGTCGGGCACCTGGCCGCGCGGCTGTCCACACTGGGCCCGGCCGCCACTCTGGCCCGCGGCTACGCCGTGGTGCAGGTACTGGAAGACGGGCTACCACAGGATGGGCAGATTCTGCGCTCCGTGGACGACGCGCCGACCGGCAGCAGGCTGCGGGTGCGGGTCGCCGACGGCGCCATCACCGCAGTGAGCGAAGGGCGTACCGATGGTTCCTGACGAACAACATGAGGCGTCGTCGATTACGCCTATTAGTCAGCTTGGCTATGAAAATTGCCGAGATGAGCTAATCGAAGTCGTACGGCTCCTCGAGCAGGGCGGCCTGGATCTCGACGCGTCGCTGAAATTGTGGGAAAGGGGCGAGCAGCTAGCCAAACGGTGCGAAGAGCACTTAGCTGGTGCCCGTCAACGCGTCACCGATGCCCTGGCCTCCGGCGAAGCCGCGGAAAGCTGACCCCAGCAAAACTCATCGACAAACTTGGTTCCAAACTGGAACACGTTTCAGTTATTCTCTCCGGCATGGGTGATCCATCACTGACAACCGAACTCGGCAGCGTCCTGGTCACCGGGGGCTCCGGCTTCGTCGGCGCCAACCTGGTGAAGACCTTGCTCGAGCGTGGCCACCGGGTCCGCTCCTTCGACCGCGCCCCCTCGCCGCTGCCGCAGCACCCGAAACTGGAAGTGCTGCAAGGCGACATCACCGACAAAGCGGTCTGTGAGGCGGCCGTCGACGGCATCGACACGATCATCCATACCGCGGCCATCATCGACCTGATGGGCGGCGCGTCGGTGACCGAGGAGTACCGCCAGCGCAGCTTCTCGGTCAATCTCGGCGGCACCCAGAATCTGGTGGAGGCCGGCCAGAAGGCCGGCGTCAAGCGGTTCGTCTACACCGCTTCCAACAGCGTGGTGATGGAAGGCCAGAACATCGCCAACGGCGACGAGACGATGCCCTACACCAAGCGGTTCAACGATCTCTACACCGAGACGAAGGTCGCCGCCGAGAAATACGTCCTGTCCCAGAACGGTATCGACGGGATGCTCACCTGCTCTATCCGTCCCAGCGGCATCTGGGGCACCGGCGACCAGACGATGTTCCGCAAGCTGTTCGAAAGTGTGATCAAGGGCCACACCAAGGTGCTGGTGGGTCCGAAGTCGGTGAAGTTGGACAACTCCTACGTGCACAACCTGATTCACGGCTTCATCCTGGCCGGCGAGCACCTGGTGCCCGGCGGCAGCGCGCCCGGTCAGGCGTACTTCATCAACGACGGTGAGCCGATCAACATGTTCGAGTTCGCCCGGCCGGTAGTGGAAGCATGCGGCGAGAAGTGGCCCACACTAAGGATTCCCGCTCCTCCGGTGCGTCTGGCGATGACAGCATGGCAGCGGCTGCACTTCCAATTCGGCGCTCCCGCACCGCTTCTCGAACCGTTGGCGATCGAGCGCGTGGCTATCAACAACTATTTCTCGATCGACAAGGCCCGCCGCGACCTGGGCTATGAGCCGCTGTTCACTACCGAACAGGCCCTCAAGGAGTGCCTGCCGTACTACGTGGACCTGTTCCACAAGATGAAGGCCGAAGCACAGGCCGCCAAGAAGAAGTAACGCGGCTAGCGAAAACTCACCATCTCGGCGCCCCAGGCGTCGCGAATCCGTGCGTCGACGTCGTGCACGATCGTGTCGACTTTGTCGATGACCAGGCACGCGCGGCCGGCCTGGTCGTAACGCGGCCAGGGCAGCTCACCGTCCGGCCCAGTCGGCTCACCACCGGTGGCGAAGTTGACCCACCGGGTCTGCATCCGCCTGGACACCGCCGTTGCGGTCCTGGCCCCGCCGAGCTTGAGCGTCACGTCCTGCGGCCCGCCGAGATTGCCCCAGACGTACGGCAATTCGGTGGCGTGTGCGGCGCGGACGAGAAGCAGCTTGAACAACGGTGTCGCGTAGTCGAACCGGTACAGGTACACCGGCGCGACCGCGCTGTGCCCCTGCGCCAGCCACATCGTCGGCAACCGGAAACCGATGTCGGTGGCCATGCTGACCACGCGTGACTTGTGCCGGCCGCTGTAGGCCGATCCGATCTCGTCCACGGTCGGCAGTTGCAGGTCAGGCTGCTCGGCGGCGATCTGGTCGAACATCGAGGTGATGGCGCGCGGGGTGATCGGCATCAGCGGCGAGCGCATCAACTTGAACAGCGCCGCCTCATTCTTGTTGGTCCCGATGACCAACGGCACGGGCAACAGCCGCCCTTCCTGGGCGAGTTTGACGGGATAGTCATGCAGCAGGTCGCCGTCGACGATCGGGACGAATGCCAGCGTGCCGGGATTGCGGACGGGCACTTCATTGAACACTTCCTGCGTGGCGGCGACGAGTGCCTCGGTCGACACCTCGGTCAGGGTCCGTACCTCGGACGCACCGATGCCCAGCTTCTCCAACAGGCTCAACGCGACCCGGCGACCCCGCTCCCGGTCGTACACCGAGGTGGCCGGCGAACTCTGAGCGATCGCGCGGACGAACAGGCCCTCGGCCGCCGGGCTGGCGAGCAGGGTGGTGACCAGCCCCGCGCCCGCGGACTCGCCGAACACCGTGACGTTGGCCGCATCACCACCGAATGCCGCGATGTTGTCGCGCACCCAGGCCAACCCCGCCAGCACATCGCGCAGCCCGATATTCGAGTCGAACGGTCGCTGCCAGGTGCTGAAGGACGACAGGTCAAGGAAGCCCAGCGCGCCGATCCGGTAGTTGAGAGTGACCACGATGACGTCGCCGGTCTCGGCCAGAGCGCGACCGTCGTAGAGCGGCTGACTGCCGGAACCCAACACATAGGCGCCGCCGTGCAGCCACACCATGACGGGTTTCCCCGCGCCGGGCTGCGCGTCGGCGGGCGCCCAAATGTTCAGCCGCAGACAGTCCTCATCCAGCGGCGCGCCGAGTTCGAGCGGCATCCTGGGGACCACCGGTTGCGGGCAGGCCGGACCGAATTCGGTGGCGTCGGCGACTTCGGTCCACCGCTGCGGCGGCTCGGGCGCCCGGAAACGCAGGTCGCCCAGCGGTGGCGCCGCGTACCGGATGCCTTTCCAGAATTTGATGCGACCGTCGTCGCCGCCCCGGACCGGGCCGTATCCGGTTTCGACTACTTCGGTCGCCATCGATTCGAACTCCTCATTCCGTGCCCCGCCTCCGAAGATCGCGGCACAAGCGTCCAAACCACTTTAATCGCGTTCTACGGGTGCGCTGGTGCTGGCGACCGTCGCCGCTAAAGTTGCCCACAACATAGATGCGAAGGGCGGTCTCGGTCCGGGCATGAACACCGAATTCACGCTTACCCAGAAACGCGCTCTGGCGATCTTCACTCTCCTGGCCCTGGCATTCGGGGCGTACTTCCTGCGCAACTATTTCGTGCTCATCGTGGTGGCCGCCGTCGGCGCCTATCTGTTCACGCCGCTGTTCAATTGGTTCAACAAGCGCCTGGGCACCGGCCTGTCGGCCACCGCCACCCTGTTGTCGGCGCTGGTCATCGTGATCGTGCCGGTAGGGCTGCTGGTGGCGTTGGCGATCGTGCAGATCGCGCGAATGATCGACTCGGTGTCGGGGTGGGTCCGCTCGACCGATCTGAGCAGCCTCGGCGACAAGACCCTGAAACTGGTCAACGAATTCCTGTCCCGGGTGCCGTTCGTGCATGTCAACGTCACCGCGGAGATGCTGCGCAAGGCGATGGTGTCGGCCGCTCAGAGCGTCGGCCACTGGCTGCTGGGCATCCTGCAGAACACGGCAGGCAGCCTGGCCGGAATGATCACCTCGGCGATCATCTTCCTGTACGTGTTCATCGCTCTCCTGGTGCACCGCGACAAACTGCGGACGCTGATCGGGCAGCTGAACCCGCTCGGCGAAGAAGTGACCGATCTGTATCTGCAGAAGATGGGCTCGATGGTGCGCGGCACCGTCAACGGCCAGTTCGTCATCGCCTTCTGCCAGGGTGTCGCGGGAGCGGCGTCGATCTACATCGCGGGCTTTCACCATGGCTTCTTCATCTTCGCGATCGTGCTGACCGCGCTGTCGATCATTCCGTTGGGCGGTGGCATCATCACCATCCCGTTCGGTATCGGCATGATGTTGTTCGGCAACATCGGTGGTGGCCTGTTCGTGGTGCTCTTTCACTTAGTGGTGGTCACCAACATCGACAACTTCCTGCGGCCCATCCTGGTGCCGCGCGATGCCCGGCTCAACTCGGCCCTGATGCTGCTTTCGGTGTTTGCCGGCATTTCGATGTTCGGGCCCTGGGGCATCATCATCGGCCCGGTGCTGATGATCATCATCGTCACCACCATCGACGTCTACCTGGCGGTCTACAAGGGGGTCGAGCTCAAACCGGTCCCCGAGGACAAGCCCGCTCGACGCAAGTGGCCGTGGCCGGGCCGCTGACTGTAAATCTGACGACGCGACACGCCGGTGACGCGTCGGGGGATCCACACTCAGTGCACGGAGGCCGGCTTCCGCGAAAGTCGACAGCACTCAGGCAATCGCGGTTAACGCACCAAAAATAGGAGAAAAGGATAATGCCCTCAGGGTAGGGGAAATGGCTTCCAACAATACCGGCAAGACGTATAAGAAAAACACGAGGAGCGAAACAGCCAACACGACGATGAAAATAATAGCAGCTATACCCACCGGAGCCAGCAGGTACGGACCCAAAGGATTATCAAAGAAAACTGCCTTGCCCAGCTGGTAGGAAAGAGGTGCCCACAAATCGTAGAGCGGCGCCGGCAAGCCTTCAAATCCGATAATCGGGTTCAAAATCGAAGCCAAGGGCTGCAACAACGTTGCATTGACGGCCTCCGCGCCAGCATACATCCCCGCACTCACGTTCAAATGCTGCGCAAACTGCTCGTGAAACACCGCGGCCTGCCCAGCCAGTTGTTGGTACTCTTTACCGTAATCGGAGAACACGTGTGCGATATTCGCCGATACTTCGTCGGCGGCGGCGGGCAGAACCGCCGCGGTTGAATCTGCTGCCAGCGTGTGCGCCTCGTAGAGGGCTGAGCCAATTGTCTCCAGGTCCGTAGCTGCCTGCGCCATAATTCCTGGCGCGGTGATTACAAGCGGCATGTCTGTCCTCACCCTTCGCTCATCGGAACGTGCTCAGATGGACCCGCAATGCTGATCACGCTCTTGTGCGGCGATCAAATGTTGCCAAAACGAGTGTCGCCCGGATCGACGAGGGGGGCTTGAGTATGCGACTACTCAATTCTGAGCGGGTGCCTGCCGAAAGGTTCCGGTTCTCGCCCGATTTTCGGGTAAGCAGCGACTCTCCATCAGAACCTCACCCGCTTCTTCGCAAGTGCTAACTCAGCCGCTCCCTGAGGAATTCGACAACGCGCTTGCGCGCCTCGTAGGCCGGCTGGCCGTCGACCTCGCGGACTTCGTCGGTGAGCACCGAATGCGCCATCCGGCCGAAGCCGTGCTCGTTGCCCGGGCCGGAGTCGATCTCGATCACCTCGAACGCGTCGCCGAGCCGCTGCTTGAGCGTTTTGAATCGTTCGCCGGGCGCCATCCGGTCGGCGCTGAACCGCAGACCGATGGCACACAGATCCCCGGCGGCGCAACGATCGGCCACCACGCTGAGCTCGGCCTCACTCATCCCGGGATCGCGGCGCTGTTTGGCGGTGAGCGGGAACGGCACCGAAGGCTGGCTGAGCACGGGAGCCAACACGCTGTCATCCACGGCGGCGGCCAGCGCGAAGCCGCCGGTGAAGCACTGCCCGATCACCCCGACCCCCTTGCCGGGTGTCTTCTCGTTGAGGTCGCGGGCCAGGGCGCGCAGAAACAGCGACACCGGCCGCTGCTTGTTGGTGGCCATCGCGGCGAACTCCTTGGCCACGCAGCCGCGGCTGATCTCGGCCACGATGTAGCCGGGCGTCTTGGATTTGCCGGGCTGGCCGAACAGCGACGGGATGGCGACCGTGAACCCGTTGTCCACCAGATGGTTGCCCAGTCCCAGCACCCCCGGATGGATTCCCGGCATCTCCGGGATCAGAACGACGCCGGGGCCAGAACCCTTGCGGTAGACGTCGTAGGTGTAGCCGGCGCCGGTGAACGGCGCAGCCGACCAGCCGGTGAGATCTGCTTCGGGTGCGGTCACGTGACGTCCCTTCGGTCGGCCTAACGGCTGGGCAGCGGCTGCGCGGACTGCGTGGCCACCGCCAGCGTCCGGAACTGGTCGGGCGTGCCGGCCCCGGTGACGGCCACCTGGGTGGTGCCGGCCGGGCTGGCGAGTCTGGTGGTCCACACCGGCTCGACCGCGCCGTTCTGATCGGCACCCTGGTAGATGACCCACCGCGTGCCGTCGACATCAACGGTCCCGCTCGGGTACATGCCGGAATGGATGGAGCCCACCAGTTTGTCCTCGTCGGCGTTGCTCTGCGTGAGGCTCAGGTACATCCCGCTCGGGCTGATGTAGCCGACGGTCGAGGTGGCCGCGTGCAGGCGCTGGCCCGTGGATGCGTCCGTGCGTCCGGCGTCGATCCCCCCGCGGCCGCCGGAATTCGCCTGCCAGCCCGCCGGCAGTTGCGGCAACCGGATGGGGAATCCGAGAGTCGCGGCGTCCGCGCGCAGGGCCGCCGCCGCGTCATAGGAAGGAATCTTGCCCCGGTTGGTCCCGCCCGGCGAAAAGGAACACATTCCGACCATGCCGGCCAGCAGGATGCACCCGATCACCAGAGGCAGGAGCGACCAGAACATGTCGCGTCCGTCCTGCAGCAACCGCGGCTTGGCCGGCTTGGGGGCAGGCTGCGGCTCCGAGGTCACCGTGCAAGTATCCCAGCTCCAGTCGAGCGTTCCGCTTCTGGGACAATCGGCAACCATGAATGAAGGGCGCCAACCATGACTGCACAGGGATCAGGCTCGTCGCCGACCGTTGCGACACCGTCGCACGCCCGACCGCGTGGCGAGGCCCCCGACCGCAACCTGGCTCTCGAGTTGGTGCGCGTCACCGAGGCCGGCGCCATGGCCGCGGGTCGCTGGGTAGGCCGCGGCGACAAGGAGGGTGGCGACGGCGCGGCCGTCGACGCCATAAGAGAACTGGTCAACTCGGTATCGATGCGCGGTGTCGTGGTCATCGGCGAAGGCGAGAAAGACGAAGCGCCGATGCTCTACAACGGCGAGGAAGTCGGCAACGGCGACGGCCCGGACTGCGACTTCGCGGTCGACCCCATCGACGGCACCACACTGATGAGCAAAGGCATGCCCAACGCGATCTCGGTGCTGGCAGTGGCCGACCGCGGCGCGATGTTCGACCCGTCGGCGGTGTTCTACATGAACAAGATCGCCGTCGGCCCTGACGCCGCCCACGTGCTCGACATCACCGCGCCGATCGCCGAGAACGTCCGGGCGGTCGCGCGGGTCAAGGAACTGTCGGTGCGGGACATGACCGTGTGCATCCTGGACCGGCCCCGGCACGCCCAGTTGATCGCCGACGTCCGTGCCACCGGGGCGAGGATCCGGCTGATCACCGACGGCGACGTCGCCGGCGCCATCTCGGCCTGCCGACCGGGCTCGGGCACCGACATGCTGGCCGGTATCGGCGGCACCCCGGAGGGCATCATCACCGCCGCCGCGATCCGCTGCATGGGCGGCGCCATCCAGGCCCAGCTGGCACCCAAGGACGACGAGGAGCGACAGAAGGCCATCGACGCCGGCCACGACGTCGGGCGGGTGCTGACCACCACCGACCTGGTGTCCGGCGAGAACGTCTTCTTCTGCGCCACCGGTGTCACCGACGGCGACCTGCTCAAGGGCGTTCGGTACTACCCGGGCGGCTGCACCACGCAGTCGATCGTGATGCGTTCCAAGTCCGGCACCGTGCGCATGATCGAGGCCTACCACCGGCTGTCCAAGCTCAACGAATACTCGGCGATCGACTTCACCGGCGACAGCAACGCCGCCTATCCCCTGCCCTGACACCTGACACCTGACACAAGCAAGGATCTGATCTATGGCCGAGAGCGCCGAATACCGCATCGAGCACGACACCATGGGCGAGGTCCGGGTGCCGGTGAATGCGTTGTGGCGCGCGCAAACCCAGCGCGCGGTGGAGAACTTCCCGATTTCGGGCCGCGGTCTCGAGCGGACCCAGATCCGGGCGCTGGGTCTGCTGAAGGGCGCTTGCGCGCAGGTGAACAAAGACCTCGGGCTGTTGGCCCCGGAGAAGGCCGACGCGATCATCGCCGCGGCCGCCGAGATCGCCGACGGCAAGCACGACGACCAGTTCCCCATCGACGTCTTCCAGACCGGTTCGGGGACCAGCTCCAACATGAACACCAACGAGGTGATCGCCTCGATCGCGGCCGCCAACGGGGTGAAGGTGCACCCCAACGACGACGTCAACATGTCGCAGTCGTCCAACGACACGTTTCCGACGGCCACCCACATCGCGGCGACCGAGGCCGCGGTGCGTCATCTCATCCCCGCCCTCGAGGTGCTCCAAGGTGCGTTGTCGGCCAAGGCACTCGAGTGGCAGACGGTCGTCAAGTCCGGACGCACCCACCTGATGGACGCCGTTCCGGTGACCCTCGGCCAGGAGTTCAGCGGGTATGCCCGCCAGATCGAAGCCGGCATCGAGCGCGTGCGCTGCACCCTGCCCCGGCTGGGTGAGCTGGCGATCGGCGGCACCGCGGTCGGCACCGGCCTCAACGCCCCGGAAGGATTCGGCGTCCGGGTGGTGGCGGTTCTGGTGGAGTCGACGGGCTTGTCCGAGTTGCGTACGGCGACAAACTCTTTCGAGGCACAGGCGGCCCGCGACGGGCTGGTCGAGGCGTCCGGCGCGTTGCGCACCATCGCGGTGTCACTGACCAAGATCGCCAACGACATCCGGTGGATGGGCTCGGGCCCGCTGACCGGCCTGGCCGAAATCCAGCTGCCGGACCTGCAGCCGGGCAGCTCCATCATGCCGGGCAAGGTGAATCCGGTTCTGCCCGAGGCGGTTACCCAGGTGGCCGCGCAGGTGATCGGCAATGACGCCGCGGTCGCGGTCGGCGGCTTGTCGGGCGCCTTCGAGCTCAACGTCTACATCCCGATGATGGCCCGCAACATTCTCGAGTCGTACAAGCTGCTGACCAACGTGTCGAGGCTGTTTGCGGACCGGTGCATCACCGGACTGGTCGCCAACGTCGAGCACCTGCGGGAGCTCGCCGAGTCCTCGCCGTCCATCGTCACACCGCTGAACTCGGCCATCGGGTACGAGGAGGCCGCCGCGGTGGCCAAGCAGGCGCTCAAGGAGCGCAAGACGATCCGTCAGACCGTCATCGATCGCGGCCTGATCGGAGACAAGCTGTCCGAGGAGGAACTCGACCGGCGCCTCGACGTACTGGCGATGGCGAAGGTCGAGCCTGTCGACTGACTTCGATGGTGGCGGCCCGCAGCGCCCGGCTCCGCCGCGCTCGCGACCGCCACGGGCCAGATCGGGCTGATTACGGCCGCCCGCAGGTACCCTGCGGTGGACGCGGTTGTGTGGCTATCTCAGCGTAGAGGCGGCCGGTGAGAGTAAGGGTGATTCAGTAATGACGGTTCCCCCCGGCGGTCCCTACGGTCAGGATCCATACGGTCAGGATCCCTACGGCGCGAACCCGTATGGGCAGCAACCGTATTGGGGCGGCCAGCCCCAGGGCCAGCCGCCCGCACAGCCGCCGGGCCCGCCGCCCGGCTCCTACCCTTACCCCCCTCCGGGCGGCCAGTATCCGCCCGGCACCGACCCGTACGGTGTGCCCGGCGGTTACCCGCCCCAGCAATTCGGGCCGCCTCCCGGACAGCCGGGCTGGCAGCCGGGAGGCTACCCGCCCGGTCCGCCGCCGTCCGGCGGAAATTCGAAGCTGCCGTGGCTGATCGTCGCCGGCATCGCGGTGCTGGGCGTCATCGTGCTGGTGGTGATCCTGGTGGTCTCCCTGAAAGGCGGTGGAAACGAGTCTCCGACGGCCGGCCCGTCGGGTACGACGAGCGCCGCGACTTCGGCACCCGATACGTCGATGCAGACCGCGACGGACTGCACTCCCAACGTCTCAGGCGGCAACAAACCCACCGGCGACACGGTCTCGGCAGGCAAGTTGTCGTTCCCCACGAGCGCGGCGCCGGGTTGGCAGCCTTATGTGGATGATCAGAACCCCAACCTGATCGACGCCGTCGGCCTGGGCGCGGAGGTGCCCAACGCGAGCCAGTGGATGATGCAGGTAGAGGTCGCCGTCACCAACTTCGTGACCAGCATGGACGTCAGCGCGCAGGCGTCGAAGTTGATGGACTGCGTCGCCAACGGCCCCGGCTACGTTCAGTCGAACCCCACGCTGGGCCCGAAGAAGACGTCGTCGATGACGGTTGACGGGGTCAAGGCGGCCCGGGTGGATGCCGACGTCACCATCGCAGACACCACCCGCGGCGTGAAGGGCGACACGGTGACGATCATCGCGGTCGACACCAAACCGGTCACCATCTTCCTGGGCGCGACGGCCATCGGTGATAAGGCCTCGGCGGCCATTGTCGACAAAGTCATTGCGTCACTGAAGGTTTCGAAGAAGTAGCCGGCGTCCAGACGTGCGTGGGCTCGGACCGGCCGCGCAGCACCGTGGAATAGCACTCGTCCCAGCGCTTGCGCTCGGCGCGCTCCGCGCGGTCAATTGCCGCACCTGAGACCAGGATTCGGCGCTCGGAGGTCTTCGCGAGGTCGGCCAGTCGCGCGGCCTCGTTGACCGCGTCGCCGATCACGGTGTATTCATACCGGTTTTCGGCACCGATGTTGCCGGCGAAGACCCGTCCGGCCGAAACGCCGATGCCGAAGTCCACCATCGGGAGCAGACGCAGTTTGTCGCCGAGGGCCCGCGCGGTGCCCAAGGCCGCCGCTGCGGGTTCGTTGGCGCGCAGTGGTGCACCGAAGATGACGAGTGCGGCGTCGCCCTCGAATTTATTGATGAGTCCCTGAAATTCGTCGACGGTGTCCACGACGATGCGGAAGAAATCGTTGAGCACCTCGGCAACCTGTTGCGGCGGAAGGCTTTCGGTGAGCTTGGTGGAACCGACCAGGTCGATGTAGAGGACGGCCGCTTCCACCACATCGCCGGAAAGGGTGGCTCCCTCCTGCAGGGCGCGCCGCGCGACGTCGGCTCCGACGTGGCGGCCGAACAAGTCGCGGAGGCGGTCCCGTTCCTCCAGCCCGGTGACCATCCGGTTGAATCCGCTTTGCAGGCGCCCGATCTGGGATCGTTCGTACACACCCACGTAGGTGTCGATGTGGCCGTGTTCGACCTCGGCCATCGCCTCGGCGACCTCGGCGACCGGATCGGATATCGACCGCGACGTCAGGATCATGATCGGCATGCCCAGCAGAATGGCCGCCAGCGAGACCACCAGAATCGGCACGTCCAGCGAGTTCGACTGCTCCACCAACCAACCGGTGGAGCGCATCACCACGAACGTCGCAATCACCCCGATCGGCAAGGCGCTGCACAGAAACCAGAGCAGGACGAGCCGCGCGAAGACGCCCGGCACCATCAGTCGCGGCTCACAGCCGCGCGTGGCCGCGCTCATGATCGGCCGCAGGGTGCGCTGTGCGAGGAGCAGGCCCGTACCGGCGGCCGCGGCGCCGCCGATCAGCACACCGAGCGAGATCGGCACCATGACCGCGGCTCCGCCGTCGGTGTTCGGCAAGATGACGATTACGCCACACGCGGCCCACGTCGCCGCCAGCAGGGCCGACTGCCGACCCGCGATTTTCATCGCCGCGTCGCGTTGCTCGGGTGTCGGTTCGTCGCCGGCGGTGAACCAGCGCAGGGTGGGCGCCAGCATCACGGGCCCGATGACCGCAACCGAGACGATTCCGAGCACGATCAGCAGCGCCACCAGGCCGGTGTTCTTTTCGGCGAAGTCGGCGCTGGCCACGGCGGGGCTGTGGCCTCTCATCGGGATCAGGATCGCGGCCGAGTCGACCACGGCGATGATGTAGGCGAGCGCCAGGTCAGTGCCGTATTGAACTGACAGCCGCAGAGCAGACTTCGGCGACGCTGCCTCAGGCACCGTTGTTCGGCCCGCCCGAGTTCTGACCGGGAATGTCGGTGATCGGGAAATTGGGCATCGGCTTCGGCGAGGGGGTGTTAGGCAGCGTCGGGATGTCGCCGGGCGGAATGTCGTGCAGCTCGTTGACGGGCGGACCGTTCTCCCGGCTCCCGTAGCTGCTGCCGGGCGCCCGCGGTCCCAGCAGCTCGCTGACCGTCACCAGCCGGTAGCCGTTGGCCTTGAGCACCGGGATGAACTGATACACCAGGTCGACGGTGCTCGAGTAGGTGTCATGGAACAGCACCACCGAGCCCGGTTTGATCTGCGCCATCAGCACCTGCCGGGTCGCGGCGGTGTTGGAGTCGTTGGCCCAGTCGAACGGGATGACGTCCCAGAGGATTTCGGCGAGGCCGAAGTTGCCGGCGGCCTGTCGCACGGCCGGGTTGGAGAGCCCGCCGGCGGGCCGGTACAGCGCGGGCTTGCGGCCGGTCGCGGCGACGATGGCGTCGTTGGCCCGGGAGAACTGCGCGGCGATGTCCTCGGGCGGAATCGTCGTCATATTGGGGTGTTCCCAAGTGTGGCTGCCGAGCTCCATGCCGGCGTCGACCACCCGCTTGGCGCCGGCCGGGTTGGCCGCGACCTTGTTGCCGATCTCGAAGAACGTCGCCTTGGCGTCGTTGTCTTTCAGGATCTGCAGCAGCCGGTCGGTGTACGGGCTCGGGCCGTCGTCGAAGGTCAGGGCCACGCACTTGACCGCCGCGCAACTCGGGTTGTCGGCCCGGGTGACGTGGCCGGTGAGACCGCCGATCACCAGCACCCCGGCCGCGACCACGACGCCGAAGACCATGCGCCAGTAGCGCCAGGCCTGATTGTCGGGTCGTTTCGGCACCAGGGAAGTTTACCGAACGTCTGGCGCGCAACCTCGCCGTCGAGTGTGCGGTGACGGCATCGATTCGGCGTCTACGGCGTGATCTGCGCGAATTTCCCGCCTTCAGCGCAGAGTCAACGGCCCGGGAATCAGTGCGGCCCGGCGATCTCCTCGAGCATCTCGGTGACCAGCGCGGCGATCGGCGACCGCTCGCTGCGCAGCAGCGTGATGTGGGCGAACAACGGGTGTCCCTTGAGCTTCTCGATCACCGCGGCGACCCCGTCGTGACGGCCCACCCGCAGGTTGTCGCGCTGCGCGATGTCGTGCGTCAGCACCACCCGGGAACCGGTGCCCAACCGGGACAGCACCGTCAGCAGGACGTTGCGCTCCAGGGACTGGGCTTCGTCGACGATGACGAACGAGTCGTGCAGCGACCGGCCGCGGATGTGGGTCAGCGGCAGCACCTCGAGCATGCCCCGCGACAGCACCTCATCCAGCACGGCGGGGCTGGCCAGGCCTTCGAGGGTGTCGAAGACGGCCTGTGCCCACGGGCCCATCTTGTCGCTCTCGCTTCCAGGCAGGTACCCCAGCTCCTGGCCGCCCACCGCGTACAGCGGGCGGAACACGACGACCTTGCGCTGGGTGCGGCGTTCCAGCACGGCTTCCAGTCCTGCGCACAGCGCCAGGGCGGACTTTCCGGTGCCGGCCTTGCCGCCGAGCGACACGATGCCCACCGACTCGTCGAGCAGCAGGTCCAGAGCCACCCGCTGCTCAGCGGAGCGACCCCGGAGTCCGAACACCTCGCGGTCGCCGCGGACCAGCTGTACGCGCTTGGCCGGAGTCACCCGGCCCAGCGCGTGGGAGCTTCCGCCCAGCAGCCGAATCCCGGTGTGGCAGGGCAGGTCCCGGGCCTCTGCCAGGTCGATCTCACCGTCGGCGAACAGCGCGTCGATGTCCTCGGCAGCGGTCTCGACCTCGCGCATGCCGGTCCATCCGGACACCACGACATCCTGCGCGTGGTACTCGTCGGCCGGCAGGCCGATCGCGGCGGCCTTGACCCGAAGCGGAATGTCCTTGCTCACCAACGTCACTCGCTTGCCTTCGGCGGCAAGGTTGGCGGCACAACTCAGGATCCGGGAGTCGTTGCTGTCGGTCCGGAAGCCCGAGGGCAGCACCGACGGGTCGGTGTGGTTGAGCTCGACGTGCAGTGAACCACCCTCTGCACCAACCGGAATGGGCTGGTCCAGCCGGCCGTGCTCCAGCCGGAGGTCGTCGAACAGTCGCAGCGCTTGGCGGGCAAACCAACCCAGTTCGTGGTGGTGGCGCTTGGCTTCCAGTTCGCTGATTACCACCAGCGGAACTACCACCTCATGCTCGGCGAACCGGCTGCATGCCCACGGGTCGGACAGCAATACGGAGGTGTCGAGCACGTACGTCCGGGTTTCGGTCACGGGGCGCTCCTCGAGCGAATGACGCCCGGGCGGACCCACGCGAGCGTGTCGGCGGGGGCCGCGGCACCAGGACCGGGGCCGGTCCTGCCGTTGGTGTGACGGAAGGTGCCGCCCTGGCAGCAGAGCACATTGCTGGCCATCAACGGCGACGCTACTCCGGTGGTCGGACCCCTGCAGCGCAGGCGCGCCGAGACACTATCGAGACACGCAAACGCAACAAAACTCGGTGCAGCGCTAGTCGGAGACGAACGGCTTCAGTGTGGGCTCGTCGGCCAGGCCCCACGCGGTGATGCGCTCGGAGATCACCTGCTGCAACTGACCACGGTCGAAGATGCCGGCTTCTGCCACTGCCTTCAGCTTGTCCTGGTAGGCGTCGATGTCGGCGCCCGGCACCTCGAGGTCGGCAGCGCGGCGGGCGATGGCCTCGATCACCTCGTCGCGCGAGTAGTCCAGCAGGTGGGCGACCAGGTTGGCGAAGAACTCCTCGTGCCGTGCTTCGTCCCTCGCGATCCGGTCGACGAGTCCGGCCAGGATCGGTTCCTCGATCTGCGCGGCGAGGTTGCGGCAGAACGTGCCGTACGTGCGCTCCGAGAGGGTCATGTAGACCAGCGTGTCGATCTGGGAGTACTTCCCCTCGGTGCGGTAGCCCTTCATCACGTACTGGACTCGCGCGTCCTCGTTCGCTGCCGGGTCAACCTCGCGGGTCACCACCAGGTACTCCCGCAGCGCGATGGCATGCAGGTGCTCCTCGGCGGTCCACCGGCCGATCCATCGGCCCCAGTAGTCCTCGAGGATGAAGTGCTCGACGAACTCGCGGTGGTGGGCCGCCAGGTTGTCCTTGAGCAGCAGCAGGATTTCGCAGGCGTCGGTGATCGAGCGGGGCAGCGTGGCCTGGGAGGGGTCCCAGTCGCGCCCGCCGAGGAACGCGAAGTTCTCGCCGCGGTCGAACGGGACGTAGTCGTGGGCGAACCAGATCTCTTCGGTGGCCAGGTGGTGGGCCAGCAGGGACTCCACCACGGGCTCGAGTTCGAGGGTGAGCGCGTTAGCGACAGGTTTCTGTGCCATGCGGTAACTGTAACCCGCATTCACAGGTTCTTTCAAATATTCCGGGGCGTGTCGCGCCTCACTCTCACGAACAGACGCAAAGTCCCCCTTTTGATGCCAAAAAAGGGGGACTTTGCGTCTTCTCGCGGGAAATCGGCCGGACTCAGCGCCCGACGAGGCCCCAGTCCTCGATGCCCTCGTAGAGCGGGAACTCCCTGGCCAGCCGCGTCACCCGCGCGCCGAGTTCAGCGACGTCGGCCGAGGTGCCGGCCGCCAGCGCGGTCGCGATGATGTCGGCCACCTCGGAGAATTCGGCGTCCCCGAAGCCACGGGTCGTCAGCGCGGGCGTCCCGATCCGCAGACCCGATGTCACCATCGGCGGCCGCGGGTCGTTCGGGACGGCGTTGCGGTTGACCGTGATTCCGACCTCGTGCAGCAGATCCTCGGCGGCCTGGCCGTCCAGCGGCGAGTTGCGCAGGTCGACGAGCACCAGGTGCACGTCGGTGCCGCCGCTGACGACGGAAACCCCTGCCTTGGCGACGTCGTCAGCCAGCAACCGGTCGGCGATGATGCGCGCCCCCGACAGGGTGCGCTGCTGCCGCTCGGCGAACTCAGGGGTCGCGGCGATCTTCAGCGCGACGGCCTTGCCGGCGATGACGTGCATCAGCGGGCCGCCCTGCTGTCCCGGGAACACCGCCGAGTTGATGGACTTGGCGTACTCCTGCTTGCCCAGGATCATGCCGGACCGGCCGCCGCCGAGCGTCTTGTGAATGGTGGTCGACACCACGTCGGCGTGCGGCACCGGCGAGGGGTGCAGCCCGGCCGCGACCAGGCCCGCGAAGTGCGCCATGTCCACCCACAACTTGGCGCCCACCTCGTCGGCGATGGACCGGAACGCCGCGAAGTCGAGGATGCGGGGATAGGCGGACCAGCCGGCGATCAGCACCTTCGGACGGAATTCCAGCGCCTGGGCCCGTACCACGTCCATATCGACCAGATGCGTCGTCGGATCGACGCCGTAGAACGCGTTCTCGTACAACTTGCCGGAGAAGTTCAGCCGCATGCCGTGGGTCAGGTGGCCGCCGTTGGCCAGGTCGAGACCCAGCAGCCGCTCCCCCGGTGACATCAGCGCGTGCAGCACCGCGGCGTTGGCCTGCGCACCCGAATGCGGCTGCACATTGGCGAAGTCGGCACCGAAGAGCGCCTTGGCACGGTCGCGGGCGATGTTCTCGACCACATCGACGTGCTCACAGCCGCCGTAGTAGCGCCGTCCGGGCAGCCCCTCGGCGTACTTGTTGGTCAGCACGCTGCCCTGGGCCTGCAGGATCGAGCGCGGCACGAAGTTCTCCGACGCGATCATCTCGAGGGTGTCGCGTTGCCGCCCGAGCTCCTTACCCAGCAGCTCGGCGATATCGGGGTCGACCTCGGCGAGGGGGGCAGACATAACGGACGAAGCGACGCGGGCGCCAGGAGTAGCAGTCACGGGCATCAGTCTATCGAGACCCTTGTCTCGCAGCTGAGTCGCGTTTTGACCGGCCCCACCGTCAGTGCCGCCGTCGTTGCTGAGAGACTGGCACCATGCCGCGGCCGAGCGAGCCGAGCCCCTATGTCGAGTTCGACCGACGGCAATGGCGCGCGCTCCGCATGGCCACACCGCTGGCTCTCACCGAAGAGGAACTGGTCGGACTGCGCGGCCTCGGCGAGCAGATCGACCTGCTCGAGGTCGAAGAGGTCTACCTGCCGCTGGCCCGGCTCATTCACCTCCAGGTGGCCGCCCGTCAGCGCCTGTTCGCCGCCACCGCGGAATTCCTCGGCGAGCCGCAGCAAAACCCGGACCGGCCGGTGCCATTCATCATCGGCGTCGCGGGCAGCGTCGCCGTCGGCAAATCGACCACGGCGCGCGTGCTGCAGGCGCTGCTGGCCCGCTGGGATCACCATCCCCGGGTGGACCTGGTGACCACCGACGGGTTCCTCTACCCCAACGCGGAGCTGGAACGGCGAAACCTGATGCACCGCAAGGGTTTTCCGGAGAGCTACAACCGCCGGGCGCTGATGCGGTTCGTCACCTCGGTGAAGTCCGGATCTGACTACGCCTGCGCGCCGGTGTATTCACACCTGCGCTACGACATCATCCCTGGCGCCAAGCACGTGGTCCGGCATCCGGACATCCTGATCCTGGAGGGACTGAACGTCCTGCAAACCGGTCCGACGCTGATGGTGTCGGATCTGTTCGACTTCTCCCTGTACGTGGACGCCCGGATCGAGGACATCGAGCAGTGGTATGTGTCGCGGTTCCTGGCGATGCGCAGCACCTCGTTCGCCAACCCGGAGTCGCACTTCCACCACTACTCGGCCCTGTCGGACCCGCAGGCCGTCGTTGCCGCGAAGGAAATCTGGCGGTCGATCAACCGGCCCAACCTGGTCGAGAACATCCTGCCGACCCGACCGCGCGCCACCTTGGTGCTACGCAAGGACGCCGATCACTCCATCAACCGGCTGAGGCTGCGCAAGCTCTAGCCATGGGCGCCGGGTTGGCCGAACAGAATCCCCGCGAGACCGCCGCCGGCCCCGACGCCAGCTTTACCCGGGTTGGTGAAGGCTCCGGTCGGTCCACCTGCCCCACCGGCACCACCGTTGCCGATCAACCTCGCGTTGCCGCCGGCGCCGCCGTCACCGCCGTCACCGGCCGTGCCGCCGACGAAGTTGCCGCCGGTCCCGCCGCCGCCACCGGCGCCGCCATTGCCGTAGAACAGTCCGGCGACGCCGCCGATGCCGCCGTTACCGCCCGCGCCCGCGCTGATACCGATGCCGAAGTTGGCGCTGCCACCAGTGCCACCGAAGCCGCCGGCCCCGCCGCTGCCGAACAGCAGCCCTGCGTTAGCGCCGTTCCCGCCGTGTCCACCGACGCCACCGGTGTTCGATGTCTCGCCGGCGCCGGCATTGCCGCCGCTACCGCCGTTACCCCACAGCCGGGAGACGCCGCCGTTGCCGCCGTTACCACCGGCCAGCGCCTGGTTCGCGTTGATCGCGCCGATCATGCTGCCGCCGGCCCCGCCGTTGCCACCGTCGCCGAAGATCGCGACACCTCCATTACCACCGCGACCAGCGGCGAGGTTGTCACCGTTACCGCCTGCCCCGCCGGCCCCGGCACTGCCGAAGAGCCCGGCGTTGCCGCCGTCGCCACCGTCGGTGCCACCGCTGAACTGTGCCGCGACGCCGTTACCGCCGGCCCCGCCGTTGCCGTAGAGCAGTCCGCCGTTGCCGCCGTGGCCACCCGCGCCCCCGTTGGTTCCGATCCTGCCGGCGCCGCCCAGTCCACCGTCACCGCCGTCCCCTATTAGTCCGCCGTTGCCGCCCGCACCACCGATGCCACCGAGTCCACCAGCGCCGGCCGCGCCGCCGGTACCGCCCGCCCCGCCGGGCCCGTACAGCCAGCCGCCGTTACCGCCGGCGCCGCCCGCACCGGCACCGGACGCCGCGCCGGTGCCGCCGCCTCCGCCGGTGCCGCCGAAGCCGCCGCTCCCCCACAATCCGGCGCTGCCGCCGGCGCCGCCCAATCCGCCGGTCCCGGTATTGGAGAAGCCCGCCGATCCATTCCCGCCGGCGCCGCCGTTGCCGAACAGCCAGCCGCCACTGCCGCCGGCGCCGCCGTTTCGTCCAACGCCGGGCGAGGTATTGACACCGCCGTTCCCACCGGCGCCGCCGTTTCCGATCAGTCCGGCATTCCCCCCGGCTCCGCCGGCCTGGTTGGATCCGCCGGTTCCGCCGGCGCCGCCGTTGCCGTAGAGAATCCCGCCGTCGCCACCGCGCATCCCGGGTCCACCGTTGGCGCCGTCTCCGATCAGCGGCCGATTGAGCAGCGCCATCGTGGGCGCGTTGATCACGCCGAGCACGTCCTGCGGCAGACTCTGAGCCGCGTTCAGCGCCTCGGCGGCGGCGTACGCCCCGCCGGTTCCCGTCATGGTTTGGACGAACTGCTGGTGAAAAGCCGCAGCCTGAGCGTTGAGCGCCTGATACATCTGCGCATGCCCGGAGAACAGTGCCGCTATCGCGGCCGATATCTCATCAGCGCCCGCGGCGGCGACCGCCGTGGTCGGGGCGGCGGCCGCCGCCGCGGCCTCGCTCAGCGTGGAGCCGATTCCCGCAATGTCCGAGGCTGCCTGGGCCAGGAATTCCGGGGCGGTAACCAAAAATGACATCGCTTGTCCTATCGCTATTCGTTAACTGGCGCGCGAAAATCATTCGAAGTATGGATGCTTCGCGGCGCGGTCGTTGCGGAATTGAACGCTTCTGCCAATGAACAGGGAGAGCTCTTTTGATCGCATAGGCAAAATGCACAAGCCTTGGACGGGACTTGTGCATTTTGCACATTGAATTTCATGGGTTGGCAAGGGTGATGCCTGAACACGCCGAGTCGAACAAGCCGCCAGGCCCGGCTTCGGCGATCCGCAAATGCCACAACGTGGCTGATGTGGTGATCGCCAGTGGTGGGCCGAATGGCCTGATGCGCGCCTGCGAACTCGGTCTCGCCGGAATCCGGCCGGTGTTACCGGAGCAGAGTCCCGGCCCCAACACACAGCGACGTGCCGCGGGCATCGTCTGCCAGGAGTGCGGATATTCGACCACCGCGGCCTGTACGTTTTTGCGGGCTTTGGAGGCTCTTCGCAGATGAGGGTGTAGGGGTGCTCGGCGCGTCGTTGTCGGGATAGGGGTCGAGGTCTTCCGAAGATGGG
>NZ_LKTM01000367.1 GCF_001417955.2 Mycobacterium gordonae | reverse complement strand
GGCCGGCGGTGCCAGCACGGGATTGTTCGGGCGTGGCGGGGTCGGCGGTGTGGGCGGCCAAGGTGGCCTCGGTGGTGACGGCGGTGCCAGCGGCGCTGTCGGCACGACGGCGAGCGGCATGGTCGGTGGCAACGGCGCCGACGGCGGCCTGGGGGGCCATGGCGGCGCGGGCGGCGGCGCAGGCTTAGGCGGTACAACCGGTGCCGGCGGCAGCGGCGGTCACGGCGGCACCGCAGGCACGGGTGCGGGCGGCACCGGTGTGCTCGGCGGAACCGGCAGCGCCGGCGGCGCCAACCTGGGAAGTGCCGGTGGCGTCGGCGGCGCCGGCGGACACGCCGGCATCAGCACCATCAGTGTCGGCGGCAATCCGAGTGGGATCGCGCTGGACCTTGTCAACGGCAATCTCTTCGTCGCGAATTTCTTCGATGGCTCGGTGTCGGTGATCAACCCCGCCACCAACCAGGTCCTCACCACTATCCCGATCACTCCGCCCGCTGGCTTCACCGGCAACAGCCCGCAAGGAGTCGCGTTCAACCCCACCACCGGCAACGTCTACGTCACCAATTCCAACGGGAACTACGTGTCGGTGATCGACCCCGTCACCAACCAGGTGACGGCCACCATCACCGGTACCGGTTCCAACGTCTTCAATGTCCCGGTCGGGTTGACCGTGGCCGCCGACGGCCGGATCTATGTTGCCAACTCCGGATCCAACCTGGTGTCGGTGATAACCCCGCAAGGCAACAATACCTACACCGTGAGCAATATCAGCAGCGCCTCGTTCAACAAACCCGCGTATGTGGCGGCCAGCGGCAATAATGTCTACGTCACAAACATCACCAATAATTCATTAGTCGCTATAGATACAAACACAAACAATGTGACGCCCTTGATCGGTAATTTGAAAGCTCCCGGAGGTGTCGCGGTAGGTGGCAATGGCGACGTCTACTTCGCCAGCTCACTGGGCAACTACACAGGTATCTACAACTCGACCGACGGCCTCAGCTCTGTCAGCTTGACGCCGACGAGCGGCGGTAATCCGAATCCGTTCGCGGTGGCCATTGATCCCGCTACCGGACACATCTACGTCACCAACTCGGGGACGCAGAGCGTGCCGACTGCCGGCGGTAACACGGTGTCGGTGGTCGATCCGAACTCGGGCTCTGTCCTGTCCACCGTCGGGGTGGGCCTCCAGCCCCTGGGCATTGCCATCGACCCCACTGGCGGGAACGCCTACATCACCAACTCCAATAGCAATTCGGTGTCGGTGATTCACCTGTGACCGCCCGCTCGGGCGCTCGCGGGTCGGTCAGCGCCGGCGTGACCAGTCGCGCGTCGCCGAAATGAAGCTGGACACGAATTCGCGTTGCGCCGTATCGAATTCGGCGCTGTAGTCCAGGGCGTCGTTGACCGCTCGGTGTTCGAATTGCAGCGTGCAGCAGTCGGTCAGGTAGCCCTCGATGTACATGCTGGTGGCGCTGAGGGCCATCAAAGCCGTGTCGTCGGTGACGGGTGGGTCGACGAGGTTTCGCGACCCGCTGCGCAGGATGCGGATCTGGTCATCGATGAAGTGGCTGGCCTCCCTGGCGGCACTCGCACTGAGGATGCCGGTGGGACCCAGGTAGTGGCAGTTCAGCGTTTCGCTGTTGGCACTGCCGCGCGCCATCGCCACTTTTCCGCCGACGATGTGTTCGGCGACACGGACGCCGGCGCATTCGGGAGCGATATCCTGTTGCGGCGGAACGAAATCCGTCGGCAGCTTCTTGGCGACGATCCTGGCCAGGATGACCAGCTGCTGCTGCGTGACCATCTCATTGGGTGCACCCAGTAGTGGTGTCCAGGTGAGCACGAACTGCGTCGAGCCGTGATCCACGGCAATCGCCGACTCGGTCTCCCCGCGCACGAAGAACGCTTTGTCGGAATCGACGGTGACGTCCTGGCTGTTTCGGGCGCGGCGCCCACCGATGAGATTCGCGACTTCGGCAACCGGGCCGCCGATCGGAACGCCCAGCACCACCCCGCCCAGGTCGTCCTTCGGGCTGTAATGGCACGACGCCATACCTGCCGGATGCAGTTTCGAAGCGTCCAGGCGCTTGGTCGCCAGCAGTGTGGGCGTCACGCGGTGGTAGGTGCTCTGAACATCAGCGATCGGCAGTGTCGAGCAAAGGTCCGACAGGTGCGACGGCGGCGGGGTCGGCGCAGGTTCACAACCCGTTGTGGCCAGCAGTACGGCGGCCGCCAACAACGGGTATGCGGTCCATGGCTTGCGTCGTATCCTCCGCATCCGAGCCGACGTTACGGGATCCCGGTTGGCCGGCCTACCACGCATGCACACGGTTCTGCGCGGGCTCGAGACCGAGTTCGATGAGCATCTCCGTGGCATCGGCGGCCTGCTCGCAGATCGTGGGTACCTCAACCCGCTCGGCGGCGTTGAAGGGCTCCAGGACGAAGGCCGCCGGGTCTTTGCGTCCGGGGGGACGGCCGATCCCTATCCGGACTCGGTGAAAGTCCTTGGTGCCCAACGCGGCAGCCACCGAACGCAACCCGTTGTGTCCACCTTCGCCGCCACCCAGCTTGAGCCGGATGCGGCCGAAGTCGAGATCGAGTTCGTCGTGCAGCACCACGATGTCGGCCGGACGCACCGAATAGAACTTGGCCAACGGGCCCACTTGGCGGCCCGACTCGTTCATGTAGCAGCGTGGCTTGGCCAGCACCACCGCACGTCCCGCCAACCGGCCGGTGCTTATCTCGGCGCCAGAACGCTTGTGCGCCTTGAATTTCGCTCCCAGCCGGGCGGCGAGGACGTCGGCAACCATGAACCCGACGTTGTGCCGGGTCCGGGCATAGTTTTCGCCGGGATTGCCCAGGCCGACCACCAGGAGGGGTTCGGCCACGTCGCGCTACTCGGACTCGGCTTCGGCTGCCTCGGCGGCTTCCTCGCCGGCCTCGCCCTCGCCTTCGGCAGCCTCGCCTTCCTCGCCCGCGCCCTCTTCGGCAAGGTCCTCGGCCGTCGGCGCCTGCACCACGTTGACCACGAGCAGTTCCGGGTCGGAGATCAGGTTCACGCCACGGGGCAGCTCGATCTGGCCGGCGGTGAACTGGGTGCCGGCCTCGGCGCCCTCGATGGACACGGTGAGCTGCTCGGGGATCGACAGCGCCTCGGCCTCGATCTCGATGGTGTTGGCGTCCTGGGTGACCAGGGTGTCGGGACCTGCGTCGCCCTCGACGACGACGTTGACCTCGACGGTCACCTTCTCGCCGCGACGCACGATGATGAGGTCGGCGTGCTGGATGGTGCGCCTGATCGGGTGGATC
This sequence comes from Mycobacterium gordonae, assembly GCF_001417955.2. Classification (GTDB taxonomy): domain Bacteria; phylum Actinomycetota; class Actinomycetes; order Mycobacteriales; family Mycobacteriaceae; genus Mycobacterium; species Mycobacterium gordonae_B. Next base: position 25,773 of record NZ_LKTM01000367.1, on the reverse strand, counting down.
TCGATGGCCTTGGTCAGCGCGAGCTGCTCCTTGCCGGCGATGTCCAAGGTCAGCACCGCGTTGGTGCCCGAGTGCCGCAGCACGGCCGCGAAGTCGTGTCCGGGCAGTTCAAGATGCTGGGGGTCGCTGCCGTGGCCGTAGAGGACGGCGGGAATCTTGCCCTCGCGGCGGGCCCGGCGGGATGCGCCCTTGCCGGTCTCGCTACGCACCGTGACGGCGAGTTGGTTGACGGTCGCTTTAGCCATGTGTCGCTCCTGTGTGTAAGGCACGGCCAGGGATCGCGACAGAATGCCGGTCTCCGTCGATAACGGTGCTGGTCTGATGACCAGCCACCCTCGCCGTGACGCCGGGTCAGGTTATCGCACCCTCGCGAGCAGACGCAAAATCCCCTTGGAGCGGGCGCTCCAGGGCGATTTTGCGTCTGCTCGCGAGCGGGAGGGGCCCCCAGGCTCGGCCGGGTTCAGAGGGGAAATGTGGTGCCGGTGAGCTGCTCGGACAGCTTCCACAGCGCGGCGGCGGTTTCCGCGTCCTGGGCGGCCCGGCTGCGCCCGACGGGCTGGGTCCGGCCGACGTAACCGAATCGCGGGCCGATGAACGAGTTGCCGGGCACATCCTGGGAGGCGGCGTACAGCGTCTGCCGTGCACCGAAGTCGGCGTCGGTGGCCACGATGCGAGTGGCCGCCGACATGACCGCGTCGCTGAGCTTGCGCCCCGAGGCGCCCTGCAGGTTCGTGTGCGAGTAGCCCGGGTGCGCGGCCATCGAGCGCAGCGGCGAACCGGCCTGGTCGAGTCGGCGTTGCAGTTCGCTGGTGAACAACAGGTTGGCCAGCTTGGACTGCGCGTAGGCCAGCCACGGCGCATAGCGGCGGTGCTGGTAGTTCAGGTCGGCCAGGTCGATCCGGCCGGGCCAGTGTGCCATCGAGGACACCGTCACGACGCGGTCGCTGAGCCTCGGCAGCAGCAGGTTGGTCAGCGCGAAGTGGCCGAGGTGGTTGGTGCCGATCTGGCTCTCGAAGCCGTCCTTGGTCAGTGAATACGGGGCGGCCATGATGCCGGCGTTGTTGATCAGGATGTCGGCGCCGTCGACGCCGTCGGCGAACAGCCGTACCGACGACAGATCCTGCAGGTCGAGGGCCCGGACCTCGACCAGGCCGCGAATGCTGGCTGCCGCTTTCTCGCCCTTGGCCGTGTTGCGGACGGCCATGATGATCTTGGCTCCCCGGCCGGCCAGCTCACGGGCGGTCACCTCACCGAGTCCGCTGTTGGCGCCGGTGATGATGACGGTGCGTCCGGCGAACGAGGGGAGATCCGCGGCGGTCCAGTTGGTCATGGCTCTCAGTCTGCGGGGTCGAACTCGAGCGGCACGCTGAGGGGTCCGGTGATGCCGGCCATCGCCTTCCATTGCACGGGACCGCTCAGGCGGGGATTGGACATCCGCGCCGTGATCACCCGAAGCGCTTCCGTCAGCTCGAGGCGGGCGAGGTGAGCACCCAGGCAGTAGTGCACTCCGCCACCGAAGTTCAGGATCGGCACCGGGCCTACCCGGGTGATGTCCACGCGGTCCGGGTCCTCGTAGATCTCGGGATCGCGGTTGGCCGAGGCGATGTTCGCGAACACGATCGTGCCGGCGGCTATCGGGACCCCGGCCAGTTCGACGTCCTCGGCGGCCTGCCGGATGACGCCGAAAATGATTGGCCAGTAACGCATCAGCTCATGGACGGCATCGAGCGCCAGCTCGGGGTGACGGGCCACCATGTCCCACTGGGCCGGGTGTTCGGCCAGTGTCTGCACCGCCGTGGCCAACTGGTTGCGGGTGGTATCGGTGCCGGCACCGAGCAACGTGGCGCACAACATGAGCAGCTCGTCGTGGGTGAGTCGGTCTCCGTCGTCTTCGGCCCGGATGAGGTCGGAGATCAGGTCGTCGCTCAGCGATGCGCGGCGCCGGGCGATCAAGTCCTCGAGGTAGGCGTCCAATTCGCTCCACGCCGCGAGGATCACCGGGGCATCATCGGCGACGGTGGGCTCGAACAGTTTCTTGATGTCCTCGGTCCAGGCGGAGAACAGGTGCCAGTCCTCGACGGGTGCGCCCAGCAGGGCGCAGATGATGGCCGTCGGATAACCCTTGGCGATATCGGTGACGACATCGCAGTGCCCGAGGCCCGCGACGCGCTCGACCAGGTCGGTGATGACGTCGACGGTCAGGTTGCGAAAGCGGTCGGCGGCCCGCGGTGAGAACGCTTTCGACACGAGGCGGCGCAGTCGATGGTGTTCGACCCCGTCCATTCCCAGGATGTTGCTGACGGCGCGCTCCCAGAGGGGACCGGAGGTGACGCCGAAAGCGCCCAGGCCCAAGCCTTCGGCCGTGACGAACCGGTTGTCTCGCAACACGGTTCGCACCAGCTCGTGACTCAACACCTCGGGACCGTAGGGGCCCAGGGCGATCGGTGCCTGGGCGCGGGCTTCGGCGATCGCCCGGTGTGCTTCCTCCGGGTCGGTGAGGTGGGCGTAGGCGATGGTGGGGCATTCGAGCGCGGTTGTGATGGTCATGGCCTCGACTATTCGGTGACGGCCCACCAATTCCATCCGCCGCAGCGCGTAGTTCTGACCGGCCGATAGCGCAATTCCGCGGGACGCACGCCGCAATTTGCGCGGTCTGGCGGATGTAATGCCTCGGTTGCGGGCGTGATGCTGGCTACCATGAGCCAACACGCGGAGATGCCGCCGCTGACCTGGGGTGATTTGAGTGTGAGCGAATTCCTGCCGACCGGTACGGTGACGCTGCTGCTCGCGGATGTGGAGGGGTCGACTGCGCTGTGGGAGACCCAGCCCGAAGCGATGGCCGCCGCCCTGGCGTCGTTGAACCGGACGGTGGATGAACTGGTTGCCGCCCATGACGGCGTGCGGCCGGTGGAGCAGGGTGAGGGTGACAGTTTCGTGGCCGCGTTCGCGCGGGCGTCGGATGCGGTGGCGTGTGCGGTGGCGTTGCAGCGGGCGCCGCTGGCGCCGATCCGGATTCGGATCGGGTTGCATACCGGTGAGATTCAGTTGCGCGATGAAGGTAACTACGCCGGGCCGACAATCAACCGCACCGCCCGGATTCGTGATCTGGCCCATGGTGGGCAGATCGTGTTGTCGGGGGTGACCGAATCGCTGGTGATGGATCGGTTGCCCGACGGGGTATGGCTGACCGAGCTGGGTCGTTATGCGTTGCGGGGCGTGCCGCGTCCTGAGCGGGTGGTGCAGTTGTGTCATCCGGATCTGCAAAGCGAGTTCCCGCCGCTGCGGGTGCGGACTGTCGTTGCCTCGCATAATCTTCCGGCGCAGCTGACCAGTTTCGTCGGACGCCACGCGCAGCTGGCGGACTTGCGCCAGCTCATCAACGACAACCGGTTGGTGACACTGACGGGCGCCGGGGGCGCGGGCAAGACGAGACTGGCGGTGGAACTGGCGGGGCAACTGGCCGCTGAGTTCGCCGATGGTGTGTGGTACATCGACCTTGCGCCCCTTACCAATCCCGCCGCAGCGCCGGTGACGGTCGCGCGCACCCTGGGATTGCCCGATCAACCGGGCCGCTCGACGAGGGAACTGCTGCTGCAGTTCTTCAGCCCGAAGAAAGTGCTGCTGCTGCTCGACAACTGCGAGCATTTGCTCGATGCGTGCGGGCAGCTCGTGGTCGAGTTACTGCCGACCTGTCCGCAATTGACCATCCTGGCCACCAGTCGAGAGCAACTGGGCGTGCCCGGCGAGCTGAGCTGGCGGGTGCCGTCATTGTCGCTTGCCGACGAGGCGGTCGATCTGTTTATTGACCGCGCCCGCCGGGTGCGGCCGGATTTCGTTGTGGGCCAGGACAATACCGCGCTCATAGGAGAGGTCTGTGAGCGCCTCGACGGCATGCCCCTGGCAATCGAGTTGGCCGCAGCGCGGATCAGGGCGCTGTCGCTGCAACAGATCTTCGACAGCCTGCACGACCGGTTCCGGTTGCTCACCGGTGGAGCGCGTACCGCGGTGCGCCGCCAGCAGACGCTGCGGGCCTCGGTGGACTGGTCGCACGCGATGCTCACCGAACCTGAGCGCATCCTCTTCCGCCGCCTCGCGGTTTTCATGGGCGGGTTCGACCTGGATGCCGCGCACGCGGTGGGAGCGGACACCGAGGCCGAGCGTTTCCAGCTGATTGATGTTCTCGGGCTGCTGGTCGACAAGTCGCTCCTCGTCGCTGAGGAAGTTCACAACGCGATGCGGTACCGCGTGCTGGAGACGGTGCGTCAGTACGGACTCGAAAAGCTCGGCGAGTCAGGCGAAGCCGGGACGGTGCGCGCCCGGCACCGCGACTTTTACATCACCACCGCGGCTGCCCTTGCGTCAGGACCGCAAGGTCCACTGGTGCAGTGGGCCGACGTCGAGATAGACAATCTACGAGCGGCCCACGCGTGGAGTCGCGAGACGGCGCAGGTCGGGACGGCGCTGGAGCTCGCGGCGTCGTTGCAGCAGTTCTGGTTGACACGCGGGCGGTTTCGCGAGGGGCTGGCCGCTTTCGACGCCGTCTTTGCCGACGACCTCTACGAGTCGAGCGACATCAAGCCGGCGATCCTGGTCCGCGCAGTCGCCGACGCGGCGGTTCTCGCGGTCTGGGTGTCCGTTCCGGCCAGCCTGCAGCGAGCGGAGCGGGCACTGGCCGTCGCGCGTCAACTCGACGACCCGGCGCTCGTGGCACGCATCCTGATGGGCTGCGGCATGCTCAATTTCTACAGCGCCGACGCGTACTTCAACGAGGCGATCGAGCTGGCCCGCGCGTCGGGTGAGCTGTCTGTGCAATGCCACCTGCGTGCGTATCAGTCCTTCGCCTGCACTGTCGCCGGCGATCCGATCGCAGCTGAGGCAGCCGGTCAGGAAGGCCGCGCTATCGCCGACACGCTCGGCGATGGGTTCATATCCCGCTACTCTCAGGCATTCGTCAGCATTGCGCTGGGTATGCAGGGCAAATTGAGCGAGGCCGTCGAGCTGGCGCGGTCGCTGGTGGAGGACGCGCGCACCGCCGAAGATCGCGCGATGGAGACGTTCGGTCTGATCACCCTCGGCCAGGCGCTCGCGCTGCGAGGTGATGTCGCGTCGGCGCACACCGCGGCCGCGGCAGCTATTGAGGCCGCGAGTGCCCTGGGCGGCTTCCACCAGGACACGGCCTACGTGCCGCTGGCCGGCGCCGCCCTGGCCGGTGGCGACGCGGTGGCGGCCAGAGACGCCTGCGAGGCGGCGATGCGGCATACCTATCCGCTGAAAGAGTTGTTCACCCGGAGCATCGTTCCGATGACCGACGCAGCCCTGGGCTGCGGTGACCTCGTCGCCGCGCGGCGCTGGGCGGACGACACCGTCGCCGTCGCCCCGGGATGCCACCAGATCCTGGCCCTGACGGGACGGGCCCGGGTCGCCCTCGCGCAGGCCGAGCCGGACCAGGCCGAACGAGACGCTCACGAGGCACTGGTTGTCGCCGCCCGCACCCGAGCATATGTGTGGGTGGCCGACGCTCTGGAAATCCTCGCTGGCCTGGCGGCCGACGTTGGCAACTGCGCCGGTGCGGCGCGGATTCTCGGTGCGGCGCAGGATCTTCGTCAGCGCACCGAAAGACCCCGGCTGCCGATGTATCACGCGGATTACGACGCCACGGTGGTGAAAGTCCGGGAAGCGTTGGGACAGCAAGATTTCGATGTGGCATGGGCCGAAGGTGCAGCTCTTTCCGTCGAGGAGGCCATCGCCTATGCCCAGCGCGGCCGGGGCGAGCGCAAACGTCCCGCGACGGGCTGGGCTTCCTTGACCCCCATGGAACTCGACGTGGTACGTCTGGTCGCAGAAGGGTTGGGCAACAAAGACATCGGCGCGCGGTTGTTCATTTCACCGCGCACCGTCCAGAGTCATCTCACGCACGTCTACGCCAAGCTCGGGTTGACCTCCCGCGTTCAGCTCGTCCAGGAAAGCGGCAGACGGGCCTGACGGGGTGTGGGCCCGGCATCTGGCGCGGCACGACGTGGCTCGGCAAGACTGGGCAGATGACATCCAAGACCGAGAAGGTCCTGTTCAAGTTCCTCAGTCTGCACGACAAGATTTATCAGGCGACGAACGGCCGGATCGGGCACCGGGTGCCGGGTATGCCACCCAACCTGCTCCTGCACACGGTTGGCGCCAAGACGGGCAAGGCGCGCACCAACACGCTGACCTACGCCAAGGATGGCGATGATTACCTGGTCGTGGCATCGAAAGCCGGCTATCCCAAAGCTCCCGGTTGGTATCACAATTTGAAGGCGAATCCCGATGTCGAGATCAACGTCGGCTCACGGCGTTTTGCAGTCACCGCCCACCCCGTGTTGCCCGACAGCCTCGACTACGCGCGGCTGTGGAAAATCGTCAATAAGAACAACGCCAACCGTTATGTCGAGTACCAGAAGAAAACATCGCGGCCGATTCCGGTGATCGCTCTGCGGCCCACCCCCTGACCGTTCCGCCGAGGAATTGCGCCTTCTGGCGGATGTAGTGGGCGGCGCCGGGCGTGATGCTGGCTAGCATGAGCCAACATGCGGAGATGCCGGCGCTGACCTGGGGTGAGTTGGGTGTGAGTGAGTTGTTGCCGACGGGGACGGTGACGTTGCTGTTGGCTGATGTCGAGGGTTCGACGGCGTTGTGGGAGACCCAGCCTGAGCAGATGACGGCTGCGCTGGGGTTGTTGAACCGGACGGTGGACGAGGCGGTGGCCGCCTGTGGCGGGGTGCGTCCGGTGGAGCAGGGTGAGGGCGACAGTTTCGTGGTTGCGTTCGCGCGGGCGTCGGATGCGGTGGCGTGTGCGGTGGCGTTGCAGCGGGCGCCGTTGGCGCCGATCCGGATTCGGATCGGGTTGCATACCGGTGAGATTCAGTTGCGCGATGAGGGGAATTACGCGGGGCCGACGATCAACCGAACGGCCCGGATTCGTGATCTGGCTCATGGGGGGCAGACGGTGTTGTCGGGGGTGACCGAATCGTTGGTGGTGGATCGGTTGCCCGAGGGGGTGTGGTTGAGCGATCTGGGTAGCTATCCGTTGCGGGGTGTGCCGCGTCCTGAGCGGGTGATGCAGCTGTGTCATCCGGATCTGCGCAACGACTTTCCGCCGCTGCGGGTACGCACGGAGATCGCGTCGCACAATCTGCCGGCGCAGCTGACCAGTTTCGTCGGACGTCAGACGCAGATGTCGGACGTGCGGCAGCTGGTCATCAGCAACCGGCTGGTTACCCTGACCGGGGCCGGGGGGGTCGGTAAGACGCGGCTGGCCGTCGAGGTCTCCTCGCTGCTGAATCCCGAATTCCCGGATGGCATCTGGTATGTGGACCTGGCGCCGATCACGAATGCCGCCGTCGCGCCCTTGACGGTTGCACGCACCCTGGGGCTGCCCGACCAACCCGGGCGCTCCACGATGGAGTTACTGGTTCGGTTCCTCGGCGAGAAATCCATGTTGTTAGTGCTGGACAACTGCGAGCACCTTCTCGATGCCTGCGGAGACATGGTGGTCGAGTTGCTCGGTTCCTGCCCGCATTTGACGATCCTTTCCACCAGCCGGGAGCCGCTCGGTGTGCCCGGGGAGCTGACCTGGCGGGTGCCGTCGCTTTCCCTTGCCGATGAGGCCGTCGAATTGTTCGCCGACCGCGCTCGTCAAGCTCGCCCGGATTTCGTTGTCAATGACGGAAATACGGCGCTCGTCAGAGAGATCTGTGAGCGCCTCGACGGTATGCCGCTGGCGATCGAGCTTGCCTCCGCACGCATCCGGGCGCTCTCCTTGCAACAGATCGGCAGCTCTCTTCACGACAGGTTCCGATTGCTGACCGGCGGTGCGCGCACCGCGGTGCGACGGCAGCAGACATTACGGGCATCGGTGGATTGGTCCCATGCGCTCCTGACCGATCCGGAACGTGTCTTGTTCCGGCGGCTTGCCGTGTTCACCGGAGGGTTCGATCTCGAGGCCGCCCAGGCGATCGGTGCCTGCACTGAAATGGAGAGCTACCAACTTCTAGACCAGCTCAGCCTGTTGGTGGACAAGTCACTGGTGGTCGCCCTCGAAACAAGCACCGAGACAAGCACTGACGGCGGGATGCGGTATTCGTTGCTGGAGACGGTGCGTCAGTACGCGCAGGAAAAGCTGGGTGAGTCGGGTGAGGCCGAGGAGACGCGCACCCGGCACCGCGACTACTACACCGCAACGGCAACGGAATTGGCGTCACAGGGCCGCGCCGGCGTGGAGCGGCTACTGGCGTGGGCGCGGGCCGAAAGCGACAATTTGCGAGCGGCATTCGCGTGGAGCCTGGACAGTGGCGACCGCGAATCGGCATTACGTCTGGCGTCATCACTGCAGGAATTCTGGCTTCGCACCGGAATCTTCCGCGAAGCGCTGGCGGCGTTCGACGCGGTTCTGACCGACCGTCGGCCGGAGGAAATCGCGCCTGGCGTCTGGGTGCGCGCGGTTGCCGACCAGTGCGCGATCGCGGGCTGGGCGGGCGCACACGGTCACACTGACCTGGCACAGGAGGCGCTCGAGGTCGCCCGCAAACTCGACGACCCGGCGCTGTTGGCCCGAGCACTCGGTGCGTGCGGCACTGCGACTTTCTACAACGCCGAGGTCTCACAGGCCCACTTCACCGAAGCGATCGAATTGGCTCGCGGCGCAGGCGAAGAGTGGAGCCTCATGCCGATTTTCAGCTATCAGGCGACCGCGGCGGTCGTCGCCGGAGAACCGCTGGCGGCAATCGCGGCGGCCGAAGCGGGACGTGATCTCGCTGACGCACTGGGCGACGGCTTCTTCTCGCGAAACAACCGGGCCTGGCTGGGCTGCGGGTTGTGGTTCCACGGAGACCTCGACGAGGCTATCGAAGTTCTTCGCTCGGTGGTCGCGGAGGCCGAAGCGGCGGCCGACCCGTCGGCGACGATCTTCGGGCAGGTCTGCCTCAGCGGAACCCTTGCGTTCCACGGGCAGGTGGCTGCCGCACATTCCGCCGCGCTGGCCGCGCTGGCCGCCTCGGACAGTGTGGGTGGGATGACCGAGGACACGGTGAACGGGGCAATTGCGCACGCCGCCCTGGCCGGCGGTGACGCCGAGGCGGCCAGGCAGGCAGCCCAGGAAGCCTTGCGGCACAGCGTTCCAGACCGCGAAGCGTTCACCCGCAGCGTCGCCCCGCTGGCGGAGGCGCTTCTCGCATGCGGTGATCTCGTCGCCGCACGACACTGGGTCGACGAGTGCATCGCCATGGTGCCCGGCATTTTCAAGATGACCGCGCTGACCGTGCGCGCTTTCATCGCAGCTGCCCAGGGCGAGCCCGAACAGGCCGAGCGCGACGTCCACGACGCGCTGACGATAGCGGCCCAGACCCAGGGATACATGAAGGTGGCCGACACCCTGGAATGCCTGGCACGTCTTGCGGCCGACGAAGGCAATGCCGCGTATGCGGCTCGCCTGTTGGGCGCGGCGCACGGTATGCGGCAGTGCAAGGGGCACGCCCGCTATCCGATGTATCAAGCTGGCTACCAGGCCGCCGTTGCCACCGTCCGTGAGGCATTGGGGGACAACGCATTCGAGGATGCATGGGCCGAGGGCGCGGCGCTGTCCATCGAGGAAGCGATCGCGTACGCCCAGCGGGGACGCGGCGAACGGAAGCGTCCCGCCAGCGGCTGGGGCGCGCTGACGCCGATGGAGCTCGACGTGGCACGGTTGGTTGCAGAAGGTCTGGGTAACAAGGACATCGGAGCGCGGTTGTTCGTGTCACCGCGTACGGTGCAGAGCCATCTCCGGCACGCCTACGCCAAGCTCGGCCTGACTTCGCGTGTGCAGCTGGTGCAGGAAGTATTGCGGCACGCTTGATCTGGCGAGCAGACGCAAAGTCGCCCAAGTGTGGGCCGAAATGGGCGAGTTTATGTCTGCTCGCGGCTATTTCCGGGCGACCACGAACCCCCGGATGATCGTCTCGACATCGTTGCTCTCCGAGACGGCCTGTTCGGCCAGGCTGGTGATGATCAGTTGCACCAGGTACCGCTGGTTGTCCGGCGCTGGGCCGGTCGGCATCACCACCCGGTTCCAGCTGCGCATCCGCGCGCCCTTCAGCTCGTACGTGCCCTGGACCATCGACGACGGGAAGCCGTTGAAGTCGGCGGTCGAGGCGTCGAGTTGGTGGAAACTCTCCGGCAGGTCGGTGTTGGCGTGCTTGATCGCCTCGGTGGGATTGAATTCGCCACGCAGCTTGAACACCACCAGCATCGCTGCCGGATAGCTGTCGCCTTTGGAGATCATCACCGCTTTCGGGCTGGTCTTCGAGTCGACGGCGCGCGGTTTCCAGCCCGGTGGCGTCGGGATCGACACAACCATGTCGGTCAGGTCGCTGGGCAGCACCGGATCGCCCAGGACGCCTTCGCCTTCCAGATACTTCGACAGCGGAACCGGAGGCTCGGTGGGTTTCGGTGAGGTACTGGTCGCCGACGACGGTGTCGTCCAGATCGACTGGTAATCAGCAGCTTTAGGTCCGCACGCGGCCGTGAGCGTCAACGTGGCCATCCCGACAAAAGCCACGCACGCGCGTATCGCCTTGACAGTCACAGAATCTCGCGCACCCCGTCGATCGGCCGAGCCAACCGGGTGCCTTTCGCAGTCACCACGAATGGCCGTTCGATCAATATCGGGTGCTCGGCCATGGCGTCGAGCAGTCCGTCGTCGGTGGCGTCGGCAAGGTTCAGTTCGGTGTAAAGCGATTCGCGTTTGCGCACCGCGGCCCGCACCTCGATGCCCGCGTCGCGGATCAAGCGCACCAACTCGTCCCTGGACGGCGGCGTCTTCAGGTACTGAATGACGTCCGGCTCAATGCCGTTGTCCCGCAACAACTCCAGCGTCTTGCGGGATGTGCTGCATTTGGGGTTGTGATAGATGACGGCCCCACCCATCTAGGCGTCCCCGTCGAACAGTCCTGTGACCGAGCCGTTTTCGAAGACCGCGCGGATGGTGCTGGCCAGCAGCGGCGCGATGGAAAGCACGGTGAGCTGCGGGAAACGCTTCTCCTCACCGATGGGCAGGGTGTTCGTCACGATCACCTCGCGGGCGCCGCAGGAGGCCAGTCGTTCGGCGGCCGGGTCGGACAGCACGCCATGGGTGGCCGCGATGATCACGTCCTTGGCGCCGTCGTTGTGCAGCAGCTTCACCGCGCCGGCGATGGTCCCGCCGGTGTCGATCATGTCGTCGATCAGCACACAGGTGCGACCGGCCACCTCGCCGACCACGCGGTTGGACACCACCTGGTTGGGCACCCGCGGGTCGCGGGTCTTGTGGATGAAGGCCAGCGGCACGCCGCCCAGGGCGTCGGCCCACTTCTCGGCGATGCGCACCCGGCCGGAGTCGGGGGAGACTACGACCATGTTGCCGTCGGGGTAGTTGTCCCGGATGTATCCGGTCAGCAGGTTCTGGCCGCGCATGTGGTCCACGGGCCCGTCGAAGAAGCCCTGGATCTGATCGGTGTGCAGGTCGACGGTCACGATCCGGTCGGCGCCGGCGGTCTTGAGCAGGTCGGCCACCAGGCGCGCCGAGATCGGTTCGCGGCCGCGGTGCTTCTTGTCCTGGCGGGCGTAGGGGTAGAACGGCATGACCGCGGTGATCCGCTTGGCGCTGCCCCGCTTGAGCGCGTCGATCATGATCAGCTGCTCCATGAGCCACTGGTTCACCGGCATCGGGCAGGACTGCAGCACGAACGCGTCGCAGCCGCGGACCGACTCCTGGAACCGCACGAAGATCTCGCCGTTGGCGAAATCCCGGGCAGTCTGCGCGGTGACGTGGACGTCGAGCTCTTTGGCTACCTGCTCGGCCAGCTCCGGGTGGGCCCGGCCGCTGAAGAGCATCAGATTTTTGCGGTTATCGGTCCAGTCGTGGCTCACCGGGCTGCCCTCGCCGTGTCGGGATCGAAAGAAAAGGAACGCCCCATCGTAGCCGGGTTACCGAAAAGCGAAATCACGGTGTCTCACTGGCTGCGGAGTTGCGGGTGGCCCGCTCGGCGGCTTCGGCCGCCGCTGTGCCGGGCCGCTTGCGCTGTACCCAGTTCTCGATGTTGCGCTGCGGGCCGGCCGAGACCGCCAGGGCGCCCGGCGGGACGTCCTCGCGTACGACGGTCCCGGCTCCGGTGTAGGCGCCGTCGCCGACGGTCACCGGGGCGACGAACATGGTGTCCGAGCCGGTGCGCACGTGCGAGCCGATGGTGGTGCGGCTCTTGTTGGTGCCGTCATAGTTGACGAACACGCTGGACGCGCCGATGTTGCTGTGTTCGCCTATGTCGGCGTCGCCGACGTAGGTCAGGTGCGGCACCTTGGTCCCGGCGCCGATCGTGGCGTTCTTGGTCTCGACGAAGGCGCCCAGCTTGCCTTCGGCGCCCAGCACGGTTCCGGGCCGCAGGAAGGTGAAGGGGCCGACCGTCGCGCCGCCGCCGATGGTCGCCGACGCGCCGTGCGTGCGGCAGACGGTGGCGTTGTCGCCGACGCTCACGTCGTTCAGCGTGGTGTCGGGCCCGACGGTGCAGTGCCCGCCGATCTGAGTGCGGCCCAGTAGCTGCGTGCCCGGGTGGATCACCGTGTCGCGGCCGATGGTCACGTCGACGTCGATCCAGGTCGTCGCCGGATCGATCACGGTGACGCCGGCCAGCTGGTGAGCCGCGACGATCCGGCGGTTGAGCTCCGCGCCCAGCTCGGCGAGCTGGACCCGATTGTTGACGCCCGCGACCACGGCACTGTCGTCGATGTGCTGGGCGCTGACGGTGTGGCCGTCGCGGCGCAGGATCGCGATGACGTCGGTGAGGTAGAGCTCCTGCTGGGCGTTGTTGGAGCTGAGCCGGCTCAGCGCAGACTTCAGCGCCGCGATGTCGAAGGCGTAGACGCCGGTATTGACCTCGCGGATCCCGCGCTGCGAGGGCGTCGCGTCGGTCTGCTCGACGATGGCCATCACTTCGTTGTCCTGGGTGCGCAGGATGCGGCCGTAGCCGTGTGGGTCATCGAGCGTGGTGGTGAGCACGGTGACGGCCGCCCCGGCGGATCTGTGGGTGGCGATGAGGTCGGCCAGGGTGTCGGCGTCCAGCAACGGGGTGTCACCCGCGGCGACGACGACGATCCCGGCGTAGTCCTCAGGCAGGGCGGACAGGCCGCACAACACCGCATGGCCGGTTCCTTGCGGTTTGTCCTGCAGCGCGACGTCGATGGTGCGGCCCAGGCTGTCGGCCAGCTCAGCGACCAGCGGTGAGATGCGCTCGTGGTCGTGACCCAGCACGACGACGAGATGCTGAGGCGCGAGTTTGGTCATCGCGTGCAGGGAATGGGAGAGCATGCTGCGGCCGCCGAGGGCGTGCAGCACTTTTGGGGTGTCTGACCGCATCCGGGTGCCGGGCCCGGCCGCGAGGACCAGAACCGCGGTGTCACCACGAAAACTCATCAACTCTCCTCAAGTTTCGCCTGGCGAGCGTGCACACTTGCACGCCGACACGCCGTTAAGAGTGGCATTGAGTGCACGCTCGCGGCAAAAAAGCGGCATATAAGCAGAGCTCCGTCGCCAGGACTCGAACCTGAACTATCTGAACCAAAATCAGAGGTGCTGCCGATTACACCACGACGGATCGCTTCTGAGACTTTAGTCTGCCGACGATGCCGGCCGCTCGAGTGTGCGTCCACTGCTCTGACATTGCGGCCACCGCGGCCGAATCGCGAATTCCGCGTGGTGGACGCACACGCAACGCGCTGAGCGCACACTCGATCGGTCAGCACCCCGATACTCTGAGCACGTGGCGCAACCGGATAAGGGCCCGGACAAAGAAGTGCGGGCGCCGCGCGCCCGGATGACCGGTAGCGAGCGTCGGCGCCAGCTCATCGGCATCGCCCGCTCCCTGTTCGCCGAACGCGGCTACGAAGGCACGTCGATCGAGGAGATCGCCCAGCGCGCCAACGTCTCGAAGCCCGTCGTCTACGAGCATTTCGGCGGCAAGGAAGGCCTCTACGCCGTCGTCGTGGACCGGGAGATGTCGGCATTGCTGGACGGCATCACCTCGTCGCTGACCAACAACCGGTCCCGGGTGCGCGTCGAGCGGGTCGCGCTGGCATTGCTCACCTACGTCGAGGAACGCACCGACGGGTTCCGCATCATGCTCCGCGACTCGCCCGCAGCGATCAGCTCGGGCACCTACTCCAGCCTGCTCAACGACGCCGTCAGCCAGGTCAGCTCCATCCTCGCCGGGGACTTCGCCCGCCGCGGACTGGATCCCGACCTGGCGCCGCTGTACGCCCAGGCGCTGGTGGGCTCGGTGTCGATGACGGCCCAATGGTGGCTGGACACCCGGGAGCCCAAAAAGGAAGTTGTGGCCGCGCACCTGGTCAATCTGATGTGGAATGGCCTCACCCACCTGGAGGCCGACCCGCAACTGCAGGACGAGTAGCAGCCCGCGCGTGCAAGAACTTCGCAAGCGTCAACTGTTGTGATCGGTAGCAGCCCGAGCCGTGTGCACTTATGCACCAGAACCCGAACGAAAGGCTCATCATGCGTTCCCTGCTACCCGCGCTGTCCAACGCTCTGATCGGTCTCGCAATCACCCTGCTGGTTTCCGTGGGCTTGATGCTCTCGCCGCCCGCGCACGCCGAGCAGGGCAACTGCCCGCGTCTGCAGGCCTGCACCACCTGGTGCCCCGGTGACCCCAACCCGGCGGGACGCCCGGTGCCCTGGGACGGCAGCGTCTGCCACGACTATTACTGGGACTCCTACGGCGTCCACGACGTAGGCACCGGAGCTTTCTACTCCTGGGCCACGATGCCCTGGTAATCACCTGCCGGCATCTCGACGACGACGGCGGGCCGGGGGAAATGCTCGGCCGCGCAGCCGTCGTCGAGCGCATCCTCGATGATCCCGGCCAGCTCGCGGGGATCGCCGCAACGCACACCGCCGAGGCTGAGTTCGGTGAGGATGACGCCGTGATGGGCACGTACGTCGGCCATTGCGGCGACCATCCGCCGAATCGCTTCGCCGCACAGGGCCGCGTCGGCGATATGGCAGTGCATCCCGACCAGGTCGAGAGTGCGGTGAGCCAGCACCCACCGGACGCCGTCGGCGGCGTGATCGCCACCCATAGTGAACCCGAACTCCTGGTCACTGATCCCTGCACCGCGTTGCCCGTGGATGTCGACATCCGGAATGACCTGGATGAGCACACGTTGGTGTCGCACCAGATTGGCCAGGTAGCCGACTTCCAGCGGGTCGTCGACAACGATGCGGCCCACGCCGGCGGCCGCCGCGCCGCCCAACTCTTCAAGGGACATCGCGTTCACGTGCACGATGACGTGGGCAGGGTCGATTCCACTGGATAGGGCGACCGCCAGTTCTCCGGACGAGCAGACGTCGACGCCGAGTCTTTTGTCGCGCACCCAGCGGGCCACCGCCGCGGCCGAAAGCGACTTTCCCGGGTAGACCATCTCGACATCGCGGAAGGCCCGACGGCCGCGGCGGGCACGATCCCGGAAGTCAGCTTCGTCACAAATGGCGGTCGCCGGCTCGATTGCACGGCCCAGAATTCGCGGGGCTGCCCGGCCGGCCAAGGGCAGCATGTGCAGCAGTGTCATGCCTTTAAACTGCGCCGATGCCGGCACGAGCGGTGCTTTCCTAACGCTTTCTTGACGGAACCGGGCTCAATATTGACGAATTACAGCGCCCTAGAATGGTGCACACCATGACCGCACCGGGGACTGCGAGCCCAGATACCCCGATCGCGGGGCTCGTCGAATTGGCGCTCACCGCGCCGACATTTCAACAGCTGATCGAGCGCGCCTCCGATCGACCTGAACAATTGCCGCTGGTCGGGCCCGCGAGCGCGCGCCTCTACGTCGCTGCTGCACTGGCCCGGCAGGGGCCGCTGCTGGTGGTCACCGCCACGGGTCGGGAAGCCGACGACCTGAGCGCCGAACTGCGCGGCGTGCTCGGCGACGCGGTTGCGGTTTTTCCGTCCTGGGAGACGCTGCCGCATGAGCGGCTTTCGCCCGGCATCGACACCGTCGGCACCCGGATGATGGTGCTGCGCCGGTTGGCCCATCCCGATGATGCCCGGCTGGGCCCACCGCTGCGCGTCGTGGTGACCGCGGTCCGATCCCTGCTGCAGCCGATGGCGCCACAGCTGGGCCGCCTGGAGCCGCTGACTCTCACGGTCGGCGACGAGATTCCGTTCGAGGACCTCGTCCAACGCCTGGTCGATCTGGCCTATACGCGCGTCGACATGGTCGGACGGCGCGGTGAGTTCGCCGTGCGCGGCGGCATTCTGGACATCTTCGCCCCGACCGCCGAGCACCCCGTGCGCATCGAATTCTGGGGTGACGAGATCACCGAGATGCGGATGTTCTCGGTCGCCGACCAGCGCTCGATCCCCGAGATCGCCGTCGACACGTTAGTCGCCGTCGCGTGCCGCGAGCTGCTGCTCACCGACGATGTCCGGGCCCGCGCTGCCGAGCTGGCCGGCAAACATCCGGCGTCGGAGAACACGGTCACCGGCAGCATCATCGACATGCTGGCCAAGCTGGCCGAAGGCATCCCGGTCGACGGCATGGAGGCGCTGCAATCGGTGCTGCAACCCTCGAATGACGGGGCCCACACGCTGCTCACCGATCAGCTGGCCGAGGGAACCCCGGTGCTCATCTGCGATCCGGAAAAGGTGCGCACCCGCGCCGCCGACCTGATCAAGACGGGCCGGGAGTTCCTGGAAGCGTCCTGGTCGGTCGCGGCCCTGGGCACCGATGCGCCGGTCGACGTCGAACAGCTGGGCGGTTCGGGCTTCGCCGAACTCGACGAGGCGCGGGAGGCGGCCCGCGCGGCCGGCCATCCGTGGTGGACGCTGAGCCAGCTGTCCGATGAGTCGGCGCTCGAACTCGACATCAGGTCCGCCCCCTCGGCACGCGGGCACCAGCACGACATCGACGGAATCTTCGCCATGCTGCGCGCGCACGTCGCCACCGGTGGCTACGCGGCGATGGTGGCACCCGGCACCGGGACCGCGCACCGCATGGTCGAACGGCTGGCCGAGTCCGACATCCCCGCCGGCATGCTGGACCCGGGCCAGACACCCAAGTCCGGAGTCGTCGGCGTCCTGCGCGGTCCGCTGCACGACGGGGTCGTCATCGCGGGCGCCAACCTGGTCGTCATCACCGAGGCCGACCTGACGGGCAGCCGGGCCACCGCCAGTGAGGGCAAACGGCTCGCTGCCAAGCGGCGCAACACCGTCGATCCGCTGGCACTTCAGGCCGGTGACCTGGTGGTTCACGATCAGCACGGCATCGGGCGGTTCGTGGAGATGGTGGAACGCACGGTAGGTGGGGCGCGCCGGGAGTACCTGGTGCTGGAGTACGCGTCCTCCAAAAGGGGTGGGGGTTCCGACAAGCTGTACGTCCCGATGGACTCACTCGACCAGTTGTCGCGCTACGTGGGCGGGCAGGCCCCGGCGCTGAGCAAACTCGGCGGCAGCGACTGGACCAACACGAAGACCAAAGCCCGCCGCGCGGTGCGTGAGATCGCCGGTGAGCTGGTGGCGCTGTACGCCAAGCGGCAGGCCAGCCCGGGACACGCGTTCGCGCCGGATACGCCCTGGCAGGCCGAGATGGAGGACGCGTTCGGCTTCACCGAGACCATGGACCAGCTGACCGCGATCACCGAGGTCAAGTCCGACATGGAGAAGGCGATCCCGATGGACCGGGTGATCTGCGGCGACGTCGGTTACGGCAAGACCGAGATCGCGGTGCGGGCGGCGTTCAAGGCGGTTCAGGACGGCAAACAGGTCGCCGTACTGGTGCCGACCACGTTGCTGGCCGATCAGCATCTGCAGACCTTCACCGACCGGATGGCCGGCTTCCCGGTGACGGTCAAGGGGCTGTCCCGTTTCACCGACCCCGCTGAGTCCCGCAAGGTGATCGAGGGCATGGCCGACGGCTCGGTCGACGTTGTGATCGGTACCCACCGGCTGCTGCAGACCGGGGTGCGCTGGAAGGACCTCGGTCTGGTGATCGTCGACGAGGAGCAGCGCTTCGGCGTCGAGCACAAGGAACACATCAAGGCGCTGCGCAGCCACGTCGACGTGCTGACGATGAGCGCTACGCCGATCCCGCGCACGCTCGAGATGAGCCTGGCCGGCATCCGCGAGATGTCGACGATTCTGACCCCGCCCGAAGAGCGCTACCCGGTGCTGACCTACGTCGGCCCGCACGACGACAAGCAGATCGCCGCCGCCCTGCGACGCGAGTTGCTGCGCGACGGACAGGCCTTCTACGTGCACAACCGGGTGAGCTCCATCGACCGGGCCGCCGCCCACGTTCGTGAGCTGGTTCCCGAGGCGCGCGTGGTCGTCGCCCACGGACAGATGCCCGAAGACCTGCTGGAACGCACCGTGCAGGGGTTCTGGAACCGCGAATACGACATCCTGGTCTGCACCACCATCGTGGAAACCGGACTGGACATCTCCAACGCCAACACGCTGATCGTCGAGCGCGCCGACACCTTCGGCCTCTCCCAGCTGCATCAGTTGCGCGGGCGGGTAGGCCGCAGTCGCGAGCGCGGCTACGCCTACTTCCTCTACCCGCCGAACGCGCCGCTGACCGAGACGGCCTACGACCGGTTGGCGACGATCGCCCAGAACAACGAATTGGGCGCCGGCATGGCAGTGGCGCTCAAGGACCTGGAGATTCGTGGCGCGGGCAACGTGCTCGGCGTCGAGCAGTCCGGGCACGTCGCCGGGGTCGGTTTCGACCTGTACGTCCGGCTGGTCGGTGAGGCAGTGGAGGCCTACCGCGCCGCGGCCGACGGGCAGACGGTGACCACGCCGGAGGAGACCAAGGATGTGCGCATCGACCTGCCGGTCGATGCGCACCTACCGCCGGACTACATCTCCAGCGACCGGCTCCGGCTGGAGGGGTACCGCCGGCTGGCCGCCGCCACGTCCGACAGCGATATCGCCGCCGTTATCGAAGAGCTCGTGGACCGCTACGGTCCATTGCCCGAGCCCGCCGAACGACTGGTGGCCGTGGCGCGCCTGCGGTTGCTGTGCAAGGCCTCGGGCATCACCGAGGTCAGTGCCGTTTCGGCGACAACGGTTCGGCTGTCCCCGTTGACGCTGCCGGACTCCGCGCAGGTTCGCCTGGCCCGCATGTACCCGGGCGGGCGCTACCGTGCGACGACGTCGACGGTGCAGGTTCCCATCCCGCGTGCCGGCGGTATCGGCGCCGGGCACATCCGCGATGTCGAGCTGGTGCAGATGGTTGCCGATTTGGTGACTGCGCTGGCAGGGAAACCGCAGCAAGATGTTGGTATGACGAACGCGGGGAAGGAACGGGCCTGATGATTGTCGTCCTGGTCGACCCCCGGCGCCCGGCGCTGGTGCCGGTGGAAGCCATCGAGCTGCTTACCGGCCCCGTGCAGTACACCGAAGAGATGCCGATCGCGGTGCCCTGGTCGCTGCCGGACGCGCACCCGGCCTACACCGGCGAGGACGCGCCGGTGCTGTTGTCGTCGGACCCCAACCATCCCGCCGTCACCGCCCGCCTGGCCGCCGGTGCCCGGCTCATAGCGGCCCCGGAACGTCAGCGCGGCGAACGCCTGATCGACGCCGTCGCCATGATGGACAAACTGCGCACCGCCGGGCCCTGGGAAAGCGAACAAACCCATGACTCGCTGCGCCGGTACCTGCTGGAAGAGACCTACGAGCTGTTGGACGCGGTGCACAGCGGCAACGTCGACCAACTGCGTGAAGAACTCGGTGACCTGTTGCTGCAGGTGCTTTTCCACTCGCGCATCGCCGAGGATGCCGCGTTGCTTCCCTTCAGCATCGACGACGTCGCCGACACGCTGATGCGCAAACTCGGCAACCGGGTGCCGGGAGTGCTTGCCGGCGAAGAGATTTCGCTGCAAGATCAGCTGGCCAAATGGGAAGAGGCCAAGGCCGCCGAGCGCTCACAGAAGTCGCGCAACTCGGTGCTCGACGACGTCCACACCGGTCAGCCGGCATTGGCGCTGGCGCAGAAGGTCATTCAGCGGGTGTGCCAGGCAGGCCTGCCCGCCGAGTTCATTCCCGCCGAGCTCACCACGATCACGCTCTCGGCTGATGTCGACGCGGAGAACACGCTGCGCGCAGCCGTGTTGGACTTCGTCGAAATGGTTCGCGGCGTCGAGAAGTCGATTGCCGCCACCCGCCGCGGCGACAGTATCGCCGAAGAACTCGACATGACGCCGTTGGGCTTCGTCACCGAGGAGGAGTGGCGGGCGCACTGGCCGTCCGCCGGGCCGGCTCTCGAGGAGGCGGAGCCCGAGCACGACGTGGCGGTCGGCTCCGAGGTGCCGGGGGACCTGCCCGAAGAACCCAAGGAGTCCCGGCCCAAAAAGCGCAAGGGACGGCGCTGACCCACAGGTTTGCGACAACTCAGAGAAGCTGCACAAACAGCCAGTTCGTGGGTCGATAACCGGTGCGATTTTTGTGTGCTGGACGGTTCGGCGAGCTAGGCACTCCCGCGACTCATGGGACGATGAGCTAGGCCGAAATGGGTGAGCGGGCCCGATAGGGAGATCGACAGGGAGAGTTTGTGTCGCCGAGACGCTGGTTGCGCGCGGTCGCCGTGATAGGGGCGACCGCGATGCTGTTGGCGTCAAGTTGCACCTGGCAACTCAGCCTGTTCATCCCGGAGGGCGTACCGCCCCCGGCCGGCGATCCGGTGCCGCCGGTGGACACCCACGCCGTCGGGCGCCCCGCCGACCAGTTGCGGGAATGGGCCGAGGCGCGGGCTCCGGCGCTCGAGATGCCGGTCGTCGCGCTGGAGGCCTACGCCTACGCCGCGCGCGTCGCCGAGGTGGAGAACCCGAAGTGCCACATCGCCTGGACGACGCTGGCGGGCATCGGGCAGGTGGAGAGCCATAACGGCACCTACCGGGGGGCGACGATAGCGCCCAACGGTGACGTCAGGCCGCCGATCCGGGGCGTCCTGCTCGACGGCAGCGGCGGCAACCTGCGCATCGTCGACAACGACGGCAGCCTGCTCGACGGGGACAACGGCTTGGAGCGCGCGATGGGGCCGATGCAGTTCATCTCCGAGACCTGGAAACTGTACGGGGTCGACGCCAACAACGACGGCACCGCCAGCCCGGACAACATCGATGACGCCGCATTGTCGGCCGCTGGTTATTTGTGTTGGCGCGGAAAGGATCTCTCGACTGCGCGCGGCTGGATCAACGCGTTGCGGGCCTACAACAACTCCGGCGTTTACGCGCGGGCGGTACGGGACTGGGCAACCGCCTATGCGGCGGGTCATCCGCTGTAGAAAGATGTACCGCCGGGGGCCTGAACAGAGCCAAGAGCGCAAAGGAGAACCCAGTGCCGATTATCGAGCAGGTCGGAGCCCGCGAGATCCTCGACTCCCGCGGCAACCCGACCGTCGAGGTCGAGGTCGCGCTGATCGACGGAACATTCGCCCGTGCGGCGGTGCCCTCGGGCGCGTCGACCGGCGAGCACGAGGCAGTCGAATTGCGCGACGGCGGTGACCGGTACGGCGGCAAGGGGGTGAAGAAGGCCGTTCAGGCGGTGCTGGACGAGATCGGGCCGGCGGTCATCGGTCTGAACGCCGACGACCAGCGGTTGGTCGACCAGGCGCTGGTCGACCTCGACGGCACCCCCGACAAGTCCCGGCTGGGGGCCAATGCAATCCTCGGCATCTCGCTGGCCGTCGCCAAGGCGGCGGCCGACTCGGCGGCGCTGCCGCTGTTCCGGTACCTGGGCGGACCGAACGCCCACATCCTGCCGGTGCCGATGATGAACATCGTCAACGGTGGCGCGCACGCCGACACCGGCGTCGACGTCCAGGAGTTCATGGTGGCGCCCATCGGCGCCCCCAGCTTCAGCGAGTCGCTGCGCTGGGGCGCCGAGGTGTACCACGCGCTCAAGTCGGTGCTGAAGAAGGAGGGGCTGTCCACGGGGCTGGGCGACGAGGGCGGTTTCGCCCCGGACGTCGCCGGCACCACCGCGGCCCTCGATCTGATCAGCCGCGCCATCGAGTCGGCCGGCTTCAAACTCGGTGTGGATGTCGCACTGGCGCTCGATGTGGCGGCAACCGAGTTCTACACCGAGGGCACCGGATACAGCTTCGAGGGCTCGACCCGGACGGCCGATGAGATGACTGAGTTCTACGCCGGGCTGCTCAACTCCTACCCGCTGGTGTCCATCGAAGACCCGCTGTCCGAGGATGATTGGGACGGTTGGACCGCGCTGACGGCCGGTATCGGTGACCGGGTGCAGATCGTCGGCGACGACCTGTTCGTCACCAATCCCGAGCGTCTCGAAGAAGGCATCGAGCGCGGTGCGGCAAATGCGTTGCTGGTCAAGGTGAATCAGATCGGGACGCTGACCGAGACGCTGGACGCGGTCGCCCTGGCGCACCACAGCGGATACCGCACGATGATGAGCCACCGCAGCGGCGAGACGGAGGACACCACCATCGCCGATCTGGCCGTGGCGGTGGGCAGCGGCCAGATCAAGACGGGTGCGCCGGCCCGCAGTGAACGGGTCGCGAAATACAACCAGCTGCTGCGCATCGAAGAGGCGCTGGGGGATGCGGCCCGCTATGCCGGCGACCTGGCGTTCCCCCGGTACGGAGCGGACCCCAAGTAGCTTGTCTCCCAAGCCTGATCCGAAACGGCGATCCCCGGCATCACGGCCGGGGAAGCCGGGTGATTCGGCTCGGGCGCGTCGGACCGGTGGTTCGTCGAAGTCCTACGCCAGTCCTGTTTCGAGGCCGGTTTCCAAGCCGGCGCAGACGGCTCCTGACGAGAGCCGGTCCACCGGCTCGCTGCACGAGCATGTGGTGGATCCCATCAAGCGGTCCTTCACCGAATCCGTTGAGCAGCGGTCGGATCAGCGGCTGGGTTTCACCGCTCGGCGCGCCGCCATCCTGGCCGCGGTGGTGTGTGTGCTGACGCTGACGATTGCCGGCCCGGTGCGCACGTACTTCTCGCAACGCACCGAGATGGCGCAACTGTCGGCGACCGAGGCCGCGCTGCGCCGCCAGATTGCGGACCTGGAACAACGCAAGGGCCAGCTGGCTGATCCGGCCTATGTCGCGGCGCAGGCGCGCGAGCGCCTCGGCTTCGTCAAGCCCGGGGACATTCCGTTCCAGGTTCAGCTGCCGCCCGGGTCCGCGGCGGCGCCGCAGCCGGGCGCCGAGGTGGGTGGTGCGGTGAAGAACGAGCCCTGGTACACCTCGTTGTGGCACACGATCGCCGACGCGCCGCACCTGCCGCCAGCGGCCGGCCCGGCGCCCGAGCAGGCGCCGCCCAACCCGCCGCCGCCCGGTGGTTGATTCCGCTGACCTGGAGGCGGTGGCGCGTCAGCTGGGTCGCGAGCCTCGAGGTGTGCTCGAAGTCGCCTACCGGTGCTTGGACGGCGAACCGGGAGTGGTGAAGACCGCGCCGAAGCTTCCTGACGGGACGCCGTTTCCGACGCTGTATTACCTGACGCATCCGGTGCTGACCGCGGCGGCGAGCCGATTGGAAACGACGGGCCTCATGCGCGACATGACCGAAAGGTTGGGTCGTGATCCAGATCTGGCCACCGCGTACCGTCGCGCTCACGAGTCCTATCTGGCCGAGCGGGATGCGATCGAACCCCTTGGCACCGCGTTCTCCGGCGGTGGCATGCCGGACCGGGTCAAATGCCTGCATGTGCTCATCGCGCACTCGCTGGCCAAGGGGCCTGGGGTCAACCCCTTCGGTGACGAGGCGTTGGCGCTGCTGGCCGCCGAGTCCGGTGCTGCGGCTTCTTTGGTTGGGAGACAATGGCTTTGACACGACTCGCTGGTATCGACTGCGGGACCAACTCGATTCGGTTGCTGATCGCCGATGTCGGGGGAGAGCGGCTGCGCGATGTCCATCGCGAGATGCGCATCGTCCGGTTGGGTCAGGGTGTCGATGCAACGGGGGAGTTCGCGCCCGAGGTGATCTCCCGGACCCGGGCGGCGCTGGTCGATTACGCCGGGTTGCTTCGTCTGCACGGTGCCGAGCGGGTGCGAATGGTGGCCACCTCGGCGACGCGCGATGCCGCCAATCGTGATGTCTTCTTCGCGATGACCGCCGAGGTGCTGGGGGCCGTGATTCCTGGGGCGGTTGCCGAGGTGATCACCGGCGACGAGGAGGCCAGCCTGTCATTCCGGGGTGCGGTCGGCGAGTTGGACAGTGCCGGTGCGCCTTTCGTCGTTGTCGACCTGGGCGGGGGTTCGACGGAAATCGTGGTCGGCACGGCGGCCGATGAGATCGTGGCGAGTTACTCGGCCGACATCGGTTGCGTGCGTCTGACCGAACGGTGTCTGCACTCCGACCCGCCGGCTGCGGATGAAGTCGCGGCGGCCCGCGAAGTGGTGCGTGAGCGGCTCGACGTCGCCTTGCGCGCGGTGCCGGTGGCGGGGGCGCGGACCTGGGTCGGGCTGGCGGGGACGATGACGACGCTGTCGGCGCTGGCGCAGGGTCTGACTCGCTATGACGCTGCGGCAATTCATCTTTCGCGGGTGCCGTTTGGTGAGCTGCTGCAGGTGTGTGACCGGCTGATCGGTATGACCCGGGCGCAGCGTGCTGCGCTGGGTCCCATGCACGAGGGCCGGGTGGACGTGATCGGTGGCGGTGCGATCGTGGTGCAGGAGTTGGCACGGGAATTGGGTTCGCGCGCCGGCATTTCGGAGTTGGTGGTCAGTGAGCACGACATCCTGGACGGGATCGTTTTGTCGATCGCGTAACGCCGGATGCTACGACGACTTCGCGGTTGGCCGCGAATAGGCTGCCGGGCCGGCGCGGAAACTTGGGTGGATCGGCGGCGCGCAGTCCATTGAAATCGGTTTGTCGAACTTGAGATGCGTATGTCTTTTTCGTACCAAAAACAAATCATTCAAGACGAAAAATCTGTTAGTGCTATCCGCGGTATGCCCCGATTTCGATGCCTTCTTGTATCGTTGGTTGCCGACAGTGCTCAAACTAAATTCACTACTCAAATCGCGTCACATCCGATTTCGGCGAAGACACCAGGCCACTTGTTCAACAATCGACTTGGATCAAGGGGACATTGTGTTGAGGCTCTCCGCTACGGCGCTGCAGCGCGGTAGCGCTCCGGTGCTGCACGACTCGATTCTGGATGCGATGCGGCGCTTGCTGTTGACTCGCGATTGGTCCGCCATCACATTGTCGGATGTGGCTCGCGCCGCCGGTATCAGCCGGCAGACGATCTACAACGAGTTCGGCTCCCGGCAGGGCTTGGCGCAGGGTTACGCCCTGCGACTCGCTGACCAACTCGTGGACTCCGTCAAGGCCAGTCTCGACGCCAACAACGGGAGTACCTACGAATCGCTTCTGCAGGCCTTTCAGGCGTTCTTCAGCGCGTCGGCGGCCGACCCGCTGATCATCTCGCTGCTGACCGGTGTCGCCAAGCCCGATCTGCTGCAACTTGTCACGATCGACAGCGCGCCCATCCTCAGCCGCGCGTCAACCCGCCTGTTGACGGTGTTCGACCAGACCTGGCCGGTCGCCCGCGACGGCGATGTCAGTGTCGTGTCCAGGGCGATCGTCCGCCTGTGCCTGAGCTACATCGCGATGCCGCCCGAGACCGGCCAAGACGTCGCGGCGGACCTGGCCGGACTGATAACCGGCTCTTCGCAATTGAGGGTGTAGGGCGGTCAGCTGTTTTCGACTGGTGATCGGGGGGTCTGGTTGGCTGGGGGTGT
>NZ_LKTM01000366.1 GCF_001417955.2 Mycobacterium gordonae | reverse complement strand
CCGGACAGAATTCCCCCGTCACCGCCGTTCTGCCCAGTGCCGTCCACGCCATCAGCACCATTACCGGATATCGGACGACCGAACAGGAACTCCGTCGGCGCATTGACCAGACCCATTGCGTCGTTCACCAACGCCTGCAACGGCGACGCGTTGGTTGCCTCAGCGCGCGCATACGCCGCTTCACCCTCGCCCAGCGCCCACACCCAGCGGTCGTGAATCTGGGCCGTTCGCGCGGCGACCAACTGAAACTCCTGGCCGAACCCACCGAACAACCGGGCGATCGCCGCCGACACCTCGTCCTGGGCCGCCGCGGCGATGCCGATCGTCGAAGGCGCCGCCGACGCGGCAGCCGACCTGATCGACTCGCCGATCGCAGATAAATCCGTCGACGCTGCAGAAAGAGCTCCGGGAACTGCGACAAGGTACGACGACACGTGAACTCCCAAATAGTTGTATTCAAAAGGGGTGAACCGGCTGTGCAAACTGCACAGCGCTTTTGGTAAAAACTGTGCATTTTGTTGTGACCCGATATTCATCGCGCCACAGGCTCACAGTTATACAGGCCTCAGGCGGCTGATCCGCAGCAATGGGTAAAAAGCAGGTATCCGCTGACTCAAGTGTGCAATCTGCACAACTGTCGTGTGCACTGTGCCCAAATACAATCGGAAATCCGCCGATTCAATCATTCGGCGGTGCTGCCGGCACCGACCGGTGCCAGCGCCAAGTGCGTTCGGCGAAGCAATGTTTCGGTTCGCCGGGCGAGGACACCGCGGCCATTGGCAAATGCCAATGGCCGCTCAGTGCCGCTTAATAGTCAACCAAATCGTGTTGCTTTTAACTATTGCGACCAAGTACATGAACAACCGGAACAAAGCATTCGGTAGCCGCGAAACTCGACCCGTAAATTCCCGTCAGGGTCCCTCGCAGCAACCGGTCAAATCGGAGTGCGCCATCAGGCGATCCAGGAAAATTCGCTGACCCTTGAGCAGCTTGTCTCGTGCCTGCGCCACCGGAAACCAGTCGACGCGGTCCACTTCGGGAAATTCCCGCACGCGCCCCGAGCCGCGCGGCCATTCCATTTCGAAGGTGTTGCTGCGCGCTTCGGTGACGTCGAGGTCGGCTCGGACGGCGAAGGCCGTCACCACTTTCCCACTGGGCTGCTTCACCGGCCCGAAATCCAGTCGCGGCCCGTCGGGCGCCGGCAAACCCAATTCCTCGGCGAATTCGCGCCGCGCCGCCGCCCACGGATCGTCGCCGTCGCCGTACTCACCCTTCGGAATCGACCAGGCGCCGTCGTCCCTGCGCGCCCAGAACGGCCCGCCGGGATGTGCAATCAGCACCTCGACGACGCCGGCGCGGCAGCGGTACAGCAGCAGCCCCGCACTCAGTTTCGGCATGCCGGTCAGACTCCGACGGCCTGCTCCAGATCCTTCAGTGAGGTCTCCAGGTGAGCCAGTAACCGCTGCAGATGGGGCACGCTGCGGCGGCACCCGACGAGTCCGAAGTCCAGGTTGCCGGCATTGTTGACCAGGGTGATGTTCAGTGCCTGGCCGTCCGGGATATTGGACAGCGGGTAGCTGCCGTCGAGCTTGGCGCCGCCGTAGTAAAGCGGGTCACCCACTCCGGGCACATTCGAGATGACGATGTTGAACGGCGGCGGCACCGCCGAGAGGAAGCCCGGCACGCCCGCGAGCGTCAGCGGCGCCATGTTGAGCGCGGACAGCGCCAGCACCTGGTACGACGGCAATTCCGCGAGCACCTTCTTGTTGCGGCGCATGGAGTCTCCGATGATCTGCAGACGCTTCGCGGGGTCCTCGACATCGGTGGCCAGGTTGCACAAGATGCTGCCCACCTTGTTTCCGCCGCTGTCGGCGTCGGCTTCCGAGCGCAGGCTGACCGGCACCATGGCTACCAGCGGCGTGTCCGGCAACGCGTCTTGTTCGAGCAGGTAGTAGCGCAGCGCACCGGCGCACATCGCGAGCACCGCGTCGTTGACGGTCACGCCCGCGGCCGCTTTGACGCCCTTGATCCGGTCCAGCGACCAGGACTGCGCGGCACACCGGCGGGCGCCGCCGACCTTGACGTTCAACATCGTGTGCGGCGCGGCGAACGGCAGCGTCAACTGCTGCTCGAACAGCGCGGCCCGGGCCAGCTTGAGAGTCGAGGGGGCAACTCCCACAACCGATCCCGCCATCTTGACCAGAGCGCTCAGCGGGTTTGAGCCGCCGCCGGCCTCCGGCTTCGGCGCCCGGGGCGGTCGCGGCAGGTTCCACATCGCCTTCACGTGGCTGTCATCGGGATCCGTTGACATGGTCCGCTGCATCAACTTCACCGCCGAGACGCCGTCGATCAGGGCGTGGTGCATCTTCGTGTACATGGCGAAACGACCGTCGTTGAGGCCCTCGACGACGTGCAGCTCCCACAGCGGGCGGTGCCGGTCCAACAGGCTGGTGTGCAGCCGCGAGGTGAGCTCAAGCAGATCACGCACGCGCCCCGGCGACGGCAGGGCGGAGCGCCGAACGTGGTAGTCCATATCGACCTCGTCGTCATAGGCCCAGGCGACCCGGGCGATGCCGCCGCCGATGGTGGCCGGGTGCTTGCGGAACGTCGGCTGAAATTCGTCGTTGGCGACCAGCTTCTCGTAGAACTCCCGGACGAATTCCGGACCGGACCCCTCCGGTGGCTGGAACAACGACAGGCCGCCGACGTGCAACGGATGCTCCCGGGATTCGGTGAACAGAAACATCGAGTCGGTCGGCATCATCAGTTCCATGCCCGCTATTAGACCCTGAGATTCACATGCAAAGAAGGTGTTGTGGAAATCGGTGACGTTGGTCCCGCCGGTTCCCGGCGCCGGGCTGACACAATCACCAGACATGTCGGTGGTACGCGGGACCGCGCTCTCGGATTACCCGAGACTCGTCGCCGAGTTGGGTGGTGACCCGGCAGCCCTGCTGCGATCCACCGGTATCCGGGAACAGGATGTCGGCGACTATGAGGCGTTCATCCCGATCCGGGCTATCGTCCGGGCGTTGGAAACGGCCGCGGAGGCAACGGCCACACCGGATTTCGGTCGACGGCTGGCTGAAGGTCAGGGCATCGAGATCCTCGGGCCGGTCGGCGTGGCGGCCCGCACGGCGGCAACGGTGGCCGACGCACTGGCCATTTTCAGCACGTTCATGGCTGCATATAGTCCGGCGATCGTTGTGTCCATCGCCCCGTTGACCGACCCGGAGCGCTCATTCATCGCGCTCGAGTTCCTGCTCGACGAGGCGATCGCATGCCCACAGACCATGGAACTGGCACTGGGCGTCTCGCTCGGGGTGTTCCGCCTCCTGATGGGCGCGAACTTCGCCGGAGTCTCGGTACATCTCCCGCATGATCCACTCACTCCGAAAGCCGCTTATATCAAGTACTTCGGCGCGACGCCCTACTTTGCGCAACGCAGTGCCGGGTTCACCGTGCGCACGGCCGACCTGGCCCGCCCACTCAACCGCGACGATCTCGCCCACCGCGCCGTCGTCGACTACCTGAGCAGCATCACCCCGCTCGGCGCCGGGCCGGTGGAGTCGGTACGCACCATCGTGCGGCAGCTACTGCCCACCGGCGCGGCCACCCTGGACGTGGTGGCCGAGCAGTTCCATCTACATCCGAAGACGTTGCAGCGCAGGCTCGCCGGCCACGGCACCTCGTTCGCGGTCCTGGTCGACGAGGTACGCAAGGACATCGCCGACCGCTATCTGCGGACCACCAGCCTCAGCCTGACACACCTGGCCCGCGAACTCGGTTACGCGGAGCAGAGCGTGCTGTCGCGCTCGTCCCGGCGGTGGTTCGGGACGGGGCCGGCGTCCTACCGCAGCCAGGTCACAGGCCGACGGCCCGTTGCAGTTCCTTCAACGACGTCTCCAGGTGACTGAGCAATCGCTGCAGGTGTGGAATGCTGCGACGGCAGCCGACCAGCCCGAAGTCGAGACTATCCGCGGTGCTGGTCAGGGTGATGTTGAGCGCCTGCCCGTTCAGCGTCAGCGACATCGGGTAGTTGCCGACCAGACGCGCTCCGTTGAGGTACCGCGGCTCGCGCACCCCGGGCACGTTGGATATGCACACGTTGAACGGCGGCGGTGTGGCCCTGGCCAGGCCGGGCAGTGTGTTCAGCGCAGCGGGGCTCAACAGCAGCAGCGACAACGCCAGCGCCTGGGCACGCGGAAGCTGCGACAAGACCCGCTTGTTGTCGCGCATCGAGGTGTGAATCGCGTGCAGGCGCTCCGCCGGATCGTCGAGATGGGTGGCCAAGTTGCACAGCACCGCGCCAACCATGTTGCCGCCCAGCGTGTCTCGCTCGTTGCGCAAGCTGACCGGAACCATGGCGACCAACGGCGTATCGGGCAGCGCGTCGTACTCGTCGAGGTAGCCGCGCAGCGCACCGGCGCACATCGCCAGCACGACGTCGTTCAGGCTCACTCCCGCAACATCTTTGATCTCCCTGACCCGATCCAACTCCCAGGACTGCGCGGCACACCGGCGCGCTCCCCCGACGGCGACGTTGAGCATGCTGCGCGGCGCACCGAACGGCAGGGTGAGCTGTTGCTCCAAGAGCGCGGCGCGTGCCAGCCGCAGCGTCGACGGGCCCAGTCCCGCAACTGATCCCAGCGTGTCGCCGGCCTGACGCAGCAGGCCGCGGGATCGCTGCTGAGGGCGCGCGTGCCGCGGCACCGGGTTCCAAGCGGTGCGGAAGTCGGTGCTGTCGGGGTCGGTGTTCAGCGACCGGCGCATCAGCGTCAGGCCGGACACCCCGTCCACCAGCGCGTGGTGCATCTTGGAGTAGACCGCGAACCGCCCGTCCCGAAGTCCCTCGATCACGTGCGTCTCCCATAACGGGCGGTGCCGGTCTAGCAGGTTGGCATGCAGCCGTGAGGTGAGGTCGAGCAGGTCGCGGACCCGGCCCGGTGCGGGGAGGGCAGAACGGCGCACGTGGTAACTGAGGTCGACGTCGTCGTCCGTCGACCAACCGAGGTTGGTCAGCGCGCCATGGAAAGAACTGGGCCGCTTGCGAAACAGCGGAGCGACGTCGTCACACTCGAGCATCGCCCGGTGGGTCTCCCGCGCGAATCCGCGTGCCCTGCCTTTGGGCGGCTCGAACAGTTGCAGCGCACCGACGTGCAGCGGATGTTCCCGCGATTCGGCTGACAAGAACAGCGCGTCGACCGGTGACATCAATTCCATGGCGTGCTCCTCATGAGCACACTCTGCGGCAGCACGAGACCACGCGTCTTGACAGCAGAGGACAACTTTTTGACAGCTCAGGACACCTGGCCGAACCGAGGTGCCCGCTATCCGACCGGCGTGACCCCGGCGTTCGACAGGGTGAAGCCGCGACCCGACCCGACCGTGCAGGTGACGCCGTTCGTGTCCGATCGACACGTGAAGGGCCCGACGCCGGCACTCTGCCCGTAGCCGAGCACCGGGGTGCCCTGTCCGGCGTTGCCCAGGCAGGTCTCACCGGTGCACGTCTTGAACGTTCCGGCGGGGGTCATGCGGACCGACTGGGGCGGCGAATCAGACTGGCAGTACGCCTCGTCGGTGATCCCGCTGCCGCGCTGGAAGTTGAGCTCGCAACCGATGTTGCGCGAGGGCAATAAGAAGGAGCACCAGGTGGGAGTGCAGACCGGGTTATCAGCGACGGCCGGGGGCGCTGGAAGGCACGCGCCGACAATCAGCATTCCGAGCGTTGCGACTATCGCTCGACTCGATGCTCGATCCATGGTGGCCCCCCGACCCCGACGGCTGGTGCTTACGCAAACTAACAGGTCGTCGGGCCGCAGGTAGCGGCTTTCGAAAGATGCATCCTGACAGTTACTGTCACTAAGTCACGATCTGCCACCCTGCCATCCGGAGGTGCCGATGAGTAGCCCAGACAAGTTCCGTGTCATCCAGTGGGCAACGGGTGGCGTCGGCAAGGCCGCCATCGAATGCGTGCTGAACCATCCCGAGCTGGAACTGGCCGGCTGCCGCGTGCACAGCGCCGACAAGAACGGCGTCGATGTCGGGCACATCCTCGGCCGCGACGAGCTGGGCGTCACCGCCACCACCAGCGTCGACGACGTGCTGGCCATCGACGCCGACTGCGTGATGTACAGCCCGCTGGTGCCCAACGACGAAGAGGTCATCGCGATCCTGCGGTCCGGCAAGAACGTCGTGACCCCGGTCGGCTGGGTGTACCCCGACCTGGAGAATCCGCGCGTGCGGGCGATCGCCGACGCGGCGGTCGAGGCCGGGGTGACGCTGCACGGGTCGGGTATTCATCCAGGCGGCATCACGGAGCGTTTTCCGCTCATGGTGTCGTCGCTGTCCTCGGCGGTCACGCACGTCCGCGCCGAGGAGTTCTCCGACATCCGCACCTACAACGCACCCGACGTGGTACGCCACATCATGGGGTTCGGGGGGACCCCCGAGGAGGCGATGCAAGGTCCGATGGCAAGCCTGTTGGAAGCGGGCTTCAAGCAGTCAGTGCGAATGATCGCCGACCACATGGGTTTTCGTATCGAGCCCAACATCAGGACGATTCAGGACATCGCGGTCGCGACCGGCCACATCGACTACGAACCAATGACCATCGCCCCCGGGACGGTCGCCGCGCGCCGGTTCCGCTGGCAGGCGCTCCGCGACGGAGAACCGGTGATCACCGCGGCGGTCAACTGGCTGATGGGCGAAGACAACCTGGAACCGGCCTGGGAGTTCGGCGAGCAGGGCGAGCGTTTCGAAGTCGAGATCACCGGCGATCCCAGCGTCAGCCTGACCTTCAAGGGCTTGCAGCCGCAGACGATCGCCGAAGGGCTGCAACGCAATCCGGGGGTGGTCGCCACCGCCAACCACTGCGTCAACGCCATTCCCTACGTCGTCCCGGCCGAACCCGGCATCAAGACCTACCTGGATCTGCCGCTGATCGCCGGACGCGCATGACCGGCGTCGTCGGCGACGCAGCCTTCTGCCACCTCGTCATCGGCGTCACCGACATGGACCGCGCGCTGGCCTTCTACCGCGATGTGCTGGGCATGGAGGTCGTCTTCGAAAGTTTGATCTCCGGCGAGCCTTTCGACGCGGTCCTGCACGCGACGCGCAAGCAGGAGGGCCGGGTCGTCGGCGGCCTGCTGGGTGGGCTGATGATCGAACTGCTGTCACTGGGAGTCCAGCCGCGCGGACCGGCACATCGCGGGGTCACCGGCATTCACAATTTCGCGCTGTCGGTCCCCGACCTCAACGACACCCACCGCCGGCTTGCCGGGGCGGGGCATGCACCCGAGCAGGAACCCTTCGAAATCGGCGGAGTGCGAATGTTTTTCGTCAAGGACCCGGACGGGACCACGGTGGAGTTCATCGAACTTCCCGGCGGTGCGCGCAGCACCTACGAGATGCATCGCGGGGTGCCGCTGCGGCTGGGGCCGGCACGATGACGCTTTCCCGGAGTTACTCTCACCCGGAATCGCTGGGCGGGCTTGTCGCGATCGTCACCGGCGCCGCGCAGGGCGTCGGCAGGGGCGTGGCCGCAGCCCTGTTGGAGCGCGGCGCGGCGGTGCTGGTGGTCGACATCCTCGCCGAGAAGCTGGCCGCGACGGCTACGGAGCTCAAGCAGATCGGTCCGGTCGAGATGTTGGTCGCCGACCTGCGCGACCCGGACAGCGCGCCGCGGATCGCCGGAGCTGCCGTCGAGGCATTCGGCACCGTGCACGGACTGGTCAACAATGCGATCGCCACGAACGAGCCCAAGAGATTCGTCGACATCACCGTGGACGACCTGGCGCTCGGCTACGAAGTGGGCCCGCGCGCCACGTTCCTGCTCATGCAGGCGGTGCACCCGTTGATGGTCGGCGCCGGCGGCGGTTCGATCGTGAATCTGGGCTCGGGCACCGGAACCGGCGGCGAACCCAAGTGGGGCGGTTATGCGGCCGCCAAGGAGGGCATCCGTGGCCTGTCCAAGGTCGCTGCCCTGGAATGGGGACGCGACAACATCCGCGTCAACGTCATCTGTCCCTTCGCCGAATCCGACGGCGTCAAACTGTGGAAGCAGTACGCACCCGACGACTACGCCAAGGCGGTACGCCGCGTCCCGATGAAGCGGATCGGCGATGTCCGCACCGACGTCGGCGCGCTGGTGGCGTTCCTGCTCGGCCCCGACGCCACGTTCATCACCGGGCAGACCATCCACGTCGACGGCGGAATTGGCTGCTTCCGATGAACTTGCGCGACCGCCAGCGCGCGCAGATCCGCGCCGACATCCGGCGCGCGGCCTTCCGGTTGTTCGTGGAGCGCGGCTACGACACGGTGACGACTGAGGAGATCGCCACAGCCGCAGGCGTTTCACCGCGTACCTTTTTCCGGCACGTGCCGACCAAGGAAGAGTTGCTCCTCGGCCCCATCCGCCACGGCGGCGCGGAAGTGGTGAACCTGCTGGAGCAGCGTCCGGCCGGTGAGGCACCGGACGTCGCGCTGATCAACGCCATCATCACCCGGACACGGTCATTTGGGGACGTGGAGAGCGACGAGTGGCGAGAGGCGCTACTGGTGGCGCCGGGACTGCTCGGTAAGGTCACCCTCTACACGCCGGCCGACCGGGAACGGGCGGTCAAGCTGATCGCCGAGCGCATGGGCGCCGATCCCGACACCGATCTGCGCCCTGGTCTGCTGGTCCAACTCGGCTTCGCAGCAGGCGATTTCGCGTTCCAGCGGTGGATACGTCAATCAGGGAACTCGCTGGACCGGTACGTCACCGAAGCGCTGCAGGCGATCAGGAGTCCGTACTGGGGTTCGCGATCCTGACCGGCGCACCGTCCAGCCACGCCACGACGGCGTCGACGGTGTCAGCATAGAAAGCCCCCAGCATCTCCCGGGTGACATAACCGAGGTGAGGTGAGAGCGTCACAGTCGGCAGCGCACGCAGCGGGTGCCGCGCCGGAAGCGGTTCGGTGTCAAAGACATCGAGCCCCGCCCCGGCAATACGCCCGGCCCGCAGAGAGTCGATCAGTGCCGGCTCGTCGACGATCGGGCCACGAGAAGTGTTGATCAGGAAGGCGTTCGGCTTCATCAGGGCCAACTCGGCCGCGCCGATCAGGCCTCGCGTGCGTTCGGAGAGCACCAGGTGGATGGAGACGACGTCGGACTGGGCGAACAGCGCGTCCTTGTCGACCCGCCGCGCGTCGGCCGCCGCTGCCGCCTCGTCGGTGAGGTTCTGACTCCAAGCGATCACGTCCATTCCAAAGGTGTTGGCGTACTGTGCCATCCGTCGGCCGACCCGGCCGAGACCGAGCAGCCCCAGCGTCTTGCCGTGCAGCGTCATCCCCGTCGTCGTCTGCCACGCACCCTCGCGCATGCGCCGGTGCTCCTCGGCCAGGTTACGCACCGTCGCGATCATCAGGCCCCACGCCAGTTCCGGAGTGGCATCCCGGACAGCCGCGAACCTCGGATGGGCGAAGTTCGAATGCGCCACCAGGACGCCGTGTTCGGTGGCGGCCGCCATATCCAGGTTGGGCAGGCTCCGGCCGACGATGGTGATCAGTTTCAGGTTCGGCAGCCGCTCGATGAGGCTGCGGGGCAGCGCCATTCGCTCCCGCAGGGTGCACAGCACCTCGAATGGCCGTAGTTGCGCGGCGGCCTCGTCCTGCGTCAGGTGCCGGTCGAAAACGGTGATGTCGGCGCGCTCGCGCACCGGGGACCAGTCGGCGAGGTCGAGCGCGACGCTCGCGTAGTCGTCGAGAACCGCCACCTGGGGCCGGCGGTGGCCCATCATTGACCTTCCTGGTGGGCGGCCGGAAAACTCTGGCCCCGTTGCGGTCCCGCGTAATCCCGCCAGGCCGCCCACATGCTGCGGTGCAGGCCGGGAACGACATGCGGGTGCGGACCGTCGATGACGAGGGCGGCCCCGTCGTCGGAGTAGGACGGCCATCCCGGCGTGCCGGTGCGAACAAACTCGATCCAGCGCTGTTGCACGCTATCGCTCATGGAGCGATAGCGGCCGCGCTCGCCGAGTGTCAGCAGTTGCACTGCCGGTATCTCGGAGCCGAACACCAGTGGCACGTCGGTGGCGTGGATCGCACCCATACCGATGAGCCGCAACAGAAACGGCGCGTAATCGAGGCGGTAGAGGTAGGTCGGTGCATGGCGGGCGTGTCCCTCGGCCACCGCGACCATCGGCCGCACGAAGAAGCAGTCGCCGGCCAACCGGGTCAGCGCCGCGCGGCTCGGATAGTCCGGGTAATGGGCAAGCACCTGTGCCCGGGCCGCGGGATCGGTCGCGGCGAACATGCGGTCCACCCGGGCCGCCGTCGTCGGAACGATGTCGATGAACTGCCGTACCGGCCCCCAGCCCGCATGACCCAGCTCATTACGCATGGAACCGATGAGCAGTGGCACGCGCTCGGCACGGCCTTCGGTGATCGCCGTCGTCGGATCCTCGGGCAGGAAGTCGCCGTCGATGACCGGCGCCAACGACATCTGGCACGGAACTTCGCGTGCCGCCGCCAGCATCACCCTGATCGCCGCCGCGGTGATCGCCGTGGCCGGCGCGTCACGCAGCGTCGCGGCCGCAGTGTCTGCGTCGGCGCCGAGCGCCTCGACGCACCGGCGGGCGGTCGCGGCGGCCTGCTCCGGTGTGCGCACCGCATCGGGTACCGGACTTTGCGCAATGGCCCGGTGGAACAGGCCCCGGGAGGCCGGCAGCATGAGGTGGGTCAGGACGGCGCTCCCACCCGCGGACTGGCCCCACAGGGTGACGTTGCCGGGATCCCCGCCGAACGCCGCGATGTTGCGCCGGACCCACTGCAGCGCGGCCACCTGGTCGCGCAGTCCCAGGTTGGACTCGAAATCCGCTGCGTACCGCGAGAAATCGACGAACCCCAGGCCACCCAGCCGGTAGTTGATCGTGACCAGCACCACGCCGAACTTGGCCACCAGCGCCCTGGGGTCGTGCACCGGCAGAGCGGAGGTGCCTTCGAAATAGCCGCCGCCGTGAATGAACACCAGCACCGGGCGGGACGGTCCGCTCCGATCGGCGGGAGCACAGACGTTGAGCGTCAGGCAGTCCTCGTGCTGAACCTGGCGCTTCAGCAGGCCGAGCGGCGAACTGAGCCGGTGGGAATGCGCGGCGTAGCCGAACCTGGTCGCATCGAGCACGCCGGTCCACGGCGGGACGGGCTGCGGGGCCCGGAAGCGCCGCGGCCCGACGGGCGGGGCCGCATAAGGGACGGTGCGCCACAGGTCGACACCGCCGAAACGGCGCCCGCGCACGACGCCCGACTCCGCGGCTACTTCCGGAGCGCTTCCCATCGTCACCTCCCTGCCGTATCAGTGTGCCAACCTCGTGCGAGCGCGTCGCGGCGCTCTCGACGCGGCGGCGACGTAGGTAGGGTTCCATGAGTGCCCGAGATCCCCGCGCAGTACCTGCTGTCGGCTGACGCACCGAGTCCGCGCACGCTGATCGACATCATCCGGGCGACCGCCGCCCGCTACCCGGACGCCGTGGCAATCGACGACGGAGAAGTCCAGCTCACCTACAGCGAGCTGATCGAGGACATGACCGACAGCGTCGCCTGGCTGGCCGCCCGCGGTATCGGGCGCGGCGACCGGATCGGCATCCGGATGCCCTCGGGCAGCTACTCGCTCTACACCGCGATCCTGGCCGTGCTGGCCGCCGGCGCCGCCTATGTGCCCGTCGACGCCGACGACCCCGACGAACGGGCCGAGCTGGTCTTCGGGGAGGCCAACGTCGTCGCGGTCATCACCGACAAGGGCATCGAGCGCACCCAGGGCGCATCCCGGGGCTGGCGTGCCGAGGCACCGCTGGCCCGCGACGACGCCTGGATCATCTTCACCTCCGGATCCACCGGCACCCCCAAGGGCGTCGCCGTCAGCCACCGCAGCGCCGCCGCGTTCGTCGACGCCGAAGCGCAGATGTTCTGCCAGGACAGCCCGATCGGGCCCGGTGATCGGGTGCTGGCCGGGCTGTCGGTGGCGTTCGACGCATCGTGCGAGGAGATGTGGCTGGCGTGGCGGCACGGCGCCTGCCTGGTTCCCGCGCCGCGGTCGCTGGTGCGCAGCGGGATGGACCTGGGGCCCTGGCTGGTCACTCGCGACGTCACGGTGGTCTCGACGGTGCCCTCGCTCGCGGCGCTGTGGCCCGCCGAGGCGCTGGAAGCCGTGCGGCTGTTGATCTTCGGTGGCGAGGCGTGCCCGCCGGACCTTGCGGAACGGTTGGCGGTAGAGGGTCGCGAGGTGTGGAACACCTACGGTCCCACCGAAGCGACCGTGGTGGCCTGCGCCGCACGCCTGGACGGTTCCGGCCCGATCAGCATCGGGTTGCCGTTGCGCGGGTGGGACCTGGCCGTGGTGGACGGCGAGGGCCGCCAGGTCGACTACGGCGAGACGGGCGAGCTCGTGATCGGAGGCGTCGGCCTGGCCCGCTACCTCGACGAGGACAAGGACGCCGAAAAGTACGCTGCCATGCCGACACTCGGCTGGAAGCGCGCATACCGCAGCGGCGATCTGGTGCGGCTGGAGGCGGACGGGCTGTACTTCTGCGGGCGCGCCGACGATCAGGTCAAGGTCGGAGGCCGGCGCATCGAACTCGGCGAGGTGGACTCCGCGCTGGTCAATCTGGCCGGGGTCAGCGGGGGCGCGGCCGCGGTCCGCCGGACCGCCGGCGGCACAGCGGTGCTGGTGGGTTATGTGGTGAGCGCGGACCCGTCCTTCGATATTGCCAACGCGCGCAACGAACTTGCCGGTCATCTGCCCGCGGCGCTGGTGCCGCGGCTGGTCCTCATCGACGAGTTGCCCACCCGCACGTCGGGCAAGGTCGATCGCGATGCGCTGCCGTGGCCGCCGCCCGGAAGCAGCGACACCGAGGAGGCCCCCGACCTGGCCGGCACCGCGGGCCGGCTGGCCGAGATGTGGCGGGATCTGCTCGGCGCCACCGTAACCGGCCAGGAGGCCGACTTCTTCGCCCTCGGCGGCGGTTCACTGGCCGCCGCGCAGCTGGTCTCCACCCTGCGACAGCAATACCCCCAGATCACCGTCGCCGACCTGTACGACCATCCCCGCCTGGGATCGCTCGCCGGATTTCTCGACGAGCTCGGCCCGCCGCCGCAG
Organism: Mycobacterium gordonae; assembly: GCF_001417955.2. Taxonomy (GTDB): domain Bacteria; phylum Actinomycetota; class Actinomycetes; order Mycobacteriales; family Mycobacteriaceae; genus Mycobacterium; species Mycobacterium gordonae_B. The sequence goes on along the minus strand of NZ_LKTM01000366.1, from coordinate 16,054 downwards.
GTGCACGAGCGGGTGGTGAAGCCGACGCCCCGCCTGACCCAGCTGATCCAGACCATGCTGACGGTGCCGCTGGCGACGCTGACGGCGCTGCAGTGGGTTACCTGGCTCGCGCTGGGGAACAACATCGCCCGTGCTCTGCATCTGGTGCCCTGGACCGTGGCGGTGAGCTGGTGGTGGGTGGCGATCGCGTTCCTCTTGTTTGTCACACCGCTGGGCCGGATGGGGATCGCGGTGCTGTTCGCCCGGTTGCTGTTGCGGGACGTCAAACCCGGCAGCTACCCCCGCGGCGGGTCGGTGCATCTGCGGGTGTGGTTCGCCGAACGACTGGCCGAAGCCGGCGGCGCGGAGAACCTGGCCGGCGCACCGTGGCTCGTCTACTACGCCCGCGCGCTGGGCGCCGAGATCGGAAAGGGTGTTGACCTGCATTCGGTGCCGCCGGTGACCGGCCTGCTGAGCGTCGGGGAACGCAGCGCGATCGAGCCCGAGGTGGACCTGCGCGGTCACTGGGTGGACGGAGATGTGTTCCACGTCGGCGACATCACGATCGGTAACGACGCGACGATCGGCGCCCGCACCACCTTGCTGCCCGGCGCGGTCGTCGGCAAGAACGCCGACGTGGCGCCGGGCTCGGGGGTGACCGCCAAGATCAAGAACGGTCAGTACTGGAAAGGCTCGCCGGCGGCCAAGTCCGGCCGGGTGAATCACCCCTGGCCGGACGAACGACCGGCACGCAAGTCGTACTGGGTGGCCGGTTACGGGGTCACCTCCCTGGTGCTGGCCGGGTTGCCGCTGCTGGCCCTGGTCGGGGGCCTGGCCATCATCGGGCTGGCCGTCCGGCACACCCAGACCTTGTCGCAGGCGGTGCTGCCCGCGCTGCGGTGGACGCCGCCGGCGGCGCTGGCCGGGTTCGCCGCGTACGCGTTGGTGACCGTGATCGCCGTTCGGCTGCTGTCGATCGGATTGCGCGAGGGCTATCACCCGGTGCGCAGCCGGGTCGGTTGGCAGCTGTGGACCACCGAACGGTTGATGGACGCGGCCCGCACGTATCTGTTCCCGCTGTACGCCAGCCTGTTCACCCCGGTCTGGTTGCGCATCCTGGGAACCCGGGTGGGCCGGGGCACCGAGATCTCGACGGTATTGCTCACCCCCAAGTTTGCCGTCATCGAGGACGGCGCCTTCCTGGCCGACGACACCATGGTCGCCTCGTACGAGCTTGGCGGCGGCTGGATCTACGCGGCCGAGACCACCGTCGGGCGGCGCGCGTTCCTGGGCAACTCGGGCATCACCCAGCCGGGCCGCCGGGTTCCCGACGACGGTCTGGTCGCCGTGTTGTCGGCGACGCCGCCGAAGGCCAAGCGGGGCTCGTCGTGGCTGGGCAGTCCCCCGATGCGGTTGCGCCGACGGCCCGCCGAAGCCGACGAGGAGACGACCTACCATCCCCCGACCCGGTTGAAGGTGATGCGGGCCGCGGTGGAGATCTGCCGGCTGTTACCGGTGGTGGTGACGGTCGCGATCGGGGTGGCGGTATTGGGCGCATTGCAGGCGCTGACAATCACTTTCGGGATCTGGTGGGCGGCGCTGGCCGGAGGCCTGGTGTTGCTGGCGGCGGGCGCGGTCGCGGGCCTGGTGACGGTCGCGGCGAAATGGGCGCTGGTGGGGCGGATCCGGGCCGGTGAGTTCCCGCTGTGGTCGTCGTTCGTGTGGCGCAACGAGTTGGCCGACACATTCGTGGAAACCGTTGCGGCGCCGTGGTTTGCGCGCGCCGCCAGCGGTACGCCGGTGATGAACCTGTGGCTGCGCGGGCTGGGTGCGGCGGTGGGGCGCGGGTCGTGGTGCGAGACGTACTGGCTGCCCGAGGCGGATCTGGTGGTGCTCGGGGAGGGCAGCACGGTGAACCGCGGGTGCGTGGTGCAGACCCATCTGTTCCACGACCGGATCATGCGGATGGACAGCGTGGTGCTGGAACCGGGCGCCACGCTGGGCCCGCACTGCGTCGCGCTGCCGGCCGCGCGGGTGGGTGCCGGAGCCTCCGTCGGCCCGGCGTCGCTGGTGGTGCGTGGTGACGAGGTACCAGGATCGACTCGCTGGCAAGGCAATCCGGTCCGGCCGTGGGTGAGTCGCAAGAAGGGCCGCAAGAACGCGGCGGACGTCAAGGACAACGCCGCGTGAAGTCACCGGCCAAGCAGCAGGGTGTGGACCCATACCTGCCGCAGAACGGCAACTTCGGCTACACGGTCTCGCGCTACGAGCTCGACCTCGAATACAAGGTCGCGATCAATCGGCTCTCGGGCACCGCGACCATCACGGCGGTGACGGTGGCCGAGTTGGGCGAGTTCGCCCTCGACCTGTCGAGCGCGCTGTCGGTGTCGAGGGTCTCGGTGAACGGCAAACGCGCCGCCCGATTCGGCTGCCGGGGCGGTAAGTTGCGCATCACGCTGGACTCGAAGTTGCCGACCGGCGCCGCGATGACCGTGGTGGTGCGGTACGGCGGCAGCCCCAAGCCGCTCCGAACCCTGTGGGGCGAAGTGGGATTCGAGGAGTTGACCGACGGCGCCCTGGTCGCCGGGCAACCCAACGGGGCCGCATCCTGGTTCCCCTGCAACGACCATCCCAGCGCGAAGGCAGCCTTCCGTATCCAGATCAGCACCGAGAGCGGGTACCGGGCCATCGCCAACGGCAAGCTGGTGTCGTCCCGGGCGCGGGCTTCGCAGACCGTCTGGACCTATGAGCAACCCGAGCCGACGTCGACCTACCTCGTCACCCTGCAAATCGGTGTGTACGAGTCGATCCGGCTGGCCAGGACACCGGTGGCGATCCGCGCGGCGCTGCCCGAACGCCTCCGGGACAACTTCGACCACGACTTCGCGCGCCAGCCCGACATGATGGAGTTGTTCATCGAGTTGTTCGGCCCCTATCCGCTCGCCGACGGATACACGGTCGTGGTGACCGACGACGTACTAGAGATTCCGCTTGAGGCGCAGGGCATTTCGATCTTCGGCGCCAATCACTGCACGGGCACGCGGGCCAGCGAGCGGCTCATCGCGCACGAGCTGGCGCACCAGTGGTTCGGCAACTCGGTGACCGCGCGGCGGTGGCGCGACATCTGGCTGCACGAAGGGTTCGCGTCCTACGCCGAGTGGTTGTGGTCGGAGCGCAGCGGCGGGTCCACCACCGTCGCCCTTGCCCGTTACCACCTGGGACAGCTGCGCCAGAAGCCGCAGGATCTGCTGCTGGCCGACCCCGGGCCGCGGCACATGTTCGACGACCGGGTGTACAAGCGCGGCGCCTTGACCCTGCACGCGCTGCGGGGTCAGCTGGGTGACGAGAATTTCTTTGCGCTGCTCAAGGATTGGACAGCCCGGTATCGGCACGGCACCGCCAGCACCGAGGACTTCACCGGGCTGGCGGCCAACTACAGCGACGAGTCGCTGCGTCCGCTGTGGGATGCCTGGCTGTACTCGACCGAAGTCCCCTGACTTACAGATTCGCCAGATCGTCCGGCACGTCGACCGCGTGTTCTTGCAGGACCTCGAGTGGCACCACCTCGAGGGTGCGCTCGTGGGTGGAGGCCAGCACCACCGGAGCGGCGCACCCGTCGTTGTGGGCCCGCAGCCAGTTGCGCGCGGTGACGCACCAGCGGTCGCCCGGCAGCAGCCCGGGAAACCGGTACTCGGGGACCGGCGTCGACAGGTCGTTGCCGATCGACCGCTGGTGCTGGAGAAACTCGGCGGTCACGACAGCACAGATGGTGTGCAATCCGCGGTCCTCGTCGCCGGTGGAACAGCAGCCGTCCCGGTAGAAGCCGGTGACCGGCTCGGTGCCGCACGGTTCCAACGGGCCACCCAGCACGTTGCGATCAGGCATGCGCTCAGTATTGCTCGTTGTGCCCGAAAAGTAAGCGGAGTTCGGCGCCTTCAGGTGCTGCGGTAGGTTCAGCGGCGTGATACTTACGGGCGCTTTCCTGGCCGATGCGGCTGCTGTCGTCGACAACAAACTCAATGTCTCGGGTGGGGTGCTGTCCCGGTTTGCGCTCGGACCCGACCGCTCGGCCCGGTTCGTGCTGGTGGTGCTGACCCAGGCGGAGCCGGGTAACACCGACCGCACGCTCAAGATCGAGATGCGGCCGCCGACGGACGAGGACCCGATCCGGTTGGAGTTCGAGGTGCCCGAAGCGTCCGTCGCCGAGTTCCCCGGGTTCGCGTTCTTCGAGCTGCAACTGCAACTTCCCAGCGACGGTCGCTGGGTGCTGGTGGTGACCGGTGGGACCGGTGCGATCTCGCTTCCGGTGCTGGTGACCGAGTTCGCGCCGCCTTCTGCGCCGTCGTTCGGGCTGTAAGTTTCCGGCCCGCCCCGGCGCGAGCGACCCCAAAATGCCAGCCGCCGCGGCGTGTCCGCGGCAACACGCGGGCGCTCGCCACACCAGGGCAGGGCCGCCGCGGCCCGCGAGACCTCAGGCCAGCGCGGGCAGCACCACGTCGGTGAGCAGCTGCACCGACTTCCACGCCTCCTCGACGGGCATCCCCCCGACCAGCGGGTGTAGCACCACCGGGCCGTAGTAATCGGCATCGCGGACCTCGGCGATCAGCTGGTCAGGCGTCAGGAAGCGGTACCGCCCAGACGCCCTCACCTCCTCGAGAGTCTGGACTCCGGGCAGATGCATCAGAGACCGTTCGTCCGTGGACCAGCCGCCGTAGGTGACCGCTTCCCAGAGGATGTGCCCGCCCAACTCGGCCCAGGCCCGGTCAGGGTCCTCATGCAGGTAGATCATTCCGCGGTTGACCGGCCCGGGCATGATGACGAACGGTTTGACGCCGGCTTCGGCGCACAATTCGCGATAGTGGGCCGCGACGTCGGGCAGGTGGTCGGCCAGGCTGAGCGGAAGCCCGAACCGCGCCGCGCGCCGCGCCGTGGCGCGCGAGCCGCCGCCCACATACAACGGCGGATGCGGCCTGGTCCAGGTTCCGGTGCAGACGCCGTCTTCCACGCCGGACCAGACAGCGAGCATTCGCTCGACCAGAGCGTCCATCAGCTTGCCGCGCCGCGTGAAGTCCACTCCGAGTGAGTCGAATTCGACTGTGCGGTAACCCAGACCCACCGTGGTGTGCAGCCGGCCGCGGCTCATGTTGTCCACGAGCGCGATGTCCTCGGCCAGTCGGACCGGATTCCACAGCGGACCCAGCGCGCAGTCCACGCTGGCGATCATGGTCGACGTTCGCGCCAGGAACATCGACGCGGCCATGATCGGATTGCAGCTCCAGCCGTGCCCGGTGGCGTGGTGTTCGTCTACGCTGACCGTGGTGATCCCGCGCGACTCCCCGAACTCCGCCAGTTCCAGAGCCGCATTGAGCAATTCACTCTGCTTGCGCGGATTGCCCTGCGGCGAAGCGAAGTTGAACCGCAGCACCGTGAGGATCATGATCGGCTACTGGGCCATCGACTGCAGGAAGGCGGGAAAGTCGCCGAACAGCGCTCGGTCGACGATCTCGATGCGCGTCCCGCCGGCGTCGACGTAGTAGGCGAACATGCCGAGTGTCGAGCCCGGCACATCGGCGGTCATTTCGAGGGTGAACCCGTTGTCCTCCAATGCCTTCCCCGTCGCGGCGAGGTCATCCGCGAAGTAGCCCAGGTGATGGACGGTGTTTCCTGGTGCCGCCACCCACGGTGTCCCCGGTGTCTCCTGGATCAGTTCCAAGTACGGGCTCTGCACGGAGTAGACGAAGTTCGAGGTCAGTTCACGGGTGCCCGTAGCAGTGCGGAAGGGCAGCGTAAAGCACATCGGCTTGATCCACCGATAACCGGCCAGCGCGGTGAACCGGGCCATCGCGGCGTCGAGGTCGGGTACCACGATGCCGGTGTGGTACAGGTCTTCGGGTCGAAGTGCGAGCGCCATATTCCGTCCTCAGATGCAGTCCGATGCGCCGTCGACGACGAACACCGCACCGGTGGTGTAACTGCTTTGTTCGGTGCACAAGAAGGCTACCGTGGGCGCTATCTCGCCGACCTTTCCGAACCGCTGCAGCGGGATGTGCCCCAGTTCGGTGTCCATCAGTTCGGTCACCGAAAGCATCGGCGCGGTCATCGGGGTCTCGACGGCACCCGGCGCCACCGCGTTCACCCGGATCCCGCGGGACGCCCACTTCACGGCAAGGTTCCTTGTCACACAGATGATTCCGGCCTTGGCGGCTCCGTAGCCGGGGACCAGTGGGACGGCGCGCAGCGCCGACATCGAGGCCAGGTTGACCACGCTGGCGCCACCGGCGGCCGTCGAGGCCTGCAGCGCGCGGCGCAGCCCGACCGTGAGCCGGTATGGCCCGGTCAGGTTGAGCTCGACCGATGCCGCGAAACCGTCCGGCTTCGATTCATCGAGTCCCCCAGGGAAATTCGCACCGGCGTTGTTCACCAGCACGTCGAGTTCGGGGAACCGCCCCGTCAGCGCGTCAACGGAGGCCGGGTCGGTGATCTGCAACTGGTGGTACGTCATACCGGACAGATCGGTGTCGTATTCGCCGGCGTCGGACCTGGTTCCGGTGACGGTGACCCGGGCACCGGCATCCCGGAACAGGCTGGCGATCCCGTGACCGATGCCGCTGGTGCCGCCGGTGATCAGGGCGGTGGTTCCGGTGAAGTCGAAACTGACCCGTGCGGTCATGAGTTGCTCGCTATCTGTTGCTTGAGCCAGGCTGTCTCCCAGAAGTTTTCGCTGGCTGCCAGTAGGTCTTCGTGGGCTTCTCTGAGCACTTCACGGGCTCCCGGGTGGTCGCGGGCGACGAGCTCGGCGAGGTGGATGGCGTGCAGTGGCCGGCCAGCGCACAGGTGGGCCCGTGCACGGTCGACGAGCGCGTCGGCGCCGGCGAGTTCGACGATGTCGGCGGCCACCTCGTCGAATCCGACCGGATAGAGCTCAGTGGTCGAGCGGTGGTGAAACCATCCGGAATAGTTCTCCCAGATGGCCCGCACGTCCCAGGGAACCTTGCCATAGCCCTGTCCCACTTCGAGTTCCGGGGGCAGGGTGATCTCCCGCATCAGGGTGCGGACGTCTTTGCCGGCGTTCATGCCGGCGACGGTCTGGTCGTGGATGTGCTGAATTGCGTTGCGCAGCCTGGTCAGTTCCGATTGGATGCGCTCCGCGCCGGCGATCGGGCCGAAGTGGCCGGTGACCAACAGCTCGGGTTGCAGCTCGCGCACCCTTTCCACCGATGCGATCGCCGTCAGAGCGTCGCGGTACCGGTCGCCGCGGATGGTGACCAGGTTGGGGATATGTCCGAAGATAGGACCGAAGGTGTTTCCGCACAGGCAGATTCGCTCTTCGGGTAGCCACACAAGCAGCGAGTCGTTGGTTTCTCCGCCGGGCACGGCGATCAGTTCCAAGCGGCGGGTGCCCAGCTGCAGGGTCAGCGTGTCGTCGAACTCGAGATCGACGGTGGGAACACTCTGTCCGGGCAGCTTTCTGGTGCCCAGTCGCTGCTGGATGGCCTGAATGCCGGTGGCGAGCGTGTCTTTGAAGGCGAAGGCGCTGCGGCTGGCGCGATACGGGATGAGACGTTCGTTGTCGTCGCGCCACAACTTCCAGTTCGCCTGTGCGACAACGGTGGTGTCGGGGTCGCGGACGCTGTCCAGTCCGCCGACATGGTCGACATGGCCTTGCGTGAAGATGATGTAGCGCACCGGCGAGGAGTCGACGGCGTCGAAATTGGCCCGGTGCACCGGCCCCTCGAAGCCCATCCCGGTGTTGACGATCACCCGGCCTTCATCGGTGGTCAGCAGATAGGCGTTGGACAATCCCGGGGAGCACCAGAGTCCGGGGGCGATCTGCTCGGCCCTCTCCGCGGACGCCGGGCGCATGGCGTCGGCGCCCGGGCGGCTTCGATACACGGGTTCGGATGTCATGTGCCTCCTTCATTCGGTGCCTCCTTCATTCGGCGTCTCCTTCATTCGGCGCGGACGTCGAACCTGTCGAAGTAGAAGTCGAAGCGCGCGCGGAGTTCGTCGGGCGAGATACCGAAGTGGCGTTGCAGGTCGTAACGGATCCGGCCGTGCTTACCGCGGGGATTGCCGTCCAGGTACTTCTGGAAGCGCCGCTGCACCTTGTCGGTCAGTTCCGTGCCGGCACGGCGGTAGAGCTCACTCAGCAGCGACATTTCGTTGCCGTTGAGCTGGTGGAAGCTGATGTCGATGCTTCGTTCGGCCGGCACCAGATCCCGGTCCCGCACGCACGCGCTGAGCAGCCGGTGCACGCGGTCGCTCCAGTAGTCCAACAGCCAGTCAGGTTCGATGCTGGTCCGGCGCAGCCGGTCGGAGTAGGCCATCATGGTGATCGCTGACTGGATCACCGCGACCGGATCGCGATGCGTGAAGGCGACGGTGGCGTCTGGGAACGTCGCCATGAGCGGGCCGAGTTGTTCGCAATGCTGCGGGCTCTTGAGCACCCAGGTGCGTGGGCCGCGGAGAAAGGTCAGCGCCTGCAGCACTTTTCGCAGGTACCGGTAATGCCTCTGCTGGTCCAGGGCCAGATAGTAGTCTCGCCAATCCGGCACGCGCGCATGCCATTCGAGCACGTACGAGGCCAGGTCCAGGTCGAGGATCTCGACTTCCTCCTCGATGGCCTCCGGGAAGCGGTCGTGCATCGCGGCCACCACCGGGGCGCTGACCATGAGCGCGTCGTGTTCCTGCTTGCACCGCGTGTAGCGCGGATCCACGCCGAACGTGTCCGGCCCCTCGCCCGGGGCGGGGATCGGATCCTGACTCTCCCAGTAGGGCAGCGCGCGCCGGCGGGGGTCGGCGGCGATGAGGTTGACCAGGTGTGTCGTGCCCGAGCGCGGCATCCCGACGACGATGATCGGGTTCTCGATCGGTATCGACTCGATCTCCGGATACCGCTTGATCAGGTCGGTCAGCGACAACCGGTTGCGCAGCAACCGCACGACCCGCTGCCGCAGCGTGGACCGGGAGAGTTGGCGCAGCCCCTCGTCGTTGTCGATCGCGGCCACGTGCGCCCGCAGCCGGCCCGTGAAGCCATCGGTGTCGTCGAGATCCGAGGCACCCGCGTGGTCGCGCGCTTCGGCGAGCATCTTGTCGATGTCGAACTCGACGTGGCGGCTCTCGGTGTATTCCAGGATCTGGCGCTGGACGTCGGTCAACCGGGGCGACGTCAGGTCATCGAAGTCGATCTGGTCAGTGATCCCGACGCCCGCTGCTTCCACCGCTGCACTCCCGAACCTTTTCCTATGTCGAATAATCGATATAGCATTCGAAAATATGACGGCAACGCTAGACGGGGACGCCACGCAACGTCAACCCGCATCCCCTCCCACCGCGCGGGTGGTCGCCATCATGGAGCTGCTCGCATCCCAGCCCGCGCGCGGATTCACCCTCGCCGAGATCAGCCGCGAGCTGCACATCAGCCGCGCCACTGGTCACGCCATCATGAGCACTCTGACCAGCCGCGAGTGGGTGGTGCGGGCTCCCACCGGCGCCTACTCGTGGGGTCCGGGCATCACCTCGTTGAGCACACCGGCCCCCGAGCTCAGGCACCACGGAACACTGCAGAGCCTCGCCGAATCGATCGGAGCGCAGGTGTTTCTGGCCCGGCGGGAGGCCAATTCGATCGTGGTGATCGACAGCGCGGGTGAGACCGCATCGGGCATACATGTCGACCGGGGCTTGCGGATGCCGCTTGTTGCGCCCTTCGGCCGCGATTATCTGGCGTGGAGCTCCACCGCCGCGCAGCACACCTGGCTGGCGGGTGCGGGCAAGCCGACGCCCGCCATGTCGCGCCGAATCAGCGTCGTTCTCAACGAGATCCGCGAGCGCGGCTACGTCATCGAACGCCTCAGCCGGGAGTACATCCGGGTATACACCGCGTTGCGCGCACTGGGCACCGACGGGGAACCGGACGCCATCACGGTGCGATTGGCACGCGCACTGGCCGACCTGACGGTCATCGACATGGTGGCCGCCGAGCTCACCGAACCGAGCCTGCACAACATCGCCACCATTTCCGCGCCCGTCTTCGATGCGGACGGCATCGTCACCATGTCTGTCAGCGCCGCACCGTTCACCGAACTCAGCGGTACGCAGGTCGCCGACCTCGGCGAGCAGGTCCGCGTCGCGGCGCGAACGATCGCAGAATGCGTCGCGCATCCAGCCTGAGCGGTAGCCTGCAGCGGGAACCGACACCCCGTTCGTCCTGACAGAAAGGCATGCCGGTGCTCGTCGTCACAACCAATGACATCCCCGGTTGGGAAATCCAGCGCGTCTGCGGCGAAGTCTTCGGACTGACCGTGCGGTCCCGAAATGCGTTCGCGCAGTTCGGCGCCGGGTTCAAATCGATGTTCGGCGGCGAGTTGCAGGGCATGACCAAGAACCTGGCCGAGAGCCGTAATGAGGCGATGGCCCGGCTGATCAACGAGGCCCGCGCCAAGGGCGGCAACGCCATCGTGGCAATGCGCTTCGACACGACCGAGCTCGGTGATGTGTGGACCGAGATCTGTGCCTACGGGACGGCGGTGCAGGCGGTGCCGGTGACCGACGGCGCCCGCTACACCGCGTCCCAGCTGGGGTACGGCGGTGGTGCACCGCAGCCTCAGCAGTAGCCACCCGGCCCTCGGCCGTGCTTCTCTCAGGCCGCAGCGGTAGTTTCAGCCAGTGATAGTCGGGGCCTTTTTGGCCGAAGCTGCTTCGGCGACGGACAACAAACTCAACGTCTCGGGCGGCGTGCTGCTCCGATTCTCGGTCGAGGACGATCGGCTGGCCCAGTTCCTGCTCGTGGTACTGACCCAGGCGGAGACCGGCAGCCCGGAGCGGCGCGTCGAGGTGGAGATCCGCCCGCCCACCGATGACGAGCCGCTGAACATCGAGTTCGAGTTGCCCGAGGCCGCCACCACCGCCGAACTCGGTTTCGCGATCTTCCCGATCGAGGTCAAGCTGCCCGTCGATGGCCGCTGGGTTCTGGTCGTCACCGGCGGCGCGGGCATGATCTCGCTTCCGCTGATCGTCAGTGGTTAGGTAGAGCCGATGGGATCGCCGAATTACCCCGGAAACTCCGAGCAGCAGCCGCCCTGGGGCCAGCAGCCCTACGGCTACCAGCCACCGCAGCCGCCGCAGTACCCACCCGTTCCGCCCGTCCCGCAATATCCGGGCTATCCGGGTTACGCCGTCGATCCGCAGGCGCCGTTCGGACGTGACCCGGCCACCGGGATGCCGCTGTCGGACAAGTCCTCCACCACCGCCGGACTCCTTCAGCTGTTTTTCGGCGCCTTCGGCGTCGGTCGCTTCTATCTGGATTCCACCCAGATCGCGGTGATTCAGCTGTGCCTCGGCCTGTCCGGTCTGCTCTTCACCGTCTTCTGCATCATCGGCCTACCGGTGTTCCTCGGCGTCGCCATCTGGGGCTTCATCGACGCGATCATGATCTTCACCGGCAGCGTCACCGACAGCTACGGCCGCAAACTGCGCTAGCTCGCTCATCCCGAAAGTGACAGCGGGATAACAATTTCCACCCTCAAAGGGTCGCGGGCCGGTATGCCGCGCGGCGTGCGCCGGGTTCCGAACTTACCGTCGCTGGGTGCAACGCCGAACCGCTCTCAAGCTGCCCTTGGCGCTGGCGGCCGCCACAGCGCTAGGCCGGACGCCACGCGCCTCCGCCGAGGCGGGCCGCTGGCCGGCCGACCGTGCGCACAACTGGTATCAGGCCCAGGGCTGGCTGGTCGGCGTCAACTACACCACCTCGACAGCCATCAACCAGCTCGAGATGTTCCAGGCCGGCACCTATGACCCGCGGCGCATCGACAACGAGTTGGGCGCGGCGCGGTTCCACGGGTTCAACACGGTGCGGGTGTTCCTGCACGACCAGCTGTGGGCGCAGGACCGGGCCGGTTTCCAATCCCGGCTGGCGCAGTTCGTCGGCATCGCCGCAAGCCACGGCATCAAGCCGCTGTTCGTGTTGTTCGACTCCTGCTGGGACCCGTTTCCCCGGGTAGGCCGCCAGCGCGCGCCCCGGCCGGGCGTGCACAACTCCGGCTGGGTGCAGGGGCCGGGCGCCGAACACATCGACGATCCGCGCTACGTCGGCGTCATGCAGGAATACGTCACCGGGGTGTTGAGCCAGTTCCGCAACGACGACCGCGTGCTGGGTTGGGACCTGTGGAACGAACCCGACAACCCGGCGCGCGAGTACCGCAAGGTGGAGCGCAAGGACAAGCTGGACCGGGTTGCGGCGCTGCTCCCCCAGGTATTCCGCTGGGCACGCGCGGTGGATCCGGTGCAACCGTTGACAAGCGGTGTGTGGCAGGGCAATTGGGGAGATACCGGCGCTCGCAGCGCCATCGCCGGAATCCAGCTCGACAACGCCGACGTGATCACGTTCCACAGCTACGCCCCTCCGGGAGAGTTCGAGGGCCGCATCGGTGAACTGGCGCCACTCGGGCGTCCGATCATCTGCACCGAGTACCTGGCCCGGTCACTGGGCAGCACGGTGGAGGGAATTCTGCCGATCGCCAGGCGGCACAACGTCGGCGCGTTCAACTGGGGCCTGGTCGCCGGCAAGACTCAGACCTATTTCCCATGGAGTTCGTGGGACCACCCGGCGACCACGGTGCCCAAGCAGTGGTTCGCCGACCTGTTGCAGCCGGACGGGCGGCCGTTCGCGGACGGTGAGGTGCAGACGATCCGCAAGCTGGCCGCCGGACGGGATCGCGAGTGATCAGGCGGGTGGATCGACCGTCCCCATCGGGCGGTGGTAGGCCGATTCGACCATCGGGCGCCACTGCAGATCGTGAATCCTCTTGTTCTCGGCCGACTCGATCCGCCAGGTGACCATCGGCAGGTAGTACGTGGCGGGCGCTCCCAGGATGTAGGTGGCGTTGCCCTCGACGTACGACTTGTTTCCGGGATCGGTCAGGCTGAGATTGCTGTAATCCAGGTGCGGGCCCCGCAATTCCCCTTTGCCGGCAACGAAGTTGGACGCCACTCGGTTGAAAAGCGCGACGGAATTGGACAGGTCGGCCGGGCAGTCCGCCCAGAAATCGTATTGACGCGTCAACACTTTGACCGTGTAGCGGGTATCGGCCGGAAATCCCCGGCCGCCATATGCGGCGGTGCATCCGCTGTTGGGAATGGTGGTGCAGCCCCCGTACTTGTTCTCCGGATCGCCGGTGAGAACGAATGTCACCGTCGCGGGATCGATGTCGCTACCCGGACCGTACCGGCGCAGCCAGTCGTCTTCCACTTGCGCGCCTTCGCTGTGGCCGAGGACGATCTTGCGGCCCGGCGTGGAGTGCAACAACTGGTTGAGCACGTCTGATCCCTGGTGCACGAAATAGGCGTTGGGCAGATTTGTGTAGGGGACTTTGACTTTCACGTTCGGCGCCGCAAATAACTCGCCGCGTAACCAGTTGGAGGGCAGCGGCAAAAAGGCCGGGTTTATGGTCAATACCGTGGCAGCGGTGGATTCTTCTGCCGCTATGGCTTTTACCGGCGCGATTGCGCCGGCAACCACTAGCGACGCCAATGCGATTGACGTCAGCAAACGCCTCACCGGTGCCACCCCATGCCTGGCATATATATCATCGCCGACGTCAAAATCGTTGCGGCGATTAGTGAATCGTGACGGGAATGACGCTGGGTCGCGATCTGGCGAGGGTAGTCACAGTTTGGCCGGCGCGCCGAGGGTGAATTACTGAACCATGGCGGACATCATCGACCTCATCTACGCCGATCACGACTGGATCCGGCGTCAGTTCTTCCGCCTCGACGATGCGTCATCGGACGACGACTTCGCAGCCATCTGGAATGTCCTCAGTGCCCGCCTCGACGTTCATGCCGAGGCTGAAGAAGCGGTGTTCTACCCGGCGCTACTCAAGCACGGCGGGCATGACCACCCCAGCAATCCCGAGGGTGACCCGGAGGACGAGACCGAAGACGCCATCACCGACCACAACGCGATCCGTGACGCGGTCCGCCGGTCACGCCGGCTCGAGCCTGGCAGCACCGAGTGGTTCGAGGCCGTTCACGAGGCACGCGAGCAGAACGGCAAACACCTAGACGAGGAAGAGCGTGAGGCCATGCCGGACTTCATCAAGAGCGCCTCGCTGGAGCTCCGGAACGAGCTGGCCATGCAATGGTTGCGGTTTCATGCCGAACGCGAAGCGACCAAAGGTGTCGACAACCGCGACAAGGACGCCGGCGAATACATCGATAAGCATTCATGAGAAACCCCGGCCGGGGCCGGGGATTCTGCGTCAACTCGGGACGGCTTGTCAGCGTGTGTAAATGCAGTGCGCGTCTCCACCGACCGGTTTCTCGGCTACCACCTTGCCGTTCAGCGTGATGCGGCATCCAGGATTGGATTGCTTGCCGGTCGCGACTACCTGCAGCATCGTGACGTCGGCGCCCACGGTGGTGGTGCGCCTGAAGGGAAGCGACGCATTGCTGTAAAGACCGGTATCGGGGTCGGTGACGACGGAGTAGACGTCGCCAGGCCCGAACACCTCGAACACCACATTCCCACCAGCGGGGGACTGTGGCGCTGCGACCCGGGATGCCGCAGCGGCGTTGTCCGCCAACGTCGCCGAGCGCTCGTCGGGAGTGACGCAGATGGTGTCGCCGTCGAATGCCTCGCGCCAGACGTAACCGTTGACGCAGGTGTTCGGACCGTAGGCGCCGCCGTTGGGCGACCGGTGGTTGGTGGGGTTGGCATTTTCCTGCTGGGTGCGGGTGCGCACCGCGGGCGTGACGCAGACGTGGTCACTGGGCCGGGCTTCGCGCCATACGTAACCCGAAACGCAGGTGTCCGGGGCAGCCTCCGCGGGCGCCGGCACGGCGACGGTGATGAAGGCGGTGGCGGCGCACATCAGCAGCGGCGGTATGGATGAACGTGTGGTTGACATGGATTTTCCTCCCCAGAATCCCTTCGGATCCGATTGACGAGGGTCGATCGACTTCCTGATCGACCCGTTCTCGGTTCGGGTTGAAATTAACCTCGGGAGTTTGCGCAATTCTTGCGCAAAACTTGGAGGCCTCACCGATCTCTGGGCGCCGGAGCCAGCGGGCACGCTGCGACTTGCGTCAAAGTCGTTGGGGTGGTGCGTAACTCGAGACACCGAAGACTCCGCGTCGCGACCTAGTCGGTCGACGGCAGATTGAAGAATATCGTCCCGCCGGTGGGGCTGTAGGAGAAGTAAATGGGCATCTGCGTGAAGATGTAATTGCCGGTGTTGAAGTGACCCGCCGTGACCTGTACGGCATCCGGAGACGCACTGACGGTTTCGGTGTATAGCGTGGTGTAGCCCGTCTCGGTCGGCCCGGGAACCCGGACCGTAATGGTCGTCCCAGCGGGCAGGTACTCGCCCACCGAATAACCTGGGACGAGGGCTTCCGGAATGTCCCCGTCTACGCCGCCGCTGTCGACGTACGCGCCGCTGGTCGGCTGGAAAGCCCCACCGTTGACCGATATTTGGAATTGGTTGGTGATCGGCGCTCCGGAAACCGCGGCAAAGGGGTTCCCCGGATTGGGACCGAAGACCATCTCCTCGCCAGGTTGGTTGATGAGCACTCCTTGGCCGAGGATTCCAGGCAGCTGCTGCACGGCGCTGGTCTGGAAATGCGGCAGACTCGTCGTGTTGGCTCCGATGCCGAGAAGGCCTTCCGGCGTGTCCGGCACCCCGTTGAATGTTTCGGAGGTGATGACGCCCGATGGTCATGGGTCTGGTGATGATTCCGTGGCCGAAGTTCAGCGACGTCGTATATGTGTCGTAATGCACGACGGTTTCCTGTTCGGGCGTTCCGAACGTGTATATGCCGGAACCGGTGGACGGACCTAACGACTCCAGATCCACATCGGCGAGCGGGATCAAGGTGGTGGTAGATCCGGTGTCCACGGACACCTGCACCATCTGTCCGTCACCGACGGCGACGTAAACCTTTGGCCGGGTGCCTTCGACTTCGAGGTCGATGGCGGCTTGGCCACCGGCCTCGCCGGTTGCCCCCGAATGGCCTCCCAACAGGCTGCCCGGTCCGCCCTGCCCCCCGGCGCCCAGCACGCCGCCGGTTCCGCCGG
>NZ_LKTM01000365.1 GCF_001417955.2 Mycobacterium gordonae | reverse complement strand
CCCATCTTCGGAAGACCTCGACCCCTATCCCGACAACGACGCGCCGAGCACCCCTACACCCTCATCTGCGAAGAGCCTGATAACCCCGATGGCAGAGCGACGCTTCGTCGTCGATGATTTTGACGAAACCGGAGTGGCGGACAACGAGCACCTGGGAAACGCGTGACTCAGAAAAGTCTCAGCAAAGAGAAATCTGTCGCATTTCCATTTTAGCGCCGGGGGCGAAACGCCGGCGCAAGATGTACACGCAGTCAGGCGTCGCGCAGTAAGTTTATTCGTACGGACGGCGGTCAATATTGCGTGGGTGAACGCGTTCGCGTCTATCCCGGTGGTAACGGGGAATGCAGCGGGGTCATCGTGGAGGATTTCGCAGAAGCCGCCGGCTACTCCGTCTGCATCGGTGACAAACAGATCGTCAACGCGAGTCGGCGCTGGGCCGTTGCCCTCGACGACGGGACGTTGGTGTTCGTCGACACCAACGACTTACAGGCGTCAGCAGACCCAGCGATCGACTAGCGCGGAGTCGTCGTGGTGCCGCAGATGCCGATACTTCACGCCTCGAAGCGGTAGCCCATACCGGATTCGGTCAGCAGATGCCGGGGATGCGATGGATCGTCCTCGAGCTTGCGCCGCAGCTGCGCCAGATACACACGGAGATAATGGGTTTCGGTCGCATACCCCGGCCCCCAGACCTCTTTCAAAAGCTCCTCGCGACCGACCAGCTTGCCGCGATTTCGGGCCAGCACTTCCAGCATCCCCCACTCGGTCGGCGTCAAGTGCACCTCCGCGCCGTTCTTCACGACTTTCTTGGCCGCCAGATCGATGGTGAATGCTGCCGTCTCGATAACCGGCTGGTCGATCTCGGACGCCGCCGTGTTGCGCCGCACCGCAGCGCGCAATCGGGCCAGAAACTCGTCCATACCAAAGGGTTTCGTCACGTAGTCGTCGGCGCCCGCATCCAGCGCCTCCACTTTGTCCGCGGAGTCACTGCGCGCCGACAACACGATCACCGGCGCCGACAGCCAGCCCCGCAAGCCACCCAGTACGTCGATACCCGAGATGTCCGGCAACCCCAGATCCAGGATCACCACGTCAGGCGGATGCTCGGCAGCGGCGCGCAACGCCCCGGCACCGGTCGAGGCGGTGGTCACCTCGTACCCCCGCACGGTCAGATTGATCTTCAACGCCCGCAGAATGTGTGGCTCGTCGTCTATCACCAGTACCCGCGTCATGGCGCACCCAACTCCACCATGACGGTAAGTCCGCCGCCGGGAGTATCACCGGCCGAGATCGTTCCGCCCATGGCCTCGACGAACCCGCGTGCCACCGACATGCCCAGGCCCACGCCGGTGGTGTTGTCGTGATCGCCGAGACGCTGAAACGGCTCGAAGATCTGCTCCTCGGCACCGTGCGGGACGCCGGGCCCCTCGTCGATGACATTGATCAGCACCCGGTCGCCGACCCGACCCGCGTTCACCCGCACCACGCAGTCAGGCGCGTAGCGCAGCGAGTTGTCAATCAGGTTGGCCAGCACCCGTTCCAGCAGACCGGCATCGGCCATCGCCACCGCGTCGCCGACGTCGACTTTGACGCGGTCGATCGCGGAACGGAAGAAGCCGGTGGCACCGCGTCCGATACTGACCAGCGCGCGCTGCACCACTTCCTCCAGGTACACCCGCTGCAGATTCGGGTGGACCACACCGGCTGCCAACCGAGATGAATCGAGCAGATTGCCCACCAGTGCCGTCAACGAGTCGATGGACTCCTCGATGGTGGCCAGCAGTTCGGCGGTGTCCTCGGCGGAGAAGGCGACATCCCCGGCGCGCAGGCTCGACACCGCAACCTTGGCCGCCGCCAACGGCGTTCGCAGATCGTGGCTGACCGCCGACAACAAGGAACGACGCAGCTCGTCGGCCCGCACGATCGCTTCGGTACGGCTGGCTTCGTCGGCGAGTTCACGTTGCTTGATCAGGCCTGCCGCCTGTGTCGCCACGGCGTGGAGCACGCGGCGATCCCGCGCGGCGAGCCTGCGGCCCCCCAGTAGCATCCAGAATTCGTCGTCTCCGACCTCGATCGCGGTGTCGGCGGAATCGACTGTGGCGCAGACGTCCTTGCCCACCGAAGCGACCACACGGCTGCGCGGGCGCCCGTCGACGGTGTCTTCGCGCAACATACTGACCGCGCGCTGCGAATAGGTTTCGCGCACCCGCTCCAGCAGGGTGTCCAGGTCCGCGCCGCGCAATACCGACCCGGCGAACAACGTCAGCAGTTCGGCTTCCTGGGACGCGCGGCGCGCTTCGCGCGAGCGCTTGGCCGCACCGTCGACCAGTACCGCGACCGCTACCGCGATCAACAGCAGCACCAGTTCGGTGACGGCGCTGTTCGGCTCCGCGATGGTGAAGCTGTGTCGCGGCGTGATCAAGAAATAGTTCAACAGCAGGCCGGACAGCACGGCCGAAAGTACCGCGGGTGCAACGCCTCCCAGTAATCCCACCAGCAGCACGCCGACGAAGAACAGGGCGCTTTCGCCGCCGTTGTCCAGATACCTGTCCAGCCAGCTCACCGTCATGCCGCAGATCAGTGACGGCACGACGACCGCCGCCAGCCAGGACGCCACCCGGCGCTCCCGCGGCGAAATCGACGCGGTGCGCACTCCGCGCTTGGATTCCTCGTGGGTCACCATGTGCACGTCGATCTTGCCGGAATGCTCGACGATGGCCGGGCCGATGCCCTCATCGAAGATGCGCGCCCAGCGGGGGCGCCGCGACGTGCCGACCACCAGCTGCGTCGCATTCATCTCGCGCGCGAAATCCAGCAGGGCGCTGGGCACGTCGTCACCGACGACGGTGTGCAGGGAGGCGTCCAAGCTGTTCGCCAGCTCGCGGATCTTGGCCATCCGGGTCTCGGACAGGCCCGCGAGCCCGTCACCGCGCACCACATGAACCACCATCAGCTCGGCAGTGGACTTCGATGCGATTCGAGACGCTCGGCGCACCAACGTCTCTGACTCCGGACCACCCGTGACGGCTACCACGACGCGCTCGCGGGCCTCCCACGTCGCGGTGATCTTGTTCTCCGCGCGGTATTTTGCGAGCGCGGTGTCGACCTGGTCGGCCAGCCACAGCAACGCCAATTCCCGCAGCGCGGTGAGGTTCCCGGGACGGAAATAGTTGGACAGCGCGGCATCGATGCGCTCCGACGCATAGACGTTTCCGTGGGACAGCCGGCGCCGCAACGCTTCCGGCGTGATGTCGATCAGCTCTACCTGCGACGCCTGCCGGACGATCGAATCGGGGATCGTTTCTTTCTGCTCGATGCCGGTGATTTGCGCGACGACGTCGTTCAAGCTCTCCAGATGCTGGATGTTCACCGTGGAGATCACCGTGATTCCGGCGTCGAGCAGCTCTTCGACATCCTGCCAGCGCTTCGCGTTCTTACTGCCCGGTGTGTTGGTGTGGGCAAGCTCGTCGACCAGGACGACGTGCGGATGGCGCGCCAGCACGGCCGGCACGTCGAGTTCGGGGAAACTGCCGCCCCGGTATTCGATGAACCGCGGTGGGATCGTCTCTATGCCTTTAAGCAGCTCAGCGGTTTTCGCCCGTCCGTGAGTTTCGATGACTGCCGCTACCAGGTCGGTGCCGCGCTCCAGGCGCCGATGCGCCTCGCCGAGCATCGCGTACGTTTTGCCGACTCCAGGTGCCGCGCCGAGATAGATGCGCAGCTCACCGCGCTTGGTCCGGTGCTCGTCGAGGTTGACGTCGGTCACGTCAACCATCATCCTCCGCGACCCTAACCGTTGACCGGGTATCGGCGGTCGAGTTGCAGGTTGAGCTGCAGGACGTTGACACAAGGTTCTCCGACGAAGCCGAGCATCCGACCCGTGCGGTACTGAGCGAGCACATCTCTTACCTGCTGCGGGCTCACATGGCGGGCCCTGGCCACCCGCGCCACCTGAAGGTCCGCGTAGGCCACCGAGATATCCGGGTCCAATCCGCTGCCACTGCCGCTCACCGCGTCGGCCGGCACCACGGGGTCCGCGGGCGCGGCGCCGCGAATCGGCACCAGCTGGCCGAGTGAGTAGTCCTCACCTTTCTTGGCGCACTCCACTCGCACCCCCTCATAGCTGGCCACGAAGGGCACCGACGTCGACTCGCACGGTTCGTTCACACTGATCACCCGGGTGGGATGGACCACGGCACCGCGGGCATCACGGGGGCCGATCACCGCGAGCACCGCCCCGACACCACCGCCGGTGCAGAACGGCCGTGACCCGTCAACCTGTTCGAACTTGCCCACCGCCACGCTGCGCGAGCACACCTGATTCAGCAGGCTCATGCTCTCCGGTCCGAGGTTGCTGGCACCGCTGGACAGCGGGTCATATCCGTTGCCGGCCGCCGACGGGCGGCTCTGGAAGTACTGCGGCAGCGGGTTTCCGGCAGAGTCGGTGAACAGCTGACCGATCAGCCGGCTACCTACCGGCTTACCGCCGGCGGTGACGATGGATCCTTCGGCCTTGGTGTGCAGTCCCGGCATCTGAGCGACCAGCCAGATGAACAATGGATAGGCCAGTCCGGTGATCACGGTCAGCACCAGCAGCGCGCGCGCTGCGGCCCAATGGATGCGAAGAAAGCTGGAGAACTTCATGTCATGACATCCCGGGGACGAATTGAATGATCAGGTCGATCAGCTTGATCCCGATGAACGGGGCCACGATCCCTCCGAGTCCGTAGACGTAGAGGTTGCGGCTCAACAACTTTGACGCGCTGCTCGGCCTGTACCGCACGCCCCGCAGTGACAGCGGGATCAGCGCCACGATGATGATCGCGTTGAAGATCACCGCCGACAGGATCGCCGATTGCGGGCTGTGCAAGCGCATCACGTTCAACATGTCCAGGCCGGGGAACAGGGTGACGAACATCGCCGGAATGATCGCGAAGTACTTGGCGATGTCGTTGGCGATGGAGAAGGTGGTCAGCGCGCCACGGGTGATCAGCAGTTGCTTGCCGATTTCGACGATTTCGATCAGCTTGGTGGGATCGGAGTCGAGATCGACCATGTTCCCGGCCTCTTTGGCGGCCGACGTCCCGGTATTCATCGCCACACCCACGTCGGCCTGAGCCAGCGCCGGCGCGTCGTTGGTGCCGTCACCGGTCATCGCGACCAGCTTGCCGCCTTCCTGTTCACGCTTGATCAGCGCGAGCTTGTCCTCGGGAGTGGCTTCGGCGAGGAAGTCGTCAACCCCGGCCTCGTCGGCAATCGCCCTGGCGGTCAACGGGTTATCGCCGGTGATCATCACGGTGCGGATGCCCATCCGGCGCATCTCGTCGAACCGCTCGCGCATGCCCTGTTTGACGACGTCCTTGAGGTGGATCACACCTAGAACGGTCGCTTCGCCGCCACGGCATTCACCGACGACCAGGGGGGTGCCGCCGCCGGCCGAGACGCCGTCGACGATCTCCCCGAGTTGCCTGGGCACCTTACCGCCCTGTGCGCGTACCCATTCCGCGACCGAACTTGCCGCGCCCTTACGCAACTGGTGATCGTCGACGTCGACACCGGACATCCGCGTGGCGGCCGAGAACGTCACCCAGTGTGCGTGGGCGAGTTCACCCGGGGTGCGTGCGCGTAACCCGAAGTGCTCCTTGGCGAATACGACGACCGAACGACCCTCCGGTGTTTCGTCGGCGAGGCTGGACAATTGCGCGGCGTCGGCCAGTTCCTCCGGCGAGACTCCGTCGACCGGGATGAAGGCGGCAGCCTGGCGGTTGCCCAGTGTGATGGTGCCGGTCTTGTCCAGCAGCAGGGTGTTCACGTCGCCGGCCGCCTCCACCGCGCGTCCGGACATCGCCAGCACGTTGCGCTGTACCAGCCGGTCCATGCCGGCGATGCCGATGGCCGACAGCAGTGCCCCGATGGTGGTGGGGATCAGGCACACCAGCAGCGACACCATGACGATGCCGGTGACTCCACTTCCGTTGAGCGCCTCGGTGTCTGGCACGCCCGGATTGTCCAGCTTCGAGTAGATGGCCAAGGGCTGCAGGGTCGCTACGGCGAAGATGAAGATGATGGTCAACGCGGCCAACAGAATGTTGAGCGCGATCTCGTTCGGTGTCTTCTGCCGGTTGGCGCCCTCGACGAGCGCAATCATCCGGTCGATGAAGCTTTCACCGGGCTTCTGGGTGATCTTGACGATGATGCGGTCGCTCAGCACGGTCGTGCCGCCGGTGACCGCCGATCGGTCGCCGCCGGACTCCCGGATCACCGGAGCTGACTCGCCTGTGATCGCCGACTCGTCCACGGAGGCAATGCCTTCCACCACGTCACCGTCGCCCGGGATCACCTGCCCCGCCTCGACGACGACGATGTCACCCTGTTGCAGTAGGGGCGCGGCGACTTCTTCCTCGACCAGCGGCGAGCCGGGCGTCCAGCCGGTGAGGCGCCGCGCCATGGTCTGGGTCTTGGCCTTGCGCAATGTCTCGGCCTGGGCCTTGCCGCGGCCTTCGGCGACCGCTTCGGCGAGGTTCGCGAAGACGACCGTCAGCCACAACCACACCACGATGAGCCAGGCGAACCAGGTCGGTTCGGTGACCGCCAGCACGGTGGCCCAGACGGCGCCGACTTCGACGATGAACATCACCGGGTTGCGCCACAGCGTGCGCGGATCGAGTTTGCTCAGCGCCTGCGGAGCCGACTTCCACAGCATCGCCGGATTGAGCACGCCGCCCGCCATCCGCTTGTTGTCCGCGGTCATCAATGAATTCCTTCAGCGAGGGGCCCGAGCGCGAGCATGGGCAGAAACGTAAGGGCGACAAGGATCAAGGTGACGCCGGCGACCATGCCGACGAACTGTGGCCGGTGAGTGGGCAGGGTTCCTGCCGATTCCGGTGTGGTGCCTTGTCTGGACAGCGACCCGGCCAGAGCGAGCACCACGATGATGGGCAGGAACCGGCCGAACAGCATGGCCAGCCCGAGTGCGGTGTTATACCAGTCAGTGTTGACGCTGAGCCCGGCGAAGGCTGACCCGTTGTTGTTGGCCGCGGAGGTGAATGCGTACAGGATCTCCGAGAGTCCGTGCGGCCCACCGTTGAGCATGCCGGCCCGTTCGCCCGGCAGCGCCATGGCTATCGCGGTGCCGGTCAGCACGATCAGCGGCGTTACCAGGAAATAGCTTGCGGCCAGTTTGATTTCGCGCGGATTGATTTTCTTGCCCAGGTATTCCGGGGTCCGGCCGACCATCAGCCCGGCGACGAAGACGGTGATCAACGCGAGGATCAACATGCCGTACAGGCCCGAACCGGTGCCACCGGGCGCGACCTCGCCGAGCTGCATGTTGAACATCGTCATCATGCCGCCCAGGCTGGTGTAGGAGTCGTGGAACGAGTCGACGGCGCCGGTGGAGGTGAGCGTGGTGGCATCGGCGAAGACGGCCGAGTCCGCGACGCCGAACCGCTGCTCGACGCCCTCGGTGGCCGCGCCGAGCGCGGTCGGGACGGTGCCGTGGTGCTGCAGCTGGAACCACATCATCAGCGACACGCTGATGCCGGCCAGCGTCGTCATGACCGCCGCTATCGCGTAACCCTGCTTCTTGCTGCCGACCATCCGCCCGAAGGTGCGGGGCAGCGAGAAGCTGACCACCAGCAGCAGGAAGATTTCCAGCCAGTTCGTCCATGCGGTGGGGTTCTCGAACGGGTGGGAGGAGTTGGCGTTATAGAAGCCACCGCCGTTGGTGCCCAGCTCTTTGATGGCTTCCTGACTGGCCACCGGGCCGCCGGTGATCGTCTGCTGGGCGCCGCCCAGGGTGGTCACCACCTGGTCGTGCAGGTGGAAGTTCTGGATGGCCCCACCCGCGATGAGCAGGATGGCGGCGACGACGGCGATGGGCAGCAGGATGCGCAAGGTGCCGCGCACCAGATCGACCCAGAAGTTGCCCAGTTCGCCGGTGCGCGTCCGGGCGAACCCGCGCACCAGCGCGATTGCCACCGCCATGCCAACGGCTGCCGAGACGAAGTTCTGGACCGTCAGGCCCGCCATCTGGACCAGGTGGCCTTGCGTGGACTCGCCGGAGTAGGCCTGCCAGTTGGTGTTGGTGACGAAGCTGACCGCCGTGTTCCAGGCCAGTGCCGGCGTCATCTTCGTGGCGGGGTCGTGCAGGTGCAGCGGCAACCCGCCCTGCACCAGCTGCAAGGCGAACAGGAACAGGATGCTGATTGAGGAGAACGCCAGCACGCTTCGTGCGTAAGCGCCCCACGTCTGTTCGGAGCGCGCATCGACGCCGATGAGGCGGTAGATCCATGACTCGACCCGTAAGTCGTTGTCCGAGGAGTAGACCCGGTACATGTAGTCGCCGAAAGGCACGTGGACCAAAGCCAGCGCCACGACGAGAACGACGAGGAAGATGATCCCGGCGGTCGTTGTGCTCACTAGAACCTCTCCGGAAACAACAGTGCGCCAACCATGAACAGCGCAAGAAGGACGGCCAGCACCAGGCCGACGATGTTCTGGTAACTCACAGTCGCTCGACCATTTTCTGCACCATGCCCAGCACGGCGAATACCGCCACCGTGAGCACGGCAAATGTCAACACGCCCATCATGTCTCCGTTCGGCGCCTGTTATCGCATACGAAACGGCCTCGTCGAGTCAGCTCCCTGGCGCAGTGCTCGAAAGGCAAGGTCAGCCTGACGCTAACCGGGCCCTCGCAGCTAGGGCCTTTGGTTGACACTTTCCTAACGGCATCGGGGTGTGCCTTTACGCTTTCTTTACGCCCCGGGATACCTGTGACGGCCGCCATGGTGGCCGGCGCAAGGTCGTGTAAAGATTCGCGGTTGCGCCGTATGGAATCCGTTGGGAACCGAGCGATTGTCGTCGTCCCGGAGTACATCGAAAGGATGACCGACACGCGACACCGAGTCATCGAACCGGTTCCACTGCAACCGATTAACGAGACAACGTCGAGTTTGCCAGTCCGTGCGCGCCCGCTCGGCGGCGGCCGCCGGTGGGGCTCGTTCGACGCGGTGGTCGGTCAGTACGGCGTCCGTCGTTATCGACTGACGATCTACCCACCGGGCACGGGTTTTAATGACCGGTTTGCGGCGAGGCTGTGGCGGGGCTGGCCGGTCGGTGGCGCGGCGCTGATCGTGTTGGCGGAGATGCTGCTTGGTGATGTGCTGGCGTCAGCGGGCGCCGTGCTGGTGACCGCGGCGGCCGTCTACGTCGGCACCGGTGTGGTGCTGTTGGTTCGGGGTGGCCCCGCCCGCGTGCCGGTCAGGTCCATGACCGTCGTGGTGATGCCCAAAAGTGTTGATGTCCAAGAGCTATGCCGCTATACGTATTGGCGGGCGCTGGTCGATATGCTGACTGACGCCGACCATCGGCTGGCGTGCGGCGATATCTGCGCAGTGCAGCATGAAGCGATCTGGTGGGAGGCCTACGAGCGTCTGGGGGAGTGGTCACGCCTGTCGGCCGCAAGCCTCGGCTAGGACGACGTCGGACGTTCGATCATCGGGATCCGGACGCGAAAGACCGTTTCGCCGTTAGCGGATTCGGCGCAGACCGTCCCTCCGTGCGCCTTGACGATCGAATTGACGATTGCCAGACCAAGCCCGTGGCCGGCGCCGTTGGAGCGGGCCTTGTCGGCCCGCACGAAGCGCTCGAACAACCTCGGTAGGACGTCGGGGTCGATGTCGGGTCCGTCGTCGGTCACCGTCAATTCCACGTAGGGCGCGCTCGGGCCGTCGGGGGTTGGGGATCTGTGGCACGTGATGCCCGTGGTCACCGTGACGTCCGGGGGAGTGTGCACCCACGCGTTGGTGAGCAGGTTGCTGACGGCCTGATGGAGTCGGGCGTGGTCTCCGGTGACCCACACCGGTTGATCGGGAAGCTTTTTGACCCACTGGTGCGTCGGCGCCGCGACTGCCGCGTCGTTGACCGCGTTCATCACCAGGTTGGTGAAGTCCAGGTCTTCGGACTGCAGATCCTGACCTTCGCCGAGGCGGGAGAGCAGCAGCAACTCGTCGACCAGCGACGCCATTCGCCGCGCCTCGGACTCGATGCGCGCCAGGGCGTATTCGGTGGTCGGCGGCAGCGCCGAGCTGTCCTGGCGAGTCAACTCGGCATAACCCTGGATTGCCGCCAACGGTGTGCGCAGTTCGTGACTGGCGTCGGTGATGAACTGCCGCATCCGCAAATCGGATTCGACACGGTGCGCCAGCGCGCTGTCGACGTTGTCGAGAAGTTTGTTGAGGGTGTGACCGACGATTCCGACCTCGTTGTCGGGGTCGGTGTCTTCGCGCCGGACCCGCACGCTGATCTTGTGGTCTTCGTCGGCCAGTGGCATGGCGGCGACCTCCGCGGCCGTCGCGGCGACCCGGCTTAGCGGGCGCAGGGCGTAACCCACCACCCAGGCGGTGAGCGCGGCCGTGATCACCAGCGCGGTGGCCACCAGGAGCGTGGTGGTGAGTTGCTTACGGGCGATGATCTGATCGGCGAGGCTCAGTGAAACGCCGACCACCAGACGGTCGGACCCGGCGGTGCGGCTGTCGACCTGGTGCGGGCCCAGGCTGCCCAGGTTCTCGACGCGCGACGGGCCGTCGGTCCATGACTGTGCTTCGATGGCGCGGACGACATCGGGTGGTGCGGGTCGCGGTTCATCCTCGGAAAAGACCTCTGAGGCAACG
The DNA here is from genome assembly GCF_001417955.2 of Mycobacterium gordonae. GTDB lineage: Bacteria > Actinomycetota > Actinomycetes > Mycobacteriales > Mycobacteriaceae > Mycobacterium > Mycobacterium gordonae_B. The sequence continues at coordinate 19,120 of NZ_LKTM01000365.1, read as the reverse complement.
ACTTTGCCGTCGCGGACCACCGCGATGAGGTTTCCGGGCGTCTGCCCGGTGAACTCCAGCAGAGCCTGGGAGACGGGCGGAATGCCGTTGTGGACCGAGGTGTGTTCGCCGTTGCGGTATCTGCCGTAGGCGTGGGTGAACGCATGCATGGATTCGGCGACTTCCGCGTCGTTCATCGCGGTGACATAGCCCCGCAGGGTCAGCACCGAGACGACCCCGACGGCCACCAGGACCAGTGTCACCACCGTGAGGACGCCCAGCAACAGCTGTCGGCGCAGGGAACGGGGGAGCCATCGCGGGATCTGGCGGTCCCCCGTCATACCAAGCTCATTCCGGTGGTCGGAGCATGTATCCAATGCCACGGACGGTGTGGATCATCGGCTCTCGGTCGGCGTCGATCTTCTTCCTCAGGTAGGAAATGTACAGGTCGACGATGCTGGTGCGGCCGGCGAAGTCGTAGTTCCACACGCGGTCCAGGATCTCGGTACGGCTGAGCGCGCGGCGCGGGTTGCGCATCAGGAACCGGAGCAGTTCGAACTCCGTCGACGACAGCGACATCGGGGTGCCGCCGCGGGTGACCTCACGGCTGGCCGCGTCCAGTTTCAGGTCTCCCACCTTGAGGGACTCGTCGGCGGGCGGCGCCAGATGGCTGGAACGCCGCAGCAGGCCGCGTAGGCGGGCGACCAACTCCTCGAGGCTGAACGGCTTCGTCATGTAGTCGTCTGCGCCCGCGGTGAGACCGGTGACCCGGTCCATCACCGAGTCCCGTGCGGTGAGGAACAGGGTGGGCGTGTAGGACTCTGATTCCCGGACCCGCTGCAGGATCTGCAGGCCGTCCACGTCGGGCAGCATGATGTCCAGGACCAGCACGTCGGGATTGATTCGGTCGAATTTGGCGATGGCCTCGCGCCCGTTGTGGGCGATCTCGACGTCCCAGCCCTCGTAGTGCAGCGCCATCTTGACCAGATTGGTCAGCGCGGGTTCGTCGTCTACCAGCAACACTCGGATCGGTGAACCGTCAGCCCGGTTGATTCGGGGCAGCTGGCCCAGAATCGCTTGGCGTGGACGTTGGCTGCGCGCATATCCCTGCATTGCGGTCATATTGGATCATTCTTTCAACCACACATATGGTTGTCACGGTCTTCATAGAGATCTCAAATGTAATGGTACCGGGCAACGGTACCCATTCGTCTGGCAAGCGGCGTCAGGCGGCCTCCGACCCTCGCGCGCAGGCGTTGACCGTGGCCACCAAAAACGCTCTAGCACAAGTGGATTAGCCGCTCTGGGACACGAGGTGGCACGCACCGGAAGGCGGCGTCCGCTCATGTGCCGAGCAAACCATGCTCGGCCGGTGCACACTACGTCCTGTGTGAGCGGCACTGTGACCGCCGGCGCCCGTGCGCGGACTTCCGCCGCCCATTGGGCCCGTGGCGTGATGCGGTGCGGCGAGGCCCGCCGCGGCGGTGCGAGCCATCATCGACCATCAGAACAGTGCCCGCCGGCAAACAACGGGCGAGTCGCGCAGTGGCACTTAAACGACGTGGCCGCACACCTGGTGGTGTGCGGCCACGCCGTCGGTCAAGACGTAGATCAGGCCCAGCTGGACCCGACTGCGCTGTCCGTCTGCGCCATGTTGCTGCCGGCGCTCTGAACTTTCTGGCCGTGGGCGTTGGCCTGCTCGTAGATCACCTGGAAGTTGCGGCCCAACTGGGCGATGAACTCCTGGCAAGCCACCGAACCGGCGCCGCCCCAGAAGTCACCGGCAGCCAGCACATCGCGAACGATGGCCTGGTGCTCGGCCTCGAGGTTGGCGGCCTGGGCGCGGATGAGCGCGCCGTGGGCGTCGACGTCGCCGAACTGGTAATTGATCGTCATTTTCCAAGTTCCTTTCTTAGGTCCCTTGCTTAGCTGCTGAGGATCTGCTGGGAGGCCTGCTCTTGCTGCTCGTAGTTGTTCGCGTCGCGGATCAGTCCGTCGCGAACGCCGTGCAGCATGTTGACGATGTTGCGGAACGCCGTGTTCATCTGGCCCATGGTGTCCAGTGAGGTGGCCGAGGCCAGACCGCTCCAGCCAGCGCCGGAGATGTTCTGCGAGGACGCCCACATGCGACGGGCCTCGTCCTCGACGGTCTGGGCGTGGGTCTCGAAACGACCCGCCATGTCGCGCATGGCGTGCGGGTCGGTCATGAAACGTGTTGTCATATTTCGTCTCCTATCTCGATGTTGATGGTGCGTGTCCTAGCCGTCCAGCGGTAGACACTACGGCCCGGCGGCTACTTGATGGTCTAAACGAGTGACTTGTCCCCCTTTTTATTTGGCGTCACACAACGACCTGCTTGGGCATGACGATCGGCTTGAAGCCGTACCGCGGACCGGCGTAGGCACCGGCGCCCTTGGCGGCTGCGGCCATGCCGGGCATGCCGGCCATCACTCCCGGAGCCGCGCCTTCCTCGGGGACGGTCCAGCCGCTGCCCGCCAACGCCGTTCCGGCTGCTGCCTCGACCGCCGGGGTGGCGCCCGCCCAGCTGGCCGGCACCGACAGGCTTCCGACCAGAGAGGCCTCGCCCAGGCTGGCTGCCGCGCCCGCGGCTCCCACCTCGCTGGCCAGCCCTGCGGCCGCGCCCTCGGCCGCGGCCGCCGCCGGGGCCGCCGCCTCCGCGGCTGCGGCTGCGATGTTGGCGTCGATGGTGTGAGCGGCGAAAATGCCGTTCGGGATGGCGGCGAACATGAACCACGACGCCGTGACACCGACCTGCTGGATGGCGTTGAAGATCAGCGGAGTGCCCAGGAAGCCGTCCAGCGAGGTGAGCAGTTCCTGCACCGGCACCGGCAAGGCGTTGAACAGGCCGGTACCGATCGACGAGGTGCCCAGTGCGAGGTTGCCCAGCTCGGTCTGCAAGCCGCTGACGATGTCGCCCAGCGAGGCCGCAGGTCCCTCCGCCGCGGCTGCGGCGACGGCGGCCTGCTGCAGTCCCGCACCACCGGGGTTGGTGGTCGGCGTCGCCGGCAGGATCGGCTCGAGAACCGCCGCCGCAGCAGCGCCGGCCTGGTAGGTCGTCATCGCGACGACGTCCTGGACCCACATCTCCATGTACTGGGCCTCGGTCGCCATGATCGCCGGCGTGTTGATGCCCAGGAAGTTGGTGGCCACCAGCGCGGCGAGCAGCGCCCGGTTGGCCGCGATCACCGGCGGCGGCACCGTCGCGGTGAACGCCGCCTCATAGGCGGCCGCCGATGCGGCGGCTTGAATGCCGGCCTGCTCGGCGGCGGCCGCCGTGGTGGTCAGCCATTCCACGTACGGCTGAGCGGCAGCCGCCGCGGACGCCGAGCCGGCACCGGTCCACTGTTCGGTGGTCAGCGAGGTGATGATCGACTCGTACTGGGCCGCGGTGGTGCTCAGTTCCGAGGCCAGGTTGTTCCAGGCTGCGGCGGCCGCCATGAACGGCCCGGCGCCCGCGCCGCTGTACATGAGGCCGGAGTTCAACTCGGGTGGGAAACCTGCGTAAGACATTTCTATCCCGTTTCTGTTGGCTTGGTGGTGGTCGCTTGAGGTGGGTCGGCTTAGACGGCCGTCAGCTTCGGCATGACGATCGGCTTCACGCCGTAGCGCGGTGCGCCGAAGCCTGCGCTGTTGCGTGCCGCCGAGGCCAGACCCGGAACCCCGGGGTAGATGCCCCCGGCCGCGGTCGCCGGGGCGGCCGAGATGCTGGCACCGGACAGCGCGGAAGGAGCGGTGCTGGACACCAGCGTGGTCCCGGCGGCCCAGCTCGGCGGGGCCGACATCGCGCCGACGAGCGTGGAACTTCCGACACTGGCGGCCACCGGACCGACGGCGCCGCCGGCACTGGTGAGGCCGCCCTCGATCGCGGCTCCCTCGATGGCTGCGTCGGCGGCGACGTCTTCGGGGACACCGAAGCCCTCCGGGAACAGGCCACCACTGGTCAGGCCCAGCATGTTCGACGAGGCCGAGGCGAAGTTACCGATTTCGTAGCTTGCGACGTTGGCCGAGTTGCCCGAGAGGCTGAACGGCTGGCCGACGACGCTGGTGACGGGGCCACCGAGCAGCGTGCTGATCTGGTTGATGAAGTCATCGACCGGGGACGACGCCGCCGGCGAGGCCGCCGCGTTGGCCAGCGTGGTAGCCGCCGCGTTCGCCGCCTCGGACTGCTCGTAGGTACCGCTGCTGAGCCCCAGGGTCTGCACGAACTGCTCTTGGATGGCCTGGGCCTCGGCGGCGATCTGCTGATACAGAGCGCCGTATGCGGTGAAGATGCCGGATTGCAGGATCGAGACCTGGTCGGCGGCCGCGGGAGCGATTGCGGTGGTCGGGGCTGCAGCACCTGCGTTCTGCGCCGCGAGTGCACTGCCGATTGCTCCCAGCTGCGCCGCCGCGGCGGCCAATTCTGCGGGCACTGCTGTCAGAAATGACATCTATTGCTCCTTTGGTGTGAAGACATGACGACCGCTGAATCCCCTGGTCGTCCCTGTGTGTTTGCGTACCGGCCCCTGTGCGTTGGCGTAACGCTAACTAGCCCGGACTCCACAGTTATGGTCGAAAAGCGCAGGGTGACGGACGTTTACGGCTTCTTAACGAGGGCGCTCGCAGTTTTAACAAGCTCTTGGCGGGCGATACGGCCGCGTCATCTGACCGACGGGGTCTTGGGGCCTCTGAGGGCGCGCGGCGCGCGATCCTACATAGGAAGCGGCCGTCGCGCACGCTAGCGTTTCGGGGGTATGCAGCGTCCCGGATCTGGCCTGCGCAGGCTAGATTCGCCGCCGGGCCCCCATAGCCCAATTGGCAGAGGCAGCGGACTTAAAATCCGCACAGTGTCGGTTCGAGTCCGACTGGGGGCACTGTGTTTGTGCAGGTAGGGGACGCTGTCCTGGTTCTACGGCCGTGAAGATTCGTGTTGTCGAAAGTGTCACGTCCACGTCGCGTCCACATCCGGCCCTTGTACCTCGCGTAACGGCAAGCAGCTCGCGCGGCCCGCGCTCGTTCCTTATATAGGCAGGTTGTGTTCGCGCGACTCGTCGAGGTGGGCGAATCAGTAGGATTGAGGCCAACTCAGTGCGAAGAGTCAGGACGCACCAAGTTGTCGCGTCCGATCGCCCACATCGCCAGGCGATCGGGCAGGTTGCGAAGAGTTTGTGTCGCCGCCGCCAGGCATTCCTTGTCGGGTGAACCGCCAACGACACTTTCGCTTCTGACCTCAACGACTTCCTTGAGCGTCCCTGACCATAGGGAGCTTATTTTGTCGCCCATAGACTGACCGCCCAGCCATTCGTAAAGAGCGAGCGCTAAATATGCAAAGAGGTGGAATTCCTTTGTAGACAGAAGATCTGGCGCCCACCTTGCGCTCCACGCGAGTTCAGTGCGGCCGGGGGCAAGTAGATAAAACAGCCCGGTCAAGAAACCACTCGGAAGCCGTAATCCGTTCGAGAAATTAGAAAGGGAACCGTCGATGTATTTCGCCACAGTGCTCTCATTGACTGGCGCTTTATTAAAGCGAAGGCGGGACTCCACGCCGTACCATGCGATGCCAGGCGCGAAACCAAAGACGCCATGGCATAGCAAGAGATCAAGCTTATCTGCAGGCTGAATCTTGGTATCAAGTTGCGTCGCGTGCCAATTCCATACGGCAGTATCTCTCCGTGCAAGCCCTTTCATGTCAGTATCTGCTGTAATTCTTTCGACAGTGCTGGACCAGCTAGGAGAATAGCGGTCGGAGAGGCCAGATAACACGACAGTTGCCCAGCCTGACAAGAAGATCTGCCGAAGTTGCGCTGACCCCAATAGGTGCTCAGATACGAATTGCTCGCGGGCAAGTGCGTTGAGTTGTAGGAGCGCGATAAATTCGCGTTTATCGGGTTCGCCGGCAATCCAGCTGTCCAGAAGCTGAAGGAAAACTAGGCGTCGAGACTGGGCCGGCAAGAGTGCCCCCTCCACCAACCTCAATAACAGCAAGGTAGGTGCATTGCGGGCATGGAGCTCTTTTACAATCCGCATTGCTCCTTGCGCGGAGTGCTTTCCATAGGATTGGATAAGAAGTTCGGGCAATAACGATGATGAGTCATTGTAGAAGGTCGAAGTGATTCGGTCGCATATCTCGACAGCGTCCACGGCATTTCGAGCAAACGACTCTGCCGCAAAGTATTCGGAGAACGTCTTATGAGTGAATGAAAACAAGCGTTCCCCGCGCTTATTGGATCCGGTTGCCCCGAGAAGCCAGGCTCGACCAGCGCAGAATTCTAGGAATTCGGCCGCTGCTTCCTCGGCTCGAGATTCGGGGAAACCGGACTGATCAATCAGAATCCGCTTGAGCATGCCTTTGATCACCGTCTCGTCCAGTCCGGCTTGCGCGGTTGGACTCGTGTAGTACCAACGGGCTATTTCCTGCATGAGACTGTCTGAAAAATCGGGTATAGCACCATCGACTTTGATTTGTCGGTGACTGTCCCACCGTTTGAACAGCAGACGCGCACACTCAGAGTAGATGTCGAGGCGCATGCTAGGTATGGCATGGCTTTCTCGATAGAGCATGCACAGGAGACTCAACATTAGCGGGTTAAGACGAAGGTCTGCTACGGTCTCAGAATCGTGAATAAATGGCTCAATCAGTTCCTTTTTGCCGACAACACTGAACCACCTACCCACGTATTCTAGTGCTTGGCTAAGTTCAAATTCCTTTAATTGAACTCGCGCGAAAATATGTCGATCTAGGGGAGCGCGATCGTATCCAACTTCTCGACTCGTGACCAGTATCGACACGATGGGGAAGGCGGAACTAAGCGCATTAATGCGCTTGACTAGATCGATTCTTCTTAGTGGGTCGGTTACTTCATCCAGCCCATCGAGCACAACCACTGCTCTGCCAAGCACAAGGAGGTCACGAATGGTGGAGGGCTCCAGTTCATCTGAATACTCGGAATTGTATCGGTTGAGCATGAAGTCGATAAGATTGGTGCGATCCCAATTTATTGCTGCGTATTCACGGCATCGAACTACAAAGACCGGCCGATCCTGATCCGTGCAAAGTTGGCGACGAAAATGCTGTAAGTAAGTAGTTTTTCCAGCTCCGGGGGCGCCGGTGACTACCAAGCGAAAAGGCGTATTGCCAGACGTGATCACGGAAGAGTCCAGCGGCCTTCCGCCCTCAAAGTCAACGAAGCTTCTTTCGACGTACAACAAGTCGAAATCAGCACTGGCTCCTGTGCCGAGCTCTGTATGCGTGATGATTGGATCGAGAGCAGTCGTTGCCATGCTCTGAGCAATGCTAACGGAGATATCGAAGGCGGCTCGTAGCCGCTCAATGTCGCTCGCTAAGCGAACAAGATGCTGAATAAATCGCGATGCGTAACTACCTGGTGCGCTCGTCTTTTTCTGCAGTGGTGTGTTTACAAAGTTTTCAAAATACTCAACATCAGCAGCCCAATCAGATTCAGCTTCGATTGTTGGCAGTACCTCATTGTGGATCTCCAGTAATCGGTCCCACACTAGTTCGGCGTGCTTTAGCCACGAGTTGGGTTTCTCTGCGGTCCATTTTCGTGCCTCGTTGGTTAGGCCTGCTTTCACCTGGTCAATTAATGTGTGGTCGGGACTCTCCGTAAGGCAGGCTACTGCTAACAAAGAGAGCCACGGGGTAACGGTCGTCGAAGTAAGAAACCGTCCGATATCAGCTATTTGTTCAGCATCGAAGCCATCTGTGTCGGCGGACGGCGAGAAGTCACGATCAAGCCAAGCCAAATTGTAAGTGCCAGCCAAACGGTATCTGCGTTTAGCAAATCCAACCGACTTGCCTGCGTCCTGGGCTCCTCGCGTACACGCGCTGAACACGCGCAAAGCGCCGTAAGCACTGGTCCCGAGTGTTACTGGATCCATGTGGAAAGCGTAGGGTCCACGTCGCGGATAGCCGGTGCGCCACTCGGGTGGGATCTAGCGGGTTGCGCGCCGTTGCAGCGTCAGAACCCTCGCTGTGACGTCTGCGATACCGCGACCGACCTTCGGCGCTGCCAGTTCCTCTTCTCTGATGTAGTCCGCGTAGGTGGTCAACGTCAGTACGAAGGTCGAGTGGCCAAGCCATTTGCTGACCTGCATGTAGTGCTCGCCAGCGCTCAGGTTCATGGTGGCGAAGGTGTGCCGCAGGTCATGGAACCGGACGTTGCCCAGCTTCAAGGCTCGGCAAGCGGGCTGGAAGTAGTGCTCGTACAAGCTCGCCGCGCACACCGGCTTCGCCCAATCGAACACATAGCGATTGCGTCGACCGGGGAACAACGGCGCGTGCGGGATGTACTTGTTGCCTGCCGCGTTGGTCACCGAAAACGGATGAACCGTAGTCAGGTACTGGCGTAACTCGTCCGCCAGCCACGGCGCCAGAGGGACTACGCGATCCGTGGAGGCGTCGCTCTTGGGAGTGCCGTAGATCCAGACCCGGTCCTTACGCTGCGCCGTGCGAACAATACGAATGGCTCCAACCGTGGCGGGGAGGGCGGAAAGCGTGACGTCCTGCAGCTGCAACCCCTGCAACTCGCTGGCACGTACGCCGGTATGGGCCGCAAACAGAACCGCCAGCGCGTAGACGGGGTTGCCCCGGCCCTGGCTGCCATTGCGCTCAATCCAATCGACGACCGACGCTACTTGGTTGGCCGTCAGTGGGCGGTGCTTGAACGGTGCCCTGCCGTCAGTGGTGGCACGGCGCTTGGTGGAGTGCCTGCGGCGGTTGGCGATCACCGGATTGGCTGCGATGGCCTGATCGTCCTGCGCTACGTCGAGAATCCGTTTCAGTGTTCCAACGATGTGCTTCACCGTTTTCGGGCTGCGGGTGACGAGACGGGTACTGGGAGGTGTGGTGGCCTTCGCCCTGCCATGACGCCGCACGTGCGGTGCCAACAGATCGGCGCGGAACCGAGCTACGTCTGCTGTGGTGATGCTGGCCACCGGCCTACTGCCGAAAACGGCGGCAATGTGCGCCCGGTAGATCTTCTCGTAATCCTCGATGGTGTTCGGGTCGATGCTGCCCGCAAGACTGTCCAGGTACTGCCGGGCATAGGTGCCCAGCGGCGTGTTGGCCTTCGTCTTGGCGCTGCTGGGATCGACACCCCGTCCACTGTCCAGCTGGTCATCAACCTTCCGCATGTGTGCCTTCGCCTTGCGTTCGGTGTCGAACGTGTCGGAAGTCTGCCGGAATTTGCCGGTAGGTGCGCCGAACTCATCACGGACAGGCTCACGCCACCGCACCTGATAGGAGAAAACCGGGTTGCCGCGCTTGTCTAGCCTGCCGGTTTCGCGCTTGCGGATCGTTGCGGCCATTACTCGCCTTCTTCTTCGTCATCACCTGTGGGCTCTGGGCCGTAACCCCAGCACGTCGGTAATGGGGGCTCGCGGTCCTGGTCTTCCTGGCCGTCGTATTGCTGGTGCTCGCGCCTCATGCCGACACCGGAACCTGTGCCGTGGCGCTGGCGTAAATGCGCCGCACGGTGGACGGTTGCCATGCCGCATTTCCTAGCGGAGATAGGACTTTCTCGGCGGTGAGGGCGGAAGCGATAGCGTCGTATGTGCAGCCGGCGTTGCGGTCCTGCACAATGCGGCGCACCACCGAAGCCGATGCTGCTCTAGGTCTTCCGATTCGTTCGCCTCTGCGCTTCTTGGCGGCAAGAGCGGCCTTCGTACGCTCACTAATCAATTCGCGTTCGTACTGGGCGAAGTTGACCAGGTTCATGGCCATCATCCGGCCCGCTGCGGTGGTCAGGTCCACACCGAGGTCCAGAATCACCAGCGACCACCCCTGCGACTGTGCTGCCTCGATGATGTTGGCAGCGTTGACGATTGACCGGCTGAGCCTGTCCAGCTTCGCGACCACCAGGCCGTCGCCCTGTCCAGATGCTAAGAGTTGCAACACTTCCGCAAGCTTCGGGCCGATGGTCTTTCCAGACACGCCTTCGTCGGCGAAGTGCTCCACGGTCCAGCTGCGCCGCGAGGTTTCGCTGTCGATGGTTTCGCGTTGTGCCTCTAGTCCGTTCCGCTTGTCGGTCTGCTCATCGGTGCTCACTCGCGTGTAGCCAAACATCAACGGCTGCATCGGTTCTCGTGTTCTTGCCTTTGTCGGCATGTTGCGTGTCCCTTCCTGGTGTGGGGCGTAACCGAGCGGTTGCGCCTTACGCCTCAAGTTTTAGCCGACTGGTACAACCGTGGCTACAATGCCTGACCTGGGCATACTCGTCACTACCGCCGCCAACGGTCCGACTCTCCCCACGGCAGGCCGTGGCTTTCTGCCATCGCGGCGTTTGCCCAGTTGGCCGCGCGGATGGCGGCCTCCCCGGTAATGTGCCGTTCGGCCCGCTGGTTGCGCCTGTCGCGGTCGTTCGCGCCGCGAGTTGCCGTTCCTAGCCGCCCGCCGTCCGAAGAATCGTCGCCGTCCTTGCCAGCTGGCCATCCGGGGTTTTCCCGCGCGCTGGTTGTTGCCGTTTCGTTGTTGTGTCCGGTCTGTGGGTTGGACGGTTGAGTTGGGTGGGCAAAGTCGCCCGGGTCGAGAGATTCGCCTGCACCGCCGGCTACGCCGTGATCCCTAGGAAGGTATGCCGATTCGTCCAGGGGCACTGCGGAGATGCTGTCGAACACTGACTCGAAGGCAGCTTTCGATTCGCCCTGACTGAGAACAACTTCGGCAGGCGGCTTGAGGCCAGCGCGGTCGAGACTGTTTTGGATGGCCTTCAGTTGCACATCTGGAGGTTTGGTGTCGTCGAACGCAAACTCAATGAGTTTGCCCATGAGGCGGTTTGCGGCGTTTTCGACACGGATGCGTGCGGCCTCTCGGGTCTTCTTGGTCGCTCCGCCATGCGTGCGGCATACGGTTGCTCCGTATATCGCGAATTTGCGGCACCGTTCTCCGCGAGAATTTGTTGCTACGCAACGTCTCCCCGGATTGTCTGCTAGCAGACTGTCTTGCCGATTCGGTAGTTCGATGGGTTCGGAGTTTGATGCCCGCTTGATGATTGCCGGAAGCCGATCGTTATCTACGATTTCGGCGTCGATAATGCGCTCGTTGTCGTTACTCATCGGGTTTGCTCCGTTCGATTCGTGCTTGTCAGATGTGGGATTCCGCGCATGGAGGGGCTGGCGAGATGCAATGGCGGGGGCAGCAGGGGGCAGCTTGGGGGCAGTGGCGCGCCCCCGTGAGTGATGTCTTGACTTGGGGTTTCGGTGCGTGGGGGCAGAAGGGGCAGGTTGGTCTGACCCAAGGGTGTGGTGATGTGGTGAGAAGTTCGCCGGGTCTGCCCCTTGTGCCCCCTGTCGCGGTGCCGCACGGCGTTCACCACCGTGACCTGTGGATTCGGGCCAGGGTGCCGGGGGCAGCCGTGGGGGCAGTTCCGTCCTGCGCGACCGGGGCGGGCCTTCCCAGCTTGATTCCTTTGAAGCCGCGCGTTCCTTGGCGTTTGGCAGCGACGATTCCGCTGACCTGCTCTAGCCGGTTGTAGAACTCTCGTCCGCTGAGAAGTTTTGAGCCCTGTGTGAGGGGGTGGAGTTGGTAGGCGCTGTACAGTTCGGTGCGGCTTTGCCAGGATTTGGGGTCCAGAGTGCATTGTTCGCTGATCCAGCCGCGCACGGTGTCCGAGGCTGCCACGAATGCTTCCTTGGCTTCCTTGACGGATTCTGGCTCTTGGAACTGGCCACGTTTGAGGAGCATCGGCAAAGCCCGGATGCCGCGTGCCATCACTCCGCGAAGTTCTGCGGCGGAATGTAATTCGCTGTCCAAGTTGCGGTCTTCGTTGCCGCCAAAGGTATTCGGGAAGGGCACCACGGTCCAGCGTGACACCCAACCTTCTGAAGAGTCTGCGGAGCCGAATGCTTTGTTGGCTGAGTAGACCGGCAGCGCCCAGGGGGTGAAGTCGAACGCCGCACCGAACTTGAATTCGGCTTGGATCAGGTCACCGCCGGTGATGGCTTTGAAGGCTGCAGTGTTTGCGACCCAACGGGAGTCAAGATCTCCCGCCAGGTTGGCGAGCCTGCCGTAGAGCGTGGCGGTGCGAAACCGGTTCTCTGTCAGTTCGTGCAGGCCGACCGCCGAGCAATTGCGTTCCCCGACCAGTGCCTTCAGCAGACGAATCAGAGTGCCTTTGCCGTTGCGGCCCTTCCCGTACAGCAGCACGGCGGCATGCAAGGGGTTGCCGGAGAACATGGTGTACCCGATGACTTCCCAGATGAATTCGATGCAGTCGGGTGGCAGCACTTCTTCTAGGAACCGTTCAACTTTCGGGCACGTGGCGTCGGGGTCGTATTCGACGGGCAGCTGGACGGTCGAGAGGTACTGGGAAGCGTGGGCCAGCAGTTCGCCTGTTTCCCAATCGACCATCCCGTTGGGCACGTTGATGAACTGCGGCAGTGGCTTGCACGTGATGCGTGCGGCGTTGTCGGAGTAGCGAATCAGGTCGAGGACGTGTTTGGTGTGCGTGGTCCGATAGCGATTGCCGAGAAGTCTAGAGATCTCCTGTTCGATGCGTCCGCCGTTGAGCCGCCAGACTCCATCATCGTAGACATAGAAACGTTCGGTGGTGCTATCGAATCCGCATTCCAGACAATGCATTACGTCATCGGCCAAGTTCTTTGCGAGCAGGCCGATTCCTTGCGCGAAGTATTGCGCGCCGTCGCTGTTCGCGCCTTGTGCTGTGCTCACTGCCATTCACCTTCTGGTGGCGTCACCGGCAGCTTTCTGCTGCCGAAGTGTTGCACAAATCAGCCATCCGCCCGGTCGCCGGAAAGCCACGCCTCAACGTCGTTGTGGGCGTAGTAGACACGGCCGTTGACCTTGGTCATCTTCAGTGGCTTGTGGCCTCTGTAGGCGGCAGTCACCACTGAGTTCTCGGTGATGTGCTTGAGGCCGCGCGCGTGCGCAATGGCGACTACTTCCGCGCGGTCATAGAACTGCTGTGTTGGCGCAGACATTCTTACTCTCCAATGGTCTGCCGGTCGCGGCCTAATGCCGACAACCTCTGACACACTTGAATTTAGCGGATCAATACGCGCCAAGCAGCATCGTGACGCCGGAATATATTGCATCACAACGCATTACAGCACCCGCGATGCGAAAGGCCTTCAATAGAGCAGTTGCAATCACTGAAACCTCGCCACATTCCTGCACCGAAGCGCTGCCGTTTTAACGGCGGAAATGGGCGGAAGGCCGTTATGGCGTCTGTATCCACCCAACCGAGCGTTCCGCACCCACACCACCACCACCACCCCGTGCCCAGCGCAACAGCGGCCCCCCCAACGGGAAATCGCCCGCCCCGCGCGGACACCAACAGGGAAGCCTTTAGGCAATCGCACCTAGACCGCTGAATTGTTGAAGGTGCACTGGTCCCGGAGAGCGTGGGGAAGCACGGTCAGGTGAGACGGGTGACCACAATTTCCAGGGTGGTACCGATCGCCTCAGCCACGTGACGGAGTTCGATCACATCTAGTCTCCGCTCGCCCGATTCGTATTTACTGACGAACGATTGGGGGACATCGAGCCGCGTGGCGACTTCTACCTGGGTCAGCCCGGCTCCACGGCGCAATTCCCTCAGCAATGCACACAGCTGCTGGTACTGCTCGGAGTAGAGCGACTTCTCCACTCGGCAAGCGCACCTTGCCACCCAGAATATCCCAATTTAGGATATTTAGGATGGTGAAATGGTTTCTCGGCTGCGCGATCCTGTTTGCCCTCAGTACCAGCAACGCCCTGGCGGCAGCTGACCCCGTCAATGCCGGCAACGTTGACTTTTTCTCAAGGACGTACGGCGACATCGTTGTTTGCCGGGCCTGGGGTGTCATGGGTGGCGTTAACTACGCCAGCGTTAAGAAGACCGGGCAGAAGCTGATCGACAACTACGATTTCAACAAGAGCGAAGCTGTTGCGGTCATGTTTCGCTCGACGGAGCTGTGGTGTCCTAGTTACTCAGCGGCGCTGCAAAATTTCGCGAACGCCATGGCTGGTGGGTAGAAGCTAACGGAACTGCCACTTAAGCGTCTTGAACTGCCACTTAAGCGTCTTGAACAGTCACAGCTCGTTAGCGGCGGAATCGCCTCGGGTTGCGGGTAGCTCTGGCGTCGTTGGGCTCAACTTCGTGCAGGATGTAGCCGCGCCGGTAGTAGTCGCCTTCACGGTTGCCGCAGTGCGGTGCCCGGTGACCGTCGCCGACTCCGGCAGGACAGGTGCAATAGCCCCGGCCAAACCGGAAGGTGCAGTCAGCGAATTTCTTGATGTACCGCTTCCACAGGCGTAGCGGCAGCACGGAACCTGCGCGGGGTCCTCTTGTGTCGGAATCGCCACCGTGTCGACCATGAAAGTGGTGAGTGTTGCAGAATCGGCACCAAAACTGCAGTTGAGAGCCGTTTTTGCTGCGCCAGGCGTGGACCACCGGGAGGTGTTCAAGTTCTTGATTTAGGTCATCGGCAAGGGCTTCTGTTTGGTCGCGTTCCGCCACCGTGTAGTTGGGCTGAACCCCAGCGGCCCGGTTAGCTTGGTAGATTCGTTCCCAGGTGTCATCTAGTTGACTCATCGGAGTTTCTCCTGTTCGGTGCTTCATGCTGTTGCGATCCATCGGTCGAGGTCGGCCTGTGTCCAATATGCTGTGCCGCCAATGATTTTCGGAAGCTTTAGTTTCCGCGAATAGTAGGCTGCACGAACGATCGTGTTGGCCGTTACTTTCTCCAAACCGCGTGAGTGGCAGTACTCTACGGCTCGGTCGCGGGTGAATAGACGGTCAGTATTGGATGGCGAAGCAAGGGACATTAGATTTCCTGGCGTTAATCGGCGGCCTATCAACGTCATTATCCGCCGCGCCGCGTCCGATGTCCACCCCGCGAGGTGCGAAATCCGTTGCGCCGCAGAGTATAACTGGTTCACGGGCATTGGGCGCACGCACCGCGTAAGTTCCCCAGGCATCTGGCCGGCTCTCCCAGTTGAGAGTTAGCGCAGTCAGCTAGGCCGCCGTCGCGAAGACGCGAGTGGACCCTTTCAGTGCTCGTGTCTTCGCTCCACGGTTCCCCACTGAACTTGAACGGAGACAACAATGACCACTCTCACCACCCCAAGAACCAATCTGACTGACTTGCAGTCGCTTCTGCGCCTACCTCCCTTCGGCGGAGAGGGCGGTTACCTGACTGAGGGTGATGCACTGCCCCGAGTGACGCAGACCGTCGACCAAGTCGACTTGAATACGATTTGGACCAGCATGCAGGCCGCGCTTGCTGAATGGAACAAACACCGCAGCAGCATCGTCGACCTACTTTCGTACTGGCATACCAGTACCGCTGAAGCCGTCAGTCAAGGGGTAAACGAGCAGTCCTTTGAGATGGCATCAGAATACGGGGAGCCCGAGGGTTTGCGGCCGCCGAGTGATCATGTACTGCTTGGCTTTTCGTTCCACGATTATGATCGCGCTGCTCGATTTACTTGGAAAGCATTGCGAGACATGGATGCGCGTCAGGTGCGTGCCGTGCATGACGGGGCGATGAACAGCGACAACCGCCTGGTCACCGGGACCATCCTGCAGCGATTGTTCTCACCAGAGCCAGAGGAAAACGGCCAAGGAATCAGCTGCAGGGGACTGTGGTCCGGAGACGGCATGGTACCGCCGCCCTTCCTGGGCCACACCTTCGACGGCGACCATACCCACTACCGCGTAACCGGAAGCGAGGATATTGATTCCGGCGACTTGCTGGAGGCAGTCAAGAATATCCGCGAGCATGGCTACGGACTAGTGGAGTCCAATCAACAGCTCATTGCGCTGGTCAATGAGCGGGAAAGTGAAGTGATTCAGAGCTTCCGGGCTAACGTAGAGAACAACAATGACCAGATCAGCAAGTGGGATTTTCTGCCCGCAACCAATCAACCCAGCTTCATTCTGCAGGGCGCAGGCGAGCTCGTCGGAAATCTCCCTCCAGGCGAAATTTTTGGCCTCCCGACTGTTGGCAAGTGGGGACCCGTCTGGATCGTGGAGACGACGTTCGTACCTGCCGGATACTTCGCCGTCGTCGCATCTAGCGGACCAGGATCAAGCGCGAATCCTGTTGGTGTGCGCGAACATACAAACACACTTTATCGAGGATTGCGCCAATTGCCCGGCAACAGCTCGACATATCCCTTAATTGAGTCGTTTTACACTCGTGCGTTCGGTGTCGGAACACGCCATCGCGGCGCAGCCGCCGTTTACCAACTGGCCAGTGGTCAGTACGAGACCCCGGAGGTACCCCGATGACGCCTTCAGATTGGTTAGCCCACAACCTAAGTGACGTGCTCGTCGCGGTGGCTACGGCCAGCGCAAAACTAGCCGGCCTTGAGAATCCCTCAGTTGCAACGCTACAACCGACAGCAGTCTCGGAGGCAGGTTTGAATGACTAGGACTGGAGCAAACGTACCCGGCCGGGGTGACCACATTCAGCGCTCGCTGGACATGGACGAATTAGACACTGAGGCGTCCGAGTTTGGATGGGGGCCGGGTTTGGTGCCCAGAGGGCGGGAGGATGCGTCACCTTCTGAAGGTGGCCGCTACCGGGGTCGTGAAGCAACGGTAGATCATCCGCCCGAAGGTATTGTGCGGGTGAGCTGGGACCGCCGAATCTAGTCATCAAAGACCGGCACTGCGCGGTTCTGCCTGTAACCGTACGCGCGCCGCACTTGGCCGCCTATAGGTTCCTCCATTCCGCCTGGGCGGCCAAGTGGTATCTAGGCGGGGGCCTACTGATGAAATTCAAGGCACCATTGTGCCAGCCGGGGAATCGGACCCCGGTCCGGATGGAAGTCCGGAAACCGTTCTGGCAGTTAGCTTGCGCGGATCAGAACGACGATTGCTCGTCGTCGTCGTCAAGATGCACGACTTCAATTTGGGCCGCCTGGCGAGCGATCTTGATACCAAACTCTTTACCGACGCCGTTTGGTCTGCTGACCAAATTTTCCAATGTGATCTTGACAAGATCACCCGGCGCGGGGTCGGCCGCATGAAGTGCCCTCTTCAAGGACTCTTGGGCAACGTCGAGTTGTACCACCTCTCCCGCATCGTGCCGGGAGCGGCCCTTGCTGCCGATTGAATCCGCTGGCTCAATGAGTTCGATCATGATTGACGGGCATACCTTGCCGTTGAAGTCCTTCCCGGTGTCGATGCCGTATTCCAGCACCCTGCCCGTGACGTGCTGCCCAATCTCTTGTCCCCAGCTGATGTAGGCACCACGCGGGACGTTGACTTCTTCCCAGTCGATCATTGGTCAATTCCGTTCTCTTCAAGTTCGACCCGGTCATCAGCGGGGCTCTGATCCCCAAACCCAATGCGCTCAAGCAACTGGTCGATCTCTCGGCATTGCTTGTCCAGTTCAAACCTGGTGTGACGCAACTTCTCTACGTACGCAGCCAAACCGGCTTCATCACCCATCAGCTTGGGACCGACGCCGTTGAACACCTTGACCAAGTTTTTCGCCAACTTGTCGGAGATATCGGTGAGTGCCTCCACTGCCTGACTATCCTTTTCTGCAGTGTCGCCAGTCGTGGCCTTGCTTCGTGACCCTGCCTTGGCCCCACGGGTCCCCGGCTCTCTGGGCTCTCTGGCCTGTTGCAGATACTTCAACCACATCTCGCGGGTGTGATTGTCGTCCTCGTCGATGTCGTCTCTGAGGCCGTCGTCGGAATCGGGTGACAGTTGTTCTGCTGAAGGGCACAGCTTGTCGTCGGCCGCTAGTTGCCATGCCTTGAAGTAATACGAGACATGTGATTTAGATACGCCAGCCAGTTCCGCGAACCGGCTGATGCTTACTTTGCCGGAACCGTTCTCGAGAGAACGGTTTTCAGATGGTCTGCCGCCACTGCCGCCGTGCTCGACACTGCGGGCAACCAGAAACCCGAGTCGCCAGCCACCTTGCTTGAAATGCTGCCCAAATTCATGGGCGTTGTCGTTGATCGACACTTCGATCCCTTCGGGATGGAAACGGGCACTTCACCGGTCGGTGAATGTGGACCGCGTTTCGCGCGTGCCTCCGAGGGGCCGTGACTTGACGCCGGGCTGTTTGCATTCCGTTTGGCCGAGCTGCTCTCGTGGGCCGACTCAACCGGACGCGCGCCGTTTCCTGCGAAGTGCCGTTGTCAGGCGGCACAGCAGCACACTACAACCGATCCGGTTAGCTGTCACGCGGAGATTCCGCTTGAGGTGGTGAGCGTCCTGTGGGCACCTTCCGTGTCCACATCGCGTCCACACTTTCGCGGCAACCTGGCGAAATGCGCAAACGAGGAACACAGCCGCCAACGGATAGCCGAGGGCGTTTCTGCCCTGTGTGAGCTGGTTCTTTACCGGTCCTGCATTGTTCTTGTCGGCCCTTGCGGCAACTCCAATCGAACAGGGAACCCGGACTTAAAATCCGCCCAGTGTCGGTTCGAGTCCGACTGGGGGCACAGTGTTTGCTGAGGTAGGGGCGGTTTTGTGTCGAACAGACGAACACTTGCCCACACCGCGGGCAGTCCGCGTCAGCACCGCGTCAGCAGTCAGCTGACTTAAGTCGACAGCCGCTGACTTAGCTACTTCGGAGTCTTCGGCGGCGTGGGTGGCTTGTACGGACGGTGCTTCGGAGCCTGCCCGGTCTTCGACGCTGTCTTGGGGTTGGAGTGGTAGGGGTCCTGCTTCTTCGTGGCCACTTGTCCGCCTGCTTTCGTTAAGCGATAGTCCCTATCCTCGGCCAGGCGGCGCAGGCGCTGCAGCCATTCCCTTCATTGATTCCCCCTGTTGAGCGCGGATTTCGCAAGTCTTGGTGAGTATGACTGAAGGATCTGACAAGCGTGAGCAGATCGGGGACCCGCACTTCGTGGATACACGGATCTCGGCAGCACCTCGCTGAGGTTCCGGTGCCGTTGCACGGTCCGCTCCGGAGGAGGGTAATCGGCGGCGTGGTCTTTAGTAGTGGAGCTGCGTTGCGGCCCCGGCGCGGCTCCTGCCGTTTTTACCGCTAGGAGTATCAGTGCGTCCGCGGCGACAATGACTCAGTGAGAATTTCCTCTAGGCCGTTGGTGGCAAGAGTTGCGGTCATCGCCGCGGAACTTGTCAAGGCGGATGAGTCCATCGGGTGTTAAGCGGCGGTCGTGTCGGCCTCCTGGGCTGGTGGGTTGATC
>NZ_LKTM01000364.1 GCF_001417955.2 Mycobacterium gordonae | reverse complement strand
CGGCCGGCCGAAAGAGCTTGTCATAGTCGGCCGGCATGAGAACCTCTCAGAAGCTCGCCAAATGAGGGAAGCACGAGAAGGGGCGAGATCCCCCAGATGGGTTGAACTCGCCCAATCTCGTGCTTCGAGATTCTACGCGTATAGAGACGCTTCTTATGCGAACAATCCGGTCACGCTGCCCTCGGTCGACTGCATGGCCTGGCTGGCCTCGCTGATCGTCCGGGCCAGGTTCTGCAGGGAGTTGTTCAGCTCCTGGGCGGTGCCGTCCCACTTCTGCTGAACGGCCTGGTAGGACTCCGAACCGCTACCGCCCCACGCCGCCGCGAGCTTGGTCAGCGACTGCTTACCCTCGTCGAGCAGGGAGTGAATGCTGGAGACGTTTCCCTGGATGGTGCTGGCCGCGGCCTCAATGCCCGCGAAATTCCACTGCTGTTCTGTCATGTCTTTGCTCCGTTTTCTAGTGGTATTTGGGGGGATTTATTTCAGAAGCCCATTTGCGAGGACAGCGCCTGCTGCTGCTCCTCGTCGGCACGCTGGTACTGAACGCCGGCCTGACGGATGTTGGTCGAGATCTCGTCGAGCTCAGCCTTCTGCTTGTTGGCGGCTTCCTGGAAGCGCACGACGGCGGCCTGGGCGGCCTGGCCGGCGACGCCGCGCCACTGACCCTGCAGCGAACCCGCGGTGGACTCGATCTGGTCGATCTGAGTCTTCAGGTCGCTGGAGATTCGCTCGAAGTTACCTGCCTCTTGCGCGAGGGCAGCGGCATCAGTCTTCATCTCTGCCATGCTGGACTACTTTCTCTCTTTCCATTCCTCGCCGTGGTTGGCAAGTCTTCCGGCCCGGTTGGCCGGGAAGTCTGTTGTGGCCGTGGGCTTGTCACCAGTCGTCCTCGTCGTCCCACAGGTCTTCTTCTTGTTCGTCGCGGTCCTGGGCGACCGGTGCCGGCGCCGCCAGGCCCGGTCGGGAACTGCCGCCGCTGCCTGCGCCCTGGCCCATGGCGCCGGCGCCCACCGGGGCTGCGCCGCCGGTTGCCGTCTCGCCGGCGGCTGCCGCCGGCATCATCGCGGGACCGACGGGCTTGTCGATCAGGCCGGTCATCAGCGGCGTGCGGGCCAGCGTGCCGCCGGCACCCGGCAGCGCGTCGCCGCGTAGCAGTCCGGCTCCCACGCTGGCACCCGAACCGCCCGCGAGCGGGTGGTTGGACAGCGGGCTGGCGCCCAGCAGGCCCATTTGAGCCCCGTCGTCGCCGAGTCCGGGTCCGGTACCACCTGAACTGCTGCCCATCTGGCTGAACATCGAGGTCATCTGCTGCGCCGGCTGGGCGAGCTGCTGCATGGGGCCGCTCAGTTCCGCGACCTGTCCCGCTGTCGCCTGCAGCTGGCTTGAGGTGAGGCTGCTCGGCATCGCCAGCACCTGCGTCGAGGTCATGCTCTGGCTCATGCCCGGGTCGAGGATGGACGCCATCGGCTCGAGCTTGTCGAACATCGTGTTGGCCAGCGTCTCGGCCTGGTAGATGTCCATCGCGAGGGCGGCCTGCATCCACATGCGGACGAAGTAGTCGATCTCGTTCAACGCGATCGGAATCGTGTTGATGCCGAAGAAGTTGGTGGCCGTCAGCACCGCGGTGGTGACGTGGTTCATCGCGATCTCCGGCAGTGACGGCGTGGTCGCCATCGCCTGGGTGTAGGAGGCGGCTTGCGCGGTCGCCTGCATACCCCGGGTCTTCGCCTGCGTCGACGCCATCTGCAGCCACGGGATCATCTGCTGTGCGTTGGAGATCGCCTTGTCGCTGCTGCCGCCGGTCCAGGCCTCGCCGAGGGAGTTCAGGCGCGCGGTCAACTCGACGGCCTGGGCGTCCAGGGCCGCGGACAGCGCCTGCCATCCCATGGCGGCGGCCAGCATGGGAGCCGGACCTGCTCCGGCCATCAGCCGTGCGGTATTCAGCTCCGGAGGCATGGCGTGCCAAAACATGTGATCAACTCCCCTCTGGTTCCTGTTCGGCGTTTACACCGGTGCGGGAAACGCAAATTGCATTTGTTCAGTTATGCCCGATGCATTTGTCTTCCGGACCCAAACTTCGCCGTTTATAGCCGGAATAAATCCGGTGGCTCAGCGTCCCCCTGGGGCTTGATTCCTCAGCTCCCGTACTGGCTCCCGAACTTGCGTTGTAATAATCCTAACCGGGGGTTGGGGGTGGTCCGTGCACTTATTCTTGGAGCTCGTCAGGCGGCTCGATGTAGGGCGCCTGAATGACCTCCTTCCCGTCGGGAGACACGAGAAACGCCTGGCCAGGAGGTCGACGCTTCACCTTGAACTCGCTGGAGGGGAACTCCTGCTTCTCCCCGGAGAGGAACATCGTCGGCGCCCCGGACCCGAACGCCGCGCCGACGAACTTGTCCATCGTGGCCTTGTACGCCTGGCTCATCTGACAGGTGACAATGATGTGCAATCCGATATCCGCGGCGGCCGGCAATAAGGGCGCCAGTGGTGCCATCGGGGGCATACCGCTGGCCGCACCGACGATCATGTGCCAGTCGTCCACCAATAACACGATGTCAAAACCGCTCCACCACGAACGCGAGCGCAATTGCGCGGTCGTCAGATCGGGTGGAGGAAGCCGCTTTTTCAGGTTGACGGCCAGCGCCTGAACGGCCTCGTCCAGGCTCTGGCTGTTGCGGTTGATCGCGCCCGCCTGCAGCAGGTGGCTCTGCGGCACCGCGTCCAGCAGGCCCGAGCGGTAGTCGGCGAGCATGAACCGGACCTGTTGGGGACTGTTGCGGGCGCAGATGGCGCGCGCGACGGCGTGCGCGATGGTGGTCTTGCCGGACTTGGCCGCCCCGAAGATCAGCAGGTGCGGGTTGGAGTGCATGTGACTGTAGGCCGGCGTCAGGTCCGTCTCGCGCAACCCGATCGGGATCTCCCAGCGCGTGCGGTAGTCCGAGTCGGGCCCCGGCGGGTTCGGGTCGAGTTCGTAGAGATGGATGCGCTCGGGCAGCACCCGCACCGGCGGGGCTTTCTCAGTGGTCTGAGACGCGATGGTGTTGACCCCCGCGGTGATCGCTTCCACCAGGTTTTCGGTGCTGTGCACGCCGTCGAAGCGGGGCACGCCGATCATCAGGTGGTGCTTCTCCATCGAGACAGCCCGGCCGGGACGGTTTGCGGGGATCTCCCGGGTGATCCGGTCGATCTGGGTTTCGTTGACGTCGCCGAGCCGGAACTCGATCTTGGTGCCCAGGTAGTCGCGGATGCGTGACTTCAGCTCCGTCCAGCGCGGCGTCGAGATGATGACGTGCACCCCGAAGGCCAGACCCTGCGCGGCCAGGTCCTGCACCGCGCCCTCGAGTTCGCTGAACTCACTGACGAAACCGGGCCACCCGTCGATGACCAGGAAGACGTCGCCGTAGGGGTCGGCCGCCACCGGTTGGTTGGGGTCGTCGCGCAGCTGCCGGTACATAGCCATCGAGCCCACCCGGTGCTCTTTGAACATCTGCTCTCGTTGCCGCATCACGGTCTGCATCTCGGCAACCACGCGCTGGACCTTGTCAGGCTCGGAGCGGTTGGCGATGCCGCCGACGTGCGGCAGATTCTCCAGATAGATCAGGCCGCCGCCACCGAGGTCGATGCAGTAGAACTGCACGTTGCGCGGGGAGTGAGTGGCTGCCGCCGACATGATCAGTGTCTGCAGCAGCGTGGACTTGCCGGTCTGGGGGGCGCCGCCGATGGCGATGTTGCCGCCCGCTCCCGATACGTCGACGCCCCACACGTCCTGCAGATGCCGGCGCGGCTCGTCCATGATCCCGAGCGGGAACCGCAGCGGTTGTCGCCGGTCCCGGGCCACGAGCTCGTTGAGCGGCGTGGGGTCCGACAGCGGCGGCAGCCACATTTTGTAGGCCCGCGATTCGCCGGTGCCGAGCTGGTCGAGCACCACCTCGCGCAAGGCGCGTACCTCGGTGTCGGTCATGGGGTGAGCACCTCCTCGATCACCGGAGCCGCGGTGAACTGGTGGATTTTGACGGACTGCTTGAGGGCCTGAACGCTGCGCTTGCTGCCGTCACCGTTGGTCTCGACGCTCACCGGCGGGATGTACGGACCACCGATGTAGAAGGTGCTGAATTTCACCGGGTCCTCCATGCCGACCCGCAGGAACCCGACGCCGCTCTCCTTGTTGGTGATGTACTGCGCCTCCGGAGTGCCGATGACGGCTTTGGATTCGTGAGAACTGGTGGTGCGCAACGCGATCCGGTAGGTGAGGTTCGGTTCGAGCTTGTCGATGCGGGCCCCGCCGGTTTGCAGCGACTGGGTGGCCAACAGCAGGTGCACCCGCAACGACCGGCCCACGCGGCAGATCCGGTCGAACAGCCCGATGAAGTCCGGGTGGCTCTGCAACAGCTCGGCGAACTCGTCGACAACCACGAAAAGCGTTGGCAGTGGCGCCAAGTCGGCACCACGTTCGCGGTACTTCTCGTATTCGGCGACACCGGACAGGGCGCCGGCCGCGCCGACCTGCATGCCCGCCTGCCGCAGGATGTTCTGGCGCCGGTCGAGCTCACCGGTCAGCACTTCACCCATCCGGCTGACCAACTCGGCCTCCTCGGCCATGTTGGTGACGACGGCCGCGGTGTGCGGAAGCTTCTCCATGCCCAGAAAGGTCGAGCCACCCTTGAAGTCGGTGAGCAGCAAGTTGACCTGATCCGGGTGGGTCATCGCGACCAGCGACAGGATCAGGGTGCGCAGGAACTCCGACTTACCCGAACCCGTCGTGCCGATCAGCATGCCGTGCGGTCCGGCGCCGAACTCGGCACCCTCCTTGATGTCGAGGTACATGATGTTGCCGGTCTTGAGTTCATGCCCGAACGGGATCTTGAGCCGGTCCCGGTCGGTGTCGGTGTACATCCGCCAGCGGCTCGGGACGATCTCCTCGACGCTCTTGGCGCCGACCATTTGATGCCACTCGGTGGCGACCTTCTTCTGCACCCGCTGCGTCTTGTCGAGAATGGTCCCGGTGATCGACCAGCCGGCCAGTTTGCGGGCCACCCGGGTGGCTTCCAGCGGCGACATGCTGTCGGCGGTCGAGGTCACCAACCGGAACTGCTGGCCAGGCAACCGGTCTTCGGCGGACCCGTCCTCGTTGGCACGGATGCGGTAGGCCGAACCGCGGTGGTTGCCCAGGGTGAGCACCGTGACGCCGGCCCGCCCGTCCGGTGGGAACCCCGCCTTGCCCCCGGTCAGGTCGACGACGACGACGTAGGGGCCGGTGGGCAGGGTGTCCGGTGCGTGCGGCCCGCGGGCGGCCAGATCGGCCAGTCCGTCCGGCCGGGTGTAGATCATCCGGACCGGGCCGGCGGCATCGGTCTCGGTCTGGTGCTGCACGTGCGGAAGCCATTTCAGCCAGGACCATTCGGGGTCATCGGGATCCTCGGTGAGCACCCGGATCTGCAGCAGGTCCGGCGGGTGGAACACCGCCAGGTGGCAGATCATCGCGGCCAGCATCCGGTCGGCGTTCGGCCGGTGGCCACCGAGGGCGATCGTCGGGAAGGTGCGCAGCTGAAGCAGTTTCGGGCAGTCGTGGATGAGGCCGTGGGTGCGCAGGAACTTGACCACCCACATGTGGCTGACCGGCTCCAGATACGGCTGGGGCGCCGCGGTCGAGGCGGCCAGCTCGCCGCCGACGGCGGGCTTCAGCAGTCGGTCCACCGCCGGTTGGTCACCGATGCCGATACGGGTGGCCGCGTAGAAGTCGCTGTTCGCCGGACGGGACCACTGCCGCTGGGTGCCGACGATCGACAGCAGATCGTCGGGATGCGGTGCGTGGTAACTGAAGAAGGCCACCTGCGAGGTCGCCGAGGAGGTCACCCGGCTCCGCAGCCCGGCCAGGTACCGCAGGTATTCCTTGCGGTCGGCGTTGATCTCCGGCACCTTCTTGCCGCCGCCGCCGGTGCCGCCGGCCATGCCGCCGACCATCATGACGACCATCATCAGCGGCATCATCAGCATGTAGGGCGACAGCTGTTTGGTGCCGCCGGCGAACATGATCGCGATCATGCCGACCATCGCCCCGCCCATCACGTACGGAAGCGCCTTCTGGACGCCGGACGCCGGAATGTCGATGCCGAGATCGTCGGGCGGGGTGAGGCTTATCTCGCCCGGGGTCAGCCGGGGGCCGCGGGTGATCGTCGGGGTGAACTTCTTGGTCGTCATGATCTGTCCGCCATCACTGAGGTGCTCCGGGGGTGCCACCCGGAACTTTTCGGGGGGTCGGGTCGGCGGGCAGCGTCTCGTGCTCGAGCATCGCCGCCTCTTTGGAAAGCACCGGCCCGTCGACGAGCAGCCGAATGATCTCCCACGGCGCGGTTTTCGGCGCGCTCAGACCCAGCGCCTTCGCCGAGTCGGCGTTGGGCACCCCGTAGCGCACGCCCTCGGGGTCGATGTAGTACATCGACTCGCCGTACCGCGGATCCGGGGACTGTAGCTGCACGAACTTGCCGCCGTCGATGTAGATCGTCGCGGTGCCCTGAATCTGCTTGATCCCGTTGCTCATCTGGGCCGCCGGGATCGGGAGGTGCCGCCCGGACAGCACGGTGGTCTTGGGCGCCTGGTCACCGGCCGCCCGGTCCCAGCTCCAGCACAGCGTCGGTTCGTCGGGCCGGGTCAGAATTTTCAGCTGCTCGTTGGGAAGCGGAGAGGGGTACACCCGTTCCGGTATGCGCACGACGACGCTCGGCACGACCGCGGGAGGCGCGACCAGACCGTGAGATTGGGTGGCGCGCAGGGCCGCTGCGGTGGTCGAGTTCACCATGGCGATGCCGTCGGGCAGCACCACGTAATACTGCGGACCCTTCTCGGTGTGGATCTGGAAGACTGAGCCGATCACCAGGTCGTCCGGCAGACCGAGGCTGTTCGGTGCGCCCGCGAACGGTATCGGCGGCAGCTCCCAGTTCCCTTGGCTGGGCAGTGCATTGAACAGCCCCTCGGAGATGGGAACCGCCTTGGCCGTGACCGGTATGCCCATCGCCGAGGTCAGCGCCCGGTCAGTGAGATCGATTGAGTGGCGGCCTTTTTCGGTGACAATCCACTCCTGGCCCTGATAGCTGGCCAGCATGGCTTCGTTGGAATCGACCGGGTCGATCGAGGAATCGATCTGCAGCGGCATCGCGATCACCGAGGTCTGTATCGCCGGCGATGCGGTGTCCGCGCGGGCGACGGTGTCGCACAACGTCCAGACCGAGGTGCTGCCACCGGATACCGGAGTGGCGTACGGCGCCCCGGGTATTCCGAGCGTCTGACCCAGCGGCAGCTTGCTCAACTCCGAGGACTTCACCGTCGCCGGGTTCGACGGGGCGCCCAGCACCAGCCGTGCGGAGGTCAGGTTGTAGACGGGATGCAGTTGATTCGAGATGATCACGTACAACTCGTTGGTCGCCCGATCGGTGAGCAGGGTGGTGCCGCCGAGTTTGCCCTGGGGCTTGAAGAAGGCGAGCAGTCCCGCACCCGCCAGGATGATGACGGCGATGACCACGCCGAGCCACACCGAGCGGCTGTAGAACTGCAGGGGATCGTCGAACATTCGGGTGTCTCGCCGCACGATGGCATGCTCGACTCGGCGAAGCAGGAAGCGCCAGCCGCTGACCTGAACCTTGGTGGTCAGGCGAAGCCCCATGTGTCACTCTCTCATGTTGAGGTGTGCATGAACCGAGGCGATCGCCTCGGCCATGTCCGTGCCGTTGATCTCCTGTAGACGGTCCACGTCGAGAGCCTCGATGTCGAGACCCTGAGCCAATCGCATATCTCTGCTCTGCTCGGCGGCTTCGACCAATTGCCGCGCGTAGCGGCCGTTCCCGGCGATGTCGAGGGCCGGGCGGCCGCGCAGCGTGCGCTCGTGCAGCATCTTGGCCGCACCGAGCAGCTCGTCGGCGGCCTCCGGGCTCAGCGTCGAATCATTGGCGGCGGCAATCACTCTGGCGATTTCGAGGATTTCCTCGGGACTGTAGGTGTCGAACTCGATACGGGTGGCGAAGCGCGAGCGCAGACCCTCGTTGGTCTCCAGCAGGCGGTCGATGTCGTTGCTGTAGCCGGCGATGATCACCACCAGCCGGTCGCGGTCGTTCTCCATCCGGGCCAGCAGCGTGTCCATCGCCTCCTGTCCGAACGGGTCGGTGCGCCCATCCCGTTCCTGCACCAGCGCGTACGCCTCGTCGATGAACAGCACGCCGCCCAGGGCGTGGTCGATGGTCTTGGCGGTCTTGACCGCCGACTGGCCCTCGTACTCGGCGACGAAGTCCTTGCGGGAGGTCTCGACCAGCTTCGGCTCGGCGATGACGCCCAACCCGGCCAGGATGTTGGCCACCACGCGAGCGATCGTCGTCTTACCGGTGCCGGGCGGGCCGGTGAAGATCATGTGCTTGCTGGGCTGGGCCACCTTCATGCCCTTGGCGGCGCGCACGCGTGCCATCAGGGTAGCGGCCCGGTAGCGCTCGATCTGCGTCTTGACCCGGCTGAGCCCGATCTGGCGCTCCAGCTCGGCCTGAGCCTCCTCCAAGAGCCGGTCGCGCGCGGAGTTGTCGGTCACCACGCTGCCCGGATCCCACGGGTCCGACCGGGAGGCGATCTGCTCGGCCGTCGTCGTCTTCAGCCGGTACGACGGATCCTTCAGTGCGGCAGACACTTTCGGCTCCGGGTGCGTCGTCTGCAGCCATTCCAGCAGCGCGACGGCGGCTTCCTCGTTGCCCTGGCTGCGCCGGGCCATCGCCAGGAACCAGGCGATGGCCCGCGCGCATGCTTCGCCGGCCGGTGAGTCGTTGGCTTCGGTGAGCCGGCGCTCGGCTTCGGTGAACAGCCCGAGGTTGGCGGCGGCGACGCCGTGTGCGACGCCGGCCGCGCCGGTGAGGAATTTATCCGGCCATTTCCCGGCGCCCTTGACCTCGTCGATCACGTCGGTCCACCGTTCGGCGGCGCCGTAGATGACCGCCTTGAGCCAGGAGACCAGATGCTCGGAGCCCGACACCGCGCTGGCGTCCATCGCTTCCAGCGCATCGGCGAAATTGCCCTGGGCCGCTTCCGAGGACGCGAAGCCCATGGTCACCGCCAGCGGGGAGGTGATCGGGTAGGTGATGTCGCCGTAGATTCCCCCGATGGGGACCCGCGCGTTCAGGGTGCTCATCGAGATCTGGGCGGCGCCGGAGAGTTGTCCGAAGTTGCGGCGCGAGTACCAGGCCCGAAAGAGCGTCACCCGGTCGGTGTCGCCGCAGCGGATCCGCCCGACCCAGGCGTCGCATGCCGCTTCGTCGTAATTGGTGATCTCGGTGAACAGGTCGAGTGACCGTGCCTCCGACAGCGGCAGCATGCCGACGGCACTGTCGAACAGACCGGCCAGGCGATCAGTCATTTATCACCGTTGTAGCGGGCCGTGTAGTCCACCTCGTACCGGGTTGCGAACACCTCGGCCTCGCGGGCGGCCGCCTCTTCCGGTGTGGGCAGGTGCAGGGTGCTCTCGACGAACTCGTGCAGCAGCGCGCTCTGCTGGGGGTTGTCGCCGGCGATTTCGCTCATGCTCTCGACCATGAAGGTGTGCTGAGCGGCCCGCGCCTTCTGCCGGGCCAGATCGGCGATGACGAAGATCTCCTCGGCAAGCGCCGGCTCGGACATGCTGGAGGCCTTGTCGGTGACGGTGATGTTCTGGACCCTGCCGTCCATCAGTGCCGTCACCGAGACCGACCCCTGCGGGTTGGTCACCGTGAACAGCGCCAACTCTTCGTCCTCGTCCTGCTCGGTCAGTCCTTGCAGGGCGTCGAGCTCTGTCGCGGCGTCCTCGACCTGGGTCGGCGGCGCATAGTCGCCCAGCGCGTCCAGAGACGACTCCTCGACGTCGGTGCCGCCGCCGGAGAAGTCCAGCGCGCTGAGATCGTCGCTGTCGTAATCGTTCCCGGGCAGTTCCACTGTCGGGTCCCTTTCTCGTATCGGAAGTAGGCAGCCTCAGGCGGAGGCTTGGGCGTGATCCAACCAGGAGCCGGCGGGTAGCAGCTCCAGCAAGCTGTCCAGGGCACGCTGCAGATTCTGCTGGGTGCCGGGAAGGAAGCTGCCGTACAACTCGCCGCCGACGCGGCGGGGCAGCGACACCAGCCGGCCGTGCTTGGAGTCGAGAACGCCTGCGGCAGCCGAGGTGTGGGTGGTGGTGCCGCCGGGATGGCGCTGGGTCGCGATGATCTCGACCCAGCCGGTCGGGTCGCTGACGATCTCGGTATAGATGCGCGCCTGCGTGGCCGAAACGCCGTGCCGCATGAGCTGTGCCGCGGTGGTGCATTCGGCCAGTTCGCTGGCGACACCGGTCAGCGGTTCGACGGAGGCTGGGTCGGCCGATCCCAGCACGGTGGTCACCATTCCGGCGAGTCCGATCTGCGGTGCCACCAGTTGCAGCACCAGCATGTCCTCGTCGCGGGCCGCGACCACGTGGGTATCGCCCTTGCGGCACACCACAAATCGCACCATCAGGCCGCCGGCCTCGCCACCCCGGTCGCGGCGCCACCAGCGGCATTCCAGGGTCCGGTCCGCCCGGCTGATCGTCTCGACCATCTTGGCGACCCCGGGGTGCGGCTGCCCGTTGTGGTCCAGCACGCCCTGTGCGGTGAGGTCGCGCTGGACCTGCTCCCAAACGATGTCCCGCAGGTCCTCCTGCGGAATATTGGGCCGGATCCCAAGGGCTACCGGGAAATCCACCAGGTGCAGCCGATCGGCGATGACCAGCATGCCGTCGATGGTGACCTCGACGCCGACCACATCGTCGACCGGGCCCGCGAAGCCGGCGCGACCGGAAGCGAGCGGACCCGTCATGATCAGCCGAAGATCTTGTCGATGATGCCGCCGAGCCCCTGGTCGGAATTGAGGTATGCGGTCGCGGCCTGGACCAGGTTGGTGGCTAGGCCATTGCTCACGCCCTGCACACCTTTGCCCGTGTTGCTGCGGTTGGTCTCCACCTCGCGAAGCGCATTGTTGAACTTCGATGTGAACGAACCGTGGGTCATCGAGACTTTGCCGCTGATCCCGTTGACCGTGTTGGTCGCGGTTCCGAATTGGCCGGCTATTTCGGTCTGCATGCCTGACAGCACCTTCAGGAACGAAGGTACGACTTCCAGAACTCCGGACATGGGGTAGACCCTCCTCTACGTTTAACTTTTACTCGCTACGGCTTTGGCTTGCTATGGGTTTGGCCGTTTAGTGGCCGACTGTTTGCAATTACAGGACGGTGCCCTGCTGGCCCTGTTGGCCACCGGCTCCGGCCTGGACAGGGGCGCGCTCGCCATCGGCGCCCGCCGCGGCGCCTTGTTGGTCCGACTGATCGTCCTTCTGACCCGCCTGCTGTACCTGCGAGGACACCATTTGCGCCTGTTGGCCGACCATGTTGCCCATCTGGCCCGGACCGCCACCGGCGGCCATCAGCTGCTGCAACTGGCCCATCGTCGACGTGATCTGACCGACCCCTGGCAGTTGGGCGAAGCTGAGCAGGTTGCTGAAGCTCAGTGCCGGCATACCGGCGAAGCCTCCCAAAAAGTCGGGCAGAGCGGCCAATTCGGTCCAGGTGGGCAGCTTGCCCAGATTGCCGACGCCGGGGAACAGGTCGCCCAGCGCGGGAAGGCCGGGGAACAGGTTGGGAACACTGGGCATTCCAGGAAGCGCGGGGAAACCGGGGATCAGTCCGCCGCCGCCACCGAAGTCCGGGAACCCGGGGATCAGGCCGCCGAAGTCCGGCAGCCCGGGGATGGACGGCCACTGGAAGTCGGGCAGACCGGGGATCGGCAGGTTGAAGTCCGGAATGCCCGGGGTGGGAGGCCAGGTGAACTCGGGCAGGCCCGGGATGCTGGGGAAGCCGGGGATCGGGATGTCGGGCAGCTTCGGCGGCCAGATGGTGTCGATGATCCCGTCGATGATCCCGGGGATCAGGCCCGCCAGAGCCGGCAGGTTGGTCAGGATGTCGAGCAGGCGCCCGCCCAGCCCGATCATGCTGGCCGCGTTCATGGCGGTCATGATCGTGAGGTAGAGCAGCGCGCCGCCGGTGACGGCCATTGCGAGCGCGCAGCACGGGATTGCGATGGCCACCGAGAGGGCATCGCCGATCAGCCACACCTTCTCCAGCTTCTTGCAGGCGTTGTAGCAGCCGTCGACCATCTTCTTCATCGCGCGCAAGACGCTGCGGGTGTCTTCGACGTGCTCGGCCTGGTTGGAGATGAGGTTGCCGGTCAGATCGTCGATGTCACCCATCAACTTGGCGCGGAGTTGCTGCGCGGCGTTCTGGTTCAAATAGGCATCCGCGGCCTGGCCGATCCAGTTGGTGCCCGGAATTGCCAGGCCGATCTTGTCGGCGACGCCTTTGAACAAGGACGAGCCGGCATTGAAAATGTCGCCCGGGTCGGGAATTCCTTCACCCAGCAGAAACAGCTGTGCGTAGATGAAGTTGCTCGTGGTCTTGCACATCGCGCTACCCGACATTTGAGTGATTCCTTACGTTGGCTTGTTGGTGTGCACGGTCATTTCTTTATGCACCTTCGCACCGTAGGTTGAGCTTAACAGCGCTCCGGCGGGGCTAGATGCACGAATTTTCGGGTGTGCCTGGCCTTTTCGGGCGCATGGCACACCAGACTTCGCGGCGGAATTGCGGGGCGGCACAAGCCTTCCCCGTACGACCAGACCCGAGCGCGTCAGCGTGTGATCGCGCCCCGGCTCCATATCAATTGATCTGACTAATCAGTGCTTCGATCGCCTCGGCGATTTGGGTCGGCAGGACTTCTTCGGCCTCCGCCTTGACGATCATTTCTTCGGTGACGCCGGCCGCTTGTGCAGTTTCCAGCGTGGAGAGATTGGCACGGCGTCGCGCGGCATATAAACGTTGTGCCAGCGTCGCACCGGGCGCCGTGGCGCCCAGTGTCATCAATTTGTCGTGGTAGTTGCGTACCGAACTCATTGCCTTGATCAGTTCGGGGGTGATCCGGCTGATCCGTGTCGCCTGAACGGCGATCGCCTCGAGCTGGCGCAGGTCGGCCAGAATCGGCGCCGCTCGTTCGGTGAAGTCCGGATCCTCGGGGGAGGGCAGCGCGGCGATGGCCAGACTGCAGGTGTCCACGGCGGCGGCCACGGCCTGTGCGATCAGCGACGCCGGGCCGTCGGTGGCCGGGGGTGCCTCGGCCAACGCATCGACGGCGGGTGCCGGAGCCGGCTGGGTCGCTACGGCGTCGCCCTCACGGATGCGGGCGATGGTTCCCGCGGGCCACTGCAGGACTTCCTCGAGCTTGGCGCGGGTGCGCTCGCGAGGCCAGCTGCGACCCTTCTCGAAGGAGATGAGCGCACCCGCGTTGATGATGCCGTCGGCGGCGAGGCTGCGCTGGCTGATGTCGAGTTCCCGCCGGCGCGCCGCGGCAGCCGCGCCGGCGCGGATCACTCCGGGATCGGCGTCAGCGGGCTGGTCGTCCTGATGGGGCTCTTCAGGCGGATTCGTGGGCCTGACGACTTCGAACGTCAACGCCTTGCCTCCAGGGGGATCGCCGAACGGGACGTTTTTCTTGTCGCTGAGGGACGGGCTCTCGCGCAGTCCGTCGACGAACATACCGCTCGCGCGGTCGTCGACGGACTGGTCGGCCAATCGCCACTGTCCGTCATTGGGCACCGCTCGCAGGTCTACCCCGGCGGCCTGCTGGTCATCGACCCGCCGAGGTGACCGGTACCAGTGACCCGTGTCCACGATGTTGTAACCGGGTGCGACCGCACCGGCCGCGACGCCGCTGAATGCGGCCAGCGCAGCCGGCCCCACAGTCGATTCGGCGTTGGGCATCTGGCAGGAATCCTTGCTCGCGGTTGTCAGGGCGGGCAGCGCGGCGGGCCGCGGGGCACACCGTTCGCTGACCAACATCGTAACCGTTGCACCCTTCCATTGGCTATACCTTTCGCTACGCTTTCGCGGCCACCCGACCGTCCGGTTCTTGACCCGCAAAACCGGCTTACCGCTACGGTTAACCATAGCGCCAGTGGCTGCTGCTGGGAACACATTGTCTAAAAGCTGTGAACGAAACCAGCTGATCAGCAGCTTACGCACAGCCGATTGACAGGGTATAACCCCTGGTAATCGCAGGTTGGATAAGTAAGCTCGCCGGTTGCGCTGCGAAGCCGTAGCACCATGCGGAACTGCTGCAGAATGAACTGTTGCACTGCGACGGTTAGTGCGCTAGCCTTCTGAGGCAGAGGGGCAGAACGCGCAACGCTTTACGGAGGAACGCAGAACCATGACCGCAACAACTCTTTACGAGGTCCCGCAGCTGGGCGTGTGCACCCAAGACCCCGACCGTTGGACGACGACCCCCGACGACGAAGCCAAGACGTTGTGCCGGGCTTGCCCGCGCCGTTGGCAGTGCGCCAAGGAGGCTGTGGAATCGCCTGGCGCTGAAGGGCTTTGGGCCGGTGTGGTCATTCCCGACTCCGGCCGTCCGCGTGCCTTCGCGTTGGCGCAGCTGCGGTCGCTGGCCGAGCGCAATGGTTTCGCCGTGCGGGAGCGGGTGACCGCCCAGTCGGCCTGATAGCGAGTAAACGGCGCGAGGAATCCACTGGACTCCCCGCGCCGTTTGCGTCTGGCGGGCCTAGGCCGGATCGAACCGGAACACCGCCAGCCGACCGGCCAATGCCTCGAACTCGTCGGGGCTACCGTCGCTCACCAGCCCTGACCGCTTCGCGAAGGCCACACCGACCGGGACTTTGGTGGGGAACTCACGCAGGACCGGACGCGCGTCGTCGACGGACAACTCCACGATTCGGACCTGCCGGCGCCGGCGGCCGCGGGACAGCGTGCCGGTGCCCGCGGCGCGGGCATTCGCCGCCCAGTCCGCGCCCGGATACCCGGCCACCACATAGAGGCCGCCCCGGAAGTCGAACGGCGTCATCGGCGTACTCCGCGGCTGCCCGGACCTGCGTCCCGGCACCGTCAACACCATGGCGGGGCCGGTCGGTATGCCGAGCTTCTGCACCGCCTTCATCAGCGTGTTCATCGGCCTGAGGAATCGGGGCGGGCGTATCTCAGACATTGCGACCTCCGCTCGCGAAGGTGTCGCGCTGCCGGGACACCCACTCCGCGAACGTCAGCGGCGGTCGGCCCAGAATCTTCTCCACTTCGTTCGTGACCAGGGCGGGCCGGCCCAGTGTCTGAGCGAGCATCCCGATGTAGGCGTCCGCGAACTCGGGCGCGAAGCCGAGGTCACGGAATCTGGCCCGAACCACATCCGGCGGGATCTCGCGGTACCGCAGCGGCCGTTGCAGGACGGCGGCCATAACCCCCACCAGCTCAGCGTTGGTCAGGGCTTGTGGCCCGGTCATCGAGATCTTCTGGCCGGTGAGGTCGTCGGTGAGAAGTGCGCGCGCGGCGACCGCGGAGACGTCATCGTCGACGATGGGTGCGGTGGTTGCCGCCGCGTAGGGCCCGACGACCACATCCCCGGCGCGAAGTTGCGCCGACCACATGCCGGCGAAATTCGACGCGAAAACCGAAGGACGCAGGCTCGTCCATGCGAGGCCGGAATCCACCGCGAGCTGTTCAACCTCCTTATTGCGGTCGCCGCGGAATCGCGACGGTTGCAGCGACGGGTCGTCGTCGACGTTGATTGCCGACAGCGCAACCAGTTTGGTGACTCCCGCCGCCGCACAGCGCGCGACGACGGCGGCCATACCGGCACCGAGTGCGCGGGAGTTGAGGAACACCGCGCAGGCGCCCCGCAGTGCGTCCGTGACCGAGGAGACCATTTCAACATCGCCGGGAAGATCTCTGGTGGCAGGTGAGCGGGTGACCGCTCGCACGTGCGCGCCCGCGGCGACCAGGTGCGCGAGCAGCGGGCGACCGACATTGCCCGTTGCTCCGGTGACGACGATTGTCATGGGGACTCCTCTGGGGAACTCTGGAAAACGCAGTGTGTTCAACCAAGGACGGGATGGCAGGTGCGAAAGTTACGGCCGGCACGGGTAACTTTTCTGAGCGCAGAATCGTCGAAGTCCTATGACCGCAGCTTCTGACCAGCTCGACGAGGCCTGGCGCACGCACCGTCCCTATCTGGTGAACCTCGGCTACCAGATCCTCGGTGACGTCGGTGAGGCCGAAGACGTTGTGCAGGAGGCGTTTCTGCGGTTGTCGCGCTCTGATCCCGGCAAGATCGACGATGCCCGCGGGTGGCTCACCGTGGTGACCAGCCGGCTGTGCCTCGACCAGCTTCGCTCGGCCCGGGCGCGATACGAGCGCCCCCACAATGACGGTGACGAGCGCGCGCTGGCCGACGCGCGGGTGGCCGATCCCGCCGACCGGATCACCCTCGACGACGAGATCAGGGCCGCGCTATTGGAAGTGCTGCGCAGGCTCAGCCCCGGCGAGCGGGTCGCTTTCGTCTTGCACGACGTCTTCGGCGTCCCCTTCGACGCCATCGCCGAAACCGTCGGCCGCCCGGCCGGCACCTGCCGGCAGCTGGCCAGGCGGGCCCGGGCCAAGTTCACCGGTGTCCGGTTGCATCCGGTCCCGAACACGGAAGTCGCTCCGGCCGAGCATCAGCTCGTGACCCAGAAATTCATCACCGCCTGCGCCAACGGCGACATCGCCGGGTTGACGGCCGTGCTGGATCCGACGGTGTGGGGAGTGGGGACCGTACTCGCCGACCCGATGCCGCCGCCACAGGTCAACCACGGTCCCGTCGCGGTCGCCACCAACCTGCTGCGTTACCTGGGTCCGGGAGCGACGCTGGTCGGCGGTCCGGCCGGCCGGCCGGTGTTACTCGCCTTTGCCGATCGCCGATTGTTCGCCGTGGTGGTGTTGACGGTCCGCGGCAACCTGATCACCAAGATCGAGGCGACGGCGGACCCGTCGGCGCGCCGGGCCTGACCGGGTCAGGCGGGTTCGCGGTTGCGCTGCCCTGAGTCCTGGAGGCGAAGTATCCGGTGATGGTGGCCGCGACCTGCAGGAACTTCAACCGCGTCGCGGGTCCCATCTCCTGGGTGACGTCGATGACGCCGCCGGGCCGCAAGTGGGGGTCGAAGGGCACCTCGACCACCGGCTGCCCGTGGTCGATGAACTCGCGGGCCAGCAGCGAGCGGGTGCGCTTGTCGGCGTGGCCGTCGGAGTCGTTGAGCACGACGACGCTGCGTTGCAGCAGGTTGCCGAGGTCGTGATCCGACAGCCATTCGACCGTCTTGGCGGCGGCCGCGGCGCCGTCCGCCCACGGCGAGGAGACCACGATCAACGCGTCCAGATCCCGCAGCACCTCGCGGGTGACGGCAGCGTCCATCGTCGATCCGCAATCGATGACCGAGATCGCGAAGTGCCGATCAAGGCGCAACGCGGCTTCCCGGTAGATGGCCGGGTCGAGCACCCGGCGCGGGCCGGTCACCGGTTCGCCGCCCAGTACGTACAGCCCGGTGGCATTGCGGCCGACCCGCGATGTCACGTCGGCGAAGGACTGCAGGTTCTTGTCGGCGGTCAACTCCCAGAACGAACCCGTGGTCCGCGGGTCGATCCTGCTGCTGAGCCGGCCGAAGGCGGTGTCGGCGTCGATGGCGACGACGCGGTCCTGCTGGCGCAGTTCGGCCAGGATCGAACCGACGCTGGCGGCCACCGACGTCTTGCCGACGCCGCCCTTGCCGAGGACACCGACCTTGTGGTTGCCGCGCAAGGCCGTTCGTATGGTCGCCTCGAACTGCGCGGCGTCGCGTTGTGCCGCCGACGGGCCGGGCTTGACCAGGCCGAATGTCGCCGAGCGGACCATACGCCGCCAACCCCGTTCGACGGGTTTGTCAGGGGTGCGTGGGTCTGGGCCGGCCGTTGCGCCCGGCCAGGGGGCACGAGGCGGCGGGGCCGCCGGCTGCGGGTGCGGCTGCTGCGGTGCGGGGGGCCGCACCGGCTGCGGAGGCGGCGCGGACGGGGGACGTGGGGCAGCCGTCGGCGGCGGCGCGTTGACGGGCGCGCTGACCGGTGGCGGGGCCGTGGCAGGTGCGGGGGCGTCAGCCGGTGCCGGCGGTGCTTTGACTGGTGCCGGCGGTGCTTTGACCGGTGCCGGTGGCGCCTTGACCGGTGCCGGAGCGGGCCGAGACTGCGACGGTTGCGGCACCCGCTCGGCGGGCGGGGAGGGTGGTCGGGGAGGCGAGACCGGCTGCTCGGGAAGCATTCGGTTCCGCAGAAATTCCTGGGGCGCGTTCATGGGCTCCTCGGGTGCACAGGCCAGTCGGCCAACGCGGGATGCTGTCGTCCAGTATCGGTCACCGGCTGGTGCGCGCCAGCCACGCCGAAACCGCGCAAACTCGATCCGGGGACGGGTTCGGGGTTGGAATCACACCATTCGGCGGCCCTGACGTCGATTGCCTGCGCATCGCCACCGCGCCCTCGCGCGCCCGGTGTTACGCATGTGACTGTCGCAGCAAACTTTCGCCGACAGCCGGGCGGCGGCGGCTTCTCGGTGCGATCCTCGCCACAGTGCGCGACCGTCTGCCATGGTCGCAGGTCAGGCCACGATGCTGTCGATCGCTGGTAACAGCGAATTTACGGAGCCGCCAGCAGAAAGGTTAGTATTGGTAAGTTGGCATGTCAGGCGGGTTTTGTCATATCGTTTTACGACTTGTCGAAATTAGGTATGGGGCTACCGTTCAACGCTGCACGGACGAATCCCTGACCGGATTATCTCCGCTTGGCGGACAGCCTGTCGATGAGACCGAGGGGGTTCAGCCCCGCAACCTCCGGGTGCGGTCTCACGATCGGTGAAAGTCGATACGCAAAGCGGCCGTGCAGAAAGTCTGCTGAAGGGTTAGGTGGGTATGACGCCCAAGCGCGTCGGGCTTTATAACCCCGCATACGAACACGATTCATGCGGTGTGGCCATGGTCGTCGACATGCATGGCCGGCGTAGCCGCGACATCGTGGACAAGGCGATCACCGCGTTGCTCAACCTGGAGCACCGCGGTGCTGCCGGTGCCGAGCCGCGCAGCGGTGACGGCGCGGGCATCCTGATTCAGGTTCCCGATGCCTTCTTGCGCGAGGTCGTGGAATTCGAGCTGCCCGCGGCGGGCAGTTACGCCACCGGCATCGCGTTCCTGCCGCAGTCGTCCAAAGACGCGGCAGCGGCGTGCGCCGCGGTGGAGAAGATCGCGGAATCCGAGGGCCTGCAGGTGCTCGGCTGGCGCAACGTGCCCACCGACGACTCCTCGCTGGGCGCGCTGTCGCGCGACGCGATGCCCACTTTCCGCCAGGTGTTCATGGCCGGCGCCTCCGGCATGACGCTGGAACGCCGCGCATACATCGTCCGCAAGCGCGCCGAGCACGAACTCGGGACCAAGGGCCCGGGACAGGACGGGCCCGGACGCGAGACCGTCTACTTCCCGAGCCTGTCCGGTCAGACGTTCGTCTACAAGGGCATGCTGACCACCCCGCAGCTCAAGGCCTTCTACCTCGACCTGCAGGACAGCCGGGTGACCAGCGCGCTGGGCATCGTGCACTCGCGGTTCTCGACGAACACGTTCCCGTCCTGGCCGCTGGCGCACCCGTTCCGGCGAGTAGCGCACAACGGCGAGATCAATACCGTCACCGGCAACGAGAACTGGATGCGCGCCCGTGAGGCGCTGATCAAGACCGACATCTTCGGTTCGCAGGACGACGTCGAGAAGTTGTTCCCGATCTGTACGCCCGGGGCGTCGGACACCGCGCGATTCGACGAGGTCGTCGAGCTGTTGCACCTGGGCGGACGCAGCCTGGCCCACGCGGTGCTGATGATGATCCCCGAGGCGTGGGAGCGCCACGAGTCGATGGACCCGGCGCGGCGGGCGTTCTACGAGTACCACGCCTCGTTGATGGAGCCCTGGGACGGGCCGGCGTCGATCACGTTCACCGACGGCACCATCGTCGGAGCGGTGCTGGACCGCAACGGATTGCGGCCCTCCCGGATCTGGGTGACCGAAGACGGCCTGGTCGTGATGGCCTCAGAGGCCGGCGTACTGGACCTGGACCCGACCACCGTGGTCAAGCGCATGCGACTGCAGCCGGGCCGGATGTTCCTGGTGGACACCACTCAGGGCCGCATCGTCGCCGACGAGGAAATCAAAGCTGAGCTGGCCGCCGAGCATCCCTACCAGGATTGGCTCGACAACGGACTGGTTCCGCTGGACAAGCTGCCGGCCAACAAGTACGTCCGGATGCCGCATCACCGGCTGGTCGTGCGGCAACAGACCTTCGGCTACACCTACGAGGAACTCAACCTGCTGGTGGCCCCGATGGCCCGCACCGGCGCCGAGCCGCTCGGGTCGATGGGCACCGACACCCCGATCGCGGTGCTGTCGAAGCGTCCGCGCATGCTTTTCGACTACTTCCACCAACTCTTTGCGCAGGTGACCAACCCGCCGCTGGACGCCATCCGCGAAGAGGTGGTGACCAGCCTGCAGGGCACCACGGGCGGGGAGCGCGACCTGCTCAACCCGGACGAGAACTCCTGTCACCAGATCTCGTTACCGCAGCCGATCCTGCGCAACTTCGAGCTGGCCAAGCTGATCAGCCTCAACCCCGAGGACGAGGTCAACGGACGGCCACATGGCATGCGGTCCAAGGTGATTCACTGCCTGTACCCGGTCGCCGAGGGCGGCGCCGGCCTGGCCGCCGCACTCGATGAGGTGCGGGCGCAGGCATCGGCGGCGATCGCCGACGGGGCGCGGCTGATCATCCTGTCCGACCGCAACTCCGACCACACCATGGCGCCCATCCCGTCGCTGCTGGCGGTCGCGGGCGTGCACCACCACCTGGTCCGCGATCGCACGCGCACCCAGGTGGGCCTGGTGGTCGAATCCGGCGATGCCCGCGAAGTGCACCACATGGCCTTGCTGATCGGGTGCGGCGCGGCCGCGATCAACCCCTACCTGGTCTTCGAGTCGATCGAGGACATGCTCGACCGCAACGTCATCGACGGCATCGAACGCAGCCATGCGCTCAACAACTACGTCAAGGCCGCGGGCAAGGGCGTCTTGAAGGTGATGTCCAAGATGGGCATCTCGACGTTGGCCTCCTACACCGGCGCGCAGCTTTTCCAGGCCGTCGGCATCTCCGAGGACGTGCTTGACGAGTACTTCACCGGATTGGCTTGTCCCACAGGCGGTATCACCCTGGACGACATCGCCGCCGACGTAGCTGCCCGGCATGCGCTGGCGTACCTGGACCGGCCGGACGAGCGGGCGCACCGCGAACTGGAGGTGGGCGGGGAGTACCAGTGGCGCCGCGAGGGCGAGTACCACTTGTTCAACCCGCAGACCGTCTTCAAGTTGCAGCACGCCACCCGCAGCGGCCAGTACAAGATCTTCAAGGAGTACACCCGGCTGGTCGACGACCAGAGCGAGCGGATGGCCTCCCTGCGCGGCCTGCTCAAATTCCGGGCCGACCTGCGTCCGCCGGTGCCGATCGAGGAGGTCGAGCCGGCCAGCGAAATCGTCAAGCGCTTCTCCACCGGGGCGATGAGCTACGGCTCCATCTCCGCAGAAGCGCACGAGACGCTGGCCATCGCCATGAACCGGTTGGGCGCCCGATCCAACAGTGGCGAGGGTGGTGAGGACGTCAAGCGTTTCGACGCCGACCCGAACGGGGACTGGCGGCGCAGCGCGATCAAGCAGGTCGCTTCGGGGCGGTTCGGCGTCACCTCGCACTACCTGACCAACTGCACCGACATCCAGATCAAGATGGCCCAGGGCGCCAAACCCGGTGAGGGCGGCCAGCTTCCGGGCCACAAGGTGTACCCGTGGGTGGCTTCGGTGCGGCACTCCACGCCCGGCGTCGGGCTGATCTCGCCGCCGCCGCACCACGACATCTACTCGATCGAGGACCTCGCACAGCTCATCCACGACCTGAAGAACGCCAACCCGTCCGCGCGGGTGCACGTGAAGCTGGTGTCCGAGAACGGGGTGGGGACGGTTGCGGCCGGCGTTTCCAAGGCGCATGCCGATGTGGTGCTGATCTCCGGCCACGACGGCGGCACCGGCGCGACGCCGCTGACGTCGATGAAGCACGCGGGTGCGCCGTGGGAGCTGGGGCTGGCCGAGACGCAACAAACCCTGTTGCTCAACGGATTACGGGACCGGATCGTGGTCCAGGTGGATGGCCAGCTCAAGACGGGCCGCGACGTGATGATCGCGACCTTGCTGGGGGCCGAGGAATTCGGTTTCGCCACCGCGCCGTTGGTGGTGGCCGGCTGCATCATGATGCGGGTGTGCCACCTGGATACCTGCCCCGTGGGGGTGGCCACCCAGAACCCGCTGCTGCGCGAGCGGTTCACCGGCAAGCCGGAATTCGTCGAGAACTTCTTCATGTTCATCGCCGAAGAAATGCGGGAATACATGGCGCAGTTGGGCTTCCGCACCGTCAACGAGGCGGTCGGTCAGGCCGGAGCGCTGGACACCACGTTGGCCCGCGCACACTGGAAGGCGCACCGCCTGGACCTGACGCCGGTGCTGCAAGAGCCCGAGTCCGCGTTCATGAACCAGGATCTGTACTGCAGTTCACGGCAGGACCACGGCTTGGATAAGGCGCTCGACCAGCAGTTGATCGTGATGAGCCGGGAAGCCCTGGACTCGCAGAAGCCGGTCCGGTTCTCGACCACGATCAGCAACGTCAACCGCACCGTCGGCACCATGCTCGGCCACGAGGTGACGAAAGCCTATGGCGGACAAGGGCTGCCGGACGGAACCATCGACATCACGTTCGAGGGGTCGGCCGGCAACAGCTTCGGCGCCTTCGTGCCCAAGGGGATCACCCTGCGTATCTACGGTGACGCCAACGACTATGTGGGCAAGGGACTGTCCGGCGGCCGGATCGTGGTGCGGCCCTCCGACAACGCGCCGGAAGGCTATGTCGCCGAGGACAACATCATCGGCGGCAACGTGATCCTGTTCGGCGCCACCAGTGGCGAGGTGTACCTGCGCGGTGTGGTCGGTGAGCGGTTCGCGGTGCGCAACTCCGGGGCACACGCGGTGGTCGAGGGCGTCGGTGACCACGGTTGCGAATACATGACCGGTGGCCGGGTGGTGATCCTCGGCAGCACCGGGCGCAACTTCGCCGCCGGCATGTCCGGTGGTGTGGCCTACGTCTACGACCCCGACGAGAAACTGCCCGACAATCTCAACATCGAGATGGTCGACTCCGAGACGCTGGACTCCGACGACGCGGAGTTCCTGCACGGCATCATCACCGCGCACGTCGATGCCACCGATTCTGCTGTCGGCCAACGCATTCTGGCCGATTGGCGTAACCAGCAGCGGCACTTCGTGAAGGTGATGCCGCGAGACTACAAGAAGGTGCTGCAAGCGATCGCTGACGCCGAACGCGATGGCACCGACGTTGACAAGGCGATTATGGCGGCGGCTCATGGCTGATCCAACTGGCTTTCTGAAGTACACCCACCGGGAGTTGCCGCAGCGGCGGCCCGTCCCGTTGCGGCTGAAGGACTGGAAAGAGGTCTACGAGGAATTCGAGGTCGAGACCCTGCGTGAGCAGGCGACCCGCTGCATGGACTGCGGCATTCCCTTCTGCCACAACGGGTGTCCGCTGGGCAATCTCATCCCCGAATGGAACGACCTGGTGCGCCGGGGCCGTTTCCGCGACGCGATCGAGCGACTGCACGCGACGAACAACTTCCCCGACTTCACCGGCCGGCTGTGTCCGGCGCCGTGTGAGCCGGCCTGTGTGCTGGGCATCAACCAGGATCCGGTGACGATCAAGCAGATCGAGCTCGAGATCATCGACAAGGCCTTCGACGAGGGCTGGGTGGAGCCGGTACTGCCGCACTGCGACACCGGGAAGACGGTCGCCGTGGTGGGTTCCGGCCCGGCCGGTTTGGCTGCGGCTCAGCAACTCACCCGCGCCGGGCACAAGGTCACCGTGTTCGAGCGCGAGGACCGGATCGGCGGACTGCTGCGGTACGGCATCCCTGAGTTCAAGATGGAAAAGCGCGTACTGGATCGTCGCCTGGCGCAGATGACCGCCGAGGGCACCCAGTTCCGGGCCGGCGTCAACGTCGGTCACGACATCACCGCCGAGCAGCTGCTCGCCGACTTCGACGCGGTCGTGCTGGCCGGCGGGGCCACCGCATGGCGGGACCTGCCGATCCCGGGCCGCGACCTCGACGGCATCCACCAGGCGATGGAGTACCTCCCGTGGGGCAACCGCGTCCAGGAGGGCGACGACGTGCTGGGGCCGGACGGGGAGCCGCCGATCACCGCCAGGGGCAAGAAGGTGGTGATCATCGGTGGCGGTGACACCGGTGCGGACTGCCTGGGTACCGCGCACCGACAGGGCGCGGCCCGGATCCACCAGTTCGAGATCATGCCGCGTCCGCCGGAGACCCGCGCCGCATCGACGCCGTGGCCGACCTATCCGCTGATGTACCGCATCGCCTCGGCACACGAGGAGGGCGGCGAGCGGGTGTTCTCGGTGAACACCGAGGAGTTCCTCGGCGACGCGGGGCATGTGACCGGGCTGCGGGTGCACGAAGTGCAGATGCAGGACGGCAAGTTCGTCAAGGTCGAGGGCTCGGACTTCGAGCTGGATGCCGACCTGGTGTTACTGGCGATGGGATTCGTCGGTCCGGAGAAGCCGGGCCTGCTCACCGAGCTCGGGGTGAAGTTCACCGAGCGCGGGAACGTCGCACGCGGCGATGACTACGAGACATCGGTCCCCGGTGTGTTCGTCGCCGGAGACATGGGCCGGGGTCAGTCCCTGATCGTCTGGGCGATTGCCGAGGGCCGGTCCGCTGCGGCGGCGGTGGACCGGCACCTGATGGGAACCAGCGCACTGCCGGCTCCGATCAAGCCGACCGCGGCACCCCTGACGTAACCACAACAGTCACACCTGAAACATTTGATAAAAGTTCGGCGCGCCGCCGTACGTTTGCCAGAACACGGGTGTCTAATAATTTCCTGTGGGCTCCATCACATAGAGGCACGCTCGGGCCGCCCGGAGCCACGGTTGCGTT
This sequence comes from Mycobacterium gordonae, assembly GCF_001417955.2. Lineage (GTDB taxonomy): Bacteria > Actinomycetota > Actinomycetes > Mycobacteriales > Mycobacteriaceae > Mycobacterium > Mycobacterium gordonae_B. The sequence continues at coordinate 5,006 of NZ_LKTM01000364.1, read as the reverse complement.
AGATCGATCGCAGGAGTCATCACCGTGCACATGAACCCAGTTCCCCGGTCACGAATGGGGCGAATCGCCTGGTCTCTGGTTCGCCACCCGATGAAGAGCCGCGAGTTCCCGGCGCGCAACGAGCGCCTGGTGACGGCCGAAGAGATGCTGCGATTCGCAATCTGACCGCGGCGGTCGGTACCGCCGTCGTCCCGGCTGTATCTGCGAATTGTTTGCTCGGTTAGCTCAAGAGGCCTGACTCGCGGATCGCCTCGGCCAGCGGCTCCAGGACGGCCGGGTCATGCGGCGGGGCGATGTAGACGATGCCCAGGTCCAGCCCCTCGGCCCCGAGCGCCGCCGCGTTGTCGATGAGCTGTCCGTAGTTGCGATCCGGACCCAGGCCCAGGTGGGCCGACAAGGTGATCTCTTTCGGGTCCCGCCCGATGTCGGCGCAGCGCGCAGCCAGCACGTCACGCTTGCGCGCGAATTCCTCCGGTGTGCCACCGGCGAAATTCCAGTGCTGTGCGTAGCGCGCGGTGATCGGCAGGGTCCGCTTCTCCCCACTGCCGCCGATGGCGATCGGCGGGTGCGGCCGCTGGGGACCCTTCGGCTCGTTGCGAGCGTCTTTGAGCTGGTAGTACCTACCGTCGAAGGTGGTGGTTTCCTCGCTCAGGAGGCCGATCAGCACCTGGCAGGCCTCTTCGAACCGGTCGAAGCGTTCCTTGATGCTGCCGAGTTCGATGCCGTACGCACCGGATTCCTCTTCATTCCAGCCGGCGCCGATCCCGAGTTCGAGTCGGCCGCCCGAGATGACGTCGAGCGTGGCCGCCATGTTGGCCAGCACCGCCGGGTGGCGGTAGTGAATGCCGGTGACCAGGGTGCCGAGCCGCAGCCGTTTGGTGGCTTGGGCCAGCGCGGTGAGCGTCGTCCAGCCTTCCAGGCAGGGCCCGGTGGAGTCGGAGAAGATCGGGTAGAAGTGATCGAAGGTCCAGCCGGATTCGAAGACATCGATGTCGTCGGCAGCCTGCCAGACGGCCAACATATCGGGCCACGTGGTGTTCTGCGGTGAGGTCTTGAATGCAAAGCGCATGATCTCGACAGTAGACTCGGCCGAACGATGGCTCTCGGACTCGACACCAAACTCACGCTGCTCGCGACGGGGCTGATCTTTCTTCTGGCGCTGGCCCTCGGGGTCTGGAAGTACCGGCAGATCACGGTCGCCGAGGATCACCGCGCGCACGTCTACGTCGATATCGCCCATCGGGCCGCACTGTTGTACGCATTCGCCACGCTGCTGTTCGCGCCGTTCGTCGAACTCAGTGCATGGCCGGCATGGGTCAACCTCACCGCGACCGGTGTGGCGGTGTTCTTCTTCGTCGGCGCGATCGTCGGCTACATCGTGCACGGCGCGCGCCGCGACACCGAGAACCAATTCGACCCGCCGGTGCGGGGAACCGGGTTCTTCATGGCCTTGCTCATCATCGGCGAGATGGGCGGTTTCGGCGTCGTGTTCGCCGGGTTCATCGCCGGGCAGTTGCTCTGATGGACCCGGTCTCCGCGCTGCGTCAGATCGCGTACTACAAGGACCGCGACCGCCAGGAATCCCGGCGGGTGATGGCGTACCGCAAGGCCGCCGACATCCTCGAGGGTCTCGACGAAGCCGCGCTGGAGCGACACGGTCAGGCCAACAGTTGGCAGTCGATCCCGGGCATCGGACCCAAGACCGCTCTGGTCATCGCCCAGGCGTGGGCCGGGCAGGAACCCGACCAACTGGTCGAATTGCGTTCCAACGCAAAGGATCTCGGCGGTGCTGAGGTTCGCACGGCGCTGCGCGGGGACCTGCACCTGCATTCGAACTGGTCCGACGGGTCGGCGCCGATCGAGGAGATGATGGCCACCGCGGCCGCGCTCGGCCACGAGTACTGCGCACTGACCGATCACTCACCACGGTTGACGATCGCCAATGGCCTGTCGCCGGATCGGCTGCGCAAGCAACTCGACGTGATCGACGAGCTGCGGGAGAAGTTCGCCCCGTTGCGCATCCTCACCGGCATCGAGGTCGACATCCTCGAAGACGGCACCCTGGACCAGGAGCCCGAGCTGCTGGACCGCCTCGACATCGTGGTGGCCAGCGTGCATTCGAAGCTGGCCATGGAGCCGGCGGCGATGACCCGGCGGATGGTGCGGGCGGTCTCCGACGGCCACGCCGACGTGCTGGGGCACTGCACCGGCCGTCTGGTTTCGGGCAACCGCGGAATCCGCGCCGAATCGACGTTCGACGCCGAAAAGGTGTTCACCGCCTGCCGCGACCACGGCACCGCGGTGGAGATCAACTCCCGGCCCGAGCGCCGCGACCCGCCGACCCGATTGCTCAACCTCGCGAAAGACATCGGCTGCGTCTTCAGCATCGACACCGACGCGCACGCGCCGGGCCAGCTGGACTTCCTCGGCTACGGCGCGCAGCGGGCGCTGGACGCGGAGGTTCCGGTCGACCGCATTATCAACACCTGGTCCGTCGAGAAGCTGCTGGACTGGTCAGTCCGGTAGCTGCGGCATCTCCAGCCCGGGGTCGCGTCCGACCAATACGGCGCGCGTCAGCGCCGACTTACCGTAGCGACGATGGACTTCATCGATGGCCTCGTCCACCGCGGGTGACTCACCGCCGAACGGCAGCGCCAACTGCTGGGCACCGGTGCGGTCGATGCCCGACACCGCGAACCCGACCAGCGTCAGGCCCCGCTCGGCGATGAGCGGCGCCGCCGACGCCACCAGCCGACGGGCCGTGGCGAGGATCGGCTGGGTCGAGGACGTCGCCCAGGGCATGGTCTGTGACCTGGTCGCCCGGCTGAAGTCCTCGAAGCGCAGTCGCAGAACGACGGTGCGTCCAGTGCGTCCCGCGGCGCGCATCCGGCCGGTGATCCGGTCGATCAGATTGACCACCACCGCATCGACCTCGGCGGGTGACATGGTGGTCCCTGCCCGGCCCAGCGCCCGCTGGGCTCCCACCGAGCGACGGCGCACCCCGGTGGTGACGCGCCGGCGGTCGATGTTGCGGGACAGGGCATAAAGCTGACGGCCCATCGCCGGGCCGACCATGGACGCCAGCATCGATTCACCCAACTCGGCGACCTGGGCGACCGTGGTGATGCCGTGCGCGTGCAGCTTGTCGGCAGTCACCGCACCCACACCCCATAGCCGGCGCACCGGCAGCGGATGCAGAAACTCCAGCTCCCGGTCCGGAGGCACCAGCAGCAAACCGTCGGGCTTGGCCTCCTGGCTGGCGACCTTGGCCAGAAATTTGGTGCGGGCGATGCCGACCGTGATCGGCAGACCGACTCGGGCGCGGACGTCTTCCCGGAGTCGCGCGCCGATTTCGAGCGGCGTGCCCGACACCCGGCGCAACCCCGCGACGTCGAGAAACGCCTCGTCCACCGACAGCGGCTCCACCTGCGGTGTGCAGTCGCGAAAAACCTCGAAGACGGCGTCGCTGGCTTTGCAGTAGGCGCCCATCCGTGGGTGCACCACCACCGCATGTGGGCACAGCCGGCGCGCCTGCGCTCCACCCATCGCGGTGCGCACCCCGTAGGCCTTGGCCTCGTAGCTGGCGGCCAGCACGACGCCACCACCGACGATGACCGGGCGACCCCGCAACCCGGGGTCGTCCCGCTGTTCGACGGAGGCATAGAACGAATCCAGGTCCGCGTGCAGAATGGACGCCTCACAGCGCACGAACATATGTTCGCACGCGGGTCTGACAGGGTCAGCGTTGTTCGCCGTAGATGGCGCTGACCCAGATGTGCACCAGGGTGTCCAGCACATTGGCCTCCGGAACCGACGGCTCCTCGGCCAGGAACGACGCCGACAGCGCGCGCTCGTTCATCAGGTTCAGCGCGGTTGCCAGCTCGAGGGCGGGCAAGGTTTCGGGTGCGGCTCCCCGCTCGCGTTCGGCTTCGATGATCGATGCGGTGTGGGCGATCCACTTCTGCATGAAGGTGGACCACAACTGCCGCGCCTCAGCGTTGATCGCCCGGACGCCTTGACCGCCCCGGATGACGGCCCGGTGGGATCCGAACGTTTGCACGAACACGTTGATACCGGTGCGCCACATGTCGTCGCGCCCGGTTTCCAGGCGGTCGGCCAGGGCTTGCAGGGCCGAGTCGGCCTCGTTGACGACGCGGTCCAGCAGAGTCAGTAGCACCGCTTCCTTGGACGGGAAGTAGAAGTAGAACGTGGGCCGGGAGATTCCGGCGCCCTTGGCCAGGTCGTCCACCGAGATGTCGGCCAGCGGGCGATCTTCCAGCAGTCGCTCGGCAGTGGCGAGGATCGCCAGCTCGCGCTCATCCCCGGATGGCCGTGCCGTGCGCCGTCCCCGCGGGAGCGAAGCCTTGTTCGCCGGGGAGGTGGTCACGCAGGCAGCTTACACGGCGTTGAGACTCTCGACAGTATGTCGACGCATGTCACGGCAGGCCGTCGCGGCCGTTCTCGCCCAACACTGAGCCGCCCGTCCCGCCCGGACCGGGGGTTCCCGGGGCACTGCCGGTGCCGGCGTTGCTCCCATTGCCGCCGTCGCCGACGACGACGGCGCCGCCCCCGTCGCCCCCGTCGCCGCCGGTGCCGGTCCCCGGGTCGGATTGGCCGCCGTTGCCGCCGCTGCCGCCGCTTCCGAATTGTCCGGCCTTGCCGCCGGTGCCGCCGTCACCGCCGCCGGCCAGGCCGTAGCCGCCGGCCCCGCCCGCGCCGCCGTCGCCGAATGACATGCCGGCGTTCCCGCCGCTACCTCCGGCGCCCCCGGTGGCGACACCACTGGTGCCGCCGGCGCCGCCGGCTCCGCCCGCACCCGACAACGAGCCGCCGCTTCCGCCGTTGCCGCCGACGCCACCCGCGCCGAACAGCGACAGCCCGCCCGTTCCGCCGCTTCCGCCGGTGCCGAACAATCCGCCGGACCCGCCGGCTCCGCCCGTACCGCCGGCCGGCGGGCCCACGATGGAGGTCGCGCTGCCGCCGGAGCCACCGGCACCGCCGGTCAG
>NZ_LKTM01000363.1 GCF_001417955.2 Mycobacterium gordonae | reverse complement strand
CCCATCTTCGGAAGACCTCGACCCCTATCCCGACAACGACGCGCCGAGCACCCCTACACCCTCATCTGCGAAGAGCCACTTTTGTCATCGCTGGGCCGCCTGAGCGTTTCGGCAGGGGTGGGCGAGTCCTGATTTCCGTTTCAGGTCCCTGTTCCACGTAACCGTCCACGTTTCAGCTAGACGCGCGGCGTCGATAAGCCGTTCGGCCATCTCGCGGGCCTCGGCCGGCGTCAGACCTTCATCGCAGACGACGATGACGCCGGGGGCTTCCTCCCCGGACACGACGATCCTCCCGTCATGGTCCTGCATGCAGGCCGTGACGATCCGGCCTTCCGCCCTGACCGGATGCCGGGGGCCGAACACCACCCGTAGGCCATCGGAATCGAACCCTGTCGAACGATCAGCACCAGGCGGGAGCGCTGGGGCTGGGGTTTCAGTGGTGGTCACGCGGTGTCTCCAATCGGATTGGAGCTACGCCGCTGGCTAATTGTGCAAATCTTGTGCGGGATTACATCTGCACTGGTCAGATGGTGCCCCCGGCAGGATTCGAACCTGCGACACCGGCTTTAGGAGAGCCGTGCTCTATCCCCTGAGCTACGGGGGCGACGGGCTGAGCTTACCGGGCGCGGCCCCGACCGGAGACCGCTCACTGATCAGCGCAGTTCGGCGATCACATTGGCGAAGTTGTCGATGTGGTTGTCCTGCACGGTGAAGTGGGTGACGCCGTATTTCTCCCGATGCCCTGCCAATTTTTCCGCCATCTCGCGAGGGGATCCGCTCAGCACCGAGTGCATGGCCAGCAGCTCCTCATCGGAGCGATCGGGCGCGTTGCGCCTGGTCAAAGACAGGTTGGGAATGGTCTCGTCCGGGCCGGGCACCGCGGTGATGACGAGGTTCAGTTCGAGCGCGCTGAACCGATCACCCGCCGCGGTGCGGACGAACTCGATGCGCTCGGCCAGCGGGTCTTCCACGTCGCGCACCTTCGCGCCGGTGAGCCCGATGATGTCGGCGTGCCGGGCGGCCAGCGTCATCACCCGGTCGCCGCTGCCGGCGATCATGATCGGCACCCGCGGGTGATGCTCGGTCAAGTATTCGGTCATGTGTTGCAGATAGTCGACGCGCGCTCCGGCGCTCGGGTATGGCAACTCGGCAGCTTCGAATTCCTCACGGACGTAACCGGTTCCGAGTCCCACCTCCAGGCGTCCGTCGCTGAGAATGTCCAGTGCCCCGATGTCGCGGCTCAACAGCGCCGGCTTGTAGAACGCGGCGTTGAGCACGTACATGCTCAGGTGGATCCGCTCGGTGACCATGGCCGCCGCCGTCAACGTGGGAAACGGCGCGGCCGCACCGAGATGGTCGGGCACGCAGAGCACGTCGAATCCGAGATCCTCGGCCCGCTTGGCGATGTCCACCAGCGCCTCCCGCGACCTGAAGTAGCGGATGCTCAAGCCGAATCGGAAATCCTTGTCCACCAACAACCTCCATCACTCCGAAGGCGACTGCCACGAACGGGCCGCCGCTGCCAAACCTTGCGCCAAACTGACCGTCACCGGTGACCAACCATCAGCGCCCGGGAGGGGGCTGCGTGGGCTCAAACCTCGGACCCGAACCGGCAGTTCCAGCTGCGTCCCACCGTCCCGTACCCGGTTCACCGGGTTGTCCGGGTGCAAGCCCCGCAGCGCCGCAGGGATGGCCTCGAGATCGGTGACCACCTCATACCCCGACAACTGGACATGTCCTGCCACGTGCGACGCGAGTGCACGGTTACGCCCGCCGGCCAGCAGTTGCGTGCCGCGCCCGATACGGCCGTACCCGTGCAGCGAGACAGCGACGTCGACGTGGTCGAGGAACGCCGCCAGCTGGGCAGACTCGGCCGGATCGAACCGCGACGACGGCAGGTGGTGCGGATAGCGGTCGGGATGGCGCAGCACGTACACCGACGCGTCCGCGTCCCGGGCGGCCCGCTCGGCGATCACGTCGGTCATCTGCTCCAGACCGCCGCCGTGGATGGCGAGAAATCCGAACCGCGACCGCAACCGGCTTGCCTCCACCATGCCCGGCTCGCTCAATAACTCTGAAAGCGACTGCGGCCCATCCCCGTTGGCAGACAAGGGATGCGGCCACCGCGTCGGATCCCAGCGGTGCAGAAAGTCGATCCAGCGTTGCGGCAGCCCATGGTGATTGGCGCCATCGATGATGCGTGACAGGTAACCGGGCCGGGGAGGTCCGGGGGTCACCCGGTGGTCGATGTACACCCACGCCGGCGAGGGTCCCGATGGGGTGTGCACATCCAGCTGATCCCTGCGGTAACGCACCGGCACACCCTCGGCGCTGTCCAGGACGGTCAGGTCACGGTCGGAAAGCCGCCACAGCACGCCGTGCACTTCGCTTCCCGGGCACGGTTCGACCGTGGCCACGCCGCGCTCGTTGATCAGCCAGTCGTGATCGGACAGCACCGCCGGGCGCGGGTCACCGGCATCGGGACAGCGTGCCGCCATCTGTCGCACGCACAGGTTGGATCCGTATGCGAAGTAAAGGTGCCGGCGGACCGGCATTCAGCCCGTCACCGTCAGATAGATCAGTGCCACGTTAAGCAGACTAATCATCACCGCGACCACCCAACCAACGACCGTCGTGGCGGGATGATTGGCATCGCTGCCCATCAGCTTTCGGTTGGCGGTCAGACGGACCAGTGGCAGCACCGCGAACGGGATCCCGAACGACAGCACCACCTGGGAGAGCACCAGGGTTCTCGTGGGGTCGACGTTCAATGCCAGCAGCGCTATCGCCGGACCCAAGGTGACGAGGCGTCGCACCACCATCGGCACCGACCAGTGCAGCAGCCCTTGCATGATCATCGCCCCTGCGTAGGCGCCCACCGAGGACGACGCCAACCCCGAGGCGAGCAAGCCGATCGCGAACAGCACCGCGATTATCGGCCCCATCGTGTCGCGTACCGCGGCGTACGCGTCGTCGATGGAGGCCACGTCTCCGTGGCCGCGCATGTTGAAGGCAGCGACCAGTAGCATCGCGGCATTCACCCCGCCGGCGATCACCATCGCCACGCCGACGTCCCAGCGGGTGACACGCAGCAACCGCCGCCGGGCGGCACCCGCCTCGGGCTGCCCGTGCCGGTCGCGGGACAGACCGGAATGCAGATAGACCGCGTGCGGCATCACGGTGGCGCCCAGGATGGCGGCGGCCAGCAAGACGCTTTCGGTTCCCTGGAAGCGCGGCACCAAGCCGGACATCACCTCCCCGGCCGGCGGCGTGGCGACGAAGAAGCTGGCCGTGAACCCCAGGGCGATCACCAGCAGCAAGCCCGTGATGACCACCTCGAACAGGCGCTGGCCGCGCCGGTCTTTGATCAGCAGCAGCACCAGGGAGATGGCGCCGGTGATCAGCCCGCCGATCGGCAGCGGCAGCCCGAACAGGATGCGCAACGCGATGGCCCCGCCGATCACTTCGGCGACATCGGTTGACATGGCTACGATCTCGGCCTGGGCCCAGTAGGCCAGCCGGGCCGGACGGCCCATGCCCCGGCCGATCGCCTCGGGCAGCGAATGCCCGGTGACCAGCCCGAGCTTGGCCGACAAATACTGCACCAGGCCGGCCATCACATTCGCGGCGACGATGACCCACAGCAGCAGATACCCGAACTTCGAGCCCGAGCTCACGTTGGCCGCGACGTTTCCCGGGTCGACATAGGCGATCGCGGCGACGAACGCAGGCCCCAGCAGATACCAGCCCGCGCGGTCCGAGCCTGCCTTGTCCGTGACAGTGGTCTCCTGCGCCAAGGTCGCGACCTATCCCTACTGTTCGAAGTAAAAAGTTAGGTTAACCGAAACCTGGTTCGCCGCCGGCATCGCCCGTCCTAGCTGCGGTATTCCGGGTTGGCGAAAGTCGGGCGGCAGCCGGCGTCCCACTGCGTGCGCTGGTTTCCCTCGGCCGGTATGCCGCCGTTGGCCTTCAGCATCCGCGCGACGTGTATCAGGTTGTAGGTCATGAAGGTGGTGTTGCGGTTGGTGAAGTCATTTTCTGGACCGCCCGACCCCGGGTCGAGGTAGGACGGTCCCGGGCCGGCCGGCCCGATCCACCCCGCGTCGGCCTGCGGCGGGATCGTGTACCCCAGGTGCTGCAGGCTGTACAGGATGTTCATCGCGCAATGCTTGACGCCGTCCTCATTGCCGGTGATCAGACATCCGCCGACCCGTCCGTAGTAGGCGTACTGCCCGGCGTCGTTGAGCAGATGCGAGCACGAGTAGAGACGCTCGATCACCCGCTTCATCACTGAGCTGTTGTCGCCCAGCCAGATTGGTCCGCACAGCACCAGAATGTCGGCGGCCAGCACCCGTTCGTACAGAGTGGGCCATTCGTCTGACTGCCAGCCATGTTCGGTCATGTCAGGCCACACGCCGGTGGCGATGTCGTGGTCGATCGCGCGCAGGGTGTCGACCTCGACGCCCTGCTCACGCATGATGCCCGAGCTACGCTCGATCAGGCCGTCGGTATGGCTAAGTTCGGGAGAACGCTTGAGGGTGGCGTTGATGAACAGGGCGCGGAGACCGTCTGCTGAAGTCAAGGTTGTTTACCTGCCCGTCCGGGTTGGTGGTGGCGTTTTCGCGGTGAGAATACCGCCGTCAGCAACTGCCACCGCCGGGGGCGATCAGTCAGCCGGCAGGTAGAGACCCCGCCCCGGGATCAGCGGCAGATCCAGGGTGGTCCGAATGCCGGGCGCGGCAGCGACCACCGAAGGAATCGCGTTGACCACCCGCATCGCGGTCGCGACCAGCCCCGCATGATTGTGGTCGCCGCGCCTGCTGCTCAGGCAGATGTCCATGGCGTACGACGGCTCACCGGTGATCTCGACCCGATAGGAACCCCCGGGCTGCGCGGGCTGCGGCCACTCCGGGCACAGATCCTCACGCAATCGGGTGATGTGTTCGAGCACTACCGCGGGCCGGCCACCGACCATGCCCAGCACCTCGAACCGTAACGCCGCGGCACTGCCCTCGGGGACGTGGCCCGACGCGATGTCGAAGGCTTCGGGCGCCGGCACCCGTTCGTATTTCTCGGTGACCTCATCGAGCGAAATACCAAGTCCCGCAGCAAGTTGCCGGACCACCGAACCCCAGGCCAGGCTCAGCACCCCGGGTTGCAGCAGGATCGGAGTTTCATCGAGTGGCTTGCCGAAGCCCATCACGTCGAACATGACGACGGCGCTGTCGTAGGTGGCGTAGTCGACGATCTCCATGCAACGGACCTGCTCGACGCTCTGACAGGTACCGGCCAAGGCCATGGGCAACAAGTCGTTGGCGAAGCCGGGGTCGATGCCGCCGACGAACAGGCTCGAATTGCCCTCGCGCGCAGCGTCTTCGATCGGCTTGATCAACTCCTCGGGCAGCACCTGCCATGGGTACTGCAGGAAGACCGGGCCGCTGCCCACGATATTGATCCCGGCCGCCAGGACACGCCGGTAGTCTTCCAGCGCCTCGGGCAGTCGGTTGTCCGCCATGGCGTTGTAGACGGCACACTGCGGTTGCGTGGCCAGCACGGCATCCAGATCGGTCGTCGCCAGTATGCCAGTGGACCCGTCGAGGCCGGCAAGCTCGGCTGCGTCCTTGCCCGCCTTGGCATCTGAGGACACCCAGACGCCGGTGAGCTCGAATTCCGGGTTGCTGATCAGAGCCTTGAGTGAATGAACGCCGACGTTGCCGGTGCCGAGTTGGACGACGCGTATTGCCATTATCGGCTCCTTAGAGATCCGGGACGGGGATGTCGAGGTTGGGGTAGGTGAGGCCACCGTCGACCTCGAGCGTCTTCCCGGTCAGGAAGCCGCCGGCGGGTGAGGCCAAATAGACTGCGGCAGCGGCGATATCGAGCGGATCACCGAGACGGCGCAGTGGTGTCGCCTTCTCCATCGGGGCCCGCAGCTCTTCGTTGCCCGCCACGACGTCGAGCGCCGAGGTCAGGATCGACCCCGGCGCGATCGCGTTCACCCGGATGCGCGGGCACAGGTCCAGCGCCGTCAGCCGGGTGTAGTGGGACAGGGCGGCCTTGGCGGTGCCATAGGCGGCGAAGCCCCGCCCGGCCAACCGGCCGATGGCCGAGGTGATGTTGATGATGCTGCCGCCGCCGGAGTGCTCGAGCATCAACGGCACGGCCGCGACGGTGAGGGCGTGCGCGGTGGCGACGTTGAACGTGAAGGCGTCCTTGAGGTCCTTGGTCGATGTGGTCAGCAGCGTGTTGGGCATCGTGCCGCCGACGTTGTTGACGACGATGTCTAGTTTCCCGAACGCTTCGACGGCCGCACCGGCCAGCTTGGCGGTGTCTTCCGGATGCGCCAGGTCGGCGGTGACGACGTGGGCGCGGCGCCCGGTCGCGCGAACCTGCTCGGCCACTTCGTCCAACTGGGATTGGGTTCGGGACGAAATGACGACGTCGGCACCGGCTTCGGCGAACGCCACGGCCATGGCCGCACCCAGGCCGCGACCGCCTCCGGTGATGACTGCGACTTTGTCGTCCAGACGGAACCTGTCGAGGATCACGAGGGCCTCGTTTCAGTTGACGGCCGAAACGGGGGCGCCGTCCCGGGAGAATTCTGTAACAGGTTCTAGTTTGTCACACCGCCCCGGAAACGTAACGCAGCAGGCCCCTAAAGAGAGCCGCGCGGCACCACCCACCGGTGCTGGAACGTCAATACCGTTGCTGCCGTTTCGAAACAGTCGTCGTAGTGCACCACGACGAGTTTGTGAGCCGACGCGAGCGCGGCGGTCAGCAGATCGGCGATGTCGACCGTGTTGTGCACGCCGGTCTTCGCCAGCGCTCGCTGCGCGCCCAGAGCGGTGTGCCAGTGCTCGTCATTGGTGGGCAGGTATTCCCGGGTTGCGCGGTGGTCTGCCAACCGTTCCTCGTATTCGTCCTGTCCGGGAACCGCGGCGAACGCTTCGGCGTCCAGCGACGCGGTGGTGGCGACGACCCCGGTGGCGAGCAGTGCGCGCAACCGGCGTGACACCTCCGGGTGGGACATCCTGGCGGCGGCGCTGGTGTCGATGAGGTAGCGTCCTACCAGTGCCACGCTGAGCCTCCCGTGTCGGTGCGCATCACGAAACCCCCTCCGTATAAGCATTTTTCGACCATCGTTAGTTGCCCTTGCCGACAGTTCGGCGCCGGCGGGCAATGCCGGGGCGCCGCGACGAAACCCGAGCGCGAGGCTCTTGCCGGTCGTCTTTGAGCCGAGCGCGTAAGCGCCCAAGCTAGCGGGGAAGGCGCGAATAACGGCGCCCAAGAATGGCTTTGTTATCGAAACGTTATGTGACCAGCGGTCACTGTAAAACTAATGGACACGGTATATGCAGAAGGGTGCACCGCATTACGACGGACATTAGCGCGGGTCCACAAATGCGATGCACAGACGCTGGACAAAAGCACTGGCAAAGTAAAGGCGCCTGCGGGTCACGGATCTTGCCGCACCGCTGTGGCATCGCCTCCATCCGTCGGTTCTTAACGGTGATGTGGGTGAATCGGTTCTGATCCAGCAAGTTTCGTGGGCTGCCGGGAATCCGATCGCGCAACGCTCGCGCTGCGGCGGGGTCAACACGGGTGAGCGAAGCGACAGCAACGGCGTCTCGGTTAATGTCGGGTGCCAATACATTCGCGGAAATAAATTGGGCCGGACCGACTCATTATCAGATGGGGTCGTCAGCATGGTCGGGACCGTCGAATCGGGGACATCGGGGAACGAAAACAACGGGTCATTCGACGAACTCAACGGCAATGTTGTAGGTCGAGGCACCCGGGGCCAGGACGGCGTCGCGGCTCGCCGGCTTCGTTCGTTCCCGCTCGGCTTTCAAATGGTGGCGACGAAAATCTATGAGCGGCAATATCTTTGGACAACACGGACAGGCCGGCCCGGGGCGGCTCCAGCGAGCCTGCTGGTGGGGCGCGAGGCGGCGAGTGGCGCAACGTCGCTTTCGTCGACTCTTTCACCGGCCGTTACCTGTTGTTAATGTAGCGGCAAGGGAGTGAGGAAAGGGTCTGGTCGGACAAGCCGTGGCGGAGGGGCGGCGGTTAGTATGTTTCATATCTACCGATAGGAAGTGAATTGAAACTCAACCGATTTGGCGCCGCGCTCGGAGTGCTGGCCTCGGGTGCACTGGTGTTGTCTGCGTGCGGTAGTGACAACAACGCCGGTGGGGGAGGTCAGGGAACGTCGGGCGGCTCGTCGGGCAGCGTGAGCTGCGGTGGCAAGAAGACGCTGAAGGCCAGCGGCTCCACCGCGCAGGCCAACGCGATGACCCGGTTCGTCAAGGCCTTCGAATCGGCCTGTCCCGGCCAGACGCTGAACTACACCGGCAACGGATCCGGTGCCGGAATCAGCGAATTCAATGGCAACCAAACCGATTTCGGTGGCTCTGACTCTCCGCTCGGCAAGGACGAGGCGGCGGCGGCACAGAAGCGTTGCGGCGACGCGCCGGCCTGGAACCTGCCGGTGGTGTTCGGCCCCATCGCGGTGACCTACAACATCGGCGGCGTCAGTTCGCTGAACCTCGACGGGACCACCCTGGCCAAGATCTTCAGCGGCGCCATCACCACCTGGAACGACCCGGCGATCGCGGCCATCAACTCGGGCACCAACCTGCCCGCCACGCCGATCCACGTGGTGTTCCGTAGCGACGAGTCCGGAACCACGGACAACTTCCAGCGCTACCTGGGCGCGGCCTCCAACGGCGCGTGGGACAAGGGCGCCGGTAAGGCCTTCAAGGGCGGCGTCGGCGAAGGCGCCAAGGGCAACGACGGCACCTCGGCGGCCATCAAGAGCACCGAAGGATCCATCACCTACAACGAGTGGTCGTTCGCCCAGGGCCAGCGCCTGAACATCGCCAAGATCATCACCTCGGCCGGTCCGGAGCCGGTTGCCATCGGCACCGACTCCGTCGGCAAGACGATCGCCGGCGCCACGATCTCTGGTCAGGGCAACGACCTGGTACTCGACACGCTCTCGTTCTACCGGCCCACGCAGCCCGGTTCGTACCCGATCGTGCTGGCCACCTACGAGATCGTCTGCTCGAAGTACCCGGACGCGCAGGTCGGGACGGCGGTGAAGGCGTTCCTGCAGTCGACCATCGGCGGTGGCCAGAATGGGCTGGGTGACAACGGTTACGTCCCCATCCCGGACTCGTTCAAGTCGAGGCTGTCGACCGCGGTCAACGCGATCTCCTGATCTGAGGTTCACGTGGTCAAAGCCCCGCTAGCTAAGCATGCGCTAGCGGAGGTAGACGCGCGCGCGGCACGGCGGGCGGACCGCCTGTTTCAGCTGGTCGCCTCGGCGGCCGGGAGCACCATCGTGGTAGCGATCGTGCTGATCGCGGTGTTCCTGCTGATCAAGGCGATTCCGTCATTGCAGGCGAATCAGGCCAACTTCTTCACCAGCGCGCAGTTCGACACCTCCGCCAACAAGCTGGCCTTCGGGATCCGCGATCTGTTCATGGTCACCGTGCTCAGTTCGGTCACCGCCCTGGCGCTGGCGGTCCCGATTGCCGTCGGTATCGCCGTGTTCGTCACCCAGTACGCCCCGAAGCGGCTGGCCCGGCCGTTCGGGGCGATGGTCGATCTGCTGGCCGCGGTCCCGTCGATCATCTTCGGGTTGTGGGGCATCTTCGTATTGGCGCCGAAACTGCTGCCGGTTGCCACCGTCCTCAACAAGAACCTGGGCTGGCTGTTTCTGTTCAAAAGCGGCAACGTCTCGCTCGCCGGGGGCGGCACGATCTTCACCGCCGGCATCGTCCTGGCGGTGATGATCCTGCCGATCGTCACCTCGGTGTCGCGCGAGGTGTTCCGCCAGACCCCCCCGATGCAGATCGAAGCCGCGCAGGCCCTGGGCGCGACGAAGTGGGAAGTAATACGGATGACCGTGCTGCCGTTCGGCCGCAGCGGGGTGATCGCTGCCTCGATGCTGGGTCTGGGACGTGCGTTGGGCGAAACGGTGGCGGTGCTGATCATCCTGAGATCGGCCGCCAAGCCCGGGAATTGGTCGCTGTTCGACGGCGGCTACACGTTTGCCTCCAAAATCGCCTCTGCCGCATCAGAATTCAGTGCGCCGCTGCCGACTGGCGCCTACATTTCGGCCGGATTCGCACTGTTCGTGCTGACCTTCATGGTCAACGCTGCGGCACGCGCGATCGCCGGCGGAAAGGTCAACGGGTGAGCCAGGTCAGTGCCACCGCGCTCGAACAGCCGGTCAAGGCGATGTTGTACCGGCACCTGAGTCTGCGGCGCCGGATCACCAACAACGTCGCGACCGGCTTCTTCGTCGCCTCGTTCCTTATCGCGCTGGTGCCGCTGGTATGGCTGCTGGCGGTGGTGATCGCGCGCGGCTGGCACGCGGTCGTACAGATGGACTGGTGGACGCACTCGCTGCGGGGTGTGTTGCCCGAGGAATTCACCGGCGGCGTGTACCAGGCCTTGTACGGGACCGTGGCGCAGGCCGGTGTGGCGGCGGTGATCGCGGTGCCGCTGGGTCTGATGACCGCGGTCTATCTGGTCGAATACGGGACCAGTCGGATGGCGCGGGTGACGACGTTCATGGTGGACGTGCTGGCCGGGGTCCCGTCGATCGTGGCCGCGCTGTTCATCTTCAGCCTCTGGATCGCCACGCTCGGGTTGCAGCAGAGCGCCTTCGCCGTGTCGTTGGCGCTGGTGCTGCTGATGCTGCCGGTGGTGGTGCGTTCCACCGAGGAGATGCTGCGACTGGTGCCCGACGAATTGCGCGAAGCCAGTTACGCACTGGGCGTTCCGAAGTGGAAGACGATCGTGCGGATCGTGGCGCCGATCGCGACTCCGGGCATCATCTCCGGCGTGCTGCTGGCGGTCGCCCGAGTGATCGGCGAGACCGCCCCGGTGCTGGTGCTGGTGGGCTACAGCCGGTCGATCAACTACGACATCTTCAACGGCAACATGGCATCGCTGCCGCTACTGATCTACACCGAGCTCACCAACCCCGAACACGCCGGTTTCCTGCGTGTCTGGGGTGCGGCGCTGACCCTGATCATCATCGTCGCCGTGATCAACCTGTCGGCGGCGGGGATGCGGTTCCTGGCCACCCGGCGGCGCTGAGCCGGCTCACGAGCCGGGCGGGAGACGCAACACCCGGCCGTTGCCGCGGTCGGCGACGTAGACGTTGCCCTTCTTGTCCACGGCCACCGACAGCGGGGTGTTCAGGCCGGAGAACGGCAACTCAACCGAGGCGGTCGCGCCGGCCGGCAACTTCGCCACCACGTTGTTGTCATGCTCGGTGACGTAGACGTTGCCCGCGCCGTCGACGGTGATCCCCCACGGCGCGCTCATGCCGGTGAACGGCAACTCGGACTGGTTGCTGGTTCCGGCGTCCAGCTTCAGTACCCGGTTGTTGTCGGTGTCGGTGACGTAGATGTTGCCGTCGCTGTCGACGGCCACCCCGTCGGGATTCTTCAGCCCGTTGAACGGCAACTCGGTCTGCGCGTTGCTGCCCGCCGCCAGCTTGAGCACCCGGTTGTTGCCGCGGTCGGCGACGTAGACGTTGCCCTGCGGGTCGACCGCCACGCCCTCTGGGTAGTTGAGCCCGTTGAACGGCAGCACCACCTGGTTGTTCGACCCGCCCGCGAGTGCCACCACCCGGTTGTTGAAGTCACTGACATAGATCTTGCCGGCCGCGTCCACGGCGATACCCTGCGGTTCGTACAGCCCGTTGAACGGCTTAACCGTCGGCGAGGTGGATCCGTCCGGCAACGTCACGACGCGGCCGTACATCGTCTGGTTGGTCACGTAGACGGTGCCGCTGGGGTCGACCGCGACCCCGCCCGGGGCGAAACGGAAATTGAGGCCGTTGAACGGCATCACCTGCTGGCCGGTTGCACTCTGGGTCGAGGATCCGTTGCCGTCGGAGCCGCTGAGGAAGAACGCCGTGGCCGCGATGACGACCAGCAGGACGGCCGCGGCGGCGGCGCCGATGATCAGCGCCTTGCGTGACTTCTTCGGCTTCGGTGGCGGTGCCGGCGACGTCGTCGGGTGCGGTTGAGATGGCTGCTGGTACGGCGGTGGACGCATGGGGACGGGACCCGACGGGGCGACGCCGGGATGACTGGCCCAGCCGGCGGCGGCCACCGGGGCGGCCTGGGTGAACTGATCCGAGTTGTTCTGGGGCCTCTCCCGCCAGCCGCCGGTGTTGGACGGCAGTGGCTGCGCCATCGTCTCGTCGCCGGTGCGGAACTGCGGAACCGGGGCCCGCATGGTCGCGGGACTGCTCGGGTAGGAACCCGAGCCGCCCTGGCTGGACCAGCCGCCCGCACCCGGGTCGACCGCGGGAAGCATCAGCGTTTCGTTGTCACCCTGGCGCAGGATGGTGGCTTCCTGGCGCTGTTCGGGCGTGCTGAGCGCCTCGTGCGCGGCGATCGCGAGGTCGCCGGCGGTCATGTACCGGTCGTTGGGGTTCTTGGCCATGCCCTTGGCGATCACGTGGTCGAGTGCCGCGGGCACGCGGCCCGGGCGCAGGACGCTGGGCCGCGGCACCGGCTCCATCAGGTGCGAGGCGATCAGGCGCTCGACGCTGTCGGCTCGGTAGGGCGGCGCCCCGGTCAGGCACTCGCCCAGCACGCAGGCCAGCGCGTAGATGTCGGCCCGGTACGTGACGTCGTCGCCGGTGAACCGTTCCGGAGCCATGTAGTTGTAGGTGCCGACGGCCATCCCGCTCTGGGTCAGGTTGGGGTCGTGCGCCGCGCGGGCGATGCCGAAGTCCACGAGGTAGGCGAAGTCGTTCTGGGCCACCAGGATGTTCTCCGGCTTGACGTCGCGGTGTGTGATGCCGCTGGCGTGTGCGGCGTCCAGTGCCGCCGCGACCTGCCGGATGATCGCGACCGTCCGGGCCGGGGTGAGGGGCCCGAACTGGGTCAGCATGGACCGCAGTGACACCCCGTCGATGAGGCGCATCTCCACGAAGAAGTGCCCGTCGAGTTCGCCGTAGTCATGAATCGGCACGATGTGCGGCTCATTGAGCCGGCCGGCGATGTCCGCCTCCCGCTGCATACGGGATCGGAACACCGGGTTGTTGGAGAACTGCGTCGAGATGAGCTTGAGCGCCACCACCCGGTGCTTGCGGGTGTCTTCGGCTTCGTACACCTCACCCATCCCGCCGCGGCCGATCAGGCGCACCAACTGATAGGGACCAAAGAGTGACCCGACCCGCGATTCCGACCCGGTGTTGGTCACCGTCGATGCCTCCTCCGCCCGGCCGACGCCACCGGCGCCGCCGCGCTGAAACTGATAGTTAACACACGGTAAATCCTCCGAGCGGAGGCACACAACAAAATCCGGCGACTCAGCATGAATTTTGAATCACGAGTGAGTAACGGCGCGCCCGGTGGGGGGCTCGCCGCCGACTAATTATACGCGTCGAAATCCGTTGCTGGCCAATGACAGTCGCTGCCCGCGGTGGAAGCGGCGGTGACGCAACGCGTCCCGGTCACCGAAGGTCACGCGATGGCGTTGACGACCGGCACCAATTTCGATTGGAACGAGTTGGGCAGCGGGATGTATCCATACTCATCCAAACCGATTTGGCCGTCGCCAATTGTGGCTTGCATGAACGCCTTAACCGCCTGGCCCGTTGGGCTGTCGGGATACTTCGAGCAGACGATCTCGTAGGTGACCAACACGATCGGGTAGGCGCCGGCCTGGGTCGGCTTGTAGAAGGACGACGTGTCGACAATCAGGTCGTTGGTGTCGCTGCCGGGTTTGAAGGTGGCCCCGGCGATCGTCTTGCCCACCGTCTCGGCGCTGATCGAGACCGCCTGCGGGCCGGCCGAGGTGATGACCTGGGCCATGTTCAATTGATGCCCCACCGCGAAGGACCACTCGTTGTAGGTGATTGACCCGTCGGTTCGTTTCATGGCCTGCGACGTACCGTCGTTGCCGGCAGCGCCTTCGCCGACGCCGCCGTTGAACGCCTGCCCCGTGCCTTTGCCCCAGGCGCCGTTGGAGGCGGCGTCGAGGTAGCGCTGGAAGTTGTCGGTGGTGCCGGACTGGTCGCCGCGGAATACGACGTGGATCGGCGTCGGCGGCAGGTTCGTGCTCTGGTTGAGCGCCTTGATGGCCGGGTCGTCCCACCTGGTGATCGCGCCGTTGAAGATCTTGGCGATGGTGGGTCCGTCCAGGCTGAGCGAATTGACCCCGTTGATGTTGTAGGTCACCGCGATCGGGCCGAAGACGACTGGGATGTCCCATGCCGCCGAGCCGCACCGCTCGCGGGCCCGGTCCGGTTCGCCCTTGTCGGGATTCATCGGGGAGTCGGAGCCGGCGAAGTCGGTTTCGTTGCCGAGGAACGCTTTCATGCCGGCGCCCGAGCCGTTGGCGGCATAGTCCAGCGTGTGGCCGGGACAGGCATGGATGTAGGCGTAGACGAACTGCTCCATCGCGTTCTTCTGCGCGGTCGAGCCACCGGCCAGGATCTTCTTCTTACCGCCGCAGTTGACCGGGACGACCGGCGCGGCACTCGATGACGACGACGCCGATTTCCCGGAATTGCCGCCACATCCCGACAGCACCAGCGCGCTGACGACTAGCAGGCTGAGCGCGACGCCAAATCGAGTGAACTTCACGGCAACTCCTCGAGGGGTCGGCAGCACGATGAGCCTACTCCGGATGCTCATTTGCTGGTGGCTTTGGTGCCGGCCTTCTTGGCCGCAGTCTTCTTGGCGGGAGCCTTCTTTGCCGGAGTCTTCTTCGCCGCTTTGGCGGGTGCCTTGTTCGCCGGTTCCTTTTTCGCCGGCTCTTTGTCAGCCGGTTCCTTCGCGGCGCCCGAGCGTGCCTTGACGCTGGCCTCCAGCTTGGCGAGTAGATCGGAGACGTCTTCGGTCTCATCGAGTTCGGTCGGTTGTTCTTCGACTGTAAACGCTTCTTCGCCTTCGAGTTTGGCGTCGACCAGTTCCTGCAACTGCTCCTGGTAGGTGTCGTGGTAGCGGTCCGGGTCGAAGTCGTCGGCCATCGACTCCACCACCTGCCCGGCCATCTTCAGCTCGGCCGGTTTGATCTCCACCTCTTTGTCGAGCACCGGGAAATCCGGGTCGCGGATCTCGTCCGGCCACAGCAGGGTGTGGATCACCATGACGTCACGCTTGCCGAAATCCTTGACCCGCAAGGCCGCCAGCCGTGTCTTGTTGCGCAGCGAGAAGTGCACGATCGCCATACGGTCCGTCTCGGCGAGCGTCTTGGCCAGCAGCACATAGGATTTGGAGGATTTCGAATCGGGCTCCAGAAAGTAGCTGCGGTCGAACAACATCGGGTCGACCTCGCTGGCCGGAACGAACTCCAGTACTTCGATCTCCCGGCTGCGTTCCTCGGGCAGGGTCGCGATGTCGTCGTCGGTGATGATCACACTCTTGCCGTCGTCGGATTCGAAGGCTCGGGCGATATGGCTGTATTCGACGACCTCTCCGCATACCTCGCACACACGCTTGTAGCGGATGCGGCCGTTGTCCTTGTCGTGCACCTGGTGAAACTTGATGTCGTGGTCCTGGGTGGCGCTGTACACCTTGACCGGCACGTTCACGAGCCCGAAAGCGATCGAGCCTTTCCAGATGGAGCGCATTTTGTCAGTATGCCCCGTGGGTATCCGGGTAACCCGGTGACACCCGAGGGTGAGTTCCCGCGCGCAGCGCGGCCCGATCCGGTAGGTCCGCCCCGGCGCGCGCGACCGTCAGCGCCGACGCGGTGGCCGCGACATCCAGCGCTGAGGTCAGCAGGTCGAGTCCGATGCCGCGTAGCTCATTCTTCCGGTCGCCGCCGAGCAGGCCGAGTTCCCAGAGGCTGTCGATCAGGCCGACCATGAACGCGTCGCCGGCGCCGACGGTGTCGACGACGTCGACCGGTTTGGCGGGCACCGCGGTGTCACCGGCCGCGCAGAATGCCGACGCCCCGTGGGCGCCCTGCGTCACTGCCACGATCGCCGGTCCACAGCCCAGCCAGCTGCGCGCCGTGTCCAACGGCGCGCGCTCGGGCACCAGCCAGCGCAGGTCTTCGTCACTGACCTTGATGACGTCTGCGCGGGCGATCAGATTGTCGATGCGTTGACGGGCCTGGTCGCGGTCGGCGATCAGCGACGGCCGCACGTTGGGGTCGAAGGTGATGGTCGCCGAAATTCGGTAGGCATCCAGCAGCGCCGCGACGACGAGGCAACCGGGCTCGCGCACGGCGGCGATGGACCCGGTGTGCACGAACAGGGGCGGCGGGACGGGCGGGGTGCCTTCGAGTCGCCAGTCCAGGTCGAACTCGTAGGTGGCCGAGCCGTCCGCAGCAATGGTGGCCATCGCGGTCGATGTCTTGCCGGCATCAGCGCTGCCCGGGACCAGTTGCACCCCAGCCTCTTTGAGGTATTCAGCGATTGTGCGGCCGTAGGCATCGGTGCCGATGTGGGTCAGGAAGTCGACGTCGCGGCCCAACCTTGCCAGTCCGACGGCGACGTTCAGCGGGCTGCCGCCGACATGCTCGGAGCGCCCGTCGACGATGTCGATCAGCGCTTCGCCGATGACCAGCCCACGCGCCATGTCTGACACGTTACGTTGAGAAGCATGGGCGCGGCGTCTCCTCAGCAGGTCAAGCTGACCAACGCCGACAAGGTGCTGTATCCGGCCACCGGCACCACCAAGGCCGACATCTTCGACTATTACACCGGCATCGCCGAGGTGATGCTGCCGCACGTCGCCGGGCGTCCGGCCACCCGCAAACGCTGGCCCAACGGTGTGGACCACGATTCGTTCTTCGAGAAGCAACTGGCCTCCTCGGCGCCGGACTGGCTGCCCCGCGCAAGCGTCAGCCACCGCTCCGGAACCACCACCTACCCGATCATCGACAGCGTCGACGGGCTGGCGTGGATCGCGCAACAGGCGGCGCTGGAAGTGCACGTCCCGCAGTGGCGATTCGTCGCGGAGTGGACCCGCGCCGGTGAAAGCCTCAAACCGGGCCCGGCCACCCGGCTGGTGTTCGACCTGGACCCTGGCGAAGGCGTGACGATGGCGCAGTTGGCTGACGTGGCACGGGAAGTGCGGGACCTGATCGCCGACATCGGGTTGCGGACCTATCCGCTGACCAGCGGCAGCAAGGGCCTGCACCTCTACAGCCCGCTGGACGAGCCGGTGAGTAGCCGCGGCGCCAGTGTGCTGGCCAAACGCGTTGCGCAACAACTGGAAAAGACCATGCCGAAATTGGTCACCTCGACCATGACCAAGAGCCTGCGGGCCGGCAAGGTGTTCGTGGACTGGAGTCAGAACAGTGGCGCCAAGACCACCATCGCGCCGTATTCGCTACGCGGGCGCGAACATCCGACGGTCGCGGCGCCGCGCACCTGGGAGGAACTCGACGACCCGGAGGTGCGCCAGCTCAGTTACGACGAGGTGCTGGAGCGGGTAGCACGCGACGGAGACCTGCTCGCCGAACTCGACGCGGACGCACCAGTGGCGGACCGGTTGAGCAAGTACCGCAGCATGCGCGATGCGTCCAAGACTCCCGAGCCGGTGCCGTCGGCGAAACCCGGCACCGGACATGACAATACGTTCGTCATCCAGGAACACCACGCCCGCCGGTTGCACTACGACTTTCGGCTGGAACGTGACGGGGTGCTGGTGTCCTGGGCGATCCCGAAGAATCTGCCCGAGACCACGTCGGTGAATCACCTGGCGGTGCACACCGAAGACCACCCGCTGGAGTACGGCGGCTTCGAGGGCACCATCCCCAAAGGGGAGTACGGGGCAGGAAAGGTGATCATCTGGGACGCCGGCACTTACGAGGCTGAGAAATTCCGTGACGGTCCGGAGAAGGGGGAGGTGATCGTCACTCTGCACGGCAACCGGATTTCCGGACGCTACGCGCTGATTCAGACCAATGGTGACCAGTGGCTGGCGCACCGGATGAAGGACCAGAAGGTCTTCGATTTCGACGGACTCGCGCCCATGCTCACGACGCACGGTTCGGTCGCCGGTCTGAAGAAGGGCCCGTGGGCGTTCGAAGGCAAGTGGGACGGGTACCGGCTGCTTGTCGACGCCGACCATGGCAGCGTCGCGCTACGCTCCCGCAGCGGTCGGGACGTCACTAACGAGTTCCCCCAGTTGCGTTCGGTCGCAGCCAGTCTCGCTGATCATCACGTGGTGCTCGACGGCGAGGTGGTGGCGCTTGACGAGCACGGTGTCCCCAGCTTTCACCAGATGCAGAACCGGGTGCGCGCCACCCGCATCGAATTCTGGGCCTTCGACCTGCTGTATCTGGACGGCCGGTCGCTGCTGCGGGCCAAGTACTCCGATCGCCGGCAGTTGCTGGAAACCCTGCGCGAGGCAGGCGATCTCATCGTTCCCGACCTGCTGCCCGGTGACGGTTCCCAGGCGCTGGAATATTCGGCCGAGCGCGGCTGGGAGGGCGTGGTCGCCAAGAAGCGCGACTCGACTTACCAGCCCGGCCGCCGCTCGGCGTCCTGGATCAAGGACAAGCACTGGAACACCCAGGAAGTCGTCATCGGCGGCTGGCGGCAGGGCGAGGGGGGCCGCGGTGGGGGCATCGGCGCGCTGGTGGTCGGCATTCCCGGCCCGGACGGTTTGCAGTTCGCCGGTCGGGTCGGCACCGGCTTCACCGACCGCGACCTGGCGAACCTGAAGAAGACGCTGGAACCGCTGCATACGGACGAATCGCCGTTCAGCGCCAAACTTCCCGCCCGGGACGCCCGCGGAGTTACCTTTGTGCGGCCAACTCTGGTCGGCGAGGTGCGCTACAGCGAGTGGACGCCGGACAACAGGCTCCGCCAGCCCAGTTGGCGCGGGTTACGGCCCGACAAGAATCCGAATGAGGTGGTGCGCGAATGAAATGGGTTACCTACCGCAGTCCCGAGGGCGAGCGGACCGGGGTGCTCTCCGGTGACGAGATCTACGCCCTGCCGCCGGGAACGACGCTGCTCGACCTGATCGGTGGCGGTCCGGATGGCCTGCGTTCGGCCGGAGCGGCGGCGTTAGCGTCCCCGGCGGCGGTGGTGGCTTTAGCTGATGTGTCTCTGGCAGCGCCGATCCCGCGGCCGCCGTCGATCCGCGACAGCCTGTGCTTCCTGGACCACATGCGCAACTGTCAGGAAGCGACGGGTGCCGGCCGGGTGCTGGCGGACACCTGGTACCGGATACCGGCCTTTTACTTCGCCTGTCCGGCAACGGTCTTGGGGCCTTACGACGATGCGCCGTCGGCACCCGGCAGCGCCTGGCAGGACTTCGAACTGGAGATCGCCGCGGTCATCGGGGTTTCCGGCCGCGACTTGACGATCGAGCAGGCCGAGCAGGCGATCATCGGCTACATGATCTTCAACGACTGGTCGGCGCGGGACCTGCAGATGCTGGAAGGTCAGCTGCGGATCGGGCAGGCCAAGGGCAAGGACAGCGGAGTCACGCTGGGGCCTTGGCTGGTCACCCCCGACGAACTCGGGCCTTTTCGCCGGGACGGCAAGCTCCGCCTCGACGTAAAGGCAATGGTCAACGACAACGTGATCGGGACCGGATCCACCGGGACCATGGACTGGACCTTCGGGGAGGTCATTTCCTACGCCTCGCGTGGCGTGACGTTGCGGCCCGGCGATGTCATTGGGTCCGGCACCGTGCCCACCTGCACCCTCGTCGAGCACCTGAGGGAGCCTGAGTCCTTCCCGGGCTGGTTGCGTGACGGAGACGTCGTGACTCTTCAGGTGCAAGGGCTGGGGGAGACCCGCCAGACCGTGCGATCCACGCCGGCGCCGGTGCCGTTGGCGCCGCGTCGGAATCCGGCGGCCGCTGCTGAGGCGGTGCGTGTTAATCCGGCACGCGCGAAGGTGCCCTACACGCGCGGACTGCACGAGGTCGGCGACCGGGTGTGGGCCTGGACGCTGCCGGACGGCGGGTTCGGTTGGAGCAACGCCGGTTTGGTCGCCGGTGACGGCGCGTCGCTATTGGTGGACACGTTGTTCGACCTGCCGCTGACACGCGAGATGCTGGACGCGATGCGGCCCATCACCGACGGCGCCCCGATCACTCAGGCGCTGATCACGCATTCCAACGGTGACCACACGCACGGCAACCAGCTGCTGGACCCGGGCGTCCGGATCATCGCCGCGACCGGCACCGCCGAGGAGATCTCGCACGACGACACCGCGGACCGGCTGGTCACCATCCAGGTCGCCGACCTCGGCCCGGTCGCGACGCCGTTCGTGCGGGACCGCTTCGGGCACTTCGACTTCCGCGGCATCAAGGTGCGCAACGCCGACCAGACTTTCGAAACCGAGCTCAGTATCGACGTCGGCGGCCGCAGGGTCGATCTGATCAACCTGGGTCCCGCGCACACCTTGGCCGACTCGGTGGCGCACGTGCCCGACGCGGGTGTGTTGTTCGGCGGGGATCTGTTGTTCATCGGCTGCACGCCGATCGTGTGGAACGGCCCGATCGCCAATTGGATTGCGGCGTGCGACACCATGATCGCGCTGGACGCGCCCACCGTCGTGCCGGGGCACGGGCCCGTCACCGACCCCGACGGAATCCGTGCCGTCCGTGACTATTTCGTGTACATCACCAATCAGACTGACGCTCTGTATGCGAAGGGCCTGTCGTTCGCCGAGGCCATCGATGCCATCGACCTCGGCGAGTACGCGTCGTGGCTGGACTGCGAGAGGGTGGTCGTCAACATGTACAAGCGGTATTGCGAGCTGGATCCGGAGACTCCGGCGCAGGAGGTGCTGGGGTTGGTGGTGATGCAGGCGGAGTGGCTGGCCAAGCGGCAGCGCGGCTGAAAGGCCGATGGAACTGGGCAACGGGTATGTCTAATGTCGACTACGCGAATGAAACCCTCACGCTGGCGTAATGACCCCGAGTGTCCCGTAACCGTCCGTGTCGTCGCCGATCCCCCCGCTACCCCGACGACGCCCGCACAAACCCGATCGACTGCGCCGGCCCACTGACCCCCGCCTCGCCCAACGGCGCCAGCCCCGCAGCACTGAATAATTCGGCGAGATCTGACGTGATCGTGTTCCAACGGTTCGCCCAAAGGTGAGCCGCCACGTCGGTGTGCTCACCGGGATAGGTCAGTTCGGCGATGTCCATATCGAGCCCGAGCCCGCGCCACGAATCGGTCATCCGCTGCGCCTGCTGCTGATCGGCAGCGGACCGGCCGGCCACCTGTCCATAGTCGGCCGCGAGCCAACTACCCGAGTCGCTGAGCCCGATGACGTTGTCCAGTAATCGGACTTCGGCTTCCTGCGGCAGGAAGCCGATCAACAAGCCCTCGGCGAGCCACGCCGTAGGTTGGTCGGTGTCGAACCCCGCGGCCAACAGCGCCGCCGGCCAGTCGTCGCGGAGGTCGATGCCGACGGTGCGGTGTTCCACGTCGGCGGTGACGCCGAGCGCCCGCAGCGTCGAAGTCTTGAACTCGATGACTTCGGGCTGGTCGATCTCGAACACCCTGCTGCGGCCGGGCCATGGCAGCCGGTACGGGCGGCAGTCCAGTCCGGAGGCCAGGATCACGAACTGCTGCACGCCCATGCTGCCGGCCTCGGCGAAATAGTCGTCGAAGTATTTTGCGCGGGCGGCGAACGTGTCGATCATCCGCGGGAAGCCCAGGTTGCCCTCGGCGTCGACATCGTCGAGCTCACCCGCCGCCAGCCGCGCGAACAGCTCGACTCCGACGGCCCGCACCAGTGGCTCGGCGAACGGATCGTTGACGACGATGTTGTGGCGTCGGCTGGCCGCCGCCCGGGCGGCAGCGACCATGGTGGCCGTGGCCCCCACACTGTTGGCCAGGTCCCAGCTGTCGTCGTCGGCACGTGCCATGGACTCACCGTAAGCCCGGTACCTGGAAGCCCGCTGAACTCGCCTACCGTTCGGGTATGGCACCCGAACCCGCAGTCACCCTCGAAACCCTCGAGGACGGCATCGCCCGCATCACCCTCAACCGGCCCAAGCTGTTGAACGCAATCGACGGATCGTTGATCGACGGGGTCGCCGAGGCGCTGAACACGTTGAGCCACGGTGACTTTCGGGTCGCGATCCTGACCGGAGCCGGCCGCGGGTTCTGCGCCGGGGCCGACCTGAGTGGCACCGGCCAGGCCTGGACCGACGTCAAACCGGCCACGCCGCCGTTCAAGGTCACCTACGACGCGCAGGTGCGGCTGGCCGAGCTCTACCTCCGGATGTACGAGCTGCCCATTCCGGTGATCGCCGCGGTGAACGGCGTCGCGGTCGGGGGCGGGCTGGCGTTCGCACTGCATTCCGACATCCGGATCGCTTCCGAGAATGCGCGGTTCGGCTCGGTGTTCATCAAGGCCGGCTTCTCGTCGATGGACATGGGCACGAGTTATCTGCTGCCCAAGATCGTCGGTGCCGGTGTCGCGCGCGAACTGATGCTGACCGGTCGCATCATCGACGCGGACGAGGCCTACCGCATCAGGCTCGTCCACGACGTGGTCGCACCCGACGACCTCATGACGGCCGCGCTGACCAAGGCGCGCGAGATCGCCGCGAACAACGCGTTCGGCGTCTGGCAGACCAAGATCGGGCTCAATGCGGCGCTGGACGCGCCGAGTCTGCGGCACGCCATCGAGATCGAGAACCGCACCCAGATCCTGACCGGCTTCACCAACAATCCCACCGAGGCCGCGCTGGCGCACCGCGAGAAGCGCGCCCCGAAATGGGACCCGCTGTGAGAACTAGACTTTCGACATCACCTTGTCGGCGTACTTCTCGAGGTGCCGGATCTTGACGTCCAGCGGCTCGAGGTCCGGTCCCTTGATGTAGGGCCAGCGGAAGCCCACGATGACATCGGTGACGCCTTTGTCCTCGAGGCGCCTGATCCCGTCGACGGTGTAGGCGTCTGCGGAGATGACGTGGATCTCGAACGGCCCGGTCTTGCCCTCCTCCTCGCGAAACTGCCTGACGCGAGCGATAAGTCGGTCGAGCTCGGCCGGGTCGCTGCCACCGCCGTGCATCCAGCCGTCGAGTCGCGCCGCCCGTCGCAGCGCGGCGTCGGCGTGACCACCCACCAGGATCGGGATCGGCTGCGACGGAGCCGGACTCATCTTCGTCTTGGGAATGTCGTAGAACTCTCCGTGGAACTCGAAGTAATCCCCCGTCGTGAGGCCCCGGACAATCTCGATGCATTCATCAATTCGTTTGCCCCGCTTGGCAAACGGTAGACCCATCAGTTCGTAGTCTTCCGGCCACGGACTGGTTCCCACACCCAGGCCCACCCGGTTGCCGATCAACGCGGCCAGTGATCCGGCCTGCTTGGCCGTCAGCGCCGGGTGCCGCACCGGCAGCTTGAGGACGAAGAAGTTGAACCGCAGCGTCGTGGTAACCGCCCCCAAAGCCGCTGTCAGGACGAATGTTTCGATCATTTCCTTGCCGTCGAGGAACTCGCGGTCACCGTCGGGCGTGTACGGGTACTTCGAGTCGGATTCGTAGGGATAGGCAAGGCTGTCGGCGATGGTCATGCTGTGGTACCCGGCCGCCTCGGCGGCTTTGGCCAGCGGGATGTAGAAAGCGGGGTCGGTCATCGACTCGGCGTAGCTGAACCGCACGTCACGTCTGCTCTCGTCGAAGGGTTGCGTCCCTCGACATTAGAACCTGGGTCGTTACAGCTGGTTCTCCGGCCCGATGACCGCCCACACCGTCTTGCCCGACGAGGTCGGGGTGCTGCCCCAGGCCCGCGACAACGCCTCGACGATGGCCAGTCCCGAGACGTCGATGCCCTTGGAGGGCGACGTCAATCGCAGTGCCGGTGCGCCGCTGGTATCCGATACGGCGATGGTGGCCGTCTGCCCCTCGCACTCGATGCGCATCACCGGGTCGCTGCCGGTGTGCTCCAGAACGTTCTCGATGAAGACGTTGACCACCACGAGGGCGACCGGGATCAGCCCGGGCTTAGACCAGGTGGTCAGCCATTCCCGCACCAGCTGGCGGGACTCACGCAGACTGGTCAGGTTGGCGGGCAGTTTGGCCTGCGCGTGCTGCAGCTTGCGGCGGCCGAGCTTGGCGACGCCCTTCATCGCCCCTTTCTCGGTCGGGTAGACGGGCATGAAGCGGGCCACGCCGCTGCGGGTGATCGCGTCACGGGCCGCGCGGTTGGAAGAAACCAGGAGGATCGGCACGTCCGGCCGGGTGTCCAACTGCCACCGGGCGCTCACGAACGCAGACCACGCGGCTTCGTCGGGCACCTGAAGTGCGCTGACATCAACGATGACGGCGGCAGGCACGTCGATCGTGGCTTTAGTGATGCAGTCGCGCAGCTCCGTGGAGTTCTTGGCGTCCAGCACGCCTTCAGCCGTCAGCACAACCACCGAATCTTCGGTCCGCGATGCCATAGCCAGCGAGCTGGAGGACTTGGCGACCGCGCTCATCGGGATGCCAGTCCGATCGTGTCGTCCGGTTCCATGTCCCGCTCCTCGAACTTCTGCCCCGTCGTCAAACGCCGCCAAGAGAACCTATCTTCGGGCAAGCGCACCGTTTTGCGAAAGTGCGGCGCCGCCGGCGAAGCCCGGGAGGGGACCGGGCGGCCGCGATGCGCCGGCCATCACAATGCCGCACATGCCGTTTTTCGCCGTTTGGTCACCTGCCGCGGCATGCACCACGAGGGGGTAGTACCCACTCAGTGCGCGCGGTCAACCTGCAATCGGCGAGATTCCAGCCTACGGGCAGTACGAGTGGTGCAGACGCAGGAATTTCGGTGGTCAGCCGTTGCGGGCGTAGGGAGGTGCCCCGACGCCGGACACCGAATGGGTCCCCCACGGCGTCTGCTCCACGATGCGGGCGGGTGCGCTGTGCCCGCCCACCGACAACGTTCCGACCCGCGCTCGGGAGAGTTCCGCCGCGTCGAAGACAGTCCCTTGCCAGTGATAGTTGCCGTCGAGCGGGTCCAGGTGCCCGACCAGTCGCACGCGCACCGGGTGGCGGGTCCCGCCGATCTCCAGCGTCGCTTCGCCGTCGTAGGTGTCTTCGTAATCCGGCGCGTGGGATGACAGGTCGAATGCCGACTCCGCCGGGGGCGGCGAAACCGGAGCGAGTTGGGCGCGTTCGTTGTACACCTGCTGGCTGCTGTGGCGCACCTCGATGCGGCGGCTGCCGCTGCGGCGCATCATTGCCACGCATGCCGCTATGTACCGGGCCTGGGCACCGATATCCGGGCCCGCGAGGAAGAAATAGTTGGGGAACCCGCGGACCGCTACCCCGAAAAACGGCTCCATGCCGTCGGTCCAGGCCTGGCGCAGAGTCAGGCCACCGGTCCCGGTGAGCGGCGGGTCGTTCTCAATTGTGAAGCCGGTGCCGTAGATGATGGCGTCGACGGGGTGCTCCGTGCCGTCGACGGTGCGGATGCCGGTGGACGTGATGGCCTCGATCGTCGGCGCGACTCGCGGTCCGCTGGGTGTTCTGCGCACTATCCGGCGCCTGGCGCGGGTCGGCCAGCGCTGGATCTCGATGGTCACGCGCCGCGGTGCGAGCGGGAAAACGGTCAGCGTTCTTGCTGATTCACGAAGCCGGCTCAGGCGGTGGCCGGCGAAAGAGTCTGTCCCTACCACAGCGATTCGTTTGCCGGCAGGATGGAAGTTCTCGTCCCACTGGCCCGCGTGAAACGACTCACCGCGAAAAGCCGAGCTTCCCTGCAGTTCTGGCGTCCAGGTGACGATGGGCGCCGGCGCCGCGGCCACCACCACCCGGGCCCGGACGACGTCGTTGTCGGTGTGCAGCACCCAGCTGTCGGTGTCATCGTCGAACGCCGCACGATGTACCTCGTCGCACACCTCGATGCCCTGGACGCCGGACGCCTGCAGGGCGTCCTGCACGCTGCGGCCGTAGATTCCCGCGCCAACGATCACCACCGCATGCGGCGTGCTCACAGAAACCTGCTGCGCTTCCAGCCCCGGCGGGCAATCCGCCCCATCAGCCCCACCTCGGTCAAAAACGCTGCCAGGGGCGCGAATCCGGCGACCTGGATCTCACGGCGGTGCTCGCTGGTGCGAGCGGCGCGCCGGGCCCGGATCGGGTCCAGTCCGGTGCGCGCATAAGGCACCGGGTTGCTGAACAGATAGTTGAAGAAGTAGCCGCCGACGCCGTTGATATTGGCCATGAACCAGCGGTTGACGCGCGGCATTTCGGCCACCCGCTTGCGTGCGCCGTCCCGGGCGAACTGGATGTGGCGGGCTTCTTCGGTGACGTGAATTCGCATGAGCCGCTGGATGATCGGCTGAAGCTCCGGGTCATCCATCATCTGCCGTTGCAGCGAGTCGAAGATCTCCTCACCGATCAGCGCGGCCACCCACAGCATCGAACCGCGCTGGAAGGCCAGCGGCAGCGCGTTGATGACGTAGCGGTGAAAACGCTTGGGCTGTACAGGTTTCGCGCCGATCCGCTCGATCGCTTTGCCGAACATGACCATGTGCCGGGTTTCGTCGCCCAGTTCGGTCAGCTTGTAGTGCGTCGACCGGCTGGTGGGATCCTCGTGCAGGATGGTCCGCAACAGCGACTGGTTGAGCATGTTCTCGAACCAGATGCCGGCCGAGAGCGTGTTGACCAGTTCCTGGCGGGACAGCTCGATCTGCTGCTCGCGGGTCATTTCGTCCCACATCGGAGTGCCGTACAGGGACACCAGCCGCGGCGGCAGGAAGAACTTGTCCGGGTCCAGCGGGGCGTCCCAGTCGATGTCCACGACAGGTTCATAGGACTTCTTGACCGAGCCCTTGAGCAGACGCTCGGAGAATTCTTCACGACTGGGCCCGCCCGGGCGCACCGCAGTGGTCATCGTTGACCGTCCCTTCGATCGCGTAGCTCCAACGTTAGGCAGATCACACCGGCTAGTCAATACCCTTGGTACCGGGTACCGGCGGTCCTGGGTAGAAATGCCACTGTCTGAATTAGCTTGAGCGACATGACCCGTCACATCCACGTCATCGGCGTCGGCGCCGGCGACCCCGACTATGTGACCGTCCAGGCGATCGACGCGCTGAACGACACGCAGGTGTTCTTCGCGATGGACAAGGGGGAGGCGAAGAGCGATCTGGTGGCGTTGCGCCGGCAGATCTGCGCGCGGTTCATCCGCGAGCCGGGTTACCGGTTCGTCGAACTGGAGGACCCACAGCGCGCCGCCGGTGGTGACTACCGACAGGCGGTGTCCGACTGGCACGCCGCGCGGGCCCGGGTATGGGCGGACGCGATCGCCGCGGAACTGCCGCCCGACGGCGTGGGCGCGTTTCTGGCCTGGGGTGATCCGTCGCTGTAC
This sequence comes from Mycobacterium gordonae, assembly GCF_001417955.2. Taxonomy (GTDB): domain Bacteria; phylum Actinomycetota; class Actinomycetes; order Mycobacteriales; family Mycobacteriaceae; genus Mycobacterium; species Mycobacterium gordonae_B. The sequence continues at coordinate 2,724 of NZ_LKTM01000363.1, read as the reverse complement.
GACAGCACGCTGCGCATCCTGGCGGCGGTGGCCGCCGACGTGGATTTCACCTTCGACGTGATCCCGGGCATCACCGCGATACAGGCATTGACCGCCAGGCACCGCATTCCGCTCAACGACATAGGTGCGCCGGTCCTGATCACCACCGGCCGTCAACTGCGCGCGGGCGGACTGTCCGGCGCGGCCGTGGTGATGCTCGATGCGGACTGTTCGTTCCAGACGTGTCCGCCCGGCACCCGGATCTGGTGGGGCGCCTACCTCGGCACTGCCGAGGAGTTGCTGATCTCCGGGACCGTCGGGGCGGTGGCCGCCGAGATCGTGACACTGCGCGCGCAGGCCCGCGCACGGCACGGCTGGATCATGGACACCTACCTGCTGTGGCCGGCGGACTGATCAAAAACCCCCTTCCATCAGGAGTTTTGGTGTTCTAGCGCCTTATTGCACATCCATCTAACAGACTGCAAACATGTGCTCCGTGACGATGTCGTGGGTCTTCGCAACTCCCGAATACGTGCTGGCCGCGGCTGACGATCTGTCGGGCATCGGGTCGGCGATCGGCTCGGCGAACGCGGCGGCGGCGTTGCCTACTTCTGCGATCCTGGCCGCCGGCGCCGACGAGATATCGGCGGCGATAGCCACGCTGTTCGGTTCGCACGCCCAGGCCTATCAACTCGTCAGCGCCCAGGCAGCGGCGTTTCACCAGCAGTTCGTCGCGCTGATGAGCGCGGGCGCAGGCCACTACGCCGCTGCCGAGGCTCTCAACACGTCGCCGCTGCAGGCACTTGCTGCTGCGACGACCGATCCGTTCGTTGCGCTCACCGGACGCCCGCTGATCGGCAACGGCGCCGACGCCACCACGCCCGGCGGTAACGGAGGTGACGGGGGCTGGCTGTTCGGCAACGGCGGCAACGGAGCACCCGGCGCGGCTGGCCAGAACGGAGGCAACGGCGGTAACGGCGGAGTCGCGGGCCACGGAAACATCGCCCAACCCAGTCCACACGTCGGCTACGGCTACGCAGGTCAGGGCGGCAACGCGGGTCAAGGGGCGGACGCCAAACTGATCGGCAATGGCGGCAACGGCGGCCAGGCGGGGAACGCCGCCGTCAGCCCGGACCCGGACAAGGGCCAGGCGGGCGGCATGGGCGGTTTCGGCGGCAACGGCGGGTTGCTGTTCGGCAACGGCGGACATGGCGGTGACGGGGGTCTGAACGGCGCCTTCGGTGGTGACGGCGGCGGAGGCGGCAGTGCCACCTTCATCGGCAACGGGGGCAACGGCGGTAACACCCACGGTCCGGGCGACCCCGGGCCGGGCGGCGACGGCGGGCTTCTGGGTCAGCCCGGCGTGCCCGGCGTGACGCTCTGACGGCGGCTGAAGGGGGACGTCGGCAAAAGAGGTGCGCTTGGGGCACCTATTCTCGCGCTACGATTCCATCTCACGTGCTAAACACGTGTTAGGAATCGCAGCACCGGTCGGGAAAGGTTGCCGAATGTCGTATGTGTTCGCCAGTCCAGAGTGGGTTGCCGCAGCGGCCTCGGATTTGGCGAGCATCGGTTCCACGATCAACGCGGCCAGCGCGGCGGCGGCAGCACCCACATCTTCAGTGATGGCGGCCGGAGCTGACGACGTCTCGGCCGTGATCGCGGCATTGTTCGGCGCGCACGCCCAGGCCTACCAGCAGCTCAGCGCACAGGCGGCTCTGTTCCACGACCAGTTCGTGCAACTGATGAGCGCGGGCGCCAATCTGTATGCAGGTGCCGAAGCGGCCAACGCGACGCCGATGCAGCAGGGCGCGGCCCCCTCGACCGAAGCGGCTGTGGCCACGGCCGCCGCCGCACAGTCGATGAACGTCGGCCGAGTCGGTGCCGCTGTGGGCGCCGCCCGCGGCGGTGCGTCGCTGTTCGGCACGCGGGCGGCTACCGCTCTGGCACCGGCCGGCGGTTCGGCAGGGCTATTCGGCAGTGGCGGTGGCGGCGGTGTGGGCGCGTTGTGCGCCGGTGCGCCCGCTGTCGACGCGTCGGCCGCGGAGGCGGGCGCGGCGCAAGCATTCGCCCCGGGCTTCTTCGGCGGCGCCCCGCTGGCCGTCGCCGCGAATGGATCATCCGCTGCGCAGCCTGCCAAGGGCGCTAACGAAGCGCACCCGGCCGGCACTGCCCACGTGCCGCACGCCGAACCCGGTGGTGTGGTGGAGGGCGACCGCGGTGGCTGGCTCCACGGCGAAGGGGCTGCCCTCGCCGGTCACACACTCCGCGGCGGAGACAGTTTCTTCGCGCCCGAGGGTCGCGGTGCCGGATTGTTCGGACACAGCGCAGCCGGTGGTTCCGGCGTCCTCGGCGAGCCGGGTGTCGCCGCACAGGCCTAGTTGTACTGATCTAGCGGAACCCCGTTGCCGGTCGCAGCAACCGCGCTAGCATCCGCTTTCACGCGGAAGTCGGCTGTCGTCTGATCGGGAAGAGGGTGCCGCATGTCCTTCGTATACGCGTCGACGTCGCCACCGCCGAAGCGGCGAACGCCGCGCCGATCCAGCAAGCGCTGAACCTGATCAACGCGCCGACGCTGGCGCTCTTGGGGCGGCCACTGATCGGCAACGGCGCGGACGGTATCGACGGCACCGGCGGTAACGGCGGGGCCGGTGGCCTGCTGTTCGGCGACGGCGGCCGGGGCGGCTCCGGTGGGCTCGGTCAGACCGGCGGAAATGGCGGTGCGGCAGGGCTTTTCGGCAACGG
>NZ_LKTM01000362.1 GCF_001417955.2 Mycobacterium gordonae | reverse complement strand
GCAAGGGCGGTACCGGTGGCCAGGGCGGGGAAAACGTGGGCAGCGGCGCAGGTGCGGGCGGCAAGGGCGGCACCGGAAATGCGCAGTTCCGTCCGGGTGAGACCGGTGGCACCGGCGGAGCCGGGGGTACCGGTGGCCAGGGCGGCAGTGCCACCGGTACCCCCGGCGCCAACGGAGCCGGCGGCGCCGGGGGTACCGGTGGTCAGGGCGGTCAGGGCGGCGCCGGCTTCGCCGACGACCGACAGAACACCGCCGGAAATGGCGGGGCCGGTGGCACCGGCGGCGTCGGCGGCACTGGTGGCGCGGCCGGCAGCGGCACGGGTGCGGCGGCTAGCGCCGGCGCGGCGGGAACCGGTGGTCAGGGCGGCCAGGGCGGAACCGGCGGTCGCACCATCTACGCCGGCAACAGCGCCGGTACGGGTGGCGTGGGCGGCCAGGGTGGCGCCGGCGGTCAGGGCGCGGACGGCGCGGTCGGTGGCGGTACCGGCTACAACGGTGGACTCGGCGGTGCCGGCGGCGTCGGCGGTACCGGCGGCTCCAACAGCACGGGCATCGGGGGCACCGGTGGTCACGGCGGCAAGGGTGGCATCGGCGGCGACGCCGGTGACGGCACCGGCGGACAGGCTGGCGGCACCGGCGGCACGGGTGGTAGCGGCGGTGCGGGCGGCACCGGTGGCGTCGGATCCAGCGGTAAGTCCGGTAACGCGGGCGGCGGAGGCGGCGTCGGCAACGTGGGAACCGGTCCGTCCGGCTCGACCGGCGGTACCGGCGGAACGGGTGGAACCTCAGGCAGCGGCGGCGCCGGGTCCAGTTAACCCACTCGCTCCGTCGCCGGGGCCCACTTCTCTTCGATCCGTCCGTAACGCCACACCAGCAGCGCGACGGCCCAGGTCAGGACGAACATCCCGACGACGACGAAGCCCACCGTGTTCAGGTCCAGGCCGGCGATCCAGTCCCACAGGCCACCGCGCCAGCCGAGACGACCGGCGAACAGCCCCAGCAACTCCACGGTGCCGATCAGCAGCGCCACCGCCACCGAAAAACCGGTGACGGTGAGGTTGTAGTAGATCTTGCGTACCGGGTTGGAGAACGCCCAGCCGTAGGCGAAGTTCATGAACGAGCCGTCGATCGTGTCCAGCAGACACATGCCGGCGGTGAACAGCACCGGTAGGCACAGGATGGCGTACCAGGGCAGCCCGGATGCCGCGCTGGTGCCCGCCAGCACCAACAGCGCGATCTCGGTGGCGGTGTCGAAGCCCAGGCCGAACAGCAGCCCGAGCGGGTACATGTGCCAGGACTTGGTGATCGACTTGGTGAGGCGTCCCAGGAATCGGTTGAGCAGGCCGCGATTGTCCAGTTGCTGTTCGAGCTCCGCCTCATTGAACTCGCCGTGGCGCAGCCCCCGGAACACCCGCACGATGCCGATCAGCACGACGATGTTCATCAGGGCGATCAAGTACAGGAACCCGCCCGAGACGCTGGTTCCGATCAGCCCGGTATAGAAGTGCAGCCGCGACGAGTCGTCCTCGACGGGGCCGACGACGGCGCGCAACCCGGCTGCCAGCAGCAGCGCGAGGGTGAACACCACCGAAGAGTGGCCGAGGGAGAAGAAGAACCCGACGGCCAGGGGACGCTGGCCCTCGCTCATCAGCTTGCGGGTGGTGTTGTCGATGGCGGCGATGTGGTCGGCGTCGAACGCGTGCCGCAGCCCCAGGGTGTAGGCGGTGAGTCCGATGCCCACGCCGAAAGCCTTGTGGCCCAGACTCAGATGCGCCGGCTCCACCACCAGGGTCAGGGTCAGCCATCCCACCAGGTGCAGCGCCGCGATCACCGCCAGCATGACTGCCAGCCGCCCCCACTCTGCGGGCGACAACGCCGCCCGCAGCCGCGACCAGGGTGACTGCCGGTCGAGCCGGTCGCTGGCCATCCGAATCCTCCCACCGACAGAGACGCGCTCAACTGTAGGTTCGCCCAAGATTTGGTTGCAACTGACTCGCAGGAGCGGGACGCGCCGGCGGAGCCCCACTGGCAATCCCGCGCCGGCGGCGCAACACTGAACTGGTGACGACAGAACCGGTGGGCCTGGACCCGGCGGCCGCCGAGCGGATCGGGGAACTGCTGCGCTCGCGCGGACTGCGGCGGATGGCCTCGCGGATCCAGGTTTTGGCGATCCTGGAACCCGTCAACGGGCACCTGTCGGTGGCCGAGATCCAGCACCGGTTGCCGGCGTGCCTGGCGCCGGGAGACCAGCCCCCCGACCTCGCGACCATTTACCGCACCGTCACCACCCTGGTCGATCAGGGCGTGCTGCACGCATTGACCCTCGACGGCGGCGTCACGACCTACGGCATGGCCACCGCGCCGCACCACCACGCCGTGTGCACCCAGTGCGGGGCGATCATCGAGGTGCCCGCCCGCAAGCTCAGTTCGGCGCTCGAACATGCGATGGCGGGTAGTTCGTTCGCGCTGTCCGAGCGGGCCGGGCTGACGCTGCACGGCCTGTGCCCGGCCTGCCAGGAAAGCGTGCAGGACTATCTCGAGGGGGAGAGCGACTCCACCGATCCGCGGCCCAAGGGCCGCCGCGGCTGAGTCAGCTCAGGCCCAGCAGTGCGTTCTCCACCACTTCGGCCAGGGCGGGATGGATCCAGTACTGGCCGCGGGCCATCTCGTGGGCGGTGAGTCCGAAGCTCATCGCCTGGATCAGCGGCTGAATCAGCGACGACGCCTGATAGCCCATCAGGTGCGCGCCCAACAGCCGTCCGGTGCCGCGTTCGGCGATCAACTTGACGATGCCGGTGGTGTCCTCCATGGCCCACCCGTACGCGACGTCACCGTAGTCCTGGATCTTGACCGATACGTCGAAACCCTTTGCCACCGCCTGATTTTCGGTCAATCCGACGCTGGCCAACTGAGGATCGGTGAACACCGCCGACGGCACGAACCGGTGATCGGTGACGGCCATCGACCCGGTGTCATCCCAGTCGCAGAGCAGATTTCGCTGCACGACGCGTGCCTCGTGGTTGGCGACGTGCTTGAGCTGGTAAGGCGAAGAAACGTCGCCGAGTGCGAAAACCCCACGCGCGGAGGTTCGTTGGTACTCGTCCACGACGACGCGGCCGTCTTCGACGGCGATTCCGGCCTGCTCCGCGTCGAGCAGGTCGGCGTTGGACAACCGCCCGGTGGCGACCAGCAGCGCGTCCGCGTCCAGGGTGCTTCCGTCGTCGAGTTGCAGTGACACACCGGAACCGCGGTTCTGCCCGCCGACGACGTTGCGGTGGGTCCGCAGTTCCCACTTGCCCGACACGATGCGGGTGAACCGTTCGCAGATGGTGTCGTCACAGTGACGCAGTAGGCAGCTGCCGCGCACGACGAGGGTCACCCGCGAACCCAGGGCGGAGAAGACGTGGGCGAATTCTGCTGCCACGAAGCCACTTCCGACGATGACGAGGTGTTCGGGCAGATCAGGAATCCGCATGATGGTGTCGCTGGTGTGGTATCTGACACCCGAGGCGGTGATGGCCGGCGGAACCGTCGGCCGCGACCCCGCGGCGATCACCACCTGGTCGGCGCTGAACTCCTCACCGTCTTCGGTGCGCAGCAGATAACGCCCGTCTGCGGCGACCGGCCCGAAACGCGTGTGGCTGCCGTAGACGTCGATGTTGGACGCCGAACGGCGGTAGTCCTCACCGCTGGGCCCGATCGGATCGATGCGCCCGAAGACCCGCGACACGATGTCGCTCCAGCGCACCCGGTCGATGTGGGCGTCGACGCCGTACCGGGCCGCGCCCTGGATCGTCTTGGCCACCTCGGCGGCGTAGACGAACATCTTCGTCGGGATGCACCCGACGTTCAGACAGGTGCCGCCGAAGACGCCCTGCTCGCAGATCGCCACCCGCTTGGACGCATACTGCTCGTTGAGAATGCTGTTGCCCGAACCGGTTCCGATGATCGCGAGGTCGTAGGTCTCCATACGGTGCGTCACCCTTTCCCCGACCGGTTCTCGGGCGGGACCGAGGCGTCGGTGTCGTTGAGCCTGCTGAGGTGTTCGTCGAGCCAGCGGTCCAGATGGCGATAGGCTAGCTGACGCGGTTGGGAAAGCGACAGGAACACATCGTGTTTGGCATCCGGCACCGGAATGATGCTGGTGCGGTTGCCGATACAGCCGGCCCACCGCGCGATCTGGCTGACGTCGAGAACCGCGTCGCCGCGCTGCAGGGCAGCCGGTTCGGCGCTCTCGGGCACGGTGTGGTCCGAACGCAGGATCAGGTTGGGCACCCCGACGTCGAGCCCCCGGTGCAGCCGGGCCTGGCCGCGACGCACCGCGTGCAGCCAGCCGAACGTTACCGGGAAGCCGCCCAACGGTTTCCACTGCAGGTTGTACTCGAACTCGCCGTGGTAGTCGCGGTGCAGGCTCGACCCGTACCCGCCGCTCCCGCTGGCCCGCGCGACGCCCTTGCTGCGCATGCGCGAGAGCGCCGCGATGGTGGCCGAGGTGACTCCGAGGCGCAGGATCGCCGGGCCGTGCAGGTCGAGGAACGGGCTGTTGAGCACCAGGCCGCTGACACCGGCCTGCGTGGTCGAACCCTGGCGGCGCAGCCGGTCCAGCCACAGCGACAAAATCAGCCCACCCGCGGAATGTCCGTACATCAGCACCCTGGCATCGGACTGTTCGCGGATCAGGGCCAGCGCCCGGTTGAGCTCGTCGTCGTAGTGGGCCAGGTTGGTGGTGAAGTGCGGGGTCTGGTCCGCCCGATGTGAACGGCCGCACTTACGCAGGTCCAGCGCGTAGAAGGTGAAGCCGCGGTCGGCGAAGTGGTCGGCCAGCGCGGTGTGGAAGAAATAGTCGGTGTAGCCGTGCACCGCCAGCACCGCGTGGCCGGCCGCCGTTTGCGGGCCGCGGCGAACGAGCGTCGCGACGATCTCGCCCTCACCATCCGGGTCGGGCCCGAGCGGGATGGTGCACTGCCAGTAGCCCGGCAGGACGTCGGGCTCCCAGCCAGTCACGAGGCCAGCTTAAAGGTTGCCGCCTTGCCCGATGCGGTGGATTGGGTGCCCAACTCCTTCGGCGATAGCCTTGGGAACCGGCAGTCTCCCAGGAAAGGACAGCGATCGGCGTGGCACAGCAAGCCAGAACCGACGTCGTGCTGGTGGGTGCCGGAATCATGAGCGCCACCCTGGGCGCGTTGCTGCGGCGGCTGGAGCCCGGCTGGTCGATCACCGTGATCGAGCGCCTGGACGGCGTGGGCGCCGAGAGCAGCAGTCCGTGGAACAACGCCGGCACCGGCCATGCCGGGCTGTGCGAAATGAACTACACCCCGCAGCGCTCCGACGGCTCGATCGACATCACCAAGGCAGTGCTGGTCAACGAGCAGTTCCAGGTCACCCGGCAGTTCTGGGCCTACGCGGCCGAAAACGGCATCCTCACCGATGTACCGGGCTTCCTCAACCCGGTTCCGCACGTCAGTTTCGTGCGCGGGGTGGCCGGGGTCGACTATCTGCGGCGACGCCGTGACGCGCTGGCGCGCAACCCGTTGTTCGCCGGCACCGAGCTGATCGTGGACCCCGGCGAGTTCGCGCGCCGGCTGCCGTTCATGGCCGCCAACCGCGACTTCACCGAACCGGTGGCCCTGAACTGGGCCGCCGACGGGACGGACGTCGACTTCGGCGCCCTGTCCCGACAGCTCATCGGCTATTGCGTAAAAGCCGGTGCCACCGTGTTGTTCGGCCACGAGGTGCGCGGCCTGTCCCGTCGCGATGGTGGCTGGACGCTGACCGTCGGCAACCGGCGCACCGGTGAGAAGCGCAAACTGGATGCCCGGTTCGTCTTCGTCGGCGCCGGCGGTGACGCGTTGCCGTTGCTGCAGAAGGCCGGTATCGAGGAGATCCGCGGCTTCGCCGGTTTCCCGATCGGCGGCCGTTTCGTGCGCACCGCCAACCCCGGGCTCACCGCCGCGCACCGGGCCAAGGTGTACGGCGCGCCGTCGCCGGGGGCCCCGCCGCTGGGCGCGCTGCACCTTGACCTGCGGTTCGTCCACGGCCGGCCGTGGCTGGTGTTCGGGCCTTACGCCGGCTGGTCGCCGAAGTTCCTGAAGCACGGGCACGTCAGCGACCTGCCCCGCTCGATCCGGCCGGACAACCTGCCGTCCGTGCTGGGCGTCGGCGTGCGGGAGTTGACACTGCTGCGGTACCTGATCGCTCAACTGCGGCTGACCGATCCGGACCGGATGGCGGCGTTGCGTGAATTCGCCCCCAGCGCAGTGGATTCGGACTGGGAGCTGACGGTCGCCGGACAGCGGGTCCAGGTGATCCGGCGGACCAGGGGCAAGGGCGGGGCGCTGGAGTTCGGCACCACCATCGTGGGTGCCGCCGACGGCAGCATCGCCGGCCTGCTGGGCGGCTCGCCGGGTGCCTCGACCGCCGTCCCGGCGATGCTGGAGGTGCTGCAACGCTGTTTCGCCAACCGGTACCAGTCGTGGTTACCTACCCTCAAAGAGATCGTGCCGTCACTGGGAGCTGACTTGTCGGGTGAACCCGCGCTGTACGACGAGTTGAGGTCGTGGACCGACAAGACGCTGCACTTGAAGGCGGCGTGAATGTCTGAAGCCTTGCGCCGCTCCTGGTTCAAAGACCTTGACGCGCGGACTCTTTACGAACTCCTGAAGCTGCGCGTCGAGGTGTTCGTGGTCGAACAGGCCTGCCCCTACCCGGAGCTGGACGGTCGCGACCTGCTCGCCGAGACCCGGCACTTCTGGCTGGAATCGTCCGATGGAGAGGTGGTCTGCACGTTGCGGTTGATGGAGGAGCACGCCGGTGGTGAGAAGGCGTTCCGGATCGGCCGGGTTTGCACCAAGCGCAGTGCGCGCGGGCAGGGCCATGCCACCCGGCTGCTGCGCGCCGCGCTGGCCGAGGTGGGCGACTATCCCTGCCGCATCGACGCGCAGAAATACCTGACCGAGATGTACGCCCGGCACGGCTTCGTGCGCGACGGTGACGATTTCCTCGACGACGGGATTCCGCACGTGCCGATGCTCAGGCCTGGTTCGGGGCCGGGCTCTGCCGCGGCAGGCGCGCGGTGAAGCCCTATCCGTTCAGCGCGATCGTCGGGCACGACCAGCTGCGGCTGGCGCTGCTGCTGTGCGCCGTGCGCCCCGAGATCGGCGGCGCCCTCATCCGGGGCGAGAAGGGCACCGCCAAGTCCACCGCCGTGCGCGGGCTGGCGGCGTTGCTGTCGGCGGGTCTGGTGGAGATGCCGTTGGGGGCCACCGAAGACCGGGTCGTCGGCTCGCTGGATCTGCAGCGGGTGCTGCGTGACGGCGAGCACGCCTTCTCCCCGGGCCTGCTGGCCCGTGCGCACGGCGGCGTCCTCTACGTCGACGAGGTGAACCTGCTGCACGACCATCTGGTCGACATCCTGCTCGACGCCGCCGCCATGGGCCGGGTGCACATCGAACGAGACGGTATCTCCCACACGCACGAGGCCCGGTTCGTCCTGATCGGGACCATGAACCCCGAAGAGGGTGAGCTGCGTCCGCAGCTGTTGGACCGGTTCGGTCTGACGGTCGACGTCCAGGCCTCGCGCGACGTCGATGTGCGGGTGGAGGTGATCCGCCAGCGAATGGCCTACGAAGCCGATCCTGACGCGTTCGCCCGCCAGTACGCCGACGCCGACGCCGAGCTGGCCGGCCGGATCGCTGCGGCACGCGCCATAGTCGACGATGTGGTGTTGCCCGACAACGAGTTACGGCGCATCGCGGCGCTGTGTGCGGCTTTCGACGTCGACGGCATGCGCGCCGATCTCGTGGTGGCGCGCACCGCCGCCGCCCACGCCGCGTGGCGCGGTGCGCTCACGGTCGAGGAGCAGGACATCCGGGTGGCCGCGGAACTGGCATTGCCGCACCGCCGCCGCCGCGATCCCTTCGACGATCACGGCATCGACCGCGACCAGCTGGACGACGCGCTGGCGCGGGCGGATGCGGAGTCCCAGGGCCAGCCGGACCCCGACCCCGATCCGCCCGGCGGTGGTCAGTCCGCGGAAGAGTCTGTCCCCGAACAGAATTCGGGCGATACCGGCGCACCGCCCAGGCCTGGCGCGCCGCCCAGGCCCAGCGCGCCGCCGTCCAAGGTGTTTCGCACCCGGGCTTTGACAGTGCCCGGGGTCGGTGAAGGCGCGCCCGGACGACGATCCCGCGCCCGCAACGCCTCCGGCAGCGTGGTGGCCGCCGCCGACCCCGCCGACCCGGATGCGCACGGCCTGCATCTGTTCGCCACCCTGCTGACGGCCGCCGAAGATGCCGAGCGGGCCGGGCCGCTGCAGTTACAAACCAGCCACCTGCGCCGGGCCGTCCGTGAGGGACGCGAAGGCAACCTGGTGATCTTCGTGGTCGACGCCTCCGGTTCGATGGCCGCCCGCGACCGCATGGCCGCTGTCAGCGGCGCCGCCATGTCGCTACTGCGCGACGCCTACCAGCGGCGCGACAAGGTAGCCGTCATCACCTTCCGCCAGCACGAGGCCAGGATCCTGCTGCCGCCGACGTCGTCGGCGCACATCGCCGGCCGGCGACTGGCCCGGTTCGACACCGGCGGCAGAACCCCGCTCGCCGAGGGCCTGCTGGCCGCGCGCGCTCTGGTGATCCGGGAGAAAGTGCGCGACCGGGCGCGCCGTCCGCTGGTGGTGGTGCTGACCGACGGCCGCGCCACCGCCGGCCCGGACCCGTTGGGTCGCAGCAGGATTGCCGCCGAGAGGCTGGTAGCCGAGGGTGTTGCCGCCGTCGTCGTCGACTGCGAGACGTCGTATGTGCGGTTGGGTCTGGCCGGACAACTGGCCCGTCAGTTGGGTGCTCCGGTCATCCGCATGGAACAGCTGCACGCCGATCACCTGACCCGGGCCGTCCGCAGCGTGGCCTGACAGGATAATCAGTTATGCCACAAGGCAATCCGACTGGAGTCCCGAACGACGGCCTGACCACCCGGGCTCGCCGCCACACCCCCGTGCTGGCGGTGCACACCGGCGACGGCAAGGGCAAGTCGACGGCCGCGTTCGGAATGGCGTTGCGCGCCTGGAATGCCGGGATGAGTGTGGCGGTGTTCCAGTTCGTCAAGAGCGCGAAGTGGAAGGTGGGCGAGGAGTCAGCGTTTCGGGAGCTCGGCCGCCTGCATGAAAGCACGGGCGTCGGCGGCGCGGTCGAGTGGCACAAGATGGGTTCGGGCTGGTCCTGGTCGCGCAAGGCCGGCAGCGAGGTCGACCACGCGGCGGCGGCCGCCGACGGCTGGGCCGAGATCCGCGGCCGCCTGCGCGAGCAGCGACACGACTTCTATGTCCTCGACGAGTTCACCTATCCGCTGAAGTGGGGCTGGGTCGACGTCGGCGAGGTGGTCGAAGTGCTGCGGGCCAGGCCGGGTCAGCAGCATGTGGTGATCACCGGCCGCGACGCGCCGCCGCTGCTGGTCGAGGCCGCCGACCTGGTGACCGAGATGGGCAAGGTCAAGCACCCCATGGACGCCGGCCGCAAGGGCCAGAAGGGCATCGAGTGGTGAGCCCGGCGCCCGCGGTCGTCATCGCCGCACCGGCATCGGGCAGTGGAAAGACGACGGTGGCAACGGGTTTGATCGGCGCGCTACGCCGGGCCGGGCACCGGGTGGCGCCCTTCAAGGCCGGCCCCGACTTCATCGACCCCGGCTACCACGCCCTGGCCGCCGGGCGGCCCGGCCGCAACCTCGACCCGGTGATGGTGGGGGACAACCTGATCGGCCCACTGTTCGGCCACGGCGCCCGCGGCGCCGACATCGCGGTGATCGAGGGGGTGATGGGCCTGTTCGACGGCCGGATCGGCCCGGACGCCACCGGCCCGGCGGCCGGATCCACCGCGCATGTCGCCGGCCTGCTGGGTGCGCCGGTGATCCTGGTGGTCGATGCCCGCGGTCAGAGCCACAGCATCGCCGCACTGCTGCACGGCTTTTCAACCTTCGACCCGCACACCCGGATCTGCGGGGTGATCCTCAACCGCGTCGGGACGGCCAGGCACGAGCAGGTGCTGCGGCAGGCGTGTGAGCAGGCCGGGGTACCCGTGCTCGGGGCGATCCCGCGGACGGCCGAATTAGAGCTTCCGACAAGGTATCTGGGGCTCGTCACCGCAGTGGAGTACGGTCGCCACGCCGAGCGGGCGATCGAGGCGATGACAGAACTGGTGGCGCACCACGTCGATCTGCCGGCGGTGGTGGCGGCGGCCGGCGGCCGGGTGGACGACCCGCCCTGGGACCCGTCGTCCGCGGTGAGCGCGGTCGATGGGCACGTCCGCGTAGCCCTGGCGGCCGGCAAGGCGTTCACCTTCGGCTACGCCGAACACGCCGAGCTGCTGCGGGCCGCCGGCGCCCAGGTCGTCGAATTCGACCCGCTCAACGATGCCCTGCCCGAGGCGACGGACGCCGTGTTGCTGCCCGGGGGGTTTCCCGAGCAGTTCACCGCGGAACTGTCCGCCAACGACGTCGTCCGGCGTCAGATCGCCGCACTGGCCGCCACGGGGGCGCCTGTGCACGCCGAGTGCGCCGGGCTGATCTATCTGGCCGACGAACTCGACGGCTACCCGATGTGCGGTGTGCTGTCGGGGTCGGCGCGGTTCACCCAGCGGCTCACCCTGGGTTACCGGGACGCGGTGGCCGTCGCCGACTCGTCGATGTTCGCAGCCGGACAACGGGTGGTGGGCCACGAATTCCACCGGACCACGGTCACCTTCACCGACAGCTACCAGCCGGCCTGGGTCTACCGCGGCGGAGCCGCGGATCGCACCCCGGACGGCGCCGTCCGGGGCGGGGTGCACGCGTCGTATCTGCATACGCATCCCGCGGCGGTGCCCGATGCGGTGGCCCGCTTCGTCGCGCAGGCCGTCAAACCCCGGGCGTAGCGCGACATTAAGCTTGCCCGGTGACCGAGAGCCCCTATCTGGTGGGACTGCGACTGACCGGCCGAAAGGTCGTCGTCGTCGGCGGGGGAGGCGTCGCTCAGCGCCGGTTGCCGCTGCTGATCGCCAGCGGCGCCGACGTGCACGTGATCTCCCGCAGCGCCACCGCCGCGGTCGAGGCGATGGACGGGATCACCCTGTCGCTGCGCGAATATCGCGACGGCGACCTCGACGGCGCCTGGTACGCGCTGGCGGCCACCGACGAGCCCGAGGTGAATGCGGCGATCGTCGCCGAGGCCGAACGCCGTCACATCTTCTGCGTCCGCGCTGACATCGCGGTCGAGGGAACGGCGGTCACCCCGGCGTCCTTCAGCTACGCGGGACTGTCCGTGGGAGTGCTGGCCGGAGGGGAGCACCGGCGTTCGGCGTCCATCCGGTCGGCCATCCGGGAGGCCCTGCAACAGGGCCTCATCGCGGCCGAGGGCTCCGATGACGTCCTGCGCGGCAGCGTGGCGCTCGTCGGGGGCGGTCCGGGCGATCCCGAACTGATCACGGTTCGGGGCCGCCGACTGCTCGCCCAGGCGGACGTGGTCGTCGCCGACCGGCTCGCTCCGCCCGAACTGCTGGCCGAGCTGTCCCCGCATGTCGAGGTGATCGACGCCGCCAAGATCCCGTACGGCCGGGCCATGGCCCAGGACGCGATCAATGAGGTGCTGATCGAGCGGGCCCGGGCCGGCAAGTTCGTGGTGCGTCTCAAAGGGGGCGATCCGTTCGTGTTCGCCCGGGGCTACGAGGAAGTTCTGGCATGTGCGGAAGCGGGGATTCCGGTGACCGTGGTGCCAGGTGTGACAAGTGCCATAGCTGTGCCCGCTCTGGCAGGCGTTCCGGTGACTCATCGGGCCACAAATCATGAATTCGTGGTGGTCAGCGGCCATTTGGCGCCCGATCATCCCGAATCGTTAGTGAATTGGGACGCTTTGGCAGCAATGTCAGGGACCATCGTTTTGCTGATGGCGGTCGAACGCATCGAACTTTTTGTGGCTGCCCTGTTAAAAGGCGGCCGACCTGGGGATACTCCGGTCATGGTGGTGCAACACGGAACGACGGCAGCGCAACAGACGTTGCGGGCGACCCTGGCGGACACGCCGGAAAAGGTCCGCGCGGAGGGTGTTCGACCTCCCGCGATCATCGTTATCGGGCCCGTCGCGGGCCTCGGTGACGCTCAGGGTTTAAACAATTCTTAAGATTACTGTAAGGTAACCCGCTATGACGGCTCTCAACGACTCAGAGCGGGCAGTCCACACTTGGACTGAGGGACGCTCAGAACGTTCGGCCCAGGAGCGTCCCACGCGAACAGTGGAGACCCCTTTGCAGCGCTTGAGCAGGTATTACCCGACGTGGCTACCCTCGCGGCGGTTCATCGCCGCGGTTATCGCCATCGGCGGCATGCAGCTGCTGGCCACCATGGACAGCACGGTCGCCATCGTCGCGCTTCCTAAGATTCAGAACGAGCTCAGCCTGTCCGACGCCGGTCGTAGCTGGGTGATCACCGCTTATGTGCTGACCTTCGGCGGGCTGATGCTGCTCGGCGGCCGGCTCGGCGACACCATCGGGCGTAAGCGCACCTTCATCGTCGGTGTCGCGCTGTTCACCATTTCCTCGGTGCTGTGCGCGGTGGCCTGGGACGAGGTGACGCTGGTCATCGCCCGGCTGTCGCAGGGCGTGGGCTCGGCTATCGCCTCGCCGACCGGTTTGGCGCTGGTGGCGACCACCTTCCCGAAGGGGCCCGCGCGTAACGCCGCGACGGCGGTCTTCGCGGCCATGACGGCGATCGGGTCCGTGATGGGCCTGGTGGTCGGCGGCGCGCTGACCGAGTTCTCGTGGCGGCTGGCGTTCATGGTCAACGTGCCGATCGGGCTGGTGATGATCTACCTGGCCCGCACCGCGCTGCGGGAAACCAACCGTGAGCGGATGAAGCTTGACGCGGCCGGGGCCATGCTTGCCACGCTGGCGTGCACCGCCGCCGTGTTCGCGTTCTCGGTGGGCCCGGAGAAGGGCTGGGTTTCGGTCACCACGATCGGTTCCGGTGTGGTGGCGGTGCTGGCGGCCATCGGGTTCGCCATCGTCGAGCGCACCGCGGAGAACCCGGTCATCCCGTTCCAGCTGTTCCGCGACCGCAACCGGCTGGTCACCTTCATGGCGATCTTCCTGGCCGGCGGCGTCATGTTCACCCTGACGGTGTCCATCGGCCTGTACGTGCAGGACATCCTGGGCTACAGCGCGTTGCGCGCCGGCGTGGGCTTCATTCCGTTCGTCATCGCGATGGGCATCGGTCTGGGCATCTCGTCGCAGCTGGTCTCGCGGTTCTCGCCGCGGGTGCTGACCATCGGCGGTGGCTGGCTGCTGCTGGGCGCCATGATCTACGGGTCGTTGTTCATGCACCGCGGTGCGTCCTACTTCCCGAACCTGGTGCTGCCGATCGTCGTCGGCGGGATCGGCATCGGCATGGTGGTCGTCCCGCTCACGCTGGCGGCGATCGCCGGCGTCGGATTCGACCAGATCGGCCCCGTGTCCGCGATGACGCTGATGCTGCAGAGTCTGGGCGGGCCGCTGGTGCTGGCCGTCATCCAGGCCGTCATCACCTCCCGCACGCTGTACCTGGGCGGCACGACGGGCCCCGTCAAGTTCATGAACGACATGCAGTTGCAGGCGCTGGACCACGGCTACGCCTACGGGCTGCTGTGGATTGCCGGAGCGGCGGTGATCGTCGGTATCGCGGCGCTGTTCATCGGCTACACGCCCGAGCAGGTCGCGCACGCCCAGGAAGTCAAGGAAGCGATCGACGCCGGAGAGCTGTAGGTCGGCGCCCGTCGCGCCGAGCCTGTAAGTCTGGCGGCCCCTCCTCGCGCTTTCTCTGCGATTTTGCAGGCTCGGTGCCGGCTCCTGCTCGACGTGAGATCTGACACGCTCGGCCCCCAAGTAGGCTTGCCGCCTGTGATCACCAGGATGTCCGAGCTGTTCCTGCGCACCCTGCGCGACGACCCCGCCGACGCAGAGGTGCCCAGCCACAAACTGCTGATCCGC
The DNA here is from genome assembly GCF_001417955.2 of Mycobacterium gordonae. GTDB lineage: Bacteria > Actinomycetota > Actinomycetes > Mycobacteriales > Mycobacteriaceae > Mycobacterium > Mycobacterium gordonae_B. The sequence goes on along the minus strand of NZ_LKTM01000362.1, from coordinate 16,570 downwards.
GCCGGATACGTCCGGCCCATCGCGCCCGGCCTCTACAGCTGGCTGCCGCTCGGCCTGAAGGTGCTGCGCAACATCGAGCGCGTCGTCCGCGAGGAGATGAACGCGATCGGCGGCCAGGAGATCCTGTTCCCGGCCCTGCTGCCGCGCGCGCCCTACGAGACCACCAACCGGTGGACCGAATACGGAGACAGCGTCTTCCGGGTCCAGGACCGGCGAGGCAACGACTACATGCTGGGCCCCACCCACGAAGAGCTGTTCACCCTGACCGTCAAGGGCGAGTACAGCTCCTACAAGGACTTCCCGCTGACCCTCTACCAAATCCAGAACAAATACCGCGACGAGGCGCGCCCGCGCGCCGGCATCCTGCGCGGACGCGAGTTCGTCATGAAGGACTCGTACTCCTTCGACCTCGACGCCGCCGGCCTGAAGGCCTCCTACCATGCGCACCGCGAGGCTTACCAGCGGATCTTCGACCGGCTCGAGGTGCGCTACGTCATCGTCTCGGCCGTGTCGGGTGCGATGGGCGGCAGCGCGTCCGAAGAATTCCTGGCCGAGAGCCCGATCGGCGAGGACACCTTCGTCCGGTGTGTGGAATCGGGCTACGCCGCCAACGTCGAAGCCGTCATCACCGCCCGCCCGGACGCACAACCCACCGACGACAAGCCGCCGGCCGAGGTCCACGACACCGGTGACACCCCCACCATCGCCACCCTGGTCGCCTGGGCCAATGAGGCGCTGGACCGCACCGTCACCGCCGCCGACACCCTCAAGAACGTCCTGCTGAAGGTCCGCCAGCCCGGCGGCGACTGGGAACTGCTGGCCATCGGGGTGCCAGGTGACCGCGAGGTCGACGACAAGCGCCTCGGCGCGGCGCTGGAACCGGCCGAGTACGCGCTGATCGACGACGCGGACTTCGCGAAGTACCCGTTCCTGGTCAAGGGGTACATCGGCCCGAAAGCGCTGCGGGAGAACGACGTCCGCTACCTCGTCGACCCGCGGGTGGTGGACGGCACCAGTTGGATCACCGGCGCCGACGAGCCCGGGCGCCACGTGGTCGGCCTGGTCGCCGGTCGCGACTTCACCGCCGACGGCACCATCGAGGCGGCCGAGGTGCGGGAGGGCGACCCGTCACCCGACGGGGCCGGCCCGCTGGTGATGGCCCGCGGCATCGAGATCGGCCACATCTTCCAGCTCGGACGCAAGTACACCGACGCGTTCAGTGCCGACGTGCTCGGCGAGGACGGCAAGCCGGTGCGGCTGACCATGGGGTCTTACGGCGTCGGCGTGTCGCGCCTGGTGGCCGTGGTCGCCGAACAGCACCACGATCAGCTGGGCTTGCGCTGGCCGGCTTCGATCAGCCCGTTCGGGGTGCATCTGGTGATGGCCAACAAGGACCCCGAGGCCCGGCTGGGCGCCGCCAAGCTGGCCGCCGACCTGGACAAGGTGGGGGTGGACGTGCTGCTGGATGACCGCCAGGCCTCACCCGGGGTGAAGTTCAAGGACGCCGAGCTGCTCGGCGTGCCCTGGGTCGTCGTGGTAGGCCGGGGCTGGGCCGACGGCCGGGTGGAGCTGCGCAACCGGTTCAGCGGGGAGACCAGCGAACTGGCCGTCGGCGATTCGCTGACCAGCGACCTGGTCGCCGCCATCAGCGGTTAGCGGCGATCGCAAGCGCGGCGTAGCCGCGCGCGGCGGGTCGCCGCCATCAGCGGTTAGCGGCGATCGCAAGCGCGGCGTAGCCGGGCGCGGCGGGTCGCCGCCTCCAGCGGCTGAGAATGGCCCGACCTATTCGTTCCCGCCCGGGAACGCCGTGGTGATCGGCCAGCCGCCCAGCACCTTGTTCCACCGCGCGGCCAGCACCGCGCTCTGCGTCAGCGCCGTCGAGGCGAACGCCCGATCCTCGGCCGTCTCGGCATGCTCGACGACCGCCCGCCACGCCGTCGCGCCGTCGTTCTCCATGCGCGCCGCCAGCCGCGCCGCATCCGCCGGGCTGCCCACCGGCGACGGCAGCTGATACCCGGCGGCGGCCGGCGCCGGCGTGACCTTGCGGGCACTGAGCATCGCGATGACGTCGTCGCGGCGCTGACGGTGCTGATTGAGCGCCTCCACCACCAGGTCGTTGACGCTGGGCGGCGACAGCGCCGACACGATGCCGTAGCCGTAGATGGTGCCGTGCTCGACGGCCAGCGCGTCGCTGAGCGCCGCGACGTCGGCGTCCTTGCCACCGCTCATATCGACGGGCCCCCCGGCACCAGCGCAACTTCGCACGACGCGGTGCACGACGCCGCGATCGAGGCGAGCAGTCCGGCCCGGTAGCCCGACGACGTCGACACCAGGCGATTGGCCTCCTCGGCCGACTTGCGCAGCGAATCGATCACGTCGGAAACCGGCGGTGGTGGCGGCGGCGGAGCCTCCGGCTCGGTCGGGCTGGGGGTCGCGCTGGAGCTGCTCGTTTCACTGGTCGAGGAGACGAGCTTGCCGGCGGCCCGCGCGATCTCGGTGGACAGCGCCCGGGCGTGCGCGGCGCGCTGGGTGGCGACGACGGTCAGCGCGGCCGCGATCTGTGGGGGGCTGCCGATCGCTCCGGCTGCCGCGGCGGCCAGCGCACTGTCGCGCCGGGCCTGGTCCAACGGGCCCACCAACTCCTCGACGGCGGGGGGCTTGGGCGCCGACTCGCCGCAGGCGGTTGCCGCCACCCCGAGTGCGGCGAGAGCGGCACCACCGGCGAGCACACGCCGCCTGCTGATGACGGGTACTGCTCTGGGCACGTCCCACATCCTGCCATCACCGGGCACCGCGACAGCGCCAGCCACGATGGCGTCGGGCCCCCTGCGGAGAACCCGCTCGGCAACCGGGGAGTTGTTGAACGGGCGTCAATAGCGGATTCTGGCGTATCGTGGGTGGCTGGCTCTCTGAGTTCGCTGTGAAAGCCACGCTCAAGCGCATGACCGACAATTCAAGATGAGGAGCTCGCCGTGACCACCGGGCTACCTTCGCAGACGCAGGTGATCGAGCTGTTGACCGGAGAGTTCGCGCGCGCCGGTTACGAGATCGAAGACGTGGTCATCAACAGCCGCACGCGCCCACCGCGCATCACCGTGATCGCCGACGGCGACACCGCGCTGGACCTCGACACCATCGCCGCGCTCTCGCGAACCGCCTCCGATTTGCTGGACAGTGTGGACGACGGCGACGCCGACGGATACATCCTCGAGGTCAGCTCTCCCGGCGTCGACCGCCCGTTGACCACCGAGAAGCACTTCCGCCGGGCGCGCGGCCGCAAGGTGGACCTCGCGCTGGCAGATGGGTCGCAGCTGTCCGGCCGAGTCGCCGAAGCCGGCAACGGCACGCTGTCGCTGGTGGTCCGCGCCGGCCGCGAGCTGGCGATCCGGGAGATACCGCTGACCGACGTCGTCAAAGCGGTTGTGCAGGTTGAGTTTTCGCCACCAGCCCGGGCGGAGCTGGAGCTGCTGGGTCAGGCACAGAGGACGGAGGCCGGAGCATGAACATCGACATGGCCGCACTCCACGCGATCGAGGTGGACCGGGGCATCTCGGTCAGCGAGCTGCTCGAGACGATCAAGTCAGCGCTGCTCACCGCTTACCGGCACACCGAGGGCCACCAGTCCGACGCCCGCATCGAGATCGACCGCAAGACCGGCGTGGTGCGGGTGATCGCCCGCGAGACCGACGAAGACGGCAACCTGATCAGCGAGTGGGACGACACCCCGGAGGGCTTCGGTCGCATCGCAGCCACCACCGCACGGCAGGTCATGCTGCAGCGTTTCCGCGACGCGGAGAACGAGCGCACCTTCGGCGAGTTCTCCACCCGCGAAGGCGAGATCGTCGCCGGGGTCATCCAGCGCGACAGCCGGGCCAACGCCCGCGGCCTGGTCGTTGTCCGCATAGGCACCGAGGCCAAGGCCTCCGAAGGCGTGATCCCGGCCGCCGAACAGGTGCCGGGCGAGAGCTACGAGCACGGCAACCGGCTGCGCTGCTACGTCGTCGGGGTCAGTCGCGGCTCGCGTGAACCGCTGATCACCCTCTCGCGCACCCACCCGAACCTGGTGCGCAAGCTGTTCTCGCTCGAGGTTCCCGAGATCGCCGACGGTTCTGTGGAGATCGTGGCGGTGGCCCGAGAGGCCGGCCACCGGTCCAAGATCGCCGTGGCATCCCGGGTGCCCGGTCTGAACGCCAAGGGCGCCTGCATCGGTCCGATGGGGCAGCGGGTCCGCAACGTGATGAGCGAACTGTCCGGCGAGAAGATCGACATCATCGACTACGACGAGGACCCGGCCCGCTTCGTGGCCAACGCGTTGTCGCCGGCCAAGGTGGTGTCGGTGTCGGTGATCGATCCGAACGCCCGCGCCGCCCGGGTCGTGGTTCCCGACTTCCAGTTGTCCCTGGCCATCGGCAAGGAAGGGCAGAACGCCCGGCTCGCCGCCCGCCTCACGGGGTGGCGCATCGACATCCGGGGTGACGCGCCGGGCGGCTCCGAGGGCCAGCCTGACCAGGGGGCCAGCCACGGAATGGCCCACGGGCACTGAAGCGTGCCGCGGCGGCTCCTGGTGATCCGCAGTAGTCGGCTGCTGAATTGCTGCGCGAGCGGCCGCAGGGTGGTTCTGACCACTGGTCGGGTGACGCTAGACTGAGCCGTGATCCAGCGCGAGCCTTCGGCCTCGGCGCGCCAACGCCCGGCAACCCCCAGCGGACCGGTGCGGACGTGTGTCGGATGCCGGAGGCGAGAGTTGGCCGTCGAACTGCTTCGAGTGGTGGCTCGGTCTACCGGGAACGGCAACTACGCCGTAATCGTTGACACAGCCGGAAGCCTGCCGGGGCGAGGTGCGTGGTTGCATCCCGATCCGCAGTGCGCACAACAAGCGATCCGGCGGCGGGCTTTCACCCGCGCGCTGCGCATCACCGGTTCGCCGGACACATCCGCGGTGATCGAGCACGTCGAGTTCTCGGCGGCCCGCATCACCAACGGCAACAGAACAGGTAGCAACGAACATGAGCACACCGTGAAGTCCCGATGACCATGCGTCATAGCTAACCCCCGAGGCGCGGCCCACCGCTTGTCGCCTCATAGACAGGAGATGTAGTGGCAGGTAAGGCCCGCGTACACGAGTTGGCTAAGGAACTCGGTGTTACCAGCAAGCAAGTTCTCGCCCGACTGACCGAACAGGGCGAATTCGTCAAATCGGCATCATCCACGGTGGAAGCACCCGTGGCCAGGCGCCTCCGCGAGTCGTTCGGCGGCAGCAAGCCCGCCGCCGGCGGTGCGGCCAAGACCCAGGCAGGCCCTCCGGCTGGCGCGCAACCCGCGGCCAAGCCCGCCGAGAAGGTCGCCCCCTCGGCAACCGATGCGGCACTCGACCGCGCGCTGGACAAGGCCGTCGGCAACGGCGCGCCCAGCAGCGCGCCCGCCAAACCGGCCGCTCCCGGCCGCCCGGCCCCCGCGGCCCCACCGGCGCCTCCGGCTGCCCCGTCGGCGCCGGCCGCCCCGGCCGCGCCTGCTGCCCGGGCAAAGCCGGCCGCGCCTGCCCCGCCGACCCCGAGCCCGGCGGCTGCCGCACCGGGCCAAGCGCCGGCCCCGCAGGTCCCGCCGCAACCGGGCGCGACGCCCGGGCCGCGTCCGGGCCCGATGCCCAAGCCCGGCGTCCGCACGCCTCGCGTCGGCAACAACCCGTTCTCCTCGGCACAGCCGGTGGACCGGCCGATTCCGCGTCCGCACCCGCAGGCTCCGCGCCCCGGCGCACCCCGCCCGGGCGCGCCGCGACCGGGTGGAGCCTCGCCCGGCAGCATGCCGCCGCGTCCCGGTGGCGCCTCCGGCGGGCCTCGTCCGCCGCGTACCGGCGCGCCACGGCCCGGTGGCGCCCGCCCCGGTGGCGGCGGTCCCGGCGGCGGTGGCGGCGGCGGTAACTACCGCGGCGGCGGCGGCGTCGGCGCGGCACCCGGCGGTGGCGGCGGCTTCCGTGGTCGACCCGGCGGCGGTGGCCCCGGCGGCGGTGGCGGCGGTGGCCGTCCCGGCCAGCGCGGGGGCGCGGCCGGTGCGTTCGGCCGTCCCGGCGGCGCGCCCCGGCGTGGCCGCAAGTCCAAGCGGGCCAAACGCGCCGAATACGAGAACATGCAGGCCCCGGTCGTCGGCGGTGTGCGGTTGCCGCACGGCAACGGCGAAACCATCCGGCTGGCCCGCGGCGCATCGCTGAGCGACTTCGCCGACAAGATCAACGCCAACCCGGCCGCGCTGGTGCAGGCGCTGTTCAACCTCGGCGAGATGGTCACGGCCACCCAGTCGGTCGGCGACGAGACGCTCGAGCTGCTGGGCAGTGAGATGAACTACAACGTTCAGGTCGTCAGTCCCGAGGACGAGGACCGCGAGCTGCTGGAGTCCTTCGACCTCACCTACGGCGAAGACGAAGGCGGCGAAGAGGATCTGCAGACCCGTCCGCCGGTGGTCACCGTCATGGGTCACGTCGACCACGGCAAGACCCGCCTGCTGGACACCATCCGTAACGCCAGCGTCCGCGAGGGCGAGGCGGGTGGCATCACCCAGCACATCGGCGCCTACCAGGTCGGGGTCAACTTCGAGGGCAGCGAGCGGCTGATCACCTTCATCGACACCCCCGGTCACGAGGCGTTCACCGCCATGCGTGCCCGCGGTGCCAAGGCCACCGACATCGCCATCCTGGTGGTGGCGGCCGACGACGGCGTCATGCCGCAGACGGTGGAGGCCATCAACCACGCGCAGGCCGCCGATGTGCCGATCGTGGTGGCGGTCAACAAGATCGACAAGGAGGGCGCCGACCCGGCGAAGATCCGCGGCCAGCTCACCGAATACGGGCTGGTGGCCGAGGATTTCGGTGGCGACACGATGTTCGTCGACATCTCGGCCAAGCAGGGCACCAACATCGAGGCTCTGGAAGAAGCGGTGCTGCTGACCGCCGACGCCGCCCTGGACCTGCGGGCCAACCCCGACATGGAGGCCCAGGGGGTGGCCATCGAGGCGCACCTGGACCGCGGTCGCGGCCCGGTGGCCACCGTGCTGATTCAGCGCGGCACGTTGCGGGTGGGCGACTCGATCGTCGCCGGCGACGCCTACGGCCGCGTCCGCCGCATGGTCGACGAGCACGGCGAGGACGTCCACGAGGCGTTGCCGTCGCGTCCGGTGCAGGTCATCGGCTTCACGTCGGTGCCCGGCGCCGGTGACAACCTGCTGGTCGTCGACGAGGACCGGATCGCCCGCCAGATCGCCGACCGGCGCAGCGCCCGCAAGCGCAACGCGCTGGCGGCCCGCAGCCGCAAGCGGATCAGCCTGGAGGACCTGGACTCGGCGCTGAAGGAAACCAGCCAGCTGAACCTGATCCTCAAGGGCGACAACGCCGGTACCGTCGAGGCGCTGGAAGAGGCCCTGATGGGCATCGAGGTGGACGACGAGGTGGCGCTGCGCGTCATCGACCGCGGTGTCGGTGGCATCACCGAAACCAACGTCAACCTGGCGTCGGCATCGGATGCGATCATCATCGGCTTCAACGTGCGGGCCGAGGGCAAGGCGACGGAGCTGGCCAACCGCGAAGGCGTCGAGATCCGCTACTACTCGGTGATCTACCAGGCCATCGACGAGATCGAGAAGGCCCTGCGCGGCATGCTCAAGCCGATCTACGAGGAGAACCAGCTGGGCCGGGCGGAGATCCGCGCGATCTTCCGCTCGTCGAAGGTGGGCGTCATCGCCGGTTGCATGATCACGTCCGGGGTGGTGCGCCGCAACGCCAAGGCCCGGCTGTTGCGGGACAACATCGTGGTGACCGAGAACCTCTCGATCAACTCGCTGCGGCGGGAGAAGGACGACGTCACCGAGGTCCGCGAGGGCTTCGAATGCGGTCTGACGCTGGGATATTCGGACATCAAGGAAGGCGACATCATCGAGTCCTTCGAGCTCGTGCAGAAGGAACGGTCATGACCGGGCCGGGGCAGCATGGCTGACCCCGCCCGGGCACGCCGGCTGGCCAAGCGGATCAGCACGATCGTCGCTTCGGCGATCGAATACGAGATCAAGGATCCGGGGCTGGCCGGTGTGACCATCGTCGACACCAAGGTCACCAACGACCTGCACGACGCGACGGTCTACTACACCGTGATGGGCCGCACGCTGGACGAAGAGCCCGACTATCCCGGCGCCGCGGCGGCGCTGGACCGGGCCAGGGGCGTGCTGCGTACCAAAGTCGGGGCGGGCACCGGTGTGCGCTTCACCCCGACCCTGACGTTCACCCGCGACACGACGTCGGACACGGTGAACCGGATGGAAGAGTTGCTGGCCCGTGCCCGCGCGGCGGATGCTGATCTGGCGCGCGTACGGGTGGGTGCGAAACCGGCAGGGGAGGCCGACCCGTACCGTGAGAGTGGGTCGGCGGCCGAACCGTCGACCGCCGGGGGACTTGGCAATGCTGGTTTACCGAGCATCGAAGCTGAGGAAACCGATGACGATTATCAATCGCAAGATCGATCCGAAGATTGAGCTGACCGGCATGCCGCGCCTGAACGGCGCGCGCGTCGACGCAGCCGGCGCCGTGGAGCTGCTGTCGGCCGCGGAGTCGGTGGTCGTGGTCTGCCACGTGCACCCCGACGCCGACACGATCGGTGCCGGGCTGGCGCTGGGCGCGGTGCTCGACCGGTGCGGCAAGGACGTCGAGGTGAGTTTCGCCGCGCCCGCGGAACTGCCGGAGTCGCTGCGCTCGCTTCCCGGCTGCGACCTGCTGGTGCCGCCCGACGACGTGCGTCGTGACGTCGACCTGATGGTCACCGTTGACGTGCCGAGCATGCACCGGCTCGGCTCGCTGCAAGATCTGGCGACTCCCGGGCGGCAACTGCTGGTCATCGATCATCACGCGTCCAACGGACTGTTCGGCACCGCGAACTACGTGGACACGTCCGCGGATTCGACCACGATGATGATCGCCGAGATCCTCGACGTGTGGGGCAAACCGATCGACCGGGCGGTGGCGCACTGCATCTACGCCGGGTTGACCACCGACACCGGCTCGTTCCGCTGGGCCAGTTCGCGGGCGCTGCGGCTGGCCGCCCGGCTGGTCGACCTCGGGGTGGACAACTCTGCCGTCAGCCGGTCGCTGATGGACAGCCATCCGTACGCCTGGTTGCCGATGCTGTCGCGGGTGCTGGGCACCGCAGAGTTGTTGCCTGAGGCCGCCCGCGGCCGGGGACTGGTCTACGCGGTGGTCGATCACCACGAGTGGCTGAACTCCCGCTCGGAGGAAGTCGAGAGCGTGGTCGACATCGTGCGCACCACTCAGCAGGCCGAGGTGGCAGCGGTGTTCAAGGAAGTCGAACCGCGGCGGTGGTCGGTGTCGATGCGCGCCAAGACGATCGACCTGGCCACGGTGGCGATGGGGTTCGGCGGCGGCGGGCACCGGCTGGCGGCCGGTTATTCGACCAGCGGCTCGATCGACGACGTGGTGGCGGCACTGCGCGCGGCGCTCGACTAGCGGCCTTGCACGACGGCGGGCCCGGGCCCGGCCGGCCGGCGGCCGGGGGCCGGCAGATCGCGGCGCTGGCACTGCCGGCCCTGGGTGTGCTGGCCGCCGAGCCGTTGTACCTGCTCTTCGATACCGCGGTGGTCGGGCGGCTCGGCGCGGTGGCGCTGGCCGGCCTGGCGATCGGCAGCCTGGTGCTCGGCTTGGTCAGTACCCAGCTGACGTTCCTGTCGTACGGCACGACGGCCCGCGCGGCGCGCTACTTCGGTGCAAGCGACCGCGCCGCGGCCGTCAACGAGGGTGTCCAGGCGACGTGGCTGGGATTGGGGCTCGGCGCGGCGATCGTCGTCGTGGTGCAGGCCGTGGCGGTGCCGGTCGTATCGGCGATCGGGTCGAGCGCCCAGATTGCGTCGGCGGCGCTGCCCTGGTTGCGGATCGCCATTCTCGGCGCCCCGGCGATCCTGGTCTCGCTGGCCGGCAACGGCTGGATGCGTGGCGTGCAGGACACCGTGCGGCCGTTGCGCTATGTGGTCGCGGGGTTTGTGGTCTCGGCGCTGCTGTGCCCGGTGCTGGTATACGGCTGGCTCGGCCTGCCGCGGCTGGGTCTGTCCGGCTCGGCCGTGGCCAATCTCGTCGGCCAGTGGCTGGCCGCGCTGTTGTTCGGTGGCGCGCTGCTGGCCGAGCGGGCACCGCTGCGACCCGACCGTGCCGCGCTGCGGGCCCAACTGGTGATGGGGCGGGACCTGATCCTGCGCAGCATGGCCTTTCAGGTCTGCTTCGTCTCGGCCGCCGCGGTGGCGGCACGGTTCGGAGCCGCCGCGCTGGCCGCCCACCAGATTGTGTTGCAGCTGTGGACTTTTCTCGCACTGGTGCTCGATTCGCTGGCCATCGCCGCGCAGTCGCTGGTAGGGGCGGCGCTGGGGGCCGGTGACGCCCGGCATGCCAAGTGGGTCGCGTGGCGGGTGACGTGGTTTTCGCTGCTGGCGGCGGGCCTGCTGGCCGTCGCGTTCGCGCTGGGCTCCTCGGTGTTGCCGGACCTGTTCACCGACGACCGCTCCGTACTGGCCGCGATCGGGGTGCCGTGGTGGTTCATGGTCGCCCAATTACCCATCGCGGGAATCGTTTTCGCGTTGGACGGGGTATTGCTGGGGGCCGGCGACGCCGCCTTCATGCGCACCGCCACCGTCGCCGCCGCGCTGCTGGGTTTCCTGCCGCTGATCTGGCTGTCGCTGGTGTACGGCTGGGGGTTGACGGGAATCTGGTCCGGGCTGACCGCATTCATGGTGTTGCGGTTGGCCTTCGGTGGCTGGCGGGCGCTGTCGGGCCGCTGGGTGGTCACCGGGACTGTCTGATATGCCGAGATGGCCGTGGTGGTTGCGATCAAGCACCTCATCGCAGCCCTGACGGCAATCTCGGCAACACACACCCGGGGCTACACTCACGCCGGTGAGCACCCGAACCCGGCGCCGCCCGTGGAGTGACTACGCACTGTTCCTCGTGCTGGTCGGTCCCAATGTGGCGTTGTTGGCGCTGTTCATCTACCGGCCGCTGGCCGACAACATCCGGCTGTCGTTCTTCGACTGGAACATCTCCGACCCGCAGGCCGAATTCGTCGGCCTGTCGAACTACGCGGAGTGGTTCACCCGGTCCGACACCGCACGCATCGTGCTCAACACCACGGTGTTCACCGTGGCCGCGGTGGCCGGTTCGATGGTGCTGGGTCTGGCGCTGGCGATGCTGCTCGACCAGCCGCTACGGGGCCGGAATGTGGTGCGCTCCACCATATTCGCCCCGTTCGTGATCTCCGGCGCGGCGGTGGGGCTGGCCGCCCAGTTCGTCTTCGACCCGCATTTCGGCCTGATCCAGGATCTGCTGCGCCGCGCCGGGTTCGGCGTGCCCGACTTCTACCAGGACGCGCACTGGGCCATGTTCATGATCACCGTCACCTACATCTGGAAGAACCTCGGCTACACGTTCGTCATCTACCAGGCCGCGTTGCAAGGGGTGCGCCGAGACCTGTTGGAAGCGGCCCAGATCGACGGTGCCGGCCGGTGGACCACGTTCCGCGCGGTGACACTGCCCCAACTGCGTCCCACCACGTTCTTCCTGTCGATCACGGTGCTGATCAGCTCGCTGCAGGTCTTCGACGTCATCAACGTCATGACCCGCGGCGGTCCGGAGGGCACCGGCACCACCACCATGGTGTACCAGGTGTATGTCGAGACCTTCCGCAACTTCCGCGCCGGCTACGGCGCCGCGGTCGCCACCATCATGTTCCTGGTGCTGCTGGCCGTCACTTATTACCAGGTGCGGGTGATGGACAGGGAGCAGCGCCAATGAGTGACGACCGTGCGCGCCCGGCGCGTCTGCTCGGCTACGCGGCGATGCTGATCGTGGTCGCGCTGATCGCCGGCCCGCTGACGTTCGTGTTCTTCACCTCCCTCAAAGAGCAGCCCGACGTGTACTCCCAGCCGACCACCTGGTGGCCGCCGCACTGGCATCCGCAGAATTACCGCACTGCCACGCAACAGATTCCGTTCTGGACGTATGTGCGCAACTCGGTGATCATCACCTCCGCGCTGGCGGCGGTGAAGTTCGTCCTGGGCGTGCTGAGCGCATTCGGCCTGGTGTTCGTCCGCTTTCCCGGCCGCAATGTGGTGTTCCTGGTGATCATCGCCGCGCTGATGGTGCCCAACCAGATCACCGTGATCTCCAACTACGCGCTGATCTCGCAACTGGGACTGCGCAATACCTTTCCCGGCATCATCCTGCCGCTGGCCGGTGTGGCGTTCGGAACCTTCTTGATGCGCAACCACTTTCTGTCCCTGCCGACCGAGGTGATCGAAGCGGCCCGGATGGACGGCGCCCGCTGGTGGCAACTGTTGCTGTGGGTCGTGCTGCCGATGTCGGGACCCACCATGGTGGCCTTCGGCATCATCACCGTCGTCAACGAGTGGAACGAATACCTGTGGCCGTTCCTGATGTCCGACGACGAGTCGGTGGCGCCGCTACCGGTGGGCCTGACCTTCCTGCAGCAGGCCGAGGGGGTCACCAACTGGGGACCGGTGATGGCGGTGACGCTGTTGGCGATGCTGCCGATCCTGCTCATCTTCGTCGTGTTGCAGCGGCAGATGATCAAGGGCCTCACCTCGGGGGCGGTGAAGGGGTGAACCGCAGGCAGTTCCTGGCTTTGGCCGCCGCAGGTGCGACCGCCGGCTGCGCCGGCATGGGCGGCGGCGGCCCGGTGAAGTCGGGGAACGGCCCGATCACGTTCTGGTCCAATCACCCTGGCCTGTCCACCGCCGTGGAACGCGAGTTGATCGGCCGCTTCCAGCAGGAGTTCCCGGACCTGCAGGTCAAGCTGATCGATGCCGGCAAGGACTACGACGAGGTGGCGCAGAAGTTCAACGCCGCGCTCATCGGCGCCGACGTGCCCGATGTCGTTGTGCTGGATGACATCTGGTGGTTCCATTTCGCGCTGAGCGGTGTCCTCACACCGCTGGACGACCTGTTCCGCCAAGTGGGAGTGGACACCGCGGACTATGTGGACTCATTGCTGGCCGACTACGAGTTCGGCGGTCACCACTACGCGCTGCCCTATGCGCGGTCGACGCCGTTGTTCTACTACAACAGGGCGGTGTGGGAGCGGGCCGGGCTCCCGGACCGCGGACCGGTCTCCTGGCCGGAGTTCGATGAGTGGGGTCCGCGGTTGCAGAGCGTCGTCCCCGCCGGGAACCTGGCGCACGGCTGGGCGAATTCGGAAGCCATTTCATGGACGTTCGAAGGGCCGAACTGGGCGTTCGGCGGTGCCTACTCCGACCAGTGGACGCTGAAGTTCACCGATCCGGCGACCATCGCGGCCGGGAACTTTCTGCGCGAGTCGATTCACGGCAAGCGGTATGCGGCGATCGCCAACAACGTCGCCAACGAGTTCGCCACCGGCATCCTGGCCTCCACGGTGGCGTCGACGGGCGCGCTCGTCGGCATCACCGCCGCCGCCCGGTTCGACTTCGGTGTGGCGCCGCTGCCGACCGGCCCGGGCGGGGCGCCCGCGTGCCCGACCGGCGGCGCCGGCCTGGCAATCCCGATGAAGTTGTCCGACGAACGAAAGCTCAACGCGCTCAAGTTCATTGCGTACATCACCAACCCGCGTAACACCGCCTATTTCAGTCAGCACACCGGCTATCTGGCGGTGCGCAAGTCGGCCGTCAACGATCCGAGTCAGCAGCAGTATCTGGCCGACAACCCGCGCGCGCGGGTGGCGTTCGATCAGCTGCCGCACACCCGCCCGCAGGACTACGCCCGCGTCTTCCTTCCGGGTGGTGATCGCGTCATCGCGGCCGGCCTGGAGTCCGTCGGTCTGAAGGGGGCCGACGTCGGCGCCACCTTCGGTGGCATGCAGAAACAACTGCAGGTCATCTACGACCGGCAGATCAAACGCAAGCTGTCGGGATTCCGTCGCGGCTGACGGGCGGCGGTCAGGTGCCGCCGCCCTTGCCGCCGGCGCCGCCGCCGCCGCCGGTGCCGCCCATCGTGCCGCCGGATCCCGTGCCCAGGCCGCCGTTGTTGCCGAAGTGACCGGCCAGGATCTCCCACCCGTATCTGGCCGCGCCGCCCGTACCACCCTTCCCTCCGTTTCCGCCGGCGCCGCCCGGCCGAGAGAGGTTGCCGCCGTTGCTGATTCCGTTGCCGCCACTGCCACCGGTTCCCCCGGTGCCGCCCGAGCCGCCCGGTCCGGAAGTGCCGTCGCCGCCGTAGCCGCCATCACCCGCAATGCCGCCGTTGCCGGCCAAATAGGAGGCGGTGGCATTGCCGCCGTTTCCGCCGTTGCCGCCGACTCCGCCGGTGCCGCCGCCGCCCAGGTTGCCCTTGCCACCGCGTCCACCGGTGCCGCCCGCGCCGCCGTTGGAGTTGTTGCCAACCCCGCCGTTGCCGCCGTTTCCGCCGGTGCCGCCGTTGCCTCCGGTGGCTCCTTCGCCGCCGACGCCCCCGGCGCCGCCGTTGCCGGCGGTGGGGCTTGCCACCCCCGCGGTGTCACCGTTGCCACCGTTGCCGCCCGCACCGCCGCTGCCACCCTTGCCCTGCATGCCGTTGCCGCCGGTGGCGCCAGTGGTGGAACCGGCTCCACCTGCGCCGCCGCTGCCACCCTTGCCCGCGGTGCCCCCGGCGCCGCCGGTGCCGCCATTGCCGCCCTGCGGGTTGACGCCGTTGGCCGATGCGCCGTTGCCGCCGGTACCACCGGTGCCGCCGTTGCCCCCGACGCCTCCCTGACCGCCGTTGCCGCCGGCGCCCTGGACACCGTTCTTGCCGCCGTTGAGGTTCACCGCTTTGCCGGCGGCTCCGCCGGTTCCGCCTTGGCCACCCTGACCGCCCTGGCCGCCGGTTCCGCCGGTGCCTCCGTCGCTGCCGTTGGGGGTGCCGGTGCTGCCTGATGTGCCGGTTCCACCGGTCCCGCCGGTGCCTCCGTTGCCGCCGGAACCGGCGGCGCCTCCGTTTCCGCCGTTGCCGTGGAACGCCCCGCTGTTGCCGCCTGCCCCGCCGGCCCCGCCGGCCGAACCGCTGCCGCCGTCGCCGCCGGTGCCTCCGGCGGTGGTGTTGTTCGTTCCGGTGGTCCCGTTGGCGCCGTTGCCGCCGCGTCCGCCGTTGCCGCCGTTGCCGTCCAGGCCGCCGTTGCCGCCCTTCCCTCCGGTGCCGCCGGCCAGGTTCGGGTTGTAGGAGTCCGCGCCGTTGCCGCCGTTGCCGCCGTTTCCGCCGCTGGTCGGTGTGAAGCCGTCGGCTCCCCGGACGCCGCCGGTGCTGCCGGTGCCGCCAGCACCACCGGTGCCGCCCGCGCCACGGTTGCCGCCGGCACCGCCGGCGCCGCCGTTGCCATTGCCGCCGTTGGCGAAGCTGCCGTCGCCACCGTTGCCACCGTTTCCGCCGACCCCGCCGTCACCGGCGTTGCCACCGTTGCCGCCGACGCCCTGCTTGCCGGCCTGACCGGCAGTGGCGGTGCCCCCGGCCCCACCGTTGCCGCCGGCGCCGCCGTTCCCGCCGCGGCCGCCGTTGGTGCCATCGCCGCCGGTGCCACCACCGGCCTTGCCGGCGATGCCGTCGAAGCCTTTGCCGCCGTCCCCGCCGTTACCGCCGTGCCCACCGGCCCCGCCGTCGCCACCGTTGCCGGCCAGGGCGCCGCCCTTACCGCCAATGCCGCCGTTACCACCCGCGCTGCCGCTGGTGGCGTCGGCGCCGGCGATCGCATCCGGACCGAACGTGCCGTTGCCGCCCTTGCCACCGGTGCCGCCATTGCCGTAAAGGCCACCGTTGCCGCCGGCGCCGCCGTCGCCGCCTTTGACACCGGGGGAGACCGAGACCGATCCCGCGCCGCCGTTGCCGCCGTTTCCGCCGCTGTGCGGGCTGTTGCCGGCCGCGCCAGTCGCCGCCTGGCCGAAGCGGCCACCGGCACCACCGGCCCCACCGGCGCCGCCGGTGCCGGGATTGCCGCCGTTCCCACCGTTTCCGCCGTTGATGTTCCAGGCGCCGTCGCCGCCGTTGCCGCCGTTGCCGGCGGCGCCGCCAATACCGCCGTCACCACCGGCGCCGCCGACGGCCTGACCGCCCGACGGGGTGAAGATCTTGTTCAGCCAGCCGCCCTCGTTACCGGCGCCGCCAATGCCTCCGACGCCGCCGTTTCCACCGTTACCGCCGGCCTGGCCCGTTTGACCCGCGGCGCCTTGGCCGCCGTTGCCGCCGGCGCCACCTGCGCCGCCCTGGCCGCCGGCTCCGCCCACCCCGCCGGCGCCGAGCAGCTGTGAGCCCCGTCCGCCGATCCCGCCGGCGCCACCGGCGCCACCCGCTGTGGCCGACTCGCCGCCAACACCGTTGCTGCCCGCGACGCCGGAGCCGCCGGCCCCGCCGGCCCCGCCATCGCCGTAGAGGAATCCGCCGGTGCCGCCGTTGCCGCCGGCACCGCCGGGTGCCGTGAGGGAAGTACCGATTCCACCGACACCACCGGCGCCGCCGTGACCGAGCAGTACCGCGTTACCGCCTGCTCCGCCGTTGCCGCCGTCGACTCCGGCGCCACCGACCCCGCCGTTGCCCCAGAGC
>NZ_LKTM01000361.1 GCF_001417955.2 Mycobacterium gordonae | reverse complement strand
CGCTCACTCAAAGCCCCACCGACACCGGAGCCGGCCACCAACGTCCGCGCCAACCCCGCCTCGTACCCGGCATACAACGCCCCCGGCGCCAACACCACCAGCTCCCCGTCCCCCACCACCCGATCCGACGCCACATGCCCAAGCGAAACTGCCCCAGAGGCAACAAAGCACACACTCTCCGACGGCGGCACCGGCGCCCCCAACCGCGCCACATGCTCCGAGTACACCCCCAGCAACTCCCGCTCCGACACCCCCGGCCCCAGCGCCGCAGCCATCGCACTCAACGCTGACTCCGAAATCGCCGCCGCCACTTCAAAACACGTGATCTCGGCGTCAGACTTCACTCGCCGACAAGCCTCAAGGACAGCACCCCCGTCCACCAGCTCCGCACCCGAAGACAACGACGCGATCATCGCCCCAGTGGAAGCCGTCAACCCATCGGTCCCGATCCGCCGCGCCTCCCGAAGCCCCGGAATTGCCCCCACCGACGCCATCAGATTGGCGGGGTTCCAGCTCAGCGGATACAGATCCTCCCGCTCGATTTCCGGCGGCACGCCCTCGTCCCACGTCGATAGCAGATGCACCCGCCCCGTCGCCCGCACCACCACGCACACCGGTGCAAACGGCAAAACCCCGGCACGACCTAACACCCGAGCGCCGCACACATAGTGCACATTGCCGGCCCCACCCAGTATCAATGCGTCAATGCCCGCAGAGTCCATACCGGCGAACACCTTCGCCCGCCGCTCAGCCCGCAAAGCAAAAAAGTCAACCCGACTCGAGTCCTCCAACGCCATGACGCCAACGCGCACACCGGAATCCCGCGCCACCGGACTCATTCAAAAGCCCCATACGGCGAGTACGAATCCCCACTCAACTTCACCCACCCGTTATCCGTCACGGCCAC
This sequence comes from Mycobacterium gordonae, assembly GCF_001417955.2. Taxonomy (GTDB): domain Bacteria; phylum Actinomycetota; class Actinomycetes; order Mycobacteriales; family Mycobacteriaceae; genus Mycobacterium; species Mycobacterium gordonae_B. The sequence continues at coordinate 181,140 of NZ_LKTM01000361.1, read as the reverse complement.
AATGTCTTCCGCCCGATATCCCGCCGAACCCTCGTCCCATATCACCGGCTCGAACACCATCACCATCCCCGGCTCGACCACCAACCGAGAGTCGAAATCCTCGCCGAGATCCGTCCCGATCAACGGCATCTCCGCACTGTCGGTCCCCACCCCGTGCGCCAGGTAGAAATGCTCGATCCACGGCCGTACCCCGTCGTTGGCCGCCACCGCAACCTTGCACAGTTCCAAACCCGAGACGCCCGGCCGCAACACGTCCAGGCACGCATCGACCACCCCGCGCCACCGCCGAAACTGCCCGCCCTGCAAACCATCCAAAGCAGAACCCACGACCCAGGTCCGACCATAGTCCGAGGCATACCCCTCGTACATGATCCCGGCGTCCACCCAGATCACGTCGCCGTACCGCAGAAACCGATCCGACGTCACCGTCGGATACGCCAAGTCACCATGCACGGTCCACGGCCCCAGCGCCCTAGAAGGTGCCATCACCTGCCAGATCGGATCGATCCCACCCGCCGAGGCCCCGAGTTCGAACACCCGCCGCAGAAACGCCGCGCTCAAGTCGACCTGCCGCACGCCCGGCCGAAGCAAAGCTAATGCATCCTCCATCGCCAGCTCGTTCAGCAACTGCGCGTGCCGAATACACGCCACCTCATCGACCGTCTTCAACACCCGCGCCGAACCCAGAACCCCCGACGCGTCCACCCACTCATAGCCGGATAACCCGCGAAACATGGCGTGCGACAAGTGGTCAATCCCCAGCCGAGACCCAGCACCAAACAGAGAAGCCAACTCCGACGCAAACACCCCATCGTCAAGATCCGGAAACAACGGCCCATGAACCACGACGTCCGAAGGCGCCCCGTCGGCGAACATCGTGAACAAATGCGGCGCCGACTCCCCCGTCACCACCACCGCCACCGCCCGGAACAACGCCGCCGTGTCGCCGTCCATCGACGGCGTCAACGCCCCCGTCGCGTACGACACCGCACTGGACCCAAGCAACACCAACCCGTCCAAGCCGCCGGAAGCCAAACCAGCCTGCAACCGACCGAAACGCTCCCGGCGCATGCGGGCCAGATCGGGCAGCGCCGGGATCACCTGCCCGCCGATCGTCGCCCCAGCAGCCCAGTCCTCGATGGCCCCACACCTCCCTAATGCGTAATAATGCAAAGATAGCGTAAAAAGCGCCGCGCACTCCGCCCCGCACTCCGAGAGGCACATACAAGTGACAGCCCGGCCCGACATCCCCGCCGATGTCAAGACAAACTTCGACCACCACTCCGACGAGTTCAACCTCAACGAGCTCGCCATCAACGCCGAGCTCAGACGCAAATGCCCGGTCGCCTGGAACGAGAACTACGGCGGCTTCTGGTTCCTCACCAGCTACGAGGCCGTCCGCGAAACCGCCCGAGACGGCGACACTTTCGCGCACAAATACGAGCCGAACGCCGACGACGGCATCGACTACCAGGGCGAGATGGGCGTCCCCCGCCCCGAAGGCCAACCCGCCCTGGGCATCGGCGAGATCGACGGCCCCTTCCACCAGGCCTTGAGACACGCGCTGGCCCCATTCTTCTCCCCCGGCGCCGTCGACAAACTGCGGCCGTTCATGGAAGAAAAGGCGCACGAGTTCCTCAATCAGCACATCACCGAGGGACACATGGATCTGGTGCTCGACTTCGCCAGCCCCGTCCCGGCCATCCTCACCATGAAGCTGATGGGCCTGCCCTACGACAACTGGCACCTCTACGCCAACCTGTTCCACGCCGTCATGGCCGTCCCCCAGGACAGTCCGGAATACCTCGAAGCCATCGCCGCGGTGCCGGAGATGATGCAGGGCGTCCTCGAATACGCCGCTCTACGACGCGGCGACCCGAAAGAGGACCTGACCAGCTTCCTGCTCCAATTCGAGTTCGAGAACGAGAGACTCACCGACGAGCAACTGCTCAACATCATCTGGAACCTCATCGGCGGCGGCGTCGACACCACCACCTCCCAAACCTCACTGACGCTGCTGCATTTGGGGACGCACCCCGAGCTCAAAAGCCAACTGATCCAACACCCCGAGCTTTACCGCACCGCCACCGACGAGTTCCTGCGCTACTTCTCGGTCAACCAGCAACTCAGCCGCACCGTCACCAAAGACGTCACCCTCAACGGCCAGCACCTGAAGGCAAACGACAAACTGATCATCAGCTGGCTGGCCGCCAACCACGACGAAAACGAGTTCGACCGACCCGACGAGATCGTGCTGGACCGAAACCCCAACCGCCACTTGGCCTTCGGCCTCGGGCCCCACCGCTGCATCGGATCGCACCTTGCCCGAACCATGGCCGAAGTGATGGTCAAAGCCGTCCTCGACCGCATCCCCGACTACACCGTCGACCAGGACGGAGTCGACTTCTACCTCGGCAACCCCGCCATGACCGGCCTCGGCAAGCTGCCCGTCACGTTTGCCCCGAAAGTCGCTTAGGCCAACGCCTTACGTACCTTCCGGCGCTTGACCCGAAGCGCCCGACTCATCTCGAGCAGCCGCGCCGCGCCGTCCTCGATGCCCGACGCGAGCGCCTCGAGGTCCGGCGCGGAGTCGTAATCGCCGGTGATGCCGAAGACGAAATGCTCGGCGTAGCTGACCATCGCGATGCCGGTGCGCAACTGCAGTGCGATCGGCGGGACCGGCAGGATCTCCAATACCCGCCGACCCAGCAGTCGCTGCTCGGCACGCGGGCCGGGGACATTGGTCGCCAATGCCACCACCGCCTTCTGCGGCAGATGGCTGAGCAGTCGAACGGCCCACGCCGAGAACATGAATGGCACGGTGCCGACCGCGGCCAGCATCGCGGTGCCACCTTCACTCTGCCCACTGCCCTTGGCATGCTGCAGCCGCTTGTGCACCAGCTCCAGCTGCGTTACCGGGTCGGCCTCGTCGACGGGCAACAGCGGCAGCATCGCCGACACCTCGTTGTCGGTCAGATTGAAATGGTTCGTCCCGCGCACCGACACCGGTACCAGCGTGCGCAGCGAGTTGCGTCCGGGCTTCTCCCCGCGGTCCAGCAGCAGCTGCCGGTAGCTGGCGGTGATCGCGGCCAGCGCGACATCATTGACCGTCACGTCGAATGCGTCGCCGACCTCGTGCAGGTCGGCCAGCCGAACCCGGGCCGCCCGGTAGCGGCGCCTGGTAGTGACCGAGCCGCTCAACGACGTGTCCGGAGCCGAGGTGAGCATGCTCGCCGTGAGTTCCGCAGCGCCCAACGCGGCATGTTCGACGGCCGACGCCGCGCTGACGGCGCCCCGCGCGATGCCGCTCACCCAACTCACCGGGTTCAGGCTCACCTTCGGCAAGCCCAGCCAACGCCGCTGCGGCTCCTGGGCGCCGTGGATCTCGGTGGCGAAGGACTCGCCGACGCCTTCGTCGCTGAACTTGGCCATCAGCTGCGTGGTCGCGATGCCGTCGGCGATGCAGTGATGCAGCTTGGTCAGCACCGCCCACCGGTCATCGCTGAGGCCTTCGATGATGTAGCACTCCCACAGCGGGCGCTCGCGATCCAGGCGGCGCTCCATCACGTCGGCCACCACGTCGAACAATTCGGTGTCGCCACCGGGTTGCGGCAGCGCGAGCCGGTGTAGGTGCCGCGAGATGTCGAAGTGCGGATCGTCCGCCCACTCCGGTGGACCGATGTCGAGCGGGTGGGTCTTGAGCACCTGCGTGCAGCGCGGAATGGATTGCACGCGTTCGGTGAAGGCTTCGACGAACTCCTCGTGGGTCGGCGGGGGACCCTCGATGATCGACACCCCGCCGATCGCCAGGCTGACGTGTGGGTCGGAGTCTTCGACTTCGAGGAATGCCGCGTCAAGGGCAGTCAGATGCTCCATGGCCGCTACTATCCGCCCCAACGGGTGCGCTGGTGAGAGTCAGAAGTCCTCACCTTTCAGGGCCGAACGAAGGATAGATTGATGCCGATGAGCGACATGACAGCGCGGTTCGCCGAGATCGTCGGCGCGGAGCACCTGCTGGCCGGCGACGCGGTCCCCGAGGACTACTCCCACGACGAGGAGCTGACGCAGTCGCCGGTGCAGCCGGCCTACGTTGCGAAGCCGGCCACCGCCGAGGAGGTCGCGCAACTGCTCAAAGCCGCCTCCGAGCACGGGGTTCCGGTGACGGCCCGCGGCTCAGGGTCGGGCTTGTCGGGTGCCGCGCGCCCCGCGGCCGGCGGGCTGCTGATCTCCTTCGAGCGGATGAACAAGGTCCTCGAGGTCGACACCACCAACCAGGTCGCCGTCGTGCAGCCCGGGATCACGCTGACCGAACTCGACGCCGCCACCGACGAGTACGGGCTGCGCTACATGGTGTACCCGGGTGAGCTGTCCGCCAGCGTCGGCGGCAACGTCGGCACCAACGCGGGCGGGATGCGTGCGGTCAAATACGGGGTGTCCCGCCACAACGTGCTCGGGTTGCAGGCGGTGTTGCCGACGGGCGAGATCATCCGCACCGGCGGCAAGATCGCCAAGGTGTCGACGGGCTATGACCTGACGCAGCTGATCGTCGGCTCCGAAGGCACCCTGGCGCTGGCTACCGAGGTGATCGTCAAGCTGTACCCGCGGCTGGACCACAGCGCGACGGTGGTAGCGCCATTCGCCGACTTCGACCAGGTGATGACGGCGGTGCCCGCCGTGCTGGCCGCTGGGCTGGCGCCCTACATCCTCGAATACATCGACAACCTGACGATGGCCGCGATTATCCACACCCAGAATCTGGAGCTGGGCATTCCGGACCGGGTGCGGGACAGCTGTGCCGCGTATCTCGTTGTGGGGCTTGAGAACCGGACGTCAGATCGGTTGGACGAGGACGTCGAGCGCACCGGTGAGCTGCTGGCCGAGTTGGGTGCGGTGGACGCTTACGTGCTGGAGGGCGGGTCGGCGCGCCGGCTCATCGAGGCGCGGGAGAAGGCGTTCTGGACGGCCAAGGCGATCGGGGCCGACGACATCATCGACACCGTGGTGCCGCGTTCGGCGATGCCGAAATTCCTTTCCACAGTGCGTGGTTTGGCTTCGGCGGCCGGCGGTGGTGTGGCAGGCTGCGGGCATGCCGGCGACGGCAATGTGCACTTGGCGATCCTGTTGAAGGATGAGGTGGCCCGCAAGCAGCTGATGACCGATATCTTCGCGCTGGCAATGGAATTGGGTGGGGCGATCTCCGGCGAGCACGGACTGGGGCGCGCCAAGACGCCGTACTACTTGAAGCTGGAAGACCCTGCCAAGGTGGCGTTGATGCGGCGGATCAAGGAAAGCTTCGACCCCGCAGGCATTCTCAACCCCGGCGTGGTGTTCGGCGAGTAAGGGGTTAACTGGCGAGCATCCGACGACGCACCAGCCAGCACGCTCGCATCAACGCTGATCACGCTCGGCCCGAATATGTTCGACCGCCGCCTCAACCGATACTCGACCGCCGCGGTGCGACGCCACTCGTTCGACGACTTCTTCCAGTGTGGGTTGGCTCGCCTCGGCAATCAACCGACTGCGGAGGTACTGCGGCAACGACTGGCCAGAGCGGGCCGCGCGTTCTTTTAACACTCGGTAGCTGTCCTCGGGAATGCCATCGATGCGCACGCTGGGCATGGCGTCATCTTCGCACGTGCCGCTCTGGCCGAAACGGCATTGCGTTTGCCCGCCTCATAGCGACAACGCGGGACTACCGTAGGCAGTCATGGCGCGGACATGGTTGTCGATTCGGGTGGAGTTGATCAGCGGTCACGGCCGGATTTTCTGGCCTCGTCCGGGCCGGGTCTTCGCCGCGGCACGCTCGCATACATTCGGACAACTCGCCGATGCGATCGACACCGCGTTCGCCCGTTGGGACCGCGCGCATCTGTCCCAGTTCCAGTTCGCCGACGGCGGCTTCATCGACTCCGAGGATGCGGTCGCCGTCAGACTGTCCGCGCTCGAGCTGGGTGAAAAGTTCCTCTACGAATTCGACTTCGGCGACAGCTGGACGCACCTGTGCGTGGTGGAGCCTCGGCGGATCGACCCTGACGTTGAGCTAGGCATCGTGCCGCAGTTTCCCCTGCCGTACTGGGGCTGGGGTGACATGCCCGACCAGTACGGCCGCCGTTGGGATAACGACGACGGAGAGGGTCCCGTGCCGCCGGATCCCGGGCTCACCGACCTGCCCCCACTACGGCCACAATGGGGACGCCAAAGCATCGGCGCGCAAAGGCGGGCAACCAACTAGTCGACTGTGCCAGCGCCCACGAGGCCTAGCGCAAGTACACCAATGCGTTATTGCCGCCCTGGCATACGGATCCGGCGGCCGTACACGTCATCGAATACGTCCGGCCGGTCACCGGGCTGTAGACGTCGAACGGCGCCGAGCCATTGCCAATTGCGTGGTAGGTCTCCGCGGTCTTCAACGCGAATTCGCACGAGGTGTCCGAGTTGCCGGCGTAGACCGACGCCCCGCGACTGGACTTGCCGCAGTAGGTGTCCGCCATCGCCACCGGGGCCACGGTGACTGCCGCACCGACCGTGAAGGACACCGCAGCAGCGCCGAGAATGTGCTTGATCATGACTCGACCTCCACCCGCAAAGTTGTTCCACCGCCGAGCGAGAACCCGCAGGACCTCAACCCGCCCCGGCGTACTGCAGCGCCGGTTCCGCCGAATCAACATGACTACCACTGAGAATGGTAAGCATCTCCGGACGAATCTGGTAGCGCACCCCGTTCGCCGGATTCACCACGTCGAACCCGCCGGAAGCCCTTACGGCACCGCTTAATTCGATATGCGCGCCGTCGCTGATCCGCTCACCGCGGTAGTAAAAGCTGTCCGACCCCGCCTGACACACCACCACCAACGACTTCGCGGTCCGCAACACCGCCGCAGGCGGACTGCCCGGGTCACAGCGCGCCGTATGCCCGACGAAGCCCAACGCGTCGGCGCCATCCACCGGCCGGGACAAGGACGGGGCCACCGAACTACCCGGCAACGCCGACGGCGCCGACGGACCCGACCGGCCACCGAAGGCCAAGACCGCCGCCAACACGGCCGCGATCACCAGCATCAGCGCCGCGAAGCCGCCCACCAAAAACGGCAGGCGACTTCGCCGCAACGCCACCGGCGCAGGAGCCGGTGAAGGATAAGGACTGAAACCGGTGTCCTCGGGATTGGGATAATCGGTGGCAAATGGCCGCGTGCCCGACGGCGGGCTCACCACCGCCGCGGCCGACCGGGCCAGCTCGCCGGCCGAAACGAACCGTGCCGCAGGCTGTTTGGCCATCCCCTTCGCGATCACCCCGTCGAAAGCCCGAGAAACGCCGCGGCGCATGATGCTCGGCCGCGGCGGCGCCGAGAAGAGGTGCGCGCTCATCACCGCGGCGGGTTCGGGAAAGTCGAAAGGTGTTCTGCCCGTCAGGCATTCGTACAACAGGCAGGCCAGCGAGTAGACGTCGGTCGCCGGCCCGACCCAGTCCCCGTTGAAGCGCTCCGGCGCCATGTACAGATACGACCCGATCGGCAACCCCGCGCCCGTCAAACTAGGATCCCCGCCGCCTCGGGCGATCCCGAAGTCGACGAGATAGGCAAACCCGTCCGCGTTGATCAGCACGTTCTCCGGCTTGACGTCGCGGTGCACCAAGCCGTCCGCGTGGGCGGCATCGAGCGCCGACGCCACCTGAGCGACGATGGCCACCGCATCCGCCGGCGCCAGTGGACCGCGAGCCTGCAGCATGTCACGGAGGCTGCCGCCGTCCACCAGGCGCATGTCGATGAACAGCACTCCGCCGATCGCGCCGAAGTCGTGCACCGGGATGACGTGCGGTTCCTGCAGCCGCGCTGCGATCTGCGACTCCCGCCGGAACCGCTCCTGATATTGCGGGTCGGCGGCCAGATCCGGGCGCAGCAGCTTCAACGCCACCATCCGCCCGCGACCGGTGTCGAAGGCCCGGTACACCTCGCCCATACCGCCCGTGCCCAGCACGGATCGCAGTTCGTACGGTCCGAATCGGGTCCCGACACGCGACCCGCCACGCGGCGAAGTCATCACCCGATCCTTCCACACGTAGGCTGCGTTCTATGGCGACCAGCAGCCGTCTCACAGTGGACGATTGGCTGCAGGCGGGCTACGCGACGGTGGCCGACGAAGGCCTCAATGCCCTCAAACTCGACCGGCTCTGCGCGCGCCTGAACGTCACCAAGGGCAGCTTCTACTGGCATTTCGCCGACATGGCGGCCTACCGCAAGGCCCTAATCGAATCCTGGACCCGGCTCAAGGACGACGAACTGCGCGAGATCGAGCAACTCGGCGACACCGAACCACGCGAACGGTTGTCCCAGATGATCGCGCTGCTCATCAAGCCAACCCACTGGACTCTGGAACGCGCTATGCGCGAGTGGGCGCGATCCGACGAAGACATCGCCGCCGCCATCCGCGCCGCCGACGGCCGGCTGTTCAAGCAGGTGCGACGCGCCTTCCGCGACTTCGGATTTGATGCCGACGAAGCCGCGCTGCGCGCCGGAACCACCTTCGCCGCCGGCATCGGCCTGCTGCATCTGTCGGTCGGCACACCGGAAAAGCAGCAGCGCGAGAAATTCCTGGACTTCCTGCTCCGCCCGTAAGCACGACCATACCCAAAGGTATGGTGAAACTATGACGGCTATCAATGACGATTTCGTCGACCGCCTCCAGCAGCGCGCCCAGGAAGCCGAACGGCTGCGCCGGCTCCCCGACGCCACCGTCGACGAACTCCGCGAGTCCGGCTTCACCGAGCTCCTCAAGCCCAAAGGCTACGGCGGCCAACAAGCCGAATTCGCAGCCATTTTCGACCCGGTCCGCCGAATGGCCCACGGTTGCGCCTCCACCGCCTGGACCGCCGCGTTCTACACCCTGCACACCTGGATGCTGTCCCTGTTCGACGAGCAGGCCCAGGCCGAAGGCTTCGCGACCAAGCCCTTTTTCGCCTCGGCCCCGCTGGCCCCCACCGGCCGCGGCACACCCGCTGACGGCGGGGTCACCCTGAGCGGACGCTGGTCCTGGGCCACCGGCGTGATGCACGGCAACTGGACCATCGTCGGCGCACTCTGCGGCCCGGACGACAGCATCTACCCGGCGCTCGCGCTCATCCCGGCCGACGACATCAGCATCGTCGACGTCTGGCACACCGACGGCATGTGCGCCACCGGATCCAACGACATCGTCGCCGACCACGTCTTCGTCCCCGAGCACCGCCTGGTCAAGATCACCGACATCTACGCCGGCACCACGCCCGGCGCCCGGCTGCACGACGCGGACGTCTACCGCTGGCCCCTGGTGCCCGCACTCGCGCTCTCCGCCGCCATGCCGGCCCTCGGCGCCGCTGAACGCGTCACGGAGATCTACACGCAGCGCCTCAGCGAACGCGTCATCGCCTACGAGGGCACCAGCCAGAAGGACAAGCCCGCCGCCCAGGCCCGCCTCGGCCAGGCCCGCGTCCGGCTGCGCGCCCTGCACGGCCTACTGCAGGACACCACCGGCCGCATCGACGACATCCTGGCCAGCGGCAACAACGTGCCCCGCGCGGTGCGCGCCGACGCACGCCTGGCCGCCGCACACATCGTCAAGGAATCCCGCGGCGTCATCGCGGATCTGCTCGAAGCATCGGGCGCCAGCGCCCACTTCCTCGACAACCCGCTGCAACGGGCCAAGCGCGACGTCGACGTGATCAGCGGACACGTGATCTTCGACTACGACACCGGCCGAGAACTGGCCGGCGCCTTGGCAATTGGGCTCAAGATCCCGCCGACCGCGATGGTCTGAGGCGACCCGCTACGCGCCTAGTTGCCTCAACAGCGACACGATGCTGAACAGACCCGCGACCCGGTTGCCGGTGTTCAGCAAGCCGGTGACCAGGCTGGCGGTGTTGGGGTTGGCGGCGCTCGTCACCGCTGTGTTGAAGAACCCGGATAGCTGCCCGTCCCCGAGGCTGCCGCCGCTGGCCGAGTTGAAGAAGCCCGAGTTTCGTCCGTTGAATCCGGTGCCTCCCGCAGCCGTATTGAAGAAGCCCGACGAGCCGGTACCGGTGTTGCCGAAGCCCGAGTTCGGGCCGGGTTGGTCGGTCACGCTACCCACGCCGGTGTTCAGGCTGCCGGAGTTCCACAAGCCGGTATTCGCACTTCCCGAATTTCCCCAACCCGTGTTAGTGCTTCCCGAATTCCAGAATCCGGTGTTGCCGCCGAGTGCGGTGCCGCCGCCATTCCCCCAGCCGGTATTCACCTGACCCGCGTTGAAGAAGCCGGTGTCCAACGCCCCCGAGTTACCCAGCCCGAAGTTGCCGTTGCCGGTGTTCCCGATGCCGATGTTGCCGAAGCCGGATTGTCCGATGCCGATGCCTTGAATCTTGCCCACATCGGCAGGAATGGTGTTGAAACCGGAGTTGAAAATGCCGACATTGCCGTCACCGGAGTTGAAGAAACCGATGTTGTGGGTGCCCGAGTTACCGAAGCCGATATTTCCGGCGCCCGAATTCAGGCCGTTGAACACGAACTGGGCCGTCGCCGAGTCGTAGTAGATACCCCCGACACCGACCAACTTGTTGCCGGTGAGACCGAAGCCGACGTTGCCGGTGCCGGTGTTGCCCGCGCCGACGTTGAGGTCGCCCCGGTTTCCGATTCCGAAGTTTCCGTTGCCGAAATTCCCAAAGCCGAAGTTCGCGCCCGGGTTGGTGCTGGTCGCGGGGTTGCCGAGGTTTCCGAAGCCGATGTTGTCGTTGCCCCGGTTGCCGCTGCCGAAGTTGTTATTGCCGAGGTTCCCGCTGCCGATGTTCCCATTGGCCGCCAGCCCAACCCGGCCGTTTCCGCCGCCGAGGTTTCCGCTTCCCGTGTTGCCGCTACCGAGGTTGGCGTTGCCGTTGTTGCCGTTGCCGATATTGCCGTTAGTGCCCGGTCTGTTCCCGATGCCGAGGTTGAACGGCAGAGCCTGCAGCAACTGCTCGAACGGGTTCAACCCGGCGGCGGCCGCTGCTGCGCTTGCGTGGTATTCGGTCATGGCGGTGACGTCGGCGGCCCACATCGCCTCATAGTCGGACTCGAAAGCAGCGATCGCCGGCCCGAAGATGCCCAGAAAATTCGAGCGAACCAGTTGCACGAACGCGCTGCGGTTGGCCTCCACCAGCAGCGGATGCACCGTCGCCAACTGCGCGGCCTCGAACGCGCCAACCACCGCCTGAGCCTGCGCCGCCGCACCTGCAGCACTCGCCGACGCCGCGCTCAGCCACCCGGCATACGGCGCGGCCGCGGCGGTCATTGCCGCCGCGGCCGGGCCCTGCCATGCCTGACCGGTCAGGCCTGAAGTCACCGAGGAGAACGAATCCGCCGCCGTGCCCAACTCCTCGGCCAATCCGTTCCAAGCCGCCGCCGCGTCCACCATCGGCGCAGAACCCGCGCCGCTGAACATCAGCAGAGAATTGATTTCCGGTGGCAACATCGGAAAATTGACCATGGTTGACCTCCTGACCCGATTCCTGGCCGCCCCGATGCGGCCATGCCCGAGTGGAATCGCGTCGCCCCAGCGCAGATGCTACGAGGACAAGAATGCGGAGATAAGGGACTAAAGGCCTCAGCGATTTAGAAAATCCGTATCGCCAGGGTTTAGGCCCGCCCCGCCAACTTGTCGACGTCCACCACTTCGCCCCGGTTGATGCTCACCCAGTCGCGCCCGTCCAGATACGGGCGCAGGCTGCGCCCGATCAGTTCGGCGTCGGCTGCCGACTTGGGCCGCTGCAACTCGTACACGTGCGGCAAAGAGGCCATGCCCGTGACGACATCCCAGAGCTTCAGCGCGTCCGCGCCGGCCGGCGGGTCCACCAGCACCGGACCGAACAGGCACTGGCCGTCCAGGAACAACGTCGGCACCCCGTACCCGCCGGCGTCGACGACTCGTTGGTGCTCGGCACGGACGTCGTCGTGGGTCGATGGGTCCGCTAAAGCAGCATCCAGAACCTCAGCGTCACAACCGATTTCACCAAGCAGCCGGCGCGCCACCGCGGGGTCGTGCGGCTTGCCGCCCAGATCGTGCAGCTCGTGACCGATCGCGGCATACCAGCGGTCCAGCAATGCCATGTCGGTGCGGCGCAACAGCGCCCCGATCCGCATCAGCGACCAGCCGTAAGACCAGTCCCGTTCCCACGGGTGCTTCTTGCCCTCGACGCGGTTGACCTCTTCGAGGCTGAAGAACCGCCAGTCGATGGTGATGCCCACCTGCTCGCGAACGTTCCGGATCCAGACCGAGGTCTGGTAGGCGAACGGACACATCGGATCGAAGTGGAAATCAACCGTGCTCATCGCTGGGCTCCTCTCTATACGCGGGGACGCACCCCGGCCGCGCGGTACACGAACATCGGCTCCAGCCGGTACTTCACCGTCGCGGCCGGCAGCCGCTGCAGCACCTCGTCGGGAATCTCGCGCCGATAGCTCAGTTTCATCGTTCCGCTGAAGGCGTGGTCGACCTGGCGCAGATCGATCTCGATCGACAGGCCATGCCCCGAGATCGTCGCAATGGCCGGCCCAGGCTCGGTGTCCCACGGGCAATCGATGGATCGCAGATTCGGGTCCGCGCCCGTCGGAAACGTGGCGACGATCCGCCGCTCGGTGAACGCGAACATGCCGCGGTAGCGCGCCACACCCGCGGCCGAGTAGACGCCCGGCACGTGACCGCTGAAGCTGCGCCGCACCGGCACCCGCGCTGCCAGGAAGATGATGCCCTCCGCCTCGAGCTCGGCCCGCAAGTCCCCCGGCACATTGGAGAACCTCGGCCAGCGCAGCACTACTGCACCGTCACGTTCGCGGTGAAGGTGCACGTCGGCGCGGCATCCCCGACGACGCTGCCGTATTTGGCGACGATTGTCGTCTTGCCGGACTTCAAAGCCGTGAACGTCCACACCTCGGTGCCGGGTGCGCCCATCCGGTCGGTGTTGCCCCGCACATACTCGTGACTGGCCTGCTTGAGCAGCGCGGCGTCACCGATCTTCGGGTCGTCTGTCCAGCGGTAGGGGGTGGTGTGGTTGGCCCCCAGCGAAACCTTGAGCGTGTCACCGACCGCGAGCGTGACATCGCGGGTGATCGAGCTCTGATTGAGCACGTCGTCGATGGGGACGTCGATGGTTTTGGTCGCCGCCTTGCTCGGGCTCGAACACCCCACGAGCACCAGAAACAAGACGAGGACGGCCAGCTGCTTGACCTTCATCAGTGCACCATAGTCCTCCGCGGACCGAGTGTGCGCTGACTGCTTCGAGCGTGCGCCTGCCACCCATAATTCGCCGAAATCGCGCCGTACACGCACACCCGAAACAAGCGGCAATACCCGCACACCAGCAAACAGTCCGGTACTTTCAATGCGTGTTTGGCATCATTCGGCCCTGCCGTCATCGGCTCGGCGGCGAACTCACCGCGGCTTGGCGCGCCCAGCTCTGCGGCCTGTGTCTGGCGTTGCGCGACGACTACGGTCAGGCCGCGCGAATCGCAACCAACTATGACGGCCTGATCGTCTCGCTGTTGGTCGAAGCGCAGTCGGCGGCAAAGCCGACGCGCCGCACGGCCGGGCCCTGCCCGTTGCGCGGCATGAAGCGCGCGGACGTGGCGACCGGCGAGTGCGTGCGACTGGCCGCCGTGGTGTCGCTGGCACTGGCCGCCGCCAAGGTCCGCGACCACGTCGACGACCGCGACGGCCTGGTCGGAGTGGCCGCGGTGCGTCCCACCGCGCGGCGCATCGCCGAACGCTGGGTGCGCCGCGGCACCGACGCCGGTCACGAGTTGGGCTTCGACGCCGGCGTACTGGTCGCCGCGATGGACCGTCAGGCCGAACTGGAAGCATCGGCGGGCCCCGGCAGCTCCCTGCTCGCTGTCACCGAACCCACCGAGACCGCCGTCGCCGCGGCCTTCGCCCACACCGCCGTGCTGGCCGGCCGCCCGGCCAACGAGGCGCCCCTGCGCGAGATCGGGCAGCTGTTCGGACGGGTCGCGCATCTGCTGGACGCCGTCGAGGACTACCGCGACGATGTGGCACGTGGCAAGTGGAATCCGTTGGCCGCCACCGGCACAACGCTCGCCGAGGCCCGCACGCTGTGCGACGACGCGGTGCTCGGCATCCAGCTCGCGCTGGCCGACGTCGACTTCACCGACGGCCGGCTGCCGAAGCGCCTGCTGACCAAAGAGCTCCGGCGCTCCGTGTCGCGCACCTTCGACCCCAAAGGCAACTACCCCGACGGCACCCCGCACGGTCAGCAGGACGGAATCAACTTCGGCCCGCAGGCTTTCGGCAACTACCCCGGAGCGCCCGAGGAACTGCCGCCGGAAATGCAGCCCAAGCCCAAGCGAGGGTGCTGGGACAGCTGCACCGACGCCTGCTGCTGCGAGTGCGAATGCGACTGCTGCTGCGACACCTGCTGCGAGGGCGACAGCTGCTGCTGCGACTGCGGAGACTGCTGCGACTGCAATTGAAGCAGCACCAGTCGGGCCGACTGTTTAATCCTGCGCAAAGATGGGACAGGTGTTTGCGCTTGTCCTCATCGTTGCGCTCGTTACCACCGTGGTCCTGGGCACGCTCCTGGGCCGCCGGTTCCGGGTCGGTCCCCCGGTCCTGCTCATCTTCCTCGGGGCGCTGCTCGGGCTGATCCCCCGCTTCGCGCACGTCCACATCGAGGGCGAGCTGGTGCTGCTGCTGTTCCTGCCGGCGATCCTGTACTGGGAAAGCCTGAACACCAGCTTCCGCGAGATCAAGAACAACATGCGGGTCATCGTGATGACCAGCATCGGCCTGGTCATCGCCACGGCCTTTGCGGTGTCCACGGCGGCCCGCGCCATGGGCATGGAATCGCATGCGGCCGCGGTATTGGGCGCCGTCCTGTCACCGACCGACGCGGCTGCCGTCGCCGGTCTGGCGAAGAAACTGCCGCGCCGGTCGCTGACCGTGCTGCGCGGCGAGAGCCTCATCAACGACGGCACCGCGCTGGTGCTGTTCGGGGTGACGGTGTCGGTCGCGGTCGGTGGCGGCGAGGTCGGTCCGCTGGCCCTTACGCTGAAGTTCGTCTACTCCTACCTCGGCGGCATCCTCGCCGGGCTGATCGTCGGCGGGCTGGTGACGCTGCTGCGCCGCCGCATCGACGCACCGCTGGAGGAGGGCGCGCTGAGCCTGCTCACACCGTTCGCCGCGTTCCTGCTCGCCGAGACGACGCACTGCAGCGGTGTGGTCGCGGTGCTGGTGTCCGCGCTAATGCTCACCTACGTCAGCCCGCGGGTCATCCGGGCCCGCTCCCGATTGCAGTCCTTCGCGTTCTGGGACATCACCACATTCCTGCTCAACGGCTCGCTGTGGGTGTTCGTCGGCGTCCAGATCCCGAACGCCATGCGCGGAATCGCCGACGTCCACGGCGGTATCCGGCACGCCGTCTATCTGGCGTTCGCGGTGTGCGGTGTGGTGATCGCGACACGGTTCCTGTGGGTCGAGCTGACCACCGTCCTGGGGCTGGCCATCGACAAATCCGCGCACCGCGACACCCGTCACGTCCCCTTCCGCCAGCGCAGCGTCACCAGCTGGGCCGGTTTCCGCGGTGCGGTCTCGCTGGCCGCGGCGCTCGCAGTGCCGCTGGAAACCCATACCGGCGCACCGTTTCCCGACCGCAACCTGATCATCTTCGTGGTCACCGTCGTCATCCTGACGACAGTCCTCATCCAGGGCAGCACGCTGCCCCTGGTGGTCCGGTGGGCGCGGCTGCCCGAAGACGTCGCCCGCGCCGAGGAAGTACAACTGGCCCGCACCCGCGGCGCCGAAGTCGCGCTGGAAGCGCTGCCGCAGGTCGCCGCCGAGGTCGGAGTCGGGCCCAAGATCATGGCCCGCCTGCAGAAGGAATACGAAGAGAAGGCCCGGCTGGCCGAAGCCGACGGCGACGACTCCGACGACAGCAACCACCTGACCGAGGCGCGGGACAAGATCCGCGAGGTGCACCTGCGGGTGCTGGAACGCAAACGCCAGGCCATCACCGAACTGCGCAACCAGCGCCAGATCGACGACATCGTGCTGCGTGAGATCCAGGAGACCATGGACCTGGAAGAGGTGCGGCTGCTCGGTCCGGCCGACGTGGAATAGGATCCTGTCATATCGCTTGGGCGACAGGCGAATTCGCATCAGCCGATGCACTGGGCGGAGCGCTGCGCCGCTGGTTCGGGTAGCGTCCTTGGCGTGACTTCCGTGCGTAGCGCTCAGAAGATCGTCGACGTGCTGTCCGCGCACGGTGTGCCGTACGTCTTCGGGGTGCCGGGCGCGAAAATCGACGCGGTGTACGACGCGCTACTCGACGGCGGCCCCGACGTGGTGGTGTGCCGGCACGAACAGAACGCCGCGTTCATGGCCGCCGCCGTCGGCCGGCTCACCGGCACTCCCGGCGTCGTGCTGGTCACCTCCGGGCCGGGCACCGCCAATCTGGCCACGGGCCTGCTCACCGCCAACACCGAACAGGATCCCGTAGTGGCGCTGTGCGGCGCGGTGCAGCGCGAGGACCGGCTCAAGCGCACCCACCAGTCGATGGATGCCGCCGCGCTGTTGCGGACGGTCACCAAGTACACCGGCGAGATCGACCATCCCGACAACGCCGCCGAGGCCGCCGTGTCCGCATTCCGCGCCGCGCTGACCGAACCCTGTGGCGCCGCAGCGGTTGTCCTGCCCGCCGACGTGCTGGCCGCCCCGACCGAAGCGGGGATCACCGCAGCGTTGCCGATTCCCCCGCTCGCGGCGGCCCCCTCGGAGTTGGTGACGCGGGCGGCCGAGCTGATCCGCACCGCACAGCGGCCAGCGCTGCTGGTCGGCATCCGCGGCGCCGATCCCAAAACCTGCACCGCACTAAGGGCTTTGGTGGCCGCGACCGGACTGCCCGTCGTGGAGACATTCCAGGCCGCCGGCGTCATCTCCCGCGAGCTGGAGGACTGCTTCCTGGGCCGGGTGGGACTGTTCCGCAACCAGCCCGGCGACGTCATCGTGGCCCACGCCGACGTCATCGCAACCATCGGTTACGACGCAGTGGAATACGACCCGGTGCTGTGGAACAACAATGTCGACCGCACGATCGTGCACATCGACTCCATTCCCGCCGACGTCGACAACCACTACCTGCCGACGGTGGAACTGCGCGGCGATATCGCGGCGACGCTCACCGCGTTGACGGACTCGCTGACCGGGTTCACGCCAACCAGCGACTACCAGAACGAGATTGACGTCCAGCGGAACGCGTTGGCGCACATCGACAATGCCGCACGTGACCAGCCGCCGCACGGCCCGGGCCTGAACCCGGTCGCGGTGGTGCTGCGGCTGCGCGAAGAGCTCGACGACACCGCGACCATCGCCTGCGACATCGGCTCGGTCTACATCTACATGGCCCGGCACTTCCGGGTCTACGAGCCGCGCCGACTGCTGTTCTCCAACGGCCAGCAGACTCTCGGGGTCGCGCTGCCCTGGGCGATGGCCGCCTGTCTGGTCCGGCCGGGCACGCCCGTCGTCTCGGTGTCCGGCGACGGCGGGTTCCTGTTCTCCGCCCAGGAACTCGAGACCGCCACCCGGCTCGGTTTGACGTTCACCCACATCATTTTCCGCGACAACAGCTACGACATGGTGGGCTTCCAGGAAGAGCTCAAGTACGGCCGCAAGTCCGGCGTGCAGCTCGGCGATTACGACGTGGTCTCCTACGCCAAGGCGTTCGGCGCCCACGGCTACCGGGTAAACAGCCTCGAAGAATTCGGCTCGGTCCTGCGACAGGCGCTGGCCGAACCCGGCCCCTCGCTAATCGACGTCCCGGTCGACTACAGCCACAACGTCGACCTGGCCGCCCACCTGCACGACGACACGTTCGAATGAGCACCGCACGCGAGCACTTCCGCCGTTGGGCCACAGCCCTTCTCGGCCATGATGCCGAGGTGTACCAGTACTCCACCATCGGCGCCCTGCTCGACGGCGTGTACGACGGTGAGGCCACCGTGGCCGACATCCTGCAGCACGGTGACTTCGGGCTGGGCACCTTCAATCACCTCGACGGCGAGATGGTGATCCTCGACGGGGTCTGCTACCGGTTGCGCGCGGACGGAACCGCCACTCGCGCAGCGCAAACCGACCGCACACCCTTCGCAGCGATCACCCGGTTCCACCGCGACTTCGGCATCGCGATCACCGAACGCACCAACCGCGCCGTGGTGATCGCCGCCATCGACCAGCGGATCACCAGCGCCAACCTGATCTACGCGATCCGGGTCACCGGCCATTTCGCCGACCTGCACACCCGCACCGTGATGGAACAGCAGCAGCCGTATCCACCGCTGACTGAAGCGACCGAAGGCCAGGCCGAAACCCGGTTCACCGACGTCTCGGGCACCCTGGTCGGCTTTCGCACCCCCGACTTCGAACAAGGCATTTCCGTCGCGGGCTATCACCTGCACTTCCTCAACGACGACCGCACCGCCGGCGGCCACGTCCTCGACTTCACCCTGGAGCGCGGCGACGTCGCCGTCAGCGGAGCATCCCAGCTGCACCTCAGCCTGCCGACCTCCGGCGCGTTCCTGCAGGCGCAGTTATCCGCGGACGATATCGGCGATCAGATAACCAAGGCGGAAGGCAGCTAGCCGGTACTGCACGGAAGTCGTTTGATGCCATGGAAGAACGACGACCGCAGCCGGTCCGGCTCGCCGGTCACGCTCAGCCCTGGCACATTCGGATACAGCTCCTCGAGCATGACCCGCAGCTCCAGCCGGGCGAGCTGGGCGCCGAGGCAGAAGTGCACTCCCCCGCCGCCGAACGCCGCGTGCCCGGCATCCGTTCGGGTGACGTCGAATTCATCGGCGCGGTCGAACACCTCCTCGTCGCGGTTGGCCGACAGATAGTGCATCAGCACCCAGTCACCGGCGGGGATCCGCTGCCCGCGGATCTCGACGTCTCGGGTGACGGTGCGGCGGAAGTGCATCACCGGGCTCGCCCAGCGCAGCAGTTCCTCGACCGCCGGCTTGACGGCATCGGGGTCGCGGGCCAGCAGCGACTGCTGCCCGGGGTGCTGCGACAGCGCTAAGATGCCGTGGCTGAGGGTGTTTCGGGTGGTTTCGTTGCCGGCGATGGCCAGCAGCAGGAAGAATTCGTTGAGCTGATCGCGGTTGAGCTTCTCGCCGTCCACCTCGGCGGCCAGCAGGGCCGACAGAATGTCGTCGGTCAGGCCGTGCGTGCGCCGGTGCTTGACCAGTTCGCCGCAGTAGCGGAACATCTCGGCGGCCGCCTGCCCCAGCGCCTCCGGCGTGGGCGCGTAGTCGGGGTCTTCGATGCCCAGCGTGCCGATCGCGTTGCTCCACCGGAACACCTCCATCCGGTCTTCGGCCGGCACCCCCAGGACATCGGCGATCACCTGTAGCGACATCTCCGCGGAAATGTCCGGCACGGCGTCGAATTCACCCTTCTCGGTGATGTCGGCGACGATGTTGCGGGCGACCTGACGCATGTGCGGCTCCAGCCGCAGCACGTTACGGGCCGTGAAGCCTTGGTTGATCAGCTTGCGATAGTGCACGTGTCGCGGCGGGTCGATGCCCGGCAGCATCGCCGAGGTGGGCCCTGCCTCGACCTCGACCAGGGTGTTGCCCCGACTGCTGGTGAAGGTGTCGGTGTCGCGGCTGACCAGTCGCACGTCGGCGTGTTTGGTCAACAGCCACGCCCGGGGCAGGCCGGACATCTGTACCGGGTGCACCGGCGCGTCGGCGCGCAACCGGGTCATCGCGTCGAACGGGGCGCCGGCGACGAACGTGTCGGGGTTCAGCACCGCCGCGGCGTCGCGATCGGCCTGTGTCTGCTGGTTCTCGACCACCAGTGACCCCAGCTTTGGAACGGTCATGACTCCCCCTCGGATGCCTTGATGCCGGCAATGATCACGTCCAGGCCGGCCCGAAAACGCTTGGTGGATGACGGTTTGCCGCGGGCTTCGTCCAGGCTCACCGAGCCCAGCAGGTAGGTGTAGAGCACTGTGTGTGCCGCCGCGGCAACGGATTTGGCGAGCCCCGCTTCGGCCAGTAGCGAGCGGCTGAGCCGGTCCAGGCGGCGGGCCCGCTCCCCTCCGCCCCGGGTCTGCAGGATGCTCGCTATCCCGGGCACGCCGAGCATGACTTCGCGCGCCGCGCAATACAGTTCGGCCAGCCGGGTGTCCCACGGTCCGGCTTCGGGCACCGGGATGCCGGACAGCACCGACTCGGCGAGCAGGTCCAGCGCGGCCTGTTTGCCCGGCACGTGGTAGTAGACCGATGGCACCGCGGCGCCGAGTTCGGCCGCCAGCTCGCGCATCGTCACCTGCTGCACCCCGACGCGCCGCGCCAGGGTGTGCAGCGAGGACACCACCTGGGTGCGGTCCAGCTCGCCGTAGGCGCGCCGCGCCGTCATTCGAGCCATGTTCGAATCAATTCGAGCACTGTTAGAATCTAGCGCGATGAGCACGCTGCCCGCAAAGTTGTCCATCTCCACGCCCGTGGTGACGATGTTCCCCGGGGTGAGCGCCGACTGGGAGGTCGATGCGTCGATCGAGGACATCGCGCGGGTCGCCGAAGCGGCGGATCGGCTCGGCTATCACCATCTGACCTGCAGTGAACACATCGCGCTGCCCGCCGCCGAGCAGGCCCGCCGCGGCGCGCGTTACTGGGACCCGCTGGCCACGTTCGGTTTTCTGGCGGCCCGTACCCAGCGGATCCGGTTGGCCACCAACGTGTTGGTGCTGGGTTACCACCATCCGCTGGAGATCGCCAAGCGCTACGGCACCCTGGACAAGGTCAGCAACGGCCGCCTCATCCTCGGTGTCGGCGTCGGCTCGCTCAAAGAGGAGTTCGACTTGATCGGCGCCCCGTTCGACGACCGCGGCGTGCGCGGAGACGACGCGTTGCGGGCGCTTCGTGCGGCGCTGTCGGTGGCCGTGCCCGCCTACCACGGCGAGTTCTATTCATTCGACGGCATGGTCGTCGACCCGTGTGCGGTGCAACCGCGGGTGCCGTTGTGGATCGGCGGCCGCACGCTGCGGTCGCTGCGCCGGGCCGTCAACCTGACCGACGGCTGGGCACCGTTCACCGTGAGCCTGCCGCAGGCGCGAGAATGGCTGGACCGCTGCGACCTTCCGCCGGACTTCGACGTGGTGCTGGGACCGGCGCACCGGTTGGATCCACTCAACGAACCCGATCGGGCCCGCGACCTGATCGCCGAGACGCTGGCACACGGCGCCACCATCGTCAGCGCCACCTTCCGGCACGATTCCCTGCAGCACTACCTGGAGAACCTGCACGCACTCGCCGAACTGAACGCCGGATGAACCGGGTCAGGGCAGGCGTCTTCAGCCTCACCGCCGCGGCGCCCGCCGACGACGGATATCTGCGCTGGCATCTACTCGACCACATGCCCGAGCAGTATCAGCTGCCCGGCATCGTGCACGGTTTGCGCTGGATCGCCGACGGCGACTATCCCATGCACCGGATCGCCGCGCACGGACCGCTGGGCGAGATCGGCAACGTCGTCCACTACCTGGTCGGTGAACCCGTCGCCGAAACGCTGCGCGACTTTGTCGAACTCGGCCGCGTGCTGCGGGAGAACGGCCGCATGCCGGCCATGCGTCCGCTGCTGCAGATCTCCGGTCTTTCTCTGCTGCAATGGGATTCGGCACCGCAGGCACTGGTGTCGGCCGAAGTGGTGCCGTTCCGGCCGCACCGCGGCGTGCTGCTGATCCTCGAAGAACCGGTGGGCGAGCGGCCCGATGCCTGGCTGAAATGGCTGCGCGCCGAGCACTATCCGGCCCTGCTCGCCGGCGCCGGCGTGGCCGGCGTGTGGACGTACGGCTCCGTCTGTACGCCCGCGCCCCGCGGGTGGCGCACCGAACCGCACTACGTGACCGTGGTCTATCTCGATGACGACCCGCTGGCTGTGAGCGCGGCCCTGGCGCCGGTGATCGAGGAGCGTTGGCGATCGGGAGCCGTGCGGCCGCTGTTCGCCGGCCCGCTGCGCAGCATGATCAGGTGGGACGCCTGGCCGGCCTAGAAGTCGCCGGCTTCCCACGCGCCCGGCGGATAGGGCGGCACCTGGCCGGTGTAGACGCCGTCGGTCAACGAACACAGCGTGTCGGAAATCGTTCCCGCATTGGCCAATACGGTCGGCTGACCACCCGGCGTGACGCGCGCGACCACGGCCTGCCAGAAGTAGCCGATCCCGCCGTGCTCGTACCAGACGAACCAGTCGCTGCCGCGGCTGCCGGCGCGAATCAGCCGCCGGAACGGCAGGTTCGGGTCATTGACCGAATCGGTGCTGTTGAAGGGCGCACCGATGTCGGCGATCGGCGGCAGCAGGCCACGCAGCTCGGCCGGCAGCTCGGACACGTGCTGGATTTCCCGCACCGGAGTGGTGAGCGTGCAGTTCGTGTTGGGCACGGCACCGGCCGGGCCTGCCGTCGCCAGACTCAGCGCCAGCGCACCCGCTGCCCAGTACGCGAGGGACCATCGCACCATCAGTCGAGGATAGGGTGAACGGGTGACGACGCGCGACCAAGTTCTCATCACGGCCGCCGAGCTGGCCCGCCTGCTTCAGTCCGGCGAACCGGTCACGGTTCTCGACGTGCGGTGGCGGCTCGACGCTCCCGACGGCCACCCGGCCTATTTGGGCGGGCACCTGCCCGGCGCGGTGTACGTGTCGCTGGAGGACGACCTGAGCGACCATACGGTGACCGGACGGGGCCGGCATCCCCTGCCTTCCGGTGATCGATTGCAAGAAGCGTTGCGGCGCTCGGGCGTTCGCGCGGAGCAGCTCGTCGTGGTGTACGACGACTGGAACCGGGTCGGGTCGGCGCGGGCGTGGTGGGTTCTGACCGCGGCGGGCCTGGAGAACGTGCGCATCCTGGACGGCGGACTGGAAGCCTGGCGCTCGTCGGGCGGCAGCCTGGAGACTGGCCCAGTCGAGCCACGGCCGGGCAATGTGACTGTGGCACATGACGATTTGTATGCCGGTGCGCAACCCACGCTGACCGCGGACCAGACGGCGGACGTGGCTCTGTTCGATGCCCGGGCGCCCGAGCGCTACCGCGGTGAGACCGAACCCCTGGACCCGGTGGCCGGTCACATTCCCGGCGCCAAGAACCTGCCGTTCGGGAGGGTGTTGACGCAGGACGGCACGTTGGCCGCCGAGGATCGCCTGTTGCCCGACGGTGCCGTCGGGGTCTACTGCGGGTCCGGTGTCACCGCCGCCGTGGTGGTCGCCGCGTTCGCGGCCGCGGGCCGGCAAGTGGCGTTGTATCCCGGGTCATGGTCGGAGTGGTGCTCGGATCCCGCGCGGCCGGTGGCGCGCGGGGCGGAATAGTTGTCGCTGCGAGGCGGGCAGTTCACACCAGGAACATCGGCGCGTCACGGACCCGCCCAGCTCGCCATGAATGCCTCTACCACCCGCGCGGCGTTCTCCGCGGCGATCTGCTTGTAGAAGAAGAACTGAAACGGAAACCCGGGCAGGCCAAGCGGATCGCCCGGCCCATCCGACATCCCACGGATGCCCAGGAACGGCACCCCGTGTGCCGTCGCGACCGCCAATGACGCGGCCGTCTCCTGGTCCACCGCATCGTAGGCCGGGTTATCGGCGGTCTGAATGTTCAAGTTGCTCAGCAACCCTTTGGCCAGCCACGGTCCGATGGCCTGGAAAAAGTTGCCGGTGTAGAGCAGCGAGCGGCCGGGCGGACTGCAGGGCTGACATCCGAAGACGTCACCGGCGTTGGGGACACACGGAAACGCCTGCCCGTTGTTGGCGTCGTGGCTGTAGCCGTTCCCACCGACGAACAGTTGCGGCTGGCGGGGCAGCTCGTTCAGCTTGACGGTGGGCACGTGCCGGCACAGGCACATCGGATTGCCCAGGTTGTTGACGTTGCTGAGCTGGACGGTCAGCGTCTGAGCCGCCGCCAGCATGCCGGGATCCACGGGCTGGTACGTGGCACCGTTGTCCAGTGTCCACTGCGCCGGTATCGCCACGTCTCCGACGCTGGTCCGCCCGGCTCCGCCGGCAACCCCCGAAAACACCACAGCGCCAATCGAAATGCCCGATGCGCAGGTGAAGCGGCTGAGCGCGGCCTCGGTGACCGTGGTCGCGTTCACCAGGCCGATACGCGTCATCGCCACCAGCACCTTCTTGCCCGCGATCGAACCGCGGTAGTAGTACTGCCTGTCATACACCCCAACGGGATTCGGCTCGAGCAGGGTATGGGCCAGCACCGCGTCGGCTTCGGCGGGGAACGCCGACAGCACCAGTGTCCGTTGCTCGCAAGCGGACGTCACCACGGTCCGCAGACCTCCGGGATCAGCCGTCGCCAACCCACCTCCGACACAGAACGCGACGGCCACAACCAGAGCAGCGCGGAACCGTCTGAGCACGATCCCCCTATCTCATGGGCGTGGCTGGTGCACTTCACGAATGATTTTCGCGCGACACGGCCTGCACTCAGAGAATCGTTATCGTATTTTTGGGCTAGCGATTTCCCGCCGTTACGCGACGATGTCATCCGTTCCCTCACAACAAGGGCCGAAGCTCGATCGCCGACGTCGGCTTTTCCGCCATCCAGTAGGTGATGGCCATGGTGTCCTCGCTCGTCAGAAAGCCGATGCCCTCGTAGACCACCTCCCCGACAGCCACCGGGAGCCGCACATTCTCCGGGCGGTGCCGCCAGGTCAGGCGATAGCCTTCCCCGGCGCGCTGAATCTGCAAATCGAGATCTCCGGCGAATGTGCCTGCGCCATCGAAGTATTGGACGCGGTAGTGACCCGCAAAGCCGGCCGTGGTGTCCCCGACGGCGCGCCCGGAGCCCAGCGACCGGGACCCGGCAGTGAGGTAGCGGGCGGTGAGCACGCCGGGCTGCCCGGCGCTGATCCGGTATTCCGCAAGCCCGATCACCCGCGTGTTGAACATGCCCAGCATGGTAAGCAGCCGAAATGCCGAGCGGGAATACTATGCTCACCCGATGGCGAAACGGCGGAGTTTGGCGGTCCTTGGTTGCGTGCTCGTCCTCGCCGGGTGTTCGTCATCGCCAAAGCAACCCGCCGCCACCAGTGCACCCGTCGCCGCGGACCCGCTGAACGGCGTCACGGTGCCCAACGCGTTCACACCGTTGACGGTCGCTCCGATCAGCCGGCCGACATTCCCGTTCCCCGGCTCCGACGACAAGTATCACCTGGCGTTCGACATGCAGGTCACCAACTCCAGCGCGCAGCCCGCCACGCTGGACGCCGTCGACGTGGTCGACGGAAAGGACCCCAACAAGGTCCTCGCCACGTTCTCCGGCACCCAATTGGTCGATCCCGCTTGCAACTACGGCAACTGCAACCGGCTGCGCGTGCTGCCCGCCGCCCCGGCGCCCGACTTCACCATCGCACCGGGTACCTCGCGGTCGCTGCTCATCGATTTCCGCCAGGACAACCTGTCCGACTTCCCGAAGGCGGTGATGCTGCGGTTCCACGGCAACGGCGTCGCCAATCCGGCCTCGAAAGAGCCGGGCCCCTTCGACACCCTGGGCGCGCCGTTCAACATCTCCGCCGGTATGCCGCGCATCATCGCCGCGCCGTTGAAGGGCAACAACTGGGTGGCGTTCAACGGCTGCTGCGACCCGGGCTGGGCGCACCGCGACGCCATCCTGCCGCTGAACATGAAGCTGAACAACAGTCAGCGCTTCGCGATCGACTGGATGCGGATGAACGACCAGGGCAACTTCTATGCGGGCGATCAGACCAAAAACGAGAGCTTCATCGACTACGGGTCGGAGATCTACGCGGTGGCCGACGGCACCGTGGTGTCCACCCTCGATAACGTCGAAGCCAACGTGCCGGGCATCCTGCCGGCCTCCGACCCCGTCCTGGCCGCCAAGCTGACCGTCGACAACGTCGACGGCAACCACATCATCCTGGACATCGGCGACGGCCTCTACGCCATGTACGCCCACCTCATCCAGGGCTCGTTGCTGGTGAAACCCGGGGACAAGGTGAAGAAGGGCCAGCAGATCGCCAAGCTGGGCAACACCGGCAACTCCAACGCTCCGCACCTGCACTTTCAACTGATGAACGGCCCTTCGCTGTTCGAGGCCGACGGCCAGCCCTACGTGATCGAGGGTTTCAGTTATCAGGGCCAGGTCAACCCAGCCCAGGTGTGGAATGCCGACAACTACCTGAGCGGCTCGTTCTTCGGCCCGGACATGTTGGCGACCCCTCAACTCAAGGGCAACCAGTTACCGGTTCTGCTGGCCGTCGTGACGTTCCCGCAAACCTAGAAAGGCCGCAGCGATGGACATCTTCGTGGAATGGAACAACGGCGGAACGGAATTGCGCTGGCGCTCAACCACCGAAGCCAACGACGGGCAATCGGTCACGGTGTTCCTGCGCCGCTACGGCACGCCGGGCAAACCGGCGCTGGTATGCGTGCACGGTTTTCCGACATCCAGCATCGACTACTTCCCGCTGGCGCGTGAGCTTAAAGACGAGTTCGAGATCTTCGCGCTGGATTTCCCCGGTTACGGCGTGTCCGACAAGCCGCCCCAACCCTACGTCTACTCCCTCTACGACGATGCGCGTCTGCTCGTACACGCCATCACCGAGGTGTGGAAACTGACCGACTACCACATGATCACGCACGACCGCGGCTGCAGCGTCGGCATGATCGCGGTGGGCCTGCTCGCCGAAAAGTCGGCATTACCAAAGGATCTGATCCTCACCAACGGCAACATCTACCTGCCGCTGTCGAACCTCACCGCATTCCAGACCGCGCTGCTCAACGATAAGACGGCCCGGGCCACCGCGGCGGAGACGACGCCGGAATTGCTGGCCGCCGGCCTCGGGTTCACCACGTTCATGCCGCGGCGCACCCCGGACAACCCCGAGATCGCCGCCCTGGCAAAGTGCTTCGCATTCAACGACGGGATGCGGGTGCTGCCGGACACCATTCAGTATCTGCATGAGCGCGCCGCGGATGAAAAGAACTGGCTCGAGCGGCTTTCCACCCTTCCGGTCAACGTGACGGTGGTGTGGGGCCTGCACGACACGGTGGCCCCGCTGCGGGTCGCGAACCATGTGTGGCAGAAGTATCTGCGCGGCATGCCGGGCCGCAGCCGCTACTGGGTGGTGCCGGGCGCCGACCACTACATGCAGTGCGACGCACCCGCGGAGTTGGCGCAGATCGTGCGGCTGACCGCGCAGGGCGAAAGCCTTGCGCTGCAACTGCAGACGCTCGGGGACCGGCCCGAGGGCACGGTCCTGGTGGATCAGGCTTAGATCGGTCAGTTAGCCGTGACGACCTTCTGCGCGATGGCGGACAGGCTCTGATGCAGCGGCTGAATCACGGCGGTCAGCTTGGGAGTGTCGCGCTCGCGCACGTCGGCCGTGTAGATCCGGTAGCCGCCCGGCTTCGTCGGGTCGCGGTAGTGCTCCAACATGGCCAGGACGTCCTGGAATTGCTGGTCGATCTGCTGCACCAGGCCGCTGTCGATGTCGTTCAAGCCCGAGCGCAGTAGAGCGTAGGCGTGTTGTGCGCCTTCGACGTTGGCGGCGAAGTCGACGAAATCGAGGTGGCTGAACGCTTCTTCCTCGCCGGTGATCTTGGTGTTGTAGACGTCCTCGATCAGATCGGCGGCGCCGTTGGCCACATCCTCGGGCCGGAATTGCACGGTGGTGACCGTGGTGGTCAATGTGTTTATGTTGCTGACCAATTCGGTGCTCAGCGCCTTGGTGGCGGCGGTGACCGCACCGGCCTGCCACAGGTCCCGCTCGATGGCGTGGAAGCCTGTCCAGCCGACCTTGGGGTCGACCGGGGTGGCCTCCTGCATGTCGATCAGGTAATCGAGGTTCCCCCTGTTGTCACCGACGGTGAAACCCGGTAGCAGATAACCGTTCACGCTTGACTGGATGTGTTCGTAGAACGGACGCGCCTGCGCGTAGGCCGCTTTGGCGCCGTCGACGTTGCCTGACTGCACGGCCGCATCGAGTGCCTTCACCGCTTCGTTGAGGTGACCCATTTCATTGACGACGTACGGCGCGAAGTCCTTGGCGCTGCGGGCGAAGGTGGCCGCGACCGGTCCGGTGGCCGGTGCCGGCAGGCGTCCCGTCACCGTCAGGGTCTGGTATTCGATCTCCGCTGCGGGACAATAGATCTGGTAGGCGCCACCGTCCAGGCTGACGGTGAAGGACACAGGCTCCTCCCCGGGGTCCACGCTCTCCTTCTCGCCGATGACACGCTGGTCTTTGAGCAGTTCCACGTGGGAGATGCCCAGTGCACTCGCGTTGGACACCGTGAAGGTGACCGGGCCGGCCGGAACGGTCGTGGTGTCCAGCACGCAGCGATTGCTGCCGCCGTTGTTGGACATCGTCACCTTGACCGCGTTGCTGGTCCTCGGTGCCGGGCTCGAATGGCTGCATCCCACTGCCGCAACGGCGAGCGCTACCACGATCAGCTCGGCGGCTGGCAACCGGTTGGCGGACACCGGCCGACATTACCCCGTGATGACAGGCAGTTTCGCCCAGCCCCGCACACTGCTGGTGTGCGCCTTGACGGCGTTGTCGTAGTCGACGTCCCATTCGGGCCAGCGTTTGATCACTTCTTCGAGCGCCACCCGCGCCTGCATGCGGGCCAGCGCCGAGCCCAGACAGAAGTGCAGACCGTGCCCGAAACTAAGGTGTGCGCCGCCGCGGTGGATGTCGAACCGCTCCCCGTCGACATACCGGCGCTCGTCGCGGTTGGCCGATCCGTTGAGCAACAACATGATTGACCCCTCCGAAATCAGCGTGCCACGACACTCGACGTCATGGGCGACGTAGCGCGCCTGCACCGGGGACGGCGCCTCGTAACGCAACACCTCCTCGATGGCCATCGGGATCAGCGATGGGTCGGCGACGATCTCGCGGCGCTGGTCGGGGTGCTCGGCCAGCAACTGGCCGATGAACCCGATCAACCGGGTGGTCGTCTCATTGCCGGCGCCGGCGATCATGCTGGTGTACATCAGCACCTCGGTGCGATCCAGGCGCCGGGTCACCCCGTTGTCCTCGATCTCGGCGTTGAGCAGTTGCGTCATCAGGTCGTCGGAGGGATGTTCGGTCCGCCAGTCGATGTAGTCGGAGAACACCTCGTAGCTCTTCTCGAAGAGGTCTTCCTCGACGGCCCGGAAGGTGCCCTCGGTGAGGTTGATGGCGCGTCCACCACGGTCCCGGATATGCGCCTGGCTCTCCTCCGGAATGCCCAACAGGTAGCCGATGGTGCGCATCGGGATCGTCGAGCCGAGGTTCTCGATGAAGTCGAACCGGCCGGTACCAACCAGCGGGTCGAGTGCACGCACGCAGAAGTCGCGGGTCAGCGGTTCGATCGCCTCCATCCGCCGCGGCGTGAAAACCCTGGACAGCAAACGGCGGTGCAGGTCATGCAGGGGTGGGTCCTCGAACAGGATGACCCCGGGCGGCACCTGGATCCCGCTCATGATGATGTCCATGGTGGTACCGCGGCCCGAGCGGTACGTCTCCCAGTTCGTCAGTTCCGGAGCTACGTCCTCGTAGCGGCTCAGCGCGTAGAAGTTGTATTTCTCGTTGTAATACAACGGAACTTCGTCGCGCATCCGCTTCCAGATCGGGTACGGATTGTCGTCGATATCGAAATCAAAAGGGTCGTAATAGATCTCGGTGGTACTGGCCTCAGTCATCAATCACCCCTTCTTATTCGACAGCAATTCGCCGAGGGCGCCCTCGGCAGACCCGGAAGCCTCCGGGAGCACAACCTTTCCCACCCGCTCGAGATACGGCCACGCGATATCCGGCGGCAACCCGCCACCCAACGGTGACATGGCCAGCATCTCGCGGGCACGCACCCGCGAAATCGCCTCTTCCTCCGGCCGGTAGCCCGGCGCCATGATGTAGGAGGCCCGCCCGGCGCTGAGGATGTCGAGCACCGCGATGTCCTCGGCCAGCCGCACCGGATCGTAGAACGGCAGAATCAGGGTCAGGCTCAATGCCAGCCGTTGCGTCCGTGCCGCCCACCGCCGACGCCAGGAGCAGTGGCGACGGCAGGTAGCCGTCCTGCGACCCGTTATGTTCGCACATCACGGCGGCCAGCCGTGGCTTTCGGCCCACGCACACATCTCCGGCGCGGCGGCGTACAAGGCCGCCGGATCGGCCCCGAAAGCCGGAGCCCGCATGTCGAAGCGCAGGGTGAACACAGCTGATTCCGCCTGACCTAAAATTTGTCCCACGTAGGCTACGTGGGATCCGCGACAACGGTCAACCACCGCGATTGAAACTTACATCTTGTCCGGATACTGTAACGTCGTGGCACGAACCACCAGGGAATAAGGGGCTGAAGATGACAACGGCGTCAGACTTATTGGGCTACGAGGGCAAGCGCGTCCTGGTGGTCGGCGGCGCGACCGGGATGGGCGCGGCGGCGGCACAGATCGCGAAGTCGCTCGGAGCGCACGTGACCGTGATGGACTTCGCGCCCCTGGACTTCGACGTCGATCGCGTGATCTCACTCGACCTCAGTGACCCGGACTCGATCGACCGTGCGGTCGACGAGCTGGACGGGCCGGTGCACAAGTTGTTCTCCGCCGCCGGTGTGGCTGACGGGCCAAAACTGATGCGGGTCAACTTCATCGGGCACCGGCATCTGATCGAGCGGCTGTTCGATAAGGACCTGCTCCCCCGTGGCGCGGCCATCTGCTTCATCTCGTCGGTCGCCGGAATGGGCTGGGAGAACGACCTGGAACTCGTGCAGGACTTCCTGGCCGCGCCGGACTACAAGTCCGCCCACGACTGGTGTGCGGAGCGCGAACCGCAGGGCATCATCCACTACGGGTTCAGCAAGAAGGCGATCAACGGTTACGTCGCGTGGCAGGGTTATCCGTTCCAGAAGAAGGGTGTGCGGATCAACGCCGTCTGCCCGGGGCCGACCGACACCCCGCTGGCGCGGGCGAACGCCGACCTGTGGCTGACCTTCGCCCAGGACTATCGCGATGACACCGGCAGCGCGACGCTGACGCCCGAGGACATCGGCAAGGCCATGATCATGCTCAACAGTGATGCCGCGGCGTCGGTCAACGGGATCACGCTGAACGTCGACCAGGGTCACGCCATGGCGTCGATCACCGGGTCGTTCGCCCCGGGCAAGGCGATCATGGACCTGATCACCGGCCGCGTCCAGCTCGCCTGAGTTCGGCAAGCAGACGCAAAGTCGCCCTGGAACAGGCGTTCCAGGGCGACTTTGCGTCTGCTGGGCGGGGGTTAAGCGACCACATGCCGCGGCAGGGTCGGCGGCAGATCCAGCGAACTGAGCAGACCGGGTGGCGCCTCGACGACATACGGGAGGGCATTGACCACGCGCATGGCGGTGGCCGACATCGCCGCATGCCCGGCACCATGCCCTTCGGCCGCGCCGAGCGTCAGCACGCAGTGCACGTCGGGATCGCCCTCGATGTCGACGCGATAGGTGGCGTCGCTGTCCGAAGCCGGCCAGTCGGGTGCGACATCGCGCGCCATCCGGATCACGTGCTCGATCACGATCACTTCCCGGCCGTTGACCACCGCGGCGGCGCGCGTCCGCACGGCGCCGCAGGCGCCCGCGGGAATGGTGCCGAACGCGACCTCGATATCGCGAGCGGTCAGCTGGCGGTCCAGGGTGCCACGCACCTCTTCGATCTCGACCTGCAGTCCTTCGGCGATCAGGTATAGCGGTGCTTTCCAAGCCAATTCGATGAACCCGGGCGTCTTGAGCATCGGCTCGAAATCCAGCGGGCGGCCGAAACCCATGCCGTTCACCATCACATCGGCGACCGGATAGTGGTCATTCAGCGACACCTCGCTGACCGTGATACGACGGATGCTCCTGGACTGGGTGGTCAGCAGCAAAGCGAGTTGGTCGGAGGCGAAGCCGGGAAAAATACCCGAGGCATAGAACGACGCCCCACCGGCGAGCGCCGCCTGCTGCAGCTCATCGCGCCACTGCGGAGAAAAGTACGACGGCGGGTACACCAAACTCGTCGACGACGTCGACACCACATTGATGCCGGCGGACAGCAGTCGCAGGTAGTCCGGTATCGCGGCGGCGTCGCGCTCGGGACCGCTGGCGGCGTAGATCACGCAATCGGGTTTTAATGCGATCAACTCCTCCGCGTCATCGGTCGCACGGAGTCCCAGCGGCTCGCCGCCGGCGAGCTCGCCCGCGTCCCTGCCCACCTTGTCCGGTGAATGCACCCACACGCCAACGAGTTCCAGATCGGGCCTAATCCGGACGGCCTCGATCGCGTTGGACCCGACACCCCCGGTGGACCATACGACGACGCGCGTTGACACCACTGCACCATAACCTAACCTTTGTTCCGATCAATGGCACTCCCCGAGCCCTGCGGGGTAACGCGGGCTGCGCGAGCAGTCGCAAACTCGCACGTTTTGTCCGCAAAATGTGCGAGTTTGCGACTGCTCGCCGGCCGACGCTACGCCGCGCGGTTGAGGTGGCTGCGGATCCGCTCGGCGAGGCGCGCCGGATACAGCCGGACGTCGTCGACCACGATCGGGATGATCGTCCATCCGACCTCTTGGACCAGGCCCCACCTCTCCTTGTCCCTGAGCATCGCGACGCGGCCCGAATGCCAGCCGATGCTTTCGTACTCGGCGGCCAGCCGCAGCTCGGGCCAGGCGAAGTCGACGCGGAAGAGCTCGCCGTCGACGCCACGGATCTCGTACTGAAGTTCGGGAAGCGGTAACCCGTAGTCGATCATGACCAGCCGGGCCTCGCTTTCCATCGCTGACTCGGCGCGTCCGTCCGCAAAGGGCAACAGGCCGCGCACGGCGACGATGCCGCGGCGGCCCTTCTGCTCGGCAACCGCGCACTCGAGGTCTTCGCGACTGCAATACCTCGAACGCAATGCGGCATCCAGCGTCGCCAACGCCCGCGGACGCCGCAACTCCCGGGCGACCTCAACCGCCGTCCAAGCCGGTGCCGTTGCCAGGCGATCGGAGATCCGTTGCAGCCGCGCCCCGGTACGCTGATGAACCATCAGGCCGACAGTGGGACGCATGCGAATGCCGGGGTCCAGCACGTGAATCTTCAAGGTGTTTTCCGTATCGAACCCGTACGAGCCGGCCGCAGTCCCCATACACACGACCACCCGCCGTCCGGCGAAGAGATCCAGTGCGCTCAAGCGCTCCAACAGATTTGGGTCCTGGGCTGCGTAGATCCCGTGCCAGACCTTGTGTATGCGGCCCGCTTTCACCGCAACGTCGAGTTGCTGGCGAGTCATCACCGTCAAGACCTGAGCGGTTGTGGCAACTCCCCCGCACTGCTCCAGGAGCGCTATCGCGTCGGCAAGCACAGCGTGAGCATGCTCAGACCACTTCCAACCGGCCAGTCACCCCTGTGGACACCGCCGCCGAGCAGACGCAAAATCGCATGATGGGCGACGAAACAGTGCGAGTTTGCGACTTCTCGCGCAGGGAAGGGAACCCGCTCGAGGAGGTGGGGCTGGAACAGCTGCGCCGCCGCACCAGCATGAAGTGGCGCGCGTACCCGGAAGATGTGCTGCCGCTGTGGGTCGCCGAGATGGACGTCAATCTCGCACCCGAGGTGGCCCAGGCCATTCACCGCGCCGTCGACGCCGGCGACACCGGCTACCCGCACGGCAAGGGCTACGCGCAGGCGGTCAGCGAATTCGCCACGCGGCGTTGGCAATGGGACGGTCTGTCGGTCGGCCGCACCCGGGTGGTGCCCGACGTGATGCTGGGTGTCGTCGAGATGCTGCGCCTGGTCACCGATCGTGGCGATACCGTCATCGTCAACTCGCCTGTCTACGCGCCGTTTTACGCGTTCGTCTCTCATGACGGCCGGACCGTCGCCGAAGCCCCGCTGGGCGCCGACGGGCGAATCGATTTCGACGCGCTGAAAGATGCCTTCATCCGGACCCGCACCCAGGCCGGTCCGAACGGCAAAGTCGGCTATCTGCTGTGCAATCCGCACAACCCGACGGGCGCCGTGCACACCGCCGAGGAACTGCAAACCATAGCCGAACTGGCCAGACAGTACGACATCAGAGTCGTTGCCGACGAGATACACGCGCCGCTTGTTTTGCCGGGCGCCCATTTCACGCCGTACCTCAGCGTCCCCGGAGCCGAGAACGCGTTGGCACTGACGTCGGCGTCCAAGGCGTGGAATCTCGCCGGGCTCAAGGCAGCGCTGGCCATCGCGGGTCCGGAGTCCGCGGCCGAATTGCGGCGCATGCCAGAAGAAGTCGGCCACGGCGCCAGTCATCTGGGCCTCATCGCCCACACCGCGGCCTTCCGCGACGCCGGGGACTGGCTCGACGCGCTGTTGCTCGGCCTCGACGAAAACCGCACGCTACTGGAACATTTAGTGCAGAAACATCTTCCCGGCGTCCGGCTGCTGCGCCCGCAGGGCACCTATCTGGCATGGTTGGACTGCCGCGAACTCGGCTTCGACGACGAGCACGTCGAGGGCATCAAGGTGGTATCAGACCTGTCCGGACCGGCCCGCTGGTTCCGTGATCACGCTCGGGTAGCCCTCAGCTCCGGCCACGTGTTCGGCACCGGCGGCGCCGGACACGTGCGCCTGAACTTCGCCACCTCCCAGGCGATTCTGACCGAGGCCGTACTACGGATGCAGCAATCGCTAACCGACCGGGACGCCGCCGAACGTTGAACCCGCGGCACCCGTACTCCGTCTACGACAGCGTGCACTCCACCTACCGCGGCTCCCGGGTCGAACATGTCGGCGCGCTGATCAGTCGCTACGGACTGGTACTGGTGTTGGCCTGGATCGGGTTCGGCAAGTACGTGAAGATGGAATCCCGCGTGCTGATCGAGCACAGCCCGTTGATGAGCTGGATCTACGACTACGCCGGCGTGGCGACGGTCGCGCGGACGTTGGGATCGTTGGAAATCGTTGCGGCAGTGCTTATTGCGGTCCGCCCGGTGTGGCCGAGAACTTCAGCGGTGGGCAGCGCCCTGGCAATCGTATTATTCCTGGGCACATTGAGTTTCCTGTTCACCGCGCCAGGGTTGGTCGCCGCGCATGCGGCGGGTGTGCCTGTGCTGACGGCCCAGCCGGGTCAGTTTCTACTCAAAGATGTTGTGCTGCTGGGTGTCGCGGTCTGGACGTTGGGCGATGCCCTGTCTAGGACTTGAGTCCGCGCTTGTTCAGGCCGTCGATCACCCAGTTAGCCCATTCGATCTCGTGCTGCGTCCAGCGCAGCCCTTGCTCGAGCGCGGCACGGGCGAAGAAGGCGTCGTCGGCCGTCCAGTCGTGCGCCTCGAGGATCGAGGCATAGTGCGCATGCTCGCGCTCGGACAGTGACAGCAACGACTGCAGGTACTCACGTGCCTCATCCGGCTTCAGTTCGCCGAGCAGGTAAACCCGCAACAATGCGGCGTTGCGGATCGGCGGATCCTCCTCCGGCGACAACATCCACCGATGCAGCTCCGCACGCCCCGCATCCGTGATCGCATACTCCTTGCGGCCCCGTGGCCCCAGGTCGGACACGGTGATCAGCCCCGCGGCGGCGAGTTTGTTGAGCTCGCCGTACAGCTGGCTCTGCGTTGCCGGCCACATGTTGTCCATCGACTCTTTGAACCGTTTTAGCAGGTCATAGCCGCTTCCCGGCTCCTGGGACAGCAGGCCCAGCGCAGCATGTCGCAAACTCACGAGACCCATCTTAACCTTCCACAATTGACATGTCACTGACCGTCATGTCAGTATCGACATGTCAATTTAGGAATGTCAAGATCAAGGAGCTGACCATGACACAGCCAGCACACGTCAACCGCGGCGCGCAGCCGTCGCAGGAGAGCACGAACCGCATCACGCGCATCCTGGATGGGTTCCTCACGTCACCGTTCGCCGGCATTGCGCCGTGGGCGCTGCTGTCCATCCTCGCCACGCCGGGCCACTTCGAGATCGCGGTGCTGTCCGCACTCGGCTTCTCGGTGCTGGTGATGCTGGTCGGGCTGCTTCGCGGCGTGAAGACTCACGCACTGGAAGTCTTCGGCGCGGTGGTTTTCGCGACGCTGGCCGTGGTCGGCCTGTTCGCCGACGCGGCGGTGATCCGGTTTCTGGAGATGTGGTCCGGCGAGCTGACCAACGTCGCGCTGGCGATGTTCGCGTGGCTGACTCTGCTAATCGGCCGGCCGTTCACGCTGGCCTACGCCAAAGACAGCACACCTGAGGAGCATTGGCACAGCCCACTGTTCAAGCGGATCAACAACGTGATCACCGGCGTATGGGCGGGTGCGTTCACCTTCGCCGCCGGAATCGGCCTGGCCGGCAACTGGATCCTGCACGACCCCGAGAACTTCTGGACGGGCTGGATCCTGCAACTGGCGGCCATCTTCTTCGCCGTCGCGTTCACCGAGTTCTATCCGGACTACGCCTCGGCGATGTTCGCCCTCGACAACGGCGAGGAAGCGGATGTGCCCTCGGTATTGCAGATCATCGACTGGCTGCCCGGTTTCGTCGTCACCGCGGGAGTCGTGGGGCTGATCACCGGATCGATCGGCGTCGCCGTGGCCATCGCAATGATCGCGGGCGGCAGCGTCGTGTCCGGAATCCTCGCCAAGATCTGACGAATCGAGCACTCCGGCAACCAGTAGCTACTACCTGAATATTAAGGAGATTCCGATGCGAGGCGACATCATCCTCGGGTCAGCGGTAACGGGCGCGAAGTTCACTCCGCGCAACCATGCCAAGACCGGTAACCCGTTCATCGATCTGGTTTCCCAAGGGCAGACCATCAAGTCCGACGTGGGCCAACTCGTCGCTGAGGCTGCCGCACTGTTCGACATCGGCGTCCGCTACTACCACTACCACGCGCGTAACCCGGTGACGCAGGAGCAGAGCACCGCCAACTCGCTCTACTGGGAGGTGAGCCTCGCGGTTCAGGACCGGCTGCCGGGAATGCTGATCAGCTTCGGCGCCAGCCGCAACGGAGTCGAAGTCAAAGAGGCTATCCAGCGGCATGGGGAGTGGGAGCGCATCAGTCAGGCGGCGTTGCCGCTGCACCTCGGCGGCGCCCACTTCGTGACCAGTCAGGCCGCTGTGGAGCTGCAGGTCGTTCTCGACATGGAGCGCAACGGCCACGGCATCGGCATCGAGGCGGCATCGCGGCCCGAGTTCGCGCGCCTGGTCCGTCATCATGTCCCGTCGACGCGGGACAGCGAAGCCGGGCTCGACGTGCATTCCACCTCCGGGGGCGCCAACTACGGCAGCACCTCGCCGCACACCCAGTTCGAGGTGTACCGCAAAGCCATAGACGCACGTCGTCGGCTACACCTGCTGCACGAGGTGGAATGGGTCCAGCTGGACCGCAGTTACGCCATGACCCGCTTTGCCACCGAAAATCCCTTGATCGGACTGGGCTCCGAAGGTCAGCTCAACATCACACTGCTGTTCGGCTTCTCACCGCGCTTCCCTTTCCCGGAGAACTATGCCGAATTCCGCCGGGCGGTGTCGCTGGCCAAGTCGCTGGAATACGACCTGTCCGGCCGACGGGTCCGCAACGTCACCATCTCCGCGGGTGCCGCCGTCCTGCCGCAGCACGCGCAGGCGCATGTCAAGGCACTCGAATTCGGTTCGCGTAAAGGGCAACTCGCGGGTCCGATGGAACGGCTGGCCTGCTATGCCGCTCAGGCCGACAGCGAGGTCGACGTGATCCGGTCGGGTATGGAAGACACCCCTTACATCGTCACGCCCGCCGGCGAAGTGACCTTGACCGACAACCTCGGACTGGCCCATCAGGTGAAGGCAATGGTGGAAAGTTGCGGGTCCGAAGTGCTCGCTGACAAGTGCACGGTGCGGCGGCGCATGGGCTTTGACACCCTGTCCCGCACCGTCGAGGGCCAACCGGTGGGAGCTACCGCATCATGATCAGCATCCGTCATCGGGGCCTCGCGGTCGCCGTCTGCAGTCTGTCGACGTTCATCATCAACATCGACACCACCGCGTATCAGGTGGCTTTGACGCAGATTCGCGACACTCTGCCGGCCACCCTCGCCCAGGGCCAATGGGTCCTGAACGGTTTCATCCTGACACTGGCCGCCCTCTATTTCGTGGCCGGCGCCCTCGGCGATCGACTCGACAAACGCAATCTGCTGGTGGCCGGACTGCTCGTCTACATCGTTGGATCGGTTCTTACGGCCATGTCGCCCAACGCCATTGCGCTGATCGCGGCGCGGGTGGTGGCGGGAGTCGGCGCGTCGATCCTGGTGCCGGTCGGGTTGGCCATGGTCCGGGTGCTCGCTCGCACTCCGCGGGAACTGCAGCGATTCACCGGCGCCTGGGGCACGGTCGTCGGTCTCGGTATGGCCAGCGGGCCACTGGCCGGAGGGTTCATTTCCGGAACCATGGGCTGGCGCATACTGCCCCTGGCAACCGCGCTCCTGGCCGCGGTCTTCGCGGTGCTGGCTGTCGCGTTCCTGCCGTCCACTCCGGTGCGCAATTCCCCGAGCCACGACTGGACGGGCATCGCTGCACTGGGTGTGGTGATGTTCGGAATGATCGGCGGTTTCATCGCCGTCGGGCAGCGCCATCTGGCCATGGCCGCCAGTCTGTTCGTCGGTGTGACCATGGTGTCGGCCTGCCTGGCGATACGGCGCCGACGGGTCGGCCGCTTCCCAATCCCGCAGCAGGCCTACCACTCTCGCGAATTCCGGGCCGCGATGTCGGTGGCGATCGGCAACTACTTCTGCGTCGGCGGCGCCATCTTTCTGCTGGCGACCAGTTATTTTCAGGCAAGCCGGCATCTTTCGGTGTTGACAGCCGGCGCGGCCCTGGTCCCGCTGGCGGTGGGATACGCGCTGGGCGCCCGGATTTCACCGGCCATCATGGCTCGGTCCGGGCCGTTTCAGGCCGTCATCGCCGCCGGGCTACTCATGCTGGCATCCAGCGCCGCCGTCGCCGTGCTCGTCGCCATCAGTGCCGGCACCGCGTTGGTCAGCGCCGTCGCCGCCGTTCTCGGCGCGGGGATGGGGATGGCCAACACCCCGACCAACGCACTGGCCATGTCCGAGCTGCCGGTCGAGTACGCGGGTGCCAGCGGCGCCTTCGCCGCGACCGCACGTCAGGTCGGCCAGGCCATGGGAATAGCCGTATGCGGCGCCGGTTCCGCACTGGCCGCCTTGGCGCACCTGCCGTCGGCGCTGCCCTGGGTCACGGTCGTCGTCGCCGCCGCGGTCGTCACCCTGACCGGAACCCGTTGCCTTCCTTCGCAATCCGCAGAGCGCCGCTCAGGACCGGCGGGTGACGGCCAGCACCGACTCGGCGAGTTCGGGGCGACACACCACCAAGTCGGGCAGCTTGGGGTCGGACCGGTTGTACACCAGCGGCGACCCGTCGATGCGGGAGGTGTGCAGTCCCGCGGCCCGCGCGACCGCGACCGGTGCGGCCGAGTCCCACTCGTACTGGCCGCCGGCGTGCACGTAGACGTCTGACAAACCCTGCACGATGGACGCCACTTTGGCTCCCGCCGAGCCCATTTCGACCAACTGCCCGTCCAGCGCGTCGCGGACGGCCAGCGCGATCGCGGGCGGGCGAGTGCGCGACACCACGATGCGCGGCTTGTCCGAAGCCTCGGGCGGCGGCAGGACGTCCGGTGTCGCCAGGGTGACCCCCTGCGCGGGCAGCGCGACCGCGCCGGCGACGAGCTCGCCGGACTCCCACAGCGCGACATGCACCGCCCAGTCCTCGCGGTCGAGCTCGGAGAATTCCCTGGTGCCGTCCAGCGGGTCGACGATCCACACCCGCTCGCTGCGCAACCGCACCGGGTCGTCGGCGCCCTCCTCGGACAACACCGCGTCCTCAGGGCGCTGCCGGCCCAGCGCCTCCATTAGAAAGTCGTGAGATCGCTTGTCCCCCGCGGCTTTACGCTCGCTTGGGTCGGCTTCGGCGAACTCCGCGCGAACCCCGAGCAGCAGCCGGCCGGCTTCGGAGGCCAACTGGGCGGCCAGTGCATGGTCATTCATGGCAAGCGGGTCCCTCACCTGTCCGGGGAAATGTTGGCTACGTTAACCGACTTTACCCGGCTACGCATGGTGCGATATCACCGGTGGTGAACACGCGCGGTCAACGCAAAGGAGCAACGCCATGGACGTCCTGCGAACCCCGGACTCCCGCTTCGAGAATCTGGAGGGCTACCCGTTCGCGCCGCACTACGTCGACGTCACGGCCAGCGACACCCCGTCGCTGCGCATGCACTACGTCGATGAGGGGCCGCCGACAGGCTCCCCCATCGTGCTGGTGCACGGCGAACCCACCTGGAGCTACCTGTATCGCACCATGGTCCCGCCGTTGTCCGGCGCGGGGCACCGCGTGCTGGCACCGGATCTGATCGGGTTCGGAAAGTCCGACAAGCCGGCGAACAGAGCGGATTACACCTATCTGCGGCACGTGGAGTGGGTGACGTCGTGGTTCGAGAAGCTCGACCTGCGCGAGGTGACGCTGGTCGTACAGGACTGGGGATCGCTGATCGGGCTGCGCATCGCCGCCGAGCAGAGCGACCGCATCGCGCGACTGGTGGTGGCCAACGGGTTCCTGCCCACCGCGACCCGGCGAACACCGCCCGCGTTCTACATCTGGCGCGCGTTCGCCCGTTACACCCCGATGCTGTCGGCGGGCCGCATCGTCGCGGTCGGCACCGTCCGCAAGGTTCCGGCCCGCGTGCGCGCCGGTTACGACGCGCCGTTCCCCGGCAAGAAGTACCAGGCCGGCGCCCGCGCGTTCCCGCAGCTGGTGCCGACCTCGCCCGAGGATCCCGCGATACCCGCCAACCGGGCCGCCTGGGACGCGCTGGGCCGGTGGGAGAAGCCGTGCCTGGCCATCTTCGGAGATCGAGACCCGATCCTCGGAAAGGCCGACCGTCCGCTCATCGAGCACATCCCCGGCGCGAAGGGGCAGCCGCACGCCCGGATCAACGCCAGCCACTTCATTCAGGAGGACAGCGGACCGGAACTCGCCGAACGCATCCTGACCTGGCGGTGAACCCGTGCGCCCAGCGTGAACCCAGGGCGAGAATTCGGGCCTTTTTGCGCCCTCAGGTCACGCTCGGCGCAACAGGGGCCGATACTCAGAGCCCGAACTGGTCCTCGATGATGCCGAGCCAGATCTGCGCCGAGTCCATGGCGACCTTCTCGCTGATGAAGGCGTGCTGCGTACCGGTGTAGATGTCACGGAAGGCCCGTTCCAGACGACTGCCTTCGCGGATCGAGCTGGTCCCCGCCACCAGATGCGCCCACTCCGCGCACTCGCGCGATATGTCGGTGGCGAAGACGGCGGCGGCACGCATGTCCGCCCGCAGCATCGGACTGAGTTCGTCGCCGTCCGCGACGGCGGCCTCAGCGGCGCCGAACGCGTCCAGCACCAGCAGCCGGGCCGCCCGCCAGGCCGACACATGGTGTGCCAGACCCTTCTGAAAGGTCGGGCGGCTGGCCAACGACGCCATGTCGCTCATCCGGTATTTGGTCGCGGCCAGTTCCGCGACGTCGTCGAGCATGCTCTTGGCCACCCCCAGCGCCCACGAGGCATGACCGGCGGCGGTCACCGGCATCAATCCCATGTGCGCGGCCGGCGACTTCCCCCGGTAGGGCCGGCGGTCGAAGAGCCCGAACGTCCTGCTGCCCGGTACGAACACGTCCTGGGCGCTGTAGTCGTAGGAACCCGTGCCCTTGAGGCCCTGTACGTGCCAACCGTCGTTGAACTGAATCTCCTCCCGGGGCACCAGGGCCACCTGCATGTCGGGAATGCCCTCGCTGACCCAGCGCATCTCGCCGTTGTCCATCGGGAAGAAACCGGCGGCCACGTACTGCGAATGGCCGGTGCCCGAGCCGAAGCTCCATGATCCGCTCAGCCGGTACCCGCCGTCGACGACGACGCCCTGCCCGTTGGGGAAGAACTGGCCGCCCATGGTGACGTGGTTGTCGTGCGCGGTGAACACCTCGGCGAAACCTTCGTCGTCGAGGTAGCTGGCCGCGGCAAATCTGGACGGCAGGTTGGCGATCCCGATCCATCCGAAAGAGCCGTCCTGCCAAGCCATTTCGATCCAGGTATCGATCATCTCGGCGAGCGAGGGCTCGATGCCACCGGCCTCGGCAGGGCTCAGCGCGGTCATCAGCCCGCAGTCCCACATCTCCTCGACCACGGCGCCGGTCAGGGTGCGCAGCTGTTCGGATTCACCCGCCTCGGCCCGCACCAGATCCCGCATGCCGCGGGCGAGTGAGACGACCTGACCACCTACCTCGGTTGTCGACGTCATTGGTGATTTCCCATCGCGAATGCCGACCACTGCCGGGCCCCGACTAACGACACGTCGACCGTACGCCACAAGTTTCGGCGCGAACATCCGTGGTTA
Organism: Mycobacterium gordonae; assembly: GCF_001417955.2. GTDB lineage: Bacteria > Actinomycetota > Actinomycetes > Mycobacteriales > Mycobacteriaceae > Mycobacterium > Mycobacterium gordonae_B. The sequence goes on along the minus strand of NZ_LKTM01000361.1, from coordinate 138,749 downwards.
TTTGAGAAGAGAAATGACGATGGAGTATCGCGAAACGCTGACTCAGCCGCTCGGCGTACTCAGTGGTCGCTACGAACTGGGCAAGGTCCTGGGCCGTGGCGGCATGTCCGAAGTCCGCGAAGGTTGGGACCTCAAGCTGAGCCGCCCAGTGGCGATCAAGCTGCTGCAATCGGGTCCGGGCGACGAGGAGGGGCCTGACACCCGGCTGCGATTCGAGACGGAGGCGCGGGCGACCGCCGCTCTCAGCAGTTCGAACATCGTGATCGTCCACGATGTCGGCGAACACCAGGGGCTGCCGTTCATCGTGATGGAGCGGCTGCCCGGCGTGTCGCTGGCCGACCACATCGCGCGCGGCCCGCTCCCGCAACCGTTCGTCAAGACGGTGCTCAACTCTGTGCTCGCCGCGCTCGCCTCGGCACACGACGCCGGAATTCTGCACCGCGACGTCAAGCCCGGCAACATCCTGTTCACCGCCGCCGGCGAAGCCAAGCTCGCGGATTTCGGCATCGCCAAGACGGCCGGTGGCGCGCACACCATGACGGGCCATGTCGTCGGCACCATGGCGTACCTGAGCCCGGACCGGCTGGCCGGGAAGCCGGCCACACCGGCCGACGATCTTTATGCCGTCGGCGTGGTGGGCTACGAGGCTCTGACCGGGCGCAGGCCGTTCCCTCAGCAGGCGTTCCCGGCGCTGGCGAACGCGATCTTGCATGAAACGCCACCGCCGATCGCCGCGCTGCGCCCCGATGTGCGACCGGAGCTGGCGGCGGTGTTCGAGCGGGCGATGACACGCAACCCAGCCGCGCGGTTCTACCAGGCGGGCGCCATGCGCGAGGCACTGAACGCCCCAGCTCCCCGCCCGGCACCGATACCCAATCGCACGCGGGTCATGCCCACGCCGGCGGGCACCTCCGCGTATATCCCGGTGGAATCCGAGCCGACACGGGTAAGTCGCAAGCTGTGGGCTGCCGCTATCGTCGCCGTGCTCCTGCTGGTGATCATGCTGATGGCGCTCGGCGCACCCTTCTCCGCACCACCACCGGCGCCGGTCGGCACGACGACGCCGCTGCCGCCGCCGACGACCGAGACGTCGGCGATTGCCAGCACGCCGGAACCAGCGCCGCCGCCGCAGGCGCCCCCCGGCAAACCCGGCAAGAAGCCGAAGGGCCCGAAGGGCGACTGATCAGTCGGGCAGGCCGAACAACTTGACCACCTCATGGTCGCGGCCGGCCAGGTAGCCGCCGTCGACCGCGATGGCCTGGCCCGACACGAACGAGGCGTCGGTGGACAACAGAAAAGCTGCCATCGCCGCCACCTCCTCGGGTCGGCCCAGCCGCTGCAGGGCGTGTTCCCTGGTGATCGCCGCCCGCGGGCCCTCCATCCCGGGGATGCCGAAAACACTTTCAGCAAGCGGTGTTTCGATGAAACCGGGGCAGATCGCATTGGCCCGGATGCCGCTCGGCCCGTAGTCGAGTGCGATGTTCTTGGTCAGCAGCACGACGCCCCCCTTGGCCGCGTTATACGAACTGCCGCCGGCGGTGCCTTCCAGGCCCTCGACGCTGGCCAGTGTCACGATGGAGCCGCGTTCGCCGGCTTCCCGGGGTTGCCCGATCATTCTGGCCAACGCGGCTTTGGCCACCAGGAACGTGGCGGTGAGGTTGATCCTGATGACCCGGTCCCATTCGGACTGCGGAAGCAGGTGTACCGGACCGCCGCCGGCCACCCCGGCGGAGTGCACCACCCCGTCTAAACGGTCGGGTACTGCGGCAAAGATCGCGGCGACCGCGGTCTCGTCGCTGACGTCGGCGGTCACGAAGTGGAATCGCGGACCCAGTTCCGGCGGCGACGCCAGATCGGCGCCGATGACGGTGCCGCCTTCGTCCAGCAGTCGCCGGGCGGTCGCCAGGCCGATGCCCGACGCGGCGCCGGTCACCACAAAAGTGCGCCCCTGGGCGCGTTGGGCGCTCACTGGCGCTCCCGAGCTGTCCTGCCAATACGGCTGACCCCTCGGCAATCGCATTGGGCAGGTAGGGGTAGTCCTACACCGCATCCCCGCGAGGTTTCGAGTTTTTCCAACCGAAAATGCACTTTCACAGCTGACTCACAAGCGCTTTGTCGCAAGCTGCCAGGATGGCGAGGAAGTTCCATCGCAGCAGCGGTCGGCTGACCTTCTCCATCAACTTGCCTCCCGCATAGCCCGGGTGGGTGTAATTGGTGAGCCAGTCGACGTGGGTGCCGTCCCCGGACGAGGTGAACGTCAGGGTGCCGCCGTCATGATTGAAGGCCGGGACCGACCGCACGATCAGGTAGGTGTAGCTGTTCGGGCGGTCATAGGCGGTGATGTCCTCCCGGAACCACATGCCGGTGCCCAGTACCTCACGAACGGCGCCGACACCGGGCCCCTTGGTGTCCTTCGTCCATGCGGACTTCAAAACCAGCGGCGCCGCAACCAGATTGGCCGGATCGGCCAGCCAGTCGAAGACTTGTTCCAAGGGTGCGGCAATCGTTCGCTGCACGTGAATCTGAACCATGGGGTTTCATGCTAAACGCCGCGCCGGGCACGGAAACGACCGTGCTTGGCATCGACGTCTTCGATGGTGAAGCCGCGCCGCGCCAGCCGTTGCGCGAACAACTGGCCGCTGACCTCGCGGTGCAACCGCGCACCGTTCTCCCGGCAGAAAACCCGGGCCTGCGGGAGGACGACGGGCGCCGCCGCATCGGAGGCCGGCGTGTAGCGGATCGTGGTTCCGTCTGCGGCGATTGCGGAGTATTCGTAGTCCAGCAGCGGCGACCATCCCTGCTTGTCGCGGACCGAAATGGCATCGGGCTCAACCCGGAACTCGCGGCCGCGCCGTATGAACGGAACGAGGTTGGCGCTGACGAGCAGCAACCCGGGCACGATCAACACGAACAGCGCATACGCGTGGGTCTTCTCCAGTTCCGCGTCGTAGGCGGAGTTGGTGAGGAGCTCGGCCGTCCAGCCTTCGACGAAGATCGCCATGTCGTGCAGCACGTCGCGTACCGTGGCGCGGCCGCTGGTCAGGTCGTAGACGATCGCGCCGATAGCGCCGACGCCACCGATGGTGAGCAACGCGCCGAGCAGCACCAGCCCCCAGCTGGTCCGGGACACGAACGTGCCAAATACCTGTGCCGCGTCGTCGATCTCCACTTTGGGGCCACCCAGCGGCCGGGCCAGGCACCAGATGCTGACGCCGACCGCCACCGCAAGGCTCAGGAATTCCACGGCCCCGAAGGCGGCCCGGTCGGAGTTGGCAACCGCGAGGCCCAGGAACGTCAGCCACGCGGCCCATCGCAGCGCCCGCTGCCAGCCGGCCACACGCCGCTCCGCTCCCCCCGGCCGAGTAGACACTCCGGGATGGTAACGCGCCGGCCAGGTCTGATGTGCACGCCGTGGCAGCGCCACGACAGGGAACGCTCAGGGCATGATTAGCGCCATGACCACCGAATCGCTCGCCGAACGCGCCCCCGCCCAGACCACGGCCTACCGGCTTGCGGCGATGTTGCTCGGCGTGGGCACCCTGCACTTTGTCGCACCCAAGCCGTTCGACGACATCATCCCGGCCGAATTGCCGTTCAGCGCGCGGTTTTACACCTACGCCTCGGGGGTGGCCGAGCTGGTGATCGGGGCGCTGCTGCTACCGCGCGGCACCCGGCGACCCGCGGCGGCCGCAGCGGCCGCGCTGTTCATCGGGGTGTACCCGGGCAACCTCAACATGGTTCGGCTGTGGTGGGGCAAGCCGTGGCCGATGCGCATCCTGGCGCTGGCCCGCCTGCCGCTGCAGTTCCCGATGATCACGGCGGCGATCAAGGTCTACCGCACCAGTTAGAGCGGAGAGCCGACGCGATGCTGGGTGCCGTCCGGGTCGACGTAGGCGAATTCCCTTAGCCCGTAAGGCGTGTCGTGCGGCGGGTGCAGCCGACCGCCGAGATCTGGCAGGGCTTTCCATTCGGCGTAGAGGGCGTCGGCGTCGCTGACGTAGAAGTACACGCTGGACGACGTGGTCAACGGGTCATGCTCGGACCATTCGGTGAGATGCAGCTGAACGGAACCCCGGTCGACGAAGCCGTAGCGTTCCGGACCCTCGTAGCCACGGGCGTCGAACCCGAGCCGGCGGTATCGGTCGAGTGCCGCGTCGAGGTGCCGTACCGGCACGATCGCTGCCGCCGAGGTGAATTCGATGTCGGACATGGCAAGAGTCTGACACCGCGCTCGAGGCCGCTTGATAACCACCGCCGATCAACGCATCGAAAACGGGTGTTGGACGGCGCGCCGGCCTCGCCGGGATGCTGAAGGCAGCACATTACGGCGAAATCAAGAGGAGGACGAAATGCTTACGCAGACAAGCACACACGTCGCATCACTGATCAACGGCGAGGTCGTGGAAGAGTCCGACCTGGGTTCGATTCAGCGGCTGACGGCCGACAACTTCCCGATCCTGCGGGGCATGTCGATCAAGCGGTTGCTGATCAACCCGGGCGCCATGCGGACACCGCACTGGCACGCCAACGCCAACGAGCTCACCTACTGCGTTTCGGGCACCGCCCTGGTCTCGGTGCTCGACACCGGCAGCCAATTCAGCTCTTTCGTGGTGCGCGCCGGTGAGATGTTCCACATCGACTCGGGCTCGCTGCACCACATCGAGAACATCGGCACCGACGTCGCCGAATTCATCATCGCGTTCCGCAGCGAACGGCCCGAGGACTTCGGCCTGGGCGCCGCATTCGGCGCGATGACCGACGCGGTGCTGGGCAACACCTACGACCTGCCGGCCTCGGACTTCGCGGCGCTGCGCCGCAGCACGACGGACCGGGCACTGGCGGCACGCTCCGGGGCGCCGGACGTGCCGGCGTCGGCGTTCTTCAACGACCCGCACAAATTCGCCGTGGAGGCGATGGCCCCGCCGGTGGGCATCGCGGTGGGCTCCGCCAGGACCGCGCGGCTGCAATACTGGCCGGCCCTCAAGGACCTGTCGATGTACTCCCTGCGCATCCGCGAGGACGGGATGCGTGAGCCGCACTGGCACCCGGTCACCGCGGAGATGGGCTACGTCAATCAGGGCGCGGCGCGCATGACCGTGATGGGGCCGGGCGGTGAGTTGGACACGTGGTACCTGCGCCAGGGCGACGTGTACTTCATCCCCCGCGCCTACCCGCACCACATCGAGGTCTTCGACGCCCCGGAGATGCACTTCTGCATCTTCTTCGACCAGCCCACTCCCGCTGACATCGGCTACCGGGCATCGGTCAGCGCCTATTCACGCGAAGTGCTCGCGGCGACGTTCAACACCCACGTCGACGACCTGCCCGACTTCCCGTTCACCAACGCCGACCCGCTGATCGTCGACCGGCGCAATCCGCTCGACGCCCACGCGGTCGGGGAGCGCTGACCCGGGCTCGACCCCGGCTCCAAGAATCCTCCAAGAATCCTCCAAGAGCCCGGCGAGACCGTGTGGTTACCAAACCGACACCAGCACGGCGGCTACCCCGGCCAGGCTCGTCAAAGGGGGAAGAACATGACCGACACCGCGCACCGACTGACGGCTGCCACGCGCAATTACCTCGCGGAGCTTGCTCCACTGCTGGACGCGTTGGCAGCCGTCGCGGTGCGCGGTGAGGCGCCGGACGCCGAACTGTCGGCCCGCGCCGCGGCGGCCGGTCCGGCGCTGTCGGCCCTGGCCGGCGAACCCGGTGACGGTGAGCCGTATTCGCGTTCGATCCTGCGGGTCGACGATCAGGTCGAGATCATGCTGGCCCGCTGGCGTCCGGGCCACGGGTGCGCGCCGCATGACCACGGCGGCGCGGGGGGTTTCGTGATCGCGGTCGAAGGCGAGTTCAGCGAACGCCGGTTCGGCTGGGCGGGAACAGGGTTGGCTGTCACCGAACAGTTTGCGCGCCAACAGGGTGGCGCCATTCCGATCTCACCGGATGTCATTCACGACATGTCCGCCCCGTCGGGCGGGCTGTCGCTCCATCTCTACAGCCCGCCGCCGGCCGGCATGCGGGTTTTCGACCTGGAACGGGCCGAGGTGCTCGAACTTGTCGGCAACTACGGTGCCTGGATTCCCTCGGGTGAGCACCCGCGCATCCCGTTTGCCGCTCTCGCGCCGCACAAGCCGCTGATCTGGGTGGCTCACACCACCAGATACCGCGGCGGATCGGCGGAATTCGCCGTGGCCGCGGCCACCATGGGCCGCGAACTGGCCGCCGCGCACCCCGAGGCGGAGGTGGTGGTCTCCGGTCTGCACCGCAAGGCCGACTTCACCGCCGAACTGGCCGGGTTCGCCGCGTCCGGCCGGGTGGTCAGCCAGCTGCACCTGATCTGCCACTCGGGAATGTACGGCCCGATGTTCGGGTCGACGGACTGGCCCGAACAGTTCTCCCCGCATGAGTGGCGGGATATGACGATCCTCTTCGCCCCGGACGGCCAGGCGTACTTCCACGCCTGCCGGACGGCGCGCTGGTTCACGCCGTTCTTCGCCGACGTCTTCGGCGTCACCGCCTTCGGCAACCACAACTACACGACCGTGTCCGCACGCAAGGACCGGTTTGCGTGGGCGGGCCGTCGACCGACGGCTCGCCCGAGTCTTTATCTGATCGCCGCTCCGGGCCGGAAATCGCACGGGTTGACCGGCAGCGTGCGCAAGTACCTGGGTTGCGCCGCCGAACCGATGGTCGAAAGCAGCCCCGCCGCAACACAACACGAACGCTCCTACGATCGTGTCGCCGATCTCTACGACCGCGCCTACGCCGACATCCGTGTCCGGGAGGCCGAATGGAAGTGGGTGGCCGGCCGGCTGGCCGCTGTCCACGCCGACCTCGGGCGCCGGGTGCGCGTGCTGGAAATCGGTTGCGGCAACGGGGCTTTGCTGCGGGCACTGGATGACAACGGCGATATCGACTTCGCCGTCGGCGTGGACAGTTCCGCCGGGATGCTCGCGCGGGCTCGCGAACGCAGCCGCGACCGGTCCCGGCTGCGCTTCGGCATGGTGAACGGGCCTGTGCTCGACGTGCCCGACAACCACGTCGACGTGGTGATCTCCTTCCTGTCCTTCCGCTACCTGGACTGGGACCCGGTGATGGCCGAGATCCGCCGGGTGCTGGCCCCCGGCGGCCGGCTGTGGGTCGTCGACATGGTGGAGCGACCGGTGCGCATCCGCGAACTGCACGTACTGGCCCGGTCGGCCGTCGCGCACCTGCGCAGCCGTCGCCGGCGTCCGCAGTTCGCCCACGACCTGGCCACCCTGACCAACCACCCGGAATGGCGGAACATGCTGCAGCACAACCCGATCCGCGCTGAACACGAATACCGCTGGTATTTCGGCAGTCGCTTTCCCGAGCGGGAGCTGCAGACCTTGACCACCACCAGGTCGGCCCGCGTGGTGGCGTTCGATTCCGGTCCACTGGCCAAGGGGCAGACCACCCCGCTGTCCTACCCGTGACCGCCATGGATACCGAAGCCTGCCTGGGCATCATCGACTGGGGCATCGGCGGCGTAGGCCTGGTCAACGCCTTGGACCGATTGGTCCCCGGACTGCCGGTGGTGTACTGGTCCGACGCTGGAGCCACCCCCTACGGACGGATGAGTGCCGACGAGCTGACCGACCGGCTGATGCGGGTGGTCACCGCGCTGGCCGAGCGCGGCGCGACGGAGGTGGTGCTGGCCTGCAACGCGGCCAGCACGGTGGTGGCCGAGCTGGGGGCGGCGCCGGTGCTTGTCGAGGGAATCATCGCCCACGGACTGGCCTCCGTGCCCGAAGACCTCACCTCGATCGGGGTGGTGGGCGGACAGCGCACCATTGACGCCGGGCACTATCAGCGCGGGTTGGCCCGACCGGGCCGGGAGGTGCTGGCCAGGGTGGCGCAGCCGTTGTCCGCGCACATCGAGGCGGGCCGCACCGGCTCCGCGCAGTTCCATGCCGACCTGGCCGACATCGTCGCCCCGTTGCGACGGGTGCAGGCGCTGGTGCTGGCCTGCACGCACTACCCCGCGGCGAGTCGGTGGTTCGCGGCCGCCCTGCCCGACGCGCGGCTGATCGATCCGGCCGAGCACCTGGCCACGGCGATCGCCTACCGCTATCCCGAAGCGGCCGGGGCGACGGAGCCCGCCGGTAAGGTGTTTCTCACCACTGGCGATCCTGATGCCATGCGCCACAACGCTGCTCGCGCATGGGGCACGCTGTTGAGCACCCGGGCGGTCCGGCGCCGCGAACGCAGCGCTCTGGCTTCTTAATCGACCGCGCGGGCCACGATGATCGGCGTGTGCACCGAGTGCACCACCGCGTTGCTCACCGAGCCGAGCAGCACTCTGGCGATGCCGCCCCGGCCACGGCTGCCCAGGACCACCAGCTGCGCGGACTTCGACTGGTTGACCAGCTCGCGGGCCGGCCGGTCACACACCACGAGTCGCTGCACGGCCACGTCGGGATAGCGTTCCTGCCAGCCGGCGAGGCGCTCGGCGAGGATCTGCTCCGACTCCTCCTGGAGCGCGGGCCAGTCCAGGCCGCCGAGGTCGAGGATCTCGACGTCGCTCCACGCGTGCACCGCTCGCAGATCGACGCCGCGACGCGATGCCTCGTCGAACGCGATGGCCGTGGCGAGCTCAGAAGCCGGGGACCCGTCGATGCCCACCAGCACGGGGGCGTCCTCGCGGATGTCGGGTTCATCGGCGGGGATGATGGCGACCGGGCAGGCCGCGCCGCGCAGCACCCCCGAGCTGACCGAACCCAGTAGCGCCCGGCCGACCGCACCGCGCCCGTGGCTGCCTACGACGACCATGTCGGCGTCTTCGGACAGTTGCACCAGCGTCGGTATGGGCGGCGACGATTTGAGCTCGGTGCCGATGACGACGGAGCCGCCGGCCGATTCCCGCGCCAGCTTGGCAGCTTCCTCGAGCACCAGCCGCGCGTCTTCTTCCTGCCAGACCGCGACGCCGCCGGGCAGCGGAATCTGCGGAAACGTCGGCACGTACGTGCTGAGCATATGGACCAAGGTCAGCGGGACGTTCCGCATCGCCGCGTCGCGGGCGGCCCATGCCACCGCTGCGTTCGACGCCGACGACCCGTCGACTCCGACGACGAGGCCCAACTTCGATGTCGTCATTTCCTTCTCCTAGCGCTCGACTCACGAAAACGCTATTGCGCGAACGCCGCTCAGTCGTGGGCCTTAAGTCCTCGACTATGTGAACATCGGGTCCTGCCAGGGTGAACGGCTAGTGCGCGGGGGGTGGGCGATAGAGTGCCGCACCGGCCACGACACCCGCGCCTGCGGCCACGAACAGCATCTGGCTGCCCGGTTGCGCGCTCCGCTGCTTGAACGCCGCAGCGAGCGCCGCGGTATGCATGCGGTGATCGTCTGCGACGCATACTTTTTCGGCGGGCAACCCCAGCAGTGTGCGCAGCGCCTCCCGGTATCGCGGGCGCGCCGGAGCGGCGATGATCAGGTCGACCTCGGCCAGCTGCACGCCCTGCCGCTCGAGGCAGGACCGCGCCGCCTCGGCGGCCACCGCCGCGAAACGATCGTCCGCGTCGGGCGACTGGCGGAACCGCAGGACATTGCGTCCGTCGGCGAATCCGACTGTTGCAGAGGATGTCTCGACATCATCGGTCGTATCGCCGGCATTGGCCCAGGACACGTCGCTCAAACCGTAGTCGGCATCGGTCCAGCCGCACAGCAGTGCCGCCCCGGTAGCGGAGAACGGGAAGTTCTCGCTCATTCCGTGACCGGGGTCGGCGTCACTGGTCACCACCAACGCGCGCTGCACGCTTCCGGTCCGCAGGAACCCGTCGACGATCTGCAGAGCGGTCAGCACGCCGCACGCGCCGTTCGCCACGTCGAAGGAGAAGGTGCCGTGGGCGTCATTTCCGTGGCCGTCGTTTCCGTGCGGATCCTCCGGGTTGGCCCCGATATCGTCCTGGATCAGTGCGGCCAGCGCCGGCTCACCCAGGTTCTTGTCGCGGTAGATGCCCGCATTGACCACCAGATCGAGTTCGTGCGGTTCGCATCCGGCGTGCCTCAGACAGTCTTTCGCCGCAGCGACGGCCAGATGCAGAGCGCTGTGCCGGCCACGCAGCCGTGGACGCGCGACGTCGACCCGATCAATCACTGTGCCCATAGCGGCTCACCAAATCCTCGTCCAGGGTCAACAAGACCACGCCGATCTCCAGGCCGGAAGCCAGCGCCAGCAGCGCTACCCGCTCGCCGGCCACGATCCGTCCGGCCTCCAGTTCCTCCACCAGCGCCACCGTGTGCGTTGTCGAGGCGGTGTTGCCGTACCGGTCGACGGTGATCACCGCATCGTGCTGCGGGCTGTCACCGAACGACTCCTTCATCCGCGTCATGCCCTTGCGGATGGCGCGGGCAGACGTCTGGTGGGTGATGACGTGGTCGATGTCGTGAATCGAAATGCCCACCGTGTCCAGCACTTCGTGCAGCAACAACGGGGTGTTGGCGATCGCGGCCTTCTGAATGGCGCGTGAGTTGGTGAACATCCGCGCCCCCGGGTCATGGCCCTGCGGATAGGCCAGGCACAGCCGGCTGTAGTCGGCGACCGTGGTGAACCCGGCGAGTTCGATACCCGCGGAGCCGGCCGGGGCCCGTTCCAGCAAGAGGGCCGCACCGGCGTCACCGAGCGTCAGGCACGCCAGTTCCTTGCTCATGATGTTGCGGATGTGCCTGGCCGCGTTCTGGCTGAGCTGCGAGATGTATTCGCCGCTTACGACCAGTCCGCGCCGTACGATGCCCTGCCGGATCCAGTTGTTGAGAATCGTTACACCGGTGAGCATTCCGGCACACGCGTTGGACACGTCGAAGGTCATCGCCCGCTTTGCCCCGACGTTGCGGGCCACCGCACCGCTCATGGTGGGCTCCAGCCATTGGGTGAGCCCGTCGCGGAATTTCGTGATGCTGCAACTGATCACCACATCGATATCCGCGGGATCCTGTTGTGCCGTGGCCAGGCAGTTCAGCGCCGCCGAGGTGGCCAGGGACAGCGAATCCTCCTCGCCGGTGGACACCCGGCGCTCGCGGATACCGGTCAGCTTCTCCAGGTCGATGTGGGTGTGATGGCGGGTGGATGCCATCAAATCGTCTGTGGTCAAGCGGGTCTCGGGAAGGTGCCGGCCGGCGCCCGCCAGTCGCGAGACATAGGGCGCCCGGGCGCCCTGCCCGTCGGTCTCCATCACCAGCCAGTGCCGTGTCATGGCGGTACCTCCTTGCGTGCGGGACGGTTAGCTCGTCAACCGCGCACCGATTCCAGCAACAGCCGGCGTTCGGCGGCCGCGACGGTGCGCCGGGTGGCCGCAGCCGCATCCGGGTTGACCGACACCGAGGTGATGCCCATCCGGACCAGGTGTTCGGCGAAGGCCGGGTTGGTCGACGGCGCCTGGCCGCACAGCGACGAGGTGATGCCGTGCTTGCGGGCCGTCGAGATGATCCGTCCGATCGCATCGAGTACCGCGCCATCGGATTCGTCGAACAGCTCGGCGCAGATGTCGGAGTCGCGGTCGACCCCCAGAACCAGCTGGGTGAGGTCGTTGCTGCCGATCGACACCCCGTCGATGCCCATCGCGATGTACTCGGGCAACCAGAACATCACCGACGGCACTTCGGCCATCACCCACCGGTGCAGGCCGCGCTGCTTGCCCAGTGGGCTCGCATCCACCTGCGCCAGGCAGGATTCCAGCTCCCACCGCGTCCGGACGAACGGAATCATCAGGTGCACGTTGGGGTTGCGTTCCCGCACCCGCGCCAGTGCCTCCAGTTCCAGGGCGAACAGGTCGGGCTCGTTGACGTAGCGGTAGCAGCCCCGGTAGCCGATCATCGGGTTGTGCTCGACCGGCTCGTAGGCCTCGCCGCCCTGCAATCCGCGGAATTCGTTGCTGCGGAAGTCGGTGGCGCGGTAGACCACCGGCCGGTGGCCGAACGCGGCGGCGATGCGGCCGATCGAGGCCACCATCGCGTCCACCAGGCCGGCCTGCTCGCCACGCGCGATCAGATCGCGCGGGTGCCGTCCCGAAAGAGCCTGTGTGAGCAGGAATTCGGCCCTCAGCAGGCCGACTCCGTCGACATCCTGCGCGGCAACCGCCTCGGCGGTGTCCGGGATCGCCAGGTTGACGTAGATCTTGGTGCCGGTGGTTTCACTGACCGTGGTGATCGGGGCGGGCGTGGCCGCCGTCACCTGCGCTGGTGCGGCGGCAGCTCCGGCGGTGACGGTGCCGCGGGCGCCGTCGACGGTGACCATGTGGCCGTCGTGCAGGATCGTCGTCGCGTCGCGGGCGCCGACCACGCAGGGCACCCGCAGTTCGCGCGCGACGATGGCCGCGTGACAGGTCATGCCGCCGGTCTCGGTCACCAGCGCCGCCGCACGGCGGATCGCCGGCAGCCAGTCCGGGTTGGTCATCGGCGCGACCAGAATCTCGTTGTCCTGCAGCCGGTTACCTTCCTGAGGCGTGCGCAGCACCCGGACCCGCCCGGACGCCGCCCCGGGGGCCGCCGGCAGCCCCCGCACCAACACACCGGATTCGCCGGAATCCTCCGATTCGTGGTCGTACAGCATGGTGATGGGCCTGGCCTGCACCAACCAGGTCTTGCCGTCGGCGATCGCCCATTCAACGTCCTGAGGGCAGCCGTGGTGGTTCTCGGTGGCGACCACGAGTTCGGCGACCCGGCGCAGCGCGTCGTCGTCGAGAACGCGCGCCTGCGCCTGTTCGGGCGTCAGGTCGACGATGACGTCGTGCCCATCGGCACCACGTTCGATCTTGAAAGCCTGGTACCCGATCGAGAAGTCGCGCACCTGCAGGGTCTTCTTGTCGACGACGTAGGTGTCGGGCTGGACCTTCCCGGACACCACGACCTCGCCGAGACCCAGCGCGGCCTCGATGACGAGGTGGTCGCGCTCCCCCGTGCTGGGGTCGGCGCTGAACGCGACGCCGGACTTCTCCGAGGCGACCATCTGCTGGATGACGACGGCCATGGCCGGGTCGGCGGTGAATCCGCGGCTGGACCGGTAGGTGATGACGCGTGGGCTGAACAGCGACGCCCAGCACTGCGTGACGGCGTCGATCAAGTCTTCGCCACCGGTGATATTGGTCAGCGTCCGGTTCATCCCGGCGAATGATGCGTCGGCGCCGTCCTCACCTGTTGCCGAAGAGCGAACAGCCACAACGCAGTTGGATCCCAACTTGGCATAGGAGTCGAGCAGCTGCGCGCGGACGTCGTCACTGACGCCCGCCTTGCTCACCAGTTTCTGCATCCGCTGGCACAGCTCGGCCAACCGGGCGCTGTTGTCGACCTGCGCCAGCGCTTCGCGGTGCAGCGCGGCGAGTTCGGCATCTACCTCGCCGGCCCGCATCGCCGCCTGGTAGCCGCCGCGCAGCAGGACGAACCCCGGTGGAACCGGCAGGCCGGCGGCGACCAGTTCGCCCATGTTGGCGCCCTTACCACCGGCCTCCTCGGCGTCGGTCAAACGCAGCGCCGAGATATCGGCGACGTAGCTGTCGGTTGTGGTCATGCGCGTTCCTTTCAGTGCAGAAGATTGACGTCGGTCGCCTGGCGCCAGGCGTTACATGCCTGTGCCACCGAAACTTTCAGCGGCTGAGAGGTGTCCAGCCGGACTGCTGACTCCCAGGCGTCGCGGCGGGCAGCCAGCGCCGCGGCGATGTCCGGGGTGGCGTCGGAGTTTCCCGCCGCCCGCTGTTCGATTCGGCCCGCCGTCGTCTCCACCGGCACGGCGCACATGATTTCCACTGCACGCGAATGGGTTTCGGCGGCCATCCGGCGGGCCTGCGCGCGCAGACCCGGGTCCTGCCACGTTCCGTCGAGGATCACCGACTGCCCCTCACCCAGGTGGATGCGGGCCCGCCGCAAAACGGTTTCGTAGACAGCGGCCACATTGTCGGGGCTGTAGAGACCGGAGTCCAGCACCCCCGGACTCCCGGAAATGGCGCCCGAATCCCGCAGTTCCCGGCGCACATCGTCGGTGGAGATGACATGCGCGCCGACCTGTTCGGCGAGTCCCCGGGCCACGGTGGACTTCCCGCTGCCGGGGTTTCCGCCGATGAGTGCCAGCCGGACGGCTCCGGCGGCGAGGTGATCCGCGGCGATCTCGAGGTGCCGGGCGGCGTCGTCGGCCGACTCCGCCCTGCCCTGCAGGAACCGCACACAATCGACCTTGGCCCGTACCCCCGCGCGGTAAGCGATGTAGAAGTGATGCAGCGAGGACGGCGCTTTGTCGCCGGTCAGCGCGACGTAGCGGGCCAGGAAGTAGTCGCCGAGGTCTTTACGCCCCAGGAATTCCAGGTCCATGGCCAGGAAGGCGGCGTCGTCGATCCGGTCGAGATGACGCAGTTGGTCGTCGAATTCGAGGCAGTCCAGCAGTGCCGGGCGGCCTTCGACGAAGAAGATGTCGTCGGCGAGCAGGTCGCCGTGGCCGTCAACGATGTTGTCCTGGTCGATCCGGCTCGCGAACAGATGCCCCCGGCCGGCGATGTATTGCGCGGCAAGACGTTCGATACGGTCGATGACTTCCCGCGTCACACCGGGAATCGCGGTGAACTGGTGCAGTTCCTTGAGGTTGGCCCGCCAACGCTGGTCCACCGCGCCGGCCTCGCCTTGGGTGCTGATCAGCGGGCTGCGCTCGGCCCCCTTGTGGAACTCCGCCAGCACGGCGGCGACAGCGTCCAGCAGGCTCTCGGCTGATTCGCCGGGCCCGGTGCCGGTGACCAGAAATGCCAGCCGATCCTGATCCCGATAGCGGCGCATGACCACGATCGGCTCATCGGCGCCTCCGGCCGGATCGGACAGATGGGCCACCCCCAGATAGGCCTCGGGCGACAAGCGGCGGTTCAACTCGACCTCCCGCCGGCAGGCATGCTCGCGCTGCTCGGTGGTGCGAAAATCGACGAAATCGGTCAGCACCGGCTTTTTGGCCTTGTACGCCCGGTCTCCGGCGAGCACCACCACGCCGGTGTGCGTCTCCCGGACATCCAGAAACGGGGCTGTAGTGGCATCGGCTGACCGTTCGGCGGTGATCGCAAACTCCATGACTTCAGACTGTCAGTCGCCGGGACGGGGCCTGCACCGGTCGCGCGACGATAACGGGCGTGCTGGTGGAGTGCAGCACCGCGTTGCTGACCGACCCCAGCAGAATGGCGCCCACCGAGCCGCGGCCATGGCTGCCCACCACCACGAGCTGCGCCGACTCCGCCTGCTCGATCAGCTGTCGGGCTGGCCGGTCACACACCACCACGCGGTGCACCGTCACATCCGGGAACTGCTCCTGCCATCCCGCCAGGCGCTCGGCCAGGATGAGATCCGCGTCCTCTTTGAAGATCGTCCAGTCCAGGCCGGGCAGTTCGACCGCTTCGATGTCGCTCCACGCATGGACCGCTCTGAGCTCGGCCCCGCGCCGGGAGGCTTCCTCGAACGCGATCGCCGTCGCCAGTTCGGACGCCGGCGACCCGTCGATCCCCACGACGACCGGGGCTCCCGTCCGGGTGTCTTCGTCGCGGATCACCGCTACGGGGCAATTCGCGCGTCGCACCACCGACGAGCTCACCGACCCGAGCAGTCCGCGCCCCAACGCCGAGCGCCCGTGGCTGCCCACTACCAGCATTTCCGCCTGCGCGGACAGCTGAACCAGAGTCGGAACCGGTGGCGAGCACTTCAGTTCGGTGGAGATCGGCACCGGCCGGGTGGCCGCACCGACGATGTCTTCGGCCACCTTGACGGCGTGTTTGAGCACCCGCCGGCCGTCCTCATCCCGCCATATGCCCATGCCCATCGACAGCGGCATCTCCGGGTACATCGGGACTGCCGCGGTCACCATGTGGACCAGCGTCAGGGGAACGTGGCGCAGCGCCGCCTCATGCGCGGCCCACACCACCGCAGCGTTCGATGGTTCCGATCCGTCCACCCCGACGAGGATGCCGTGGCGGTCAGCCATCGCGTCCATTCCGTTCTCCCTCCGTTACCGAAAACGCTATTGCCCGAACCGACCTGGGTCGTGGGGCTTTAGTCACCAAGTACAGGGACGTGCGACCTTCATTGCCTTTTCGGCGGCCAATCGGGGGCCACCCTGTGGCATCGTCACTGACGTGACCGAATGGCCCGCGACCATTGACCGGCGCTACCACGATGCAGTGATCCTGAACCTCGACGGGTTAGTCTCCGCGGCGGTTTCCGGTGGCTTTCAGGCCTCCGATTCGACCGGACCGTTGCTGCGCCGGCTACGCGACGCCGGCATCGGTACGGCCGTCTACTCGACCAACCGTGGCGGGGCACAACTGTCGAACGGCGTCATCGATCAACTGGTCGATGTCGACGCGGTCGAGCTCGCCGACGAGCAGGACTCGTCGGTGCTGACCCGGACCGCGGCCCGGCTGAAGGTCCGCCCCGACCGCTGCGCGGTCATCGAGCACGATCCCGCGGCGGTCGAAGACGCCTGCGCCGCAGGTTTCAGCCTGGTGATCGGGCTCGACCACGGCGGCGAGGAACTCACGGCGCACGGGGCCGACGCGGTCATCGCGGACCTTGCCGAGATCTCGGTGCGCAACGTGGACGCGGTGATCTCGGCCATCACCGACGCCCTGCAGGTCTACAGCCAGCTCAAGGAACTCGTCACCGCGCGCCAGCCCGTGACGTTCGTCGACTTCGACGGCACCCTGGCCGACATCGTCGGCCAGCCGGATTCGGCGAAGCTGGTGCCCGGCGCCGCCGAGGCGTTGCGGGCATTGAGCCGGCAGTGCCCGGTGGCGGTGATCAGCGGCCGGGACCTGGCCGACCTTCGCCACAAGGTCGACGTCGACGGGTTGTGGTTCGCCGGCAGTCACGGTTTCGAACTCGTCGCGCCGGACGGCACGCTGCACCGGAACACCGACGCCGCGGCGTCGATCGGCGTCTTGGTCCGTGCGGCAACACATTTGGCCGAAGAACTCAAAGACATCCCCGGCACCATCGTGGAACGCAAACGCTATGCGGTGGCCGTGCACTACCGCAACACCGATCCGCAGGCCGTCGATCAGGTGATCGCGGCGGTGCGCCGGCTCGGGCGTGCGACGGGGCTGCGCGTCACCACCGGACGAAAGTTGGTGGAGTTGCGCCCGAACGTCGCCTGGGACAAGGGCAGAGCGCTGCACTGGATCCTGGAACACCTGGCGGCGCAGGAGGATTCGACATCCACCACCGCCCTGCCGATCTTCATCGGCGACGACATCAGCGACGAGGACGCGTTCGACGCGATTCGCTTCGACGGCATGGGCATCGCGGTACGTCACCTCGAGGGCGGCGACCGGCCGTCGTCCGCGAGCTTCAGCCTCGAAAACCCGGCTGCAGTAGCCGAATTCCTGCAACGACTGGCCGATGACCTGAAAGAGGAGTCGCAGGCTCCGCACCATGCGTGGGAACTCGTCTACGACCACTACGACCCGGCGAGCGAGCGGTTGCGCGAAACGCTGTGCACCGTGGGCAACGGCTACGTCGCCACCCGGGGCTGCGCCGCCGAAGCCACCGCGTCGCAGCACCATTACCCCGGCACCTACGCGACCGGCGTCTACAACATCCTCGCCGACCAGATCGCGGGCCGGACCATCGAGAACGAGAGCCTGGTCAACCTGCCCAATTGGCTGTCCCTCACCTTGCGCATCGACGGTGGACCCTGGTTCGACATCGACCAGGCCGAAATTCTGTCCTACCGGCAGGTGTTCGACCTACGCCATGCCACGCTGTCCCGGCGGGTCCGGTTCACCGACGGCGCCGGCCGGATCACGACACTGGAACAGCAGCGCTTCGCGTCGATGCACGATCCCCACCTGCTGGCCATGAAGACCACGGTCCACCCCGAGAACTGGTCCGGCACGGTCGAATTCGAATCGCTGGTGGACGCCACCGTACGCAACACCATGGTGGAGCGCTACAAGCCGCTGTCCAGCGCGCACCTGTCCGAAGCGGTGATCGACGAGATCGCGCCCAACGGCGTGGTTCTGCGCACCGAGACCTCGCAATCGCGCATCGCGATCGCGCTGGCCGCCCGCAGCAGTGCGTGGCACGGCGACACTCCGGCCGACGCGCGCTCGGAGACCATCCGCGAGCACAATCGCGGCGGCCAACACATCGAAGTCGCGGTGTCGGCGGGCCGGCCGGTGACGCTGGAAAAGATCGTGACCATCTTCACCGGCCGGGACGCCGCCATCGCCGAACCGGTCGGCGCCGCGGCCGAAAGCCTGGACGCCGCCGGGCGTTATGACGAGTTGCACCAGGCGCACGCGCGGGCGTGGGCGAGGCTGTGGGAGCAGTGCAACATCGGCCTTTCCGACCGGGAGGGCGCGCTGCGGATCCTGCGTCTGCATCTGGTGCACGTGCTGCAGACCCTCTCGCCGCACACCGCCGAACTCGACGCCGGCGTCCCGGCCCGGGGACTGCACGGTGAGGCCTACCGCGGACATGTGTTCTGGGACGCACTTTTCATCTCCCCGGTGCTGAGCCTGCGGATGGCGAACGTGTCCCGCTCGTTGCTGCTGTACCGGTACCGGCGCCTCCCGGAAGCTCGCCGCGCGGCGCGCCGCGCCGGCCATCTGGGCGCCATGTTTCCGTGGCAGTCGGGCAGCGACGGACGCGAAGTAAGTCAGGAAGTCCATCTCAATCCGCAGTCGGGTCGCTGGCTTCCCGACGCCAGTGCCCGGGCACACCACGTCGGGCTCGCCGTCGCCTACAACACCTGGCAGAACTATCAGGTCAGCGGCGACCGCCAGTTCCTGGTGGACTACGGCACCGAGATGCTGGTCGAGATCGCGCGTTTCTGGGTGGGCCTGGCCAAGTTCGACGCCAGCCTGGGCCGCTACACGATCCGCGGCATCATCGGGCCCGATGAGTTCCATTCCGGCTATCCCGGGCGGGAATACGACGGGATCGACAACAACGCCTACACCAACGTGATGGCGGTCTGGGTCATCGTGCGGGCGATGGAGGCGCTGGACCTGTTGCCACTGCGCGACCGCCTCGAACTCGTCGCGAAGCTCGGCCTGACGACCCAGGAGCGGGAGCGCTGGGACCACGTGAGCCGTCGCATGTTCGTGCCGTTCCACGATGGCGTCATCAGTCAGTTCGAAGGCTATTCCGAACTGGCCGAGCTGGATTGGGAGGGTTACCGCCAGCGGTACGACAACATCCAGCGACTCGACCGCATTCTCGAAGCCGAGAACGACAGCGTCAACAACTACAAAGCGTCCAAGCAGGCCGACGCGTTGATGTTGTTCTACCTGCTGTCATCCGAAGAGTTGCTCGGCCTGTTCGGCAGGCTCGGCTACCACTTCGCGCCCGCGCAGATTCCCAAGACGGTCGACTACTACCTGGCCCGGACCTCCGACGGGTCGACATTGAGCGCGGTCGTGCACTCCTGGGTCCTGGCCCGCGCCAACCGCGCCAACGCCCTCGAGTACTTCCAGCAGGTGCTCGATTCCGACATCACCGACATCCAGGGCGGCACCACCGCCGAAGGGATCCACTTGGCGGCCATGGCGGGCAGCATCGATCTGCTGCAGCGGTGCTTCACCGGCCTGGAAACCCGGGACGACCGGCTGATCCTCAGCCCGCAGTGGCCGGAAGGCCTTGGGCCGATCGAGTTTCCGTTCGTCTACCGCGGTCACCGCCTGCATCTGGAACTCAGCGGGCGCAGTGCCACGCTGACCGCGGAATCCGGCGGCGCCGGGCCGATTGACGTCGAGTGCCGAGGCCGGATTCACCGGCTGTTGCCGGGCAGCACGATCGAGGTCGGTTAGACCTTTAGTGCCGGACCAGCAATACCGAACAGTCCGGATACCCGAGGATCGGATGGCAGTTCGGGATCGCCAGGCCCGGTAGTTCAGCCGCCTCGGACTCGCCGACAATCGCGAGATCAATTGCCCGACTGTGGTTCTCGTCCACCACTCGGGCGCCGGTTCCGGACGCCACGATCTGCACCGGCACGTCGGGGTAGCGGCGGACCCAGCTGTCCAGGCGGCGGTCGATCTGCCGCACGATCGCGTGCCGGCGTCGCCCTTCCTCCATCGCCAGCCGGACCACTTCGTCGTTGTCGGGGTCGTCGTTGAGGACGACGGCGATCACCCCCACCTGGGTGGGCGACCCGTCAGGGTTGGTGCGGATCACCGCTACCGGACAGTGCGCGTGGGTGACCAGCGCGGCGGCCGTCGGGCCCAGGAGCCCGTCAGCGGCCCAGCCGCGACGGGAGGTACCCACACACACCAGGGCCGCGTCCTGAGACGTGTCGATCAGGGCCTGTGCCGGGTCTCCGGAGCGGATGGCGGTCTCGATCTCGACCGGCTTTCCCTGGGCCTGCGCGGCGCTGAGTACCGCGCTCTCCGCCTGCGACAGCACCATTTCGGCGCGTTCGAGCTCCCACTCGGAAGCCTGCCCCACGTCCCCGCCGGTGATCACATACACCAGGCGAAGCGGCATCTGCCGGCTCAGCGCCTCGTCGATCGCCCACTTGGCCGCGTTGACCGCGGCTTGCGAACCGTTGACACCCACCACCACCGACTTCGCGTCCAGCTGGTTCATGTCGGCTCCTGACTTTCGCTCACCATCAATCTATGGCGCGATCAGCCGTTTCCGCAGGGGTCGTTTGGCCTGAGTTTGCACTGCCCTTCGTCCCCGACGGGCCGTCGCCCACCTCCACCGGCTCGCCGGTCAACTCGAAAAGCCGTTCCACGTCCGAGCGCTCGCATACCGCGGTTCCGGGCGTCAGCAGCATCGCCGCGCCGGCGGCGATCCCCAGGCGCACCGACTTGGCCAACGGCCACCCGCGGGTCAGACCGACGGCGATCGCCGCCACCATCGCGTCACCGGCACCCACGCCGCTGCCGGCCTCCATGGGCACCGCCGCAAAGCGCTGGCAGGTCTGCCGGGTGGCCAGCATCGCACCCGATGACCCCAACGACACCACGACAACCTCCGCGCGTCCGCTGTCCACGAGTTCACGCGCGGCGACGATCTGTTCCGGCTCGGTGGCCAATTCGCGCCCCACGCATTCGCGTAACTCCCGCACACTCGCCTTGAGCAGGTAGATCCCGGACGAGACACCCCGCAGTCCACCACCGGAGGTGTCCAGGACGAGCCGGGCGCCCACGTCGCGCGCGACGTCGGCCACCCGCTGATAGAAGTCGGCGGGAACGCCGGGCGGCAGGCTCCCGCTGGCCACCACGAAGTCGGCGGACCGCGCTGCCATCCGCAGCTCCTGCAGGCACCTGGCCTGTTCGGCCGGGGTCAGCACCGGTCCGGGCAGGACGAACCGGAACTGCCGTCCGGTGCTGGTCTCGTTGACGGTGAAACTCTCCCGGGTGGCCCCGGCGATCGGGATCTCACCGAAGGGAACCCCCGCATCGCTGAGCAACCTGGTCAGCATTCCGCCGTGGGAGCCTCCCGCGGGCAACACCGCGAAGGCCGACCCGCCGAGCACGTGGGCGATCCGCGCCACGTTCACGCCGCCCCCACCCGGGTCGTAACGCGTTGCGCTGCAACGTAACTTGCTGGTGGGTTGCACCACCTCCACGCTGGTGGTGATGTCGAGCGCGGGATTCATCGTCAACGTGACGATCCGCGGTAGCCCCGGTGCGAAACCGGCGTGCATTGTGAACTCCGCTCGTCGGACTTTGGTGGGACTAGAGACCGCTGGGATAGGTCTCCGGCGTCTCGCCGGCAATCCACACGCTCGTCGTCTCGAGTGGCTCCAGCGCACGGGTGGTGTCGATGTGAATCATGGCATCGAACTGGTCGTCGGGCCGGACGTGGAAGTAGTGGCTCTGCCGCTCGGTGGCGGGCTGGTAGATCACGCCGATGGCGCGGCCGAGGCGAACGGCCGACATCGGCTCGGCTGCCTTCTGGTTGATCCGCGAGGACACCAGGAAGGCGTCCTTGCCGGTCTGGTGGAACAGGTCCTCGACGCTGCCGGGAAGCGCCGGCCGGACCACCTTGCGTTCGGCGATTCCGCCCCACTCGCTGGCGGCCGTGACCGTACCCGTGTAGGTGCTCAGCCCGATCAGGCGTGCCTCGCCGTGATACCGCTGCCGTGCCAGTTGCCCCAGCGTGAGCTGGCCGTCGGCCCACACCTCGGTGGCGGTGGCGTCACCGACATGGGAGTTGTGCGCCCACACCACGATTCGCGCGGGGTGACCATCGCCGTGCCGGTCCAGGTGGTTGAGCAGGGCTTCCAAAGTCTGCGCCATGTGCTTGTCCCGCAGGTTCCACGAGGAGACCCGGCCGCTGAACATCGAGCGGTAGTAGACCTCGGCGTCGCGGACCGTCTGCGCGTTCTGCTGGGCGTAGAACAGTTCGTCCTCCGCGAGCAGGCCGTCGGCGCGCAGATAGTCGAGCGCATTGCGCTGCAACTCGACCAACTGCTCGATCGCCTGGCGCTCACATTTGGGTCCCGCACCGAACGCCGCCTTATAACCGTATGCCTGTCCATCGTCGCCCGCGGGGTGGTCGAAGCACGCGTACCGGACCCGGGCCCGCGCCGCCGCCGCGGAATCCACCGTGTCGAGGTAGCTGATCACCTCGTGCATCGACCGGTGCAGGGAGTACAGATCAAGCCCGTAGAACCCGGCCTGCCGCGGCGCGCGCTGGTTGTATGCGCGCAGCCAGTCGGCGAAGTCACGACAGACCGTGTTGCGCCACATCCATGCCGGGAAGCGCTCGAACCCGCTCAGCGCCGCCTCGGCCGTCGTGTCCTTGCCCAGGCCGCGGACGTAACGGTTCAGCCGGTAGGCGTCAGGCCAGTCGGCTTCGGCCGCAACGGCGCAGAAGCCCTTCTCCTCGATCAGCCACTTGGTGATCTCCGCACGCGCCTCGTAGAACTCGTGGGTGCCGTGCGAACTCTCACCGATCAGGACGACGCGCGCGTCGCCGATGACCTGCTCGAGGATCTCGCGCGGCGGAATGCCCTGCGGCGCATCGACCGCCACGTCGGCGATCATCTCGGCCGCTGTCGGTGCGGCGGGCTTGATCAACGCAAGCCCCGTGGTGGGCTTGGCCAGCAGCTCGCGCACCTCTTCGTCGCTGACCTGACGGAAGTCCCAGAACGACTCCCCCACAGCGAGAAACGGTGTCGGCATCGAGGCGCAGACCACCTCGTCGACCAGATCCTCGAATTCCCGGCAGGTCGATTCCGGGGCGGCGGGCACGGCGATCACGATGTGCGCCGGCTCGGCGTCGCGCAGAGCCTGTACGGCGGCGAACATGCTTGCGCCGGTGGCCAATCCGTCGTCGACGAGAATCACCGTCCGGCCGGTCACCTGCACCGGTGGGCGGCCCCCGCGGTAGGCGGCCTCGCGCCGGACCAGCTCGCGGCCCTCCCGCTCGACGATGTCGCGCAACTGCGCGGACGTGACGCGCAACCCGCGCAACACATCGTCGTTCACCACCACCCGGCCACCGCTGGCCAGCGCGCCGACGGCGAACTCTTCATGGCCGGGCGCGCCGAGCTTGCGGACGATGAAGGCGTCCAGCGGGGCGCGCAGCGCCGCCGCCACCTCCCAGGCCACCGGCAATCCCCCGCGGGCCAGGCCGAGGACGATCACGTTCGGGTTGTCGCGGTAGGCGCTCAGCAGGTTCGCCAGCACCTGGCCGGCTTCGCGGCGGTCGCGAAACACCCGCCGTGGTGCGGGCCGGCCGGCTTCGGCTGCACTTGTCATGACGCCCTCCTAGATTTCACATTGCCCCCAATAGCAATGCCTCATTCGACCAATCCCCGGGCGCGGTCGGTAGGGACCGAAGTCCCGGCATGAGGTTGACATAGGCCATTTACTGAGCCGCTTTCCGCGTCAGTCGACGACCTCGAGCACCTCATCCAGCGGACGCCGCGGGGTCGCCGCCGGGATCGGACCCGACGGTGAGATGCCGACCCGGATCAGAACCTGGGGGACGGCCGCGCGTCCGCCGGTGAGCTCGCGAAGGATGTCACGACCGGGCTGCAGTTCCGTGGCGTGCGTGATCGGGCACGTCGCCAGGCCCGCCACAGTGCATTCCAGCAGCACCGAGGAGAGGGCTTCGCCACAGTTGAGCGCGTCCGCGCGGGTGTTGTCAGCCGTCGACAACAGCACGATCTTCGCCTGATCGTGTCTGCTGGCGTGCTCGCTGTCGGCGCCGGTGGGGAACTCCCGGTTCACACCGACGCCGCGCGCCTCGGCACCCGTCACCAGAGCGGCCGGCGGTATACCGTCATATTCTCTGGAAGGCGCTGTCCACCAACTCAATTCGTTCTGGTAGCTGTCGTCGTAGCGGCGCAGGGCCTCGCTGAGCCGGGTGGCCTCGGCCAGCCGGGGGCGCGCGTCGTCGCTCAGCACCTCAAGCCCCACCAGGTCCTGGTCCACACAGTTGCGCAGCAGCGGCTGCAGTGACGGCCAGTCGTTGGGCGCGCGGAACGGGCGCCGGTCGGTGCGACGGACCGTGATCGCCTCGGCGCGGTCGCGGCGGGCCCGGCCCACGTATGCCATCGGCGTGAAGTCGGCCGAAACCAGGTGATCGAGATTGTTCGGGTTCGGGAAGCGGTCGACGTGGGTGTCCCAGCCGACGGCGGCCATCGCCACCCGAAGATGGTCGAGGACGGCGCCACAGCTGAGGACGGCCTCCCGGCCGGAGGCGTCGGTCGAGGTCACCATGCGGGACGGGTCGACGAACAGGTCGACGGTCGCGCCCCTGACCACCCACCGCCACGGCTGGGTGTTGTGCAGTGAAGGAGCGTGGCACGCCAACTCCACTGCGTTCGTGATCACCGCAGTTTCGACCAGCGTTCGCGTCATCGCACCCACCTTTCCGCTCTGAGTACGACGTCTTGCATTCACGACCGTGCGCCATGCAGACACTCCGGTGCCAGGGTCCTTGGTCACCATCGTCACGCCATAGGGCACGGGCAAGCGACGTCCGGCCACGGTGATCAGTGACCTTGTCCCCTATTGCGCCCGGTGTCTGCGCAAGAGGCTTTGAGGAGCCAGACCCCTGGGGATCAGGACCCGCACATGGATGTGATTCACAAGACCCCCCGCGACTACCGCGTCTCACCCAATCTCGCCGACTACGAGCAGGCCCGGGCGCACTTCCAATGGTCCGATGTGCCACGGCTGTGCGAAGGCATGGGCGAGGGTAGATGCAACATCGCCTACGCCGCCGTCGACCGGCACGCGAGCGGACCGGAGAGCACGCACACCGCACTTCGCTTTCTCACCGAGGACGGGTCGCACGAACTGACCTATGCCGAGTTGAGCGACCGGGTGACCCGATTCACCGGCGTGCTGCGCGCCCTGGGCATCGGCAAGGGCGACCGGGTCTTCGCCATCATGGGCCGCATCCCCGAGCTGTACATCACCATGCTGGGTGCGCTGCGCAACGGCAGCGTCGTCTCACCGCTGTTCTCCGCCTTCGGGCCGGAACCGATTGCCACGCGGGTGGATATCGGACAGGCCGACGTGCTGGTCACCACCAGGGCGCTCTATCAGCGCAAGATCGCCAAGATCCACAGCCGGCTCACCTCGGTGCGACACGTCATCGTGGTCGACGACGGCACGCACGGCGAGCCGCCCTCGGGAACGCTGGACTTCTGGCATTGCATGAACCTCGCCGACAAGCACGCCCCGGTCGAGCCCACCACCGCTGAAGACCCGGCGCTGCTGCACTTCACCAGCGGGACCACCGGCACCCCGAAAGGCGCCATTCACGTGCATGGCGCCGTCGCCATGCACTACGTCACGGGACTGTACGCACTCGACCTTCATCCCGACGACATCTATTGGTGCACAGCGGATCCCGGCTGGGTCACCGGTACCTCGTACGGGATCATCAGCCCGCTGCTGCACGGGGTGACCTCCATCGTCGACCAGACCGAATTCGACGCCGAACGTTGGTACCGGATCCTGCAGGACGAACAGGTGTCGGTCTGGTACACCGCGCCCACCGGCATCAGGATGCTGATCAAGGCCGGTCCAGAACTGCCCGCCCGCTTCAGCTTTCCGCATCTGCGGTTCATCGCCAGCGTCGGCGAGCCACTCAACCCCGAAGCCGTGTGGTGGGGTAAAGAGGTACTGGGCCTACCGATTCACGACAACTGGTGGCAGACCGAGACCGGCGGCATCATGATCGCCAACACCCCGGCCTTCGACATCAAGCCCGGCTCGATGGGCCGGCCGCTGCCCGGCGTCGAGGCGTGCATCGTGCGCGACAACGACACCGTTAGCGATGAAGGCAGCGTCACCGTTATCGATGAACCCGACGTCGAGGGCGAGCTTGCACTCAAACCCGGTTGGCCGTCGATGTTCCGCGGCTACCTGCACGCCGAAGAGAGATACCGAAAGTGCTTCAGCGACGGGCTTTATCTCACCGGTGACCTGGCCAAACGGGATGCCGACGGCTACTTCTGGTTCATCGGGCGCAAAGACGACGTGATCAAGTCCGCCGGGCACCTGATCGGCCCGTTCGAGGTCGAAAGCGCGCTGACCGATCACCCGGCGGTGGCCGAGGCGGCCGTCATCGGCAAGCCCGACCCAACGGTCGGCTCCGTCATCAAAGCCTTCGTCACGCTCAAGGACGGGTACGCGCCGAGCGAGGAACTCCGGTTGCAGCTGCTCGGTCATGCCCGCAAACGCCTCGGACCTGCCGTGGCGCCCAAGGAGATCGAGTTCGCCGACTCCCTGCCGCACACGAGCAGCGGCAAGATCATGCGCCGCCTGCTGAAGGCCCGTGAACTCGGGTTGCCCGAAGGGGACACGTCGACGATCGAACAACCACATAACCAACCTCAAGGAGCGTCGCTGTGACGGAAAAGGACCTGACGCACGCGCTGTTGTCAGACATGGTGCGGGTGCGCCGGATGGAAGAGAAATGCGCGGAACTGTACAGTGCGGCCAAGATTCGCGGCTTTCTGCACCTCTACGTCGGTGAGGAGGCGGTGGCCGCGGGATCCCTGCGCGCACTGACCGACGACGACGCGGTGGTGGCGACCTACCGCGAGCATGCGCACGCACTGCTGCGCGGCATCCCGATGACCCGGATCATGGCCGAGATGTTCGGCAAGCAGGAGGGCTGCTCCCGTGGTCGCGGCGGATCGATGCATCTCTTCGACGCCTCCCGGCACTTCTACGGCGGCAACGCGATCGTCGCCGGCGGACTGCCGCTGGCGGTCGGCATCGCGCTCGCCGACGCCCAGCTGAAGCGCAAGCGCGTGACCGCGTGTTACTTCGGCGACGGAGCGGTCGCCGAGGGCGCTTTCCACGAGTCGTTGAACATGGCCGTGTTGTGGAACCTGCCGGTGTTGTTCCTGTGCGAGAACAACCTTTACGCGATGGGCACCGCACTGGATCGGGCCCAGTCGCAGACCGACCTGACCGCGAAGGCGGCCGCCTACCGCGTCGATGCGCTGGCCGTTGACGGGATGGATGTCGAGGCGTGTTACGAGGCCGCCCGCAAAGGTGTCGAGCACGTGCGCAGCACCGGCGGCCCGTTCTTCATCGAGTTCCGCACCTACCGGTTCCGCCCTCACTCGATGTTCGACCCGGACTTGTACCGGACCAAGGCCGAGGTCGAGCAGTGGCGCGAGCGAGACCCCATCGATCTATTCGTGCAGCGACGGAAGGCCGACGGACTGCTGACCGACAACGACGTCCGTGACATCGAGGAGTCGGCCGCCGCGGAGATCGCCGACGCGGTTGCCTACGCCGACGCGGGAACCCGGGAAGACATAGCCGACCTGGCCCGTGACGTGCTCACCCCGGTGGCGGCGGCCCGATGAAAACCACCTACCGCACCGCCGTTCACGACGCGATCCGCGACGCCCTGCGTGACGACTCGCACGTGGTTCTGATGGGTGAGGATGTCGGGCGCTACGGCGGAACCTACGCGGCGTCCAAAGGGCTACTGGAAGAATTCGGCGAGGAGCGGGTCCGGGACACCCCGCTGTCCGAACTCGGCTTCGTCGGCATCGGTATCGGCGCCGCCCTCAACGGGTTACGGCCGATCGTCGAAGTCATGACGGTGAACTTCAGCCTGCTGGCGCTCGACCAGATCGTCAATACCGCCGCGGCGCTGCGGCATATGTCCGGCGGCCAGTTCTCGGTGCCGATCGTGGTGCGGATGGCCACCGGGGCCGGACGGCAACTCGCCGCGCAGCATTCGCACAGTCTCGAACCGTGGTACGCCCACATCCCGGGGATCAAGGTTCTGGCGCCGGCGACGGTCGAGGACGCCTACGGCATGCTCGGACCGGCGCTGGCCGACCCGGATCCGGTCATCATCTTCGAACATGTCCAGCTCTACAACACCTCCACCGATATCGACACGCTGGAGCCGACGGACATCAGTCGGGCAGCGGTACGCCGGGAAGGCGACGATGTCACGTTGATCGCGTACGGCGGATGCGTGGGCAAGGCACTGGACGCGGCCAACGAGCTGTCCCTGGCCGGAATCGACTGCGAGGTGGTGGATCTGCGGGTGCTGCGGCCGCTGGACACCGACACCATCCTGGAATCGGTCCGCAAGACTCACCGCGCCGTCGCCATCGACGAGGCGTGGCGCAGCGGCAGCCTGGCGGGCGAGATCTCCGCGGTGATCATGGAGGGCGCCTTCTACGATCTGGACGCGCCGGTGGGCCGGGTGTGTAGCGAAGAGGTCCCGATCCCGTACGCGAAACACCTTGAGGAAGCTGCACTTCCGCAGCCGCACAAGATCGTCGCCGCCGTGCACGAACTGTTCGGGGATCGATGATGATCGAGTTCAAAATGCCCGCGCTGGGCTCCGACATGGACGAAGGCACGCTCAACGAGTGGCTGGTCAAGCCGGGAGACAAGGTCACGCGCGGCCAGGTCGTCGCCGTCATCGAAACCACCAAGGCCGCGGTGGAGATCGAGTGCTGGCAGGAAGGCATCATCGACGAGTTGGTGGTCCCGGTCGGCGAAACAGTGGAAGTGGGGACGGTTCTGGCCACCCTGCTGGCGGCGGGCGAGACGGCCGCTGCGCCCGCCCCGGCGACCGCCCCGGTGACCGCTGCGGCGACCGTCCCGGCGGCCGCCGAGAAACCGGAGAAGAAGGAACCCCGCAAAAGCGCCGCGAAGGCACCGCGCAAGGCGCCGAAGCCGGCCGCGGCGGCGTCGCCGTCCGGGAGGCCGGCGCCGGCGCGACCGTCCGGGCCACAGCACCGCCGCTGGGTCTCCCCCGCCGCGCGGCGGCTGGCGGCCAACCTGAACGTCGACCTCGACGGGGTCAGTGGCACCGGCCCAGGGGGCGCGGTGACGATCGTCGACGTCGAACACGCTGCCGCCACAAGGCAACCGGTCAAGAAGCCGGCACCGAAACCCGCCGGCGAACGCATGTCGATGGCCGAGCGGGGCGCCGCGATGCGGCAGTCGATCGCGGCCGCCATGAGCAGGTCCAAGCGTGAGATACCGCACTACTACCTGGCCGACGAGATCCTGATGGACACCGCGCTGACCTGGCTCACCGCCCGAAATGCGCAGCGGCCCATCACCGAACGCGTACTGCCGGCCGTCCTGCAACTCAAGGCCGTCGCGCTGGCCGCGCAGCGCTTCAAGGAGTTCAGCGGCTTCTGGCGGGAAGACGGCTTCCAGCCCGCGCCCGCCGTGCATGTCGGTGTCGCCATCTCGTTGCGCGGCGGCGGTCTGGTGGCACCCGCCATCCACGACGTGGCCGAGAAGAAGCTCGACGAGCTGATGAACGACCTCACCGACCTGGTAGCGCGGGCGCGGGCCGGGTCCCTGCGCAGCTCCGAGATGTCCGACCCCACCATCACCGTCACCAACCTCGGCGATCAGGGCGTCGACACCGTGTTCGGGGTGATCTACCCGCCGCAGGTCGCCTTGGTCGGCTTCGGCAAGACCACGCAGAAGGTGTGCGTGATCGACGGCGGTATCCGGGTGGTCAATGCCGTACAGGGCACCCTGGCCGCCGACCACCGGGCCAGTGACGGACACCGCGGCGCCATGTTCCTGGCCGCGATCAACGAACTGCTGCAACAACCCGACGTACTGGAGAAGTGAAGAATGACAATGAACGAAGACACTCGCGGCGTGGTCCTGTCGGTCCTGACCACCATCGCCCCGGAAGTGGATGCCGACGACATCACCGATGACGACCTGCTGCGCGACCAGGTCGACCTGGACTCGATGGACTGGCTGAACTTCCTGCTAGGCATCCACAAGCGATTCAACGTCGACATACCGGAGTCCGACTACGCGTCATTGCGCACCCTGTCAGACGTGGTCGGCTACGTCGAGACTCACGCGCCGGCCTCAGCACGGTGATGCGCCGGCCGTAACCGGCGGCGCCGGGGTGTGAACTCCAGCGACAACAGCACCACCAGCGCGCTCGGTATGTGGTGCGTGCACAGCACCACATACCGACGCTCGTTGAGCGCGTGGAACTTTCGCAGGTAACGGTAGAGCGATTCCAGCCGGATCAGCGGGTCCAGAAGATGGATCAACCGGTAGGCGAGGCGCTGCGGAAGAGTAGGGTCGGCCGCGTCGAATACTTCCGGGAACGCCGCGAAGGCCAGCGAAAGACGCTGTGCATGATTGCTTTTCGCCGCCGCGATCATGTCCACGCTGAGCCGCTCGTCGATCCCGTTGGGAGCGTCCGGGCGACGGTACGGCGCATCCAGGCTGATCTCCGAGCCGGCACCGGCGCTCGCGTAGCGGTGAAAGGCGACCACCCGCCCGGCGCTGTCGCGGGCGATGGCGAGTTTGACGCCGGGGCAACGGCCCTGCAGCGCGCCGTCGAGGTTCATGCAGAACCCGCGCTCGGTGCGCACCCCGCCGTGCGAGGCGTAGAGCACCTCACTGAGTTCGGCGACCAGGCCGGCGTCCAGATCGCGTTCGTCGACGATCTCGGTGGTCACACCGCGATTGTGGGTGCGCTGCACGGCCTGACGCACATTGCGGTTCCGGCGACCGGCCAGGCTGAAGTGCCGGACGTCGACCACCACGTCGCGCCCGATCGGGACCGCCAGCATCGCCTGACCGATCAGCTCCCTGGTCCACAGACCAAGGTTTCGCTGCGCACCTGCCAACACGACGATCCGCCAGCCGCGAGACCGGCACAGGACAGCGAATTGGGTTGCCAATTGCTCGAATTGCGCGCTGTCGCCGATCGGATCACCGCTGACGACGGCGAACCCCAGCCGGGTGCGGTAAGCGATCGTCGCCGTGCCCGCGGCGTTGAAGTAGTAGCTTTTCAGCGAATGCATTGCGAAGGGCGCCAACGGATCGTTCGGTGTGGCATCGACCAGCGCCCACACCCGCTGCAGCAACTCCGGTTGCGGCTCAGCCGAAGTCGGCCACATCAGCGCCAGCCCGCTGGCACCGACCAGCACATTGCCCCAGCCGCCGAAGTCCAGGAAGTGCGCGAAGGTGCCGGCCGACAGCAGCGCGGCCGCGCCCACGGTGTGCCGCGGGGTGACCGGTCGCCCGAGGAATACCCCGCGTGCGATCAGGACGACGGCGGCCAGCAGCGCGAGCGACCAGCCGAACCGGCCCACCGCATGCCAATTCGCGCCCGGGTGTTCGTGCAGCGTCAATATTGTCAGCCAAGTCAGCACGCAGCCCAGCAGCAGCGAACTGGCCAACCGCGCCGCACGCCGGTCCGTCCGCAGGATGATGCGTTCGGACGCGAGCGCGGCGGTGGCACGACGACCGCGCTGCCTGACTTTCATTCCGTACTCCCTTACCCCTGGAGAACGCTAGCCGCCCGGGCGGTGCCGGTCGTGAGGCTTAAGTCACCAAGCTGGACGAATGTCCCGGCCGATTCAGGACTTCGGTCCCTCCCGCTGGACCGGCCGAAGTGCTCAGATGGTGGTATGGAGACGAGCGTCTCCAATCGGAGGTATTGCAATGAGCACTTCACAGTTGCAGCCACGCACGCGCGAGTTCGCCCGCGTGCTCGGCCCCTTCTTCGCCATCATCGGCATCACGACGGTGGCACGTGGATCCGAAATGCGCACGCTGCTAACCGGTTTCGAGTCCAGCCCGGTATGGTTCTGGGTGACCGGCGCCCTGGTCCTCATCTGCGGCCTGATCACCGTGGGACTGCACCCGTACTGGCGGGGCGCGGCGGCGATCATCGTGTCGGTGCTGGGCTGGGCGATGACCTTGCGCGGAATGTTGTTGCTGGCTTTCCCGAAGGCCTTCAAGGCAGCGGCCGACGCGACGATCGGCATGGACGGCATGTGGATGACGGCAAGCGTCCTGCTCGCGGTGGCCGGCCTGTACCTGACCTACGTCGGGTGGCGCCCGGTTCCGGCGGCACCGGAGCCGAAAGCCGAAGCGGCGCCACGGAATCTGCGACACGCCGCGTAAAGCGATTCACTTCTCCGGAGCGGACTCGTCCTCAGCAAGAGTGAAGTAATTCTCCTCCTCCTGGACGAAGTGCAGCCGCAGCAGGGTGTAGAGCCCGTACAGGCACGCCAACAGGTCGTCGACCTGGTCGGGCTGTATCGCCCCAGCCGCCTGCGCCTGGGCCAGGTGCGTGCCGATGCGATCGGCAAGTCGTTTGATCTCCGCGTGGGTGCGGCTCATCGTGGCGGTCGCCTCGCTGCTGCCGAGTGGGCCGGCCAGGGCCGGGTACAGCTCGGTCTCTTCGGCCTCTTCGTGCGGCAGGATCCGGTCGACAAGCAGGGTGTGCACGGCGGCCAGAGACTCCAGCGGAAGAGCGTCCGTCCCGCTCGCCAGCCGATTGGCGCTGTCGCGCAGCAGGCCGATGGTGTCCCGCAAGGCGTCGTGCTCAGCGGCGAAGCGGAGCAGCATCTGCTCGGTCTGCGGGTCCACCTGCACGTCGTTGGCCGGGTTGCCGCGCAGGGCCCGCAGCGCATTGAGAATCACCGCGACGTCGATGCCCTCCTGCAGCAGCGCACCCGCGGCCGGGGGCAGCCAGCCCAGCGCGGCGATCACCATCGCGATCAGCGACAGGCTCATGCCGACGACGGCACTCTGCACGGCTATGCGGCGGGACCAGCGGGCGATGTCCATCGCGTCGGCGAGCCGGTCCAGGCGGTCCGTGGTCAGCACGATGTCGGCGGCCTCCGAGGACGCGGTGGCTCCCCGCGCGCCCATCGCCACGCCGACGGTGGCCGCGGCCAGTGCCGGCGCGTCATTGATTCCGTCGCCGACCATCACCGTCACCGCGCGTTCGCTCTCCTCGCGAACGGCGGCGAATTTGTCCTCGGGCGTCTGGTCGGCACGAACCTCGTCCAGTCCCAGAATGTTGGCGACGTCGCGAGTGGGTTCGGCGCGGTCTCCGGTGAGCATGAGCAGCCGCTCGAGTCCGGCCTCGCGCAACCGGCGCACCGTCCGCGGCGCGTGCCTGCGCAGCGGATCCCGCAGTAACACCGCTCCCGCGGCGGCGCCGTCGACGCTGACCCACGCGATCCCGGCTCCGTCCAGCCGGGCGCGACTGATCACCGATGTGGTCCATCCGCCGGCCAGCTCGCCCGCGGGCACCTTGCCGACCATCACGCGATGCCCGTCCACCGTCGCGGTCACGCCCTGCCCCGGCTGCTCGACCATGTCGGCGGGTACTGACAGCTCCAGCTTCCTGCTCAGAGCCTCGGTGACGATGGCCTCGGCGAGCACGTGGGGAGAGAACTGATCCACCGAGGCGCTCAACCGCAGGATCTCGGCAGCGTCCCGCCCCGGTCCGGCCACCACGTCGACCACGGTCGGGCGTCCCATCGTCAGGGTGCCGGTCTTGTCCATCACCAGAGTCTTGGCGTGACCCAGGTTTTCCAGGGCTCCCCCACCCCGGATCACCACCCCGGCCCGCGAAGCCCGGGACAACCCCGAGACGATCGCCACCGGCGCGGCAAGCAGCAACGGACACGGGGTCGCCACGACCAGCACCGCGACGGCGCGCACCGCTGACCCACTGGCCAGCCACGCGGCACCGGCCACCACCAGGGTCAGGGGAAGGAACCAGACCGCGAAACGGTCGGCCAACCGGACGATGGGCGCGTTGAGCGCGCCGGCCTGCTGCGCCAGCCGCACGATTCCCGCGTAGGTGCTGTCGGCGGCGGTGGCGCGGGCCTCGAACTCGAAAGCGTTGCCGGCGTTGACCACACCACTGCGCACCGTGTCACCGGTCGCACGCTCGACCAGCTGCGGCTCACCGGTCAGCGCGGACTCGTCGAGGACCGCGACCTCGTCGGTGACCCGCCCGTCCACCGGCACCACCTCGCCGGGTCCGACCACCAGCACGTCCCCGACCGCTACCTCGGCCAGGTCGATCATGCTGATCTGCGTCCCGACCCGCCGCCGGGCGAAACGCGGCGCGCGGTCCAGCAACGCCCGCAGGTCGCGAGTCGCCCGGCGCTCGGCCGCGGAGTCCAGCGCCCGGCCGCCGGCGAACATCACCGCGATCAGCGCGCCGGCCAGATACTCGCGCACCCACAGCGTGCCGACCAGCGACAGCACCGCGATGACGTCGACGCCGACCCGGCCCCTGCGCAACGCCACCAAGACCCAGAACAGTGCCGGTCCGGTCGCGGCAATGGTGCCGGCGATCCAGCACGCGTCGGCGACAGTGTGCCAGCCCGCCAGCCAGGCGGCGCCGCCGAGCGCCAGGGCGCTGACGACGAACACGGTCAAGAGCGGCCCGAACACCAGGCGTAAGCGCGCTATCAGACTTGGCGCTGCAGTGCCATCCACCGGAATTTCCTAATGCTCACCCGTCGATTATTTACCCTTTGCGCGGCAAACCCTCTGCCGCTCACCGTGTGGACGTGGCACAGTGAACGCCGTGTCCAACAGTGGTGAATCAGCCGAGCACAACCTGCGTGAAATCGACACTCCGGTAGGCACTTTGCGTTACTACGACTCCGGCGGCACCGGACCGGTGGTGTTGTTCCTGCACGGATCGGGTCCCGGTGTCAGTGGCTGGCGCAACTTTCGTGGGGTGCTGCCGACGTTCGCCAGGCACTTCCGGTGCCTGATCCTGGAATTCCCCGGCTTCGGCGTCACCGACGACTTCGGCGGTCACCCGATGATCACCGCCCAGGGGGTCGTGGCGCCGTTCCTGGACGCACTCGGGGTGGCCCGCGTGCACATCGTCGGCAACTCGATGGGCGGCGGCGTCGGCATCAACTTCGCCATCCGTTACCCCGACCGCATCGACCGGTTGGTCACGATCGGAGGCATCGGCACCAACACCTTCAGCCCCGGTCCGAGCGAGGGCATCCGGCTGCTGCAGGAGTTCACCGAGGACCCCACCCGGCAACGGCTGGTCGACTGGCTCAAGTCGATGGTCTACGACCAGTCGCTGGTCACCGAGGAACTGATCGAGGAGCGCTGGCACCTGGCCACCGACCCCGAGACGCTGGCCTCCGCCCGTCGCATGTACGGCAAGGCCGCATACGCGGCGATGATCGCGGCGATGGGTGCGACCGACCGGCCGATGCCGTGGGCGGTCATGCACAAGGTGGCCGCCCCCACGCTGCTGACGTGGGGGCGCGACGACCGGGTGAGCCCCCTGGACATGGCGATCATCCCGATGCGCACCATCCCCAACGCGGAGCTGCATGTGTTTCCCAACTGCGGGCACTGGGCGATGATCGAGGCGAAGGCGGCGTTCGAGAGCACCGTCCTGGCGTTTCTTTCGCGCCTCTAAAGGTCCCGGACCAGCAAGGCGTGTGCCTCGGGGTTGCCGTCCAGCACGCGGCTGGTGCGGACGCTGATCCGCCACTGCCCGTCGATCCGCCGCAACGCGAAATGGTTTGCGGTAGAACGCCATACGCGGTATCCGTCGCCGTCTCGCACCAGCACCAGCGACTCGCACACCGCCACTGCGGTGTCGCCGTCCACCGTCACCACAGCCGGGCCCAGGAAGTGGCTGCACCCGTGCGCCACCATCTTCTGATGCGCCTTGGAGTCGACCATCGCGCGCACCTCGTCGCGGCTCTCCATGCGCATCAGGTCGACGTCATAGACACCGTCTTCCGCCCACAGGCGCGCGGTCGCGCCGGAGTCACCGGCGTCGACCGCCGGGCCGTAGGAGGCGATCAGCCGGGCGATGTCGCGCTCGTCCTCCAGTCGCTGGATGCGGCCGAGCAGGTCGGTGATGTCGGTCATTGTTTCTCCCCCAGCAGGGCCTGGACTCGGTGGTGCGCGCCAAGGACTATCGCGGCCCGGTCGGGTCCATTGCCCCATCGGAATGCCGCGGCGTTGTCACCGGCGACGAGCACCGGGCCGTTCGCCAGGTTCGCCAGTCCCTGACGGGCCACGTCCGCGGGCTCGGACACCGCCAGGCCGGGCACGTCGAAATTCAACCCGGCGCGCTCCATCGCCGGCGTGCGGGTGACGCCCAGGATCAACTCCAGCACGTCGACGTCGTACTCGCGGAGTTCGAGCCAGAGACTCTCGGCGAAAAGCCGGCCGAAGGCTTTGACGCCGGCGTAGGCCGACTGCTGCATCGACCCGTACGTGCTCGCCAGCGAGCCGACCAGGATGACGCCACCGCGGCGCCGATCCCGCATGAGACGTCCGAAATGCTGGACCAGCTCCAGCATCCGGGTCACGTTGAGGTCGATCACCTGTTGGATCGCCGTGAGGTCAGCGTCCAGGAACTGTTCCCGGCAGGTGTTGGCGCCGGCGTTGTAGATCAGCAGCCCCACCTCGAGGTCGGCGGTGTCGGTGGCGATACGTGAGACCGATTCGGGCTCAAGCAGATCCACGGCGATGGTGTGCACCTGAACTCCGAGGTCACGGCAGCGGCGCGCGGTCTCTTCGAGCGGTCCAGGTTTGCGCGCGATAAGCACCAGGTCGAACCCGTCATGCGCCAACTGCGCGGCGAACTCCGCGCCGACGCCCTCGGAGCCACCCACGATCACCGCCCACGGCCCGTACCGCGCCGCATCGGTCATGTCGTACCAAGTTTCTTGACGAGCTCGAACCCTTTGTAGCCGGCGGCGGCGACCTCCGCGCAGATCTGGTTGTAGGTGGCGAAGCCGCCGATGAACAACATGAAACCCCTTGGCTTCCCAGGCACGTTCGCCCCCATGTACCACGAGTCCGCTTTAGTGAACAGCGTCGCATCGGCCAGTCGCGCGCATTCGGCGCCCCAGCTGTCGACCGCTTCGGCGCCGGCTTCGATTGCGGCATAACCGCGGGCGTCCAGGTATTCGATCGCGTCGGCGATCCAATTCACCTGCGCCTCGGCGTGTAACACCATATTGGCCAGGACGGCCGGTGCCCCGGGGCCCGAGATCACGAACAGGTTGGGGAAGCCGTCGATGCCCAGGCCGAGATAACTGCGCGGCCCGTGCGCCCACCGGTCGCGCAGTCTGGCGCCGTCCCTTCCGACGATGTCGATCTTGGCCAGCGCCCCGGTGAGTGCGTCGAAACCGGTTGCGAAAACGATCATGTCGAGGTCGTAATGCTGGTCGGTGGTGTTGATACCGCTGCTGTCCACCGATTCGATCGGGGTGGCCCGCACGCTGACCAGCGTGACGTTGGGTTGGTTGAAGGTCTGAAAGTAGTTGCTGTCGGTGCATATTCGCTTGGTCCCGATCGGGTGGTCGGTCGGGATCAGCAGGTCGGCAACCGCCGGGTCGCTGATGACCGCGCGGACCTTCTCCTCATAGAACTCGCGGGCCGCTTCGTTGGCAGCAGGGTCGATGGTCTGATCGGGAAACGTCTTGGAGTACAGCACTCCGCCCAGTTGCCAACGCTTTTCGAACGCGGCACGCCGCTCTTCAGCGCTGTGCTCCATCGCCGGCTTGGCCGCGGTGATGTGCGGTGATCCCCCACCGCTGCGCCACGACAGGCGGCGGCGCTCCGGGTAGCCGCGCTTGATCTCGTCTAGTTCCTGCGCGGACAGCGGCCGGTTGCCGGCCGGGACGCTGAAATTCGGGGTGCGCTGGAAAACGGTCAGGTGCGCGGCCTGCTGGGCGATGATCGGAATCGACTGAATGCCTGAGGATCCGGTGCCGATGACGGCGACCCGCTTGCCGGTGAAGTCGACGGGGTCGTGCGGCCAGTGCGCGGTGTGGTAAATCTCGCCCGCGAACGTGTCGAGTCCGGGGAACTGCGGCGTCATGGCATCCGACAGCGGGCCGGTCGCCATCACCACGAACCGCGTCGTGAGCTGGTTTCCGCTGTGGGTGCTGATGGTCCAGTTCAGCGCGTCCTCATCGAAGCTGGCCGAGATGACTCGGGTCTGGAACTCGATGTCGCGGCGCAGGTCGAGTTTGTCGGCAACCCAATTCAGGTAGCGCAGAATCTCGGGCTGGGTCGCGTACTTCTCGGTCCAGTGCCACTCCTGCTGCAGCTCCTCGGAGAACGAGTAGCAGTAGTCGACGCTCTCGACGTCGCAACGGGCGCCGGGGTAACGGTTGTAGTACCAGGTGCCGCCAAGCTCGGGGGCGGCCTCGATCACCCGGACCCGCAGCCCCTGGGTGCGAAACTTGTGCAGTGCGTACAGACCGGCGAATCCGGCACCCACCACCACAACATCCGTCGCTTGCTCAGCACTCACAGGGACCCACGTTAAGGCGTCTCGGCCATCCGTCGATAGCAGAATCCCGGTCATCGGGCCGTAGGGGCGATTTTGGGCACCGACTGCGGTAGACCAGAAGACAGCCCCACAGAACGTTAGGACGACAGCATGAGCGAGCGGGTACTCGACCGGGTCGTGGAGATGGCGGACCAACTGCGCGAGCAGGCGCCGGAGGCGGAGCGCATCGGCCGGCTCACCGACGACACGGTCAAGATGATGAAGGCGGCCGGGTTGATCCGGTTGCTGCAAACCAAGCAGTACCAGGGGTTCGAGGTGCACCCCCGGGAGTTCGCCGAGACGACGATGGCGACGGCGGCGCTGGACCCGGCCGCTGGCTGGATCGTCGGCGTGGTGGGTGTGCACCCGTACCAGCTGGCGTATGCGGACCCGAAGGTCGCCGCCGAGATCTGGGCCGACGACGTCGACACCTGGATGGCCTCGCCCTATGCGCCGCAGGGCGTGGCCCGGCCGGTAGATGGTGGATATGTCTTCAACGGCCGCTGGCAGTTCAGCTCGGGCACCGACCACTGCGACTGGATCATCCTGGGCGCGATGCTCGGTGACGCGCAGGGCTTGCCGCTGATGCCGCCCCGGATGCTGCACATGATCCTGCCGCGCAAGGACTACGAGATCGTCGACGACTCGTGGAACGTGGTGGGGCTGCGCGGCACCGGCTCCAAGGACGTCATCGTCAAAGACGCGTTCGTGCCCGGCTACCGGACCATGGACGCGACGAAGGTGATGGACGGCACCGCCCAGCGCGAGGCCGGCATGACCGAACCGCTGTACCTGATGCCGTGGTCGACGATGTTCCCGCTGGGCATCTCGGCGGCGACTATCGGCATTACCGAGGGCGCACTGGCCGCCCACCTGGACTACCAACGCGAGCGGGTCGGGGCCACCGGGACCGCGATCAAGGACGACCCCTACGTCATGTACGCGATCGGGGAAGCCGCCGCCGACATCAACGCCGCCCGCCAGGAACTCCTCGCCAATGCCGACCGGATCTACGACATGGTCGCCGCCGGGAAAGAGGTGTCGTTCGCCGACCGCGCGGCCGGACGCCGCACCCAGGTGCGCGCGGTGTGGCGCGCGGTGTCGGCCGTTGACGAGATCTTCGCCCGGTCCGGCGGCAACGCCTCGCGGATGGACAAGCCGCTGCAGCGTTACTGGCGCGACGTGCATGTCGGTCAGATGCACGCGATCCATGTGCCGGGCTCCACCTACCATGCCGCCGCGCTGAGCTCGTTCGGCGTCGAGCCTCCGATGGGGCCGCTGCGTGCACTGATCTAGGCGGGGCAACCCCCCGCGAGCAGACGCGAAATCGCACATTTCCCAGCGGAAATGTGCGATTTTGCGTCTGCTCGGCAGGAGAGGTGAGTGACAGGGGCCACAGCGGTGTGATACAAGTAGGCATATTCCTATTAGGACTATAACGAGCGCACCGGAGGATCCATGACAGCCAGCGTCGACACCACCACCCCCAGCGCCGTCATCGACCGCATTTCTCTTGTCCTCGACGCATT
The DNA here is from genome assembly GCF_001417955.2 of Mycobacterium gordonae. Lineage (GTDB taxonomy): Bacteria > Actinomycetota > Actinomycetes > Mycobacteriales > Mycobacteriaceae > Mycobacterium > Mycobacterium gordonae_B. The sequence continues at coordinate 98,679 of NZ_LKTM01000361.1, read as the reverse complement.
CGAGGGGCCGGGGCGGCTCACGCTCGCGCAGATCGTGCGGCGGACCGGCCTGCCCCGGTCTTCGGCACACCGGATGCTCGAGCGGCTGGTGCAATTGCGTTGGCTGCGTCGCAGCGGACGCGACTACGAACTGGGCATGCGCCTGGTCGAGCTGGGATCGCTGGCCGTCCACCAGGACCGCCTGGTGCGTGCGGCCAAGCCGCTCCTGGGTGAATTGCACCGTGCCACCGGACTTGTCGTGCACCTTGCGGTGCTCGACGGCTCAGACGTGGTCTACCTGGACAAGATCGGCGACAGGGTCTGCAACGGGCTTCCCACCCGGGTCGGCGGCCGTCAGCCCGCGCACTGCACCGCGGTGGGAAAGGCCGTGCTCGCGTACCGCGACGACGCTTCCCAGGTCGATCTGGGTGTCCGCAGGACCAGGTACTCGATCTCCCATAGTTCGCAGTTGGCGGCCGAACTGGCGAAGGTGCGCGCGCACGGTGTCGCGTTCGAGCGAGAGGAGTCGCTGCTCGGGTTCGGTTGTGTCGCAGCACCTATCGGCGTTACTGGCGAAGCTGTCGCCGCGGTCTCGGTATGCGGCCCAATGAACCGCATGCGATTCGACCAACGCCTCACGGCGCCGGTACGCATGACCGCGATGGGCATCTGGCGCAACCTCGAGGGCGACTCAGTGGCGCCGACGTTGCAGCCGTTGCGTCCGCTGCGTCCCGCGCTGCAGTACGCGTGAAGCTCGACCCTCAGGTCGCGGCGCTGCTCGACACGCTGGACGCCGGTTTCCCTCCGGTGCACACGATGACGGGTGCGCAGGCGCGGGCGGTCATCCGTTCCCGACTGGTGCTGCCGGACGATCCGGAGCCGGTCGCCGCAATTATCGACGACGTGGTTCCCGGACCCGGTGGGGATATTGCGGTGCGGATCTACCGACCTGTCGGCGACGAGCTGCCCGTCCTGATCTATGCGCACGGCGGCGGGTTCGTGTTCTGTGACCTGGACAGCCACGACGGACTGTGCCGCAGCATCGCGAATCTGATTCCAGCCGTGGTGGTTTCGGTGGGTTACCGGCTGGCGCCGGAGCATCCGTGGCCGGCGGCGGCCGAGGATGTGTATGCGATTGCCAGTATGGCGGCCAACGGGATCTTTGGCGGAGACCCCGGCCGGCTGGTGGTCGGAGGTGACAGCGCGGGCGGGAACCTCGCCGCGGTGACCGCTTTGATGTCGCGTGATCGCGATGGCCCTGAGCTGACGGCACAAATGCTGATCTATCCCGTGCTCGCGGCTGACTTCGACACCGAGTCCTACCGCCTGTTCGGCCGTGGCTTTTACAACCCGAAGCCGGCCATGCGGTGGTACTGGGACCAGTACGTGCCGCGCGTCGCCGATCGGGCGCACCCTTACGTCGCACCGGTCCACGGTGATCTGCGCCGACTGCCGCCGGCCGTGTTGGTGATCGCCGGTCATGATCCGCTGCGGGATGAGGCACTTGCCTACGCTGCGGGGCTCGAATCGGCCGGAGTCCCGGTGACGCAGATTTACCTTGAGGGCGCGATACACGGCTTCATGTCCATTCCGACGCTGGATCTTGCGCGCGAAGCGCGGGAGCGGGTGTGCGCACAGCTGGCGGCGGTGGTCGGTTAGGCGGGATGATCTGCGCCGCTGTGGATTGGGCGGTCGCGCATCGTGAGCTGGGTGGCACCAGTCCGTGGAAAGTGATATCGCCGCTGATATCAACACGTTTCGGGCGTGAGCGTGCATCGAATGCTCCAACACGCCGGGCCGAGCGGGATTGTGCGCACTCTCGGCATCGCGGTTCTGCTGTGGGCGAAATACGCCGCTTCTGAGCGGGTTTGGCGCGAAAAGTTGTCAGTGCCCTTTCCTAACATCGGGGGTATGGCATCGAGTACGCGCGAGGAGATCATCGAGGCCTTCAACGCACTCGACGCCGCTGTTGATCGCCTGTGCGACTTGACATTCGACGCGCTCACCACCACAGAGTTCCTGCGCGGCATGGAGCGCCTGGAAAAGGTGCACCGCCGGATGCGCACACCCCAGCACACGTTGATCAACCACCTCAAAACCCAAGCGACCGAGGAAGAACTCGGCGGCAAACTCCCCGCAGCCTTGGCCGAGCGCCTGCGCATCACCAAAGCCGACGCCAACCGCCGCATCGCCGAAGCCGACGACCTCGGCCCGCGCCGCGCCCTCACGGGAGAGCAGCTGGCGCCGCTGCTGACCGCGACCGCGCAGGCTCAACGCCGGGGCCTGATCGGCGACGCCCACATCAAGGTGATCCGCGACTTCATCGCCCACCTGCCCAGCACGGTGGATGTAGGGACCTGGGAGGCCGCCGAAAAAGACCTGGCCGGCAAAGCCTGTGACTTCCGCCCCGACCAAGTCGCCAAATACGCCCACGAACTCATGGCGCTGCTGCACCCCGACGGCGACTACACCGAAGAAGAACGCGCCCGCACACGCGGCCTCACCCTGGGCCCCCAGCAATACGACGGCATGTCCCGGCTCAGCGGCCTGATCACCCCCGAACTACGGGCACTGCTCGAAGCCGCCTGGGCCAAACTCGCCGCCCCCGGCGCCGGCATCCCCGACGGAGACACCGACACCCGCAGCCAACCCCAACGCAACCACGACGCCATCATCACCGCCATCCGCGAACTCTTCGCCTCCGGCGAGTTGGGCACCCACAACGGCCTACCGGTCTCCATCATCGTCACCACCACCCTCAAGGACCTCGAAGCCGGGGCCGGGCGCGCCCGCACCGGCGGCGGCACCCGCATCCCGCTGCCCACCCTGATCGGCTGGGCCGCCACCTCGCATCACTATCTCGCGGTCTTCGACGGCGCCAAACCGCTGGCCCTGTTCCACGCCAAGCGGTTTGCCAACCTCGCCCAGCGACTGATGCTGCTGGCCAAAGACGGCGGCTGCACCCGCCCGGGCTGCGACGTCCCCGGCTACCACGCCCAGGTGCACCATGCCAGCGGCTGGACAAACACCCACGTCACCGACATCCACGACCTCACCCTGGCCTGCGGCATCGATAACCGCCTCGCCGAAAAAGGCTGGACCACCCGCAAAAACGCCAACAGCGACACCGAATGGCTCCCGCCCGCCCATCTGGATCACGGCCAACCGCGAATAAACACGTTCCACCATCCGGAGAAACTGTTCGCCCCCGATGACGACGAACCCGATTGACGTCGCCACCCATGGACGCGGACTTCACCCGCGCGACCACCCGCTGGCGCGGACTCCCTACAGTGGCCTGCATGAGCAATCCTCTGGAAATCAGCGGTGCCGGACCGATCCAGACATGGAAGATCAACCTGCCGAGCGTCGGAAACGCGATCACCGGTAAGGACGTCATCGCGGCGTTCGAAGACGCGGTCGACCACGCCAACGCCGACACCGCAATCCGCGCCGTCATCCTGACCGGCGAGGGCAAGATCTTCTCGGCCGGCGGCAACGTCAAAGAGATGGCCGACCAGTCCGGCATGTTCGGCCTGAGCGCACTCGACCAGCGCTACGCCTACATCGACGGCATCCAGCGGATCCCGCGCGCACTGTCACGACTCGAAGTCCCGTTGATCGCTGCCGTCAACGGCGCCGCCATCGGCGCCGGATGCGACCTGGCCATGATGTGTGATATCCGAATCGCCTCAGAGCGTGCGTCTTTCGCCGAAAGCTTCGTGCAACTCGGGCTCATCCCCGGCGACGGCGGCACCTGGTTTCTGCAGCGGATCATCGGCTACCAGCGCGCCGCCGAGATGACCCTCACCGGCGACCGGGTCGACGCCGCAACGGCTCTCGAGTGGGGTCTGGTCAGCCGCGTGGTGCCGCACGACGAGCTTCTCGCCGCCGCACAGGAACTCGCCGAACGCATCGCCAAGAACCCGTCACACGCCCTGCGGATGGCCAAGCGGCTGCTGCAGGAATCGCGCACCGGCTCGCTGGAGTCGACCTTGGGGATGGCCGCGGCCATGCAGCCGCTGGCCCACCGGGACCCGGAGCACGAACAGCGCATCGCAAAGTGGCGGACGACCTGATGGCCGCGCCCCGACTGGTCCCACCCGCCGGAATCGAAGACGAGGCGACCGGCGCGCTCCGCGACGAGGTCCGCACGTTCGTCGCCGAACAACTCGCCGCCGGCACGTTCACACCGTCCGTCGACGCCTGGCTGTCGCGGTGGGACGAGAAGTTCACCGCGGCGCTGGCGGCGCAAGGTTGGCTGGGCATGACCGTGCCGGTCGAGTACGGCGGACACGGCCGGTCCTTCCTGGAGCGCTTCGTCGTCACCGAGGAACTGCTGGCCGCCGGTGCGCCGGTGGCCGCGCACTGGATCGCCGACCGCCAGATCGTGCCGTCGTTGCTCAAGTACGGCACCGAGACTCAGAAGCAACACTTCCTCCCACGAATTGTGCGCGGCGAATGCTTCTTCGCGATCGGCATGAGCGAACCGGACTCCGGCTCCGACCTGGCCAGCGTGCGCACCCGGGCCGAGCGCGTCGACGGTGGCTGGTCACTGTCCGGCACCAAGGTCTGGACCTCCGGCGCCCACCTCGCGCACGCCTTCATCGCGCTGGCCCGCACGGCTCCGGTGGACGCGCAGCACCGGCACGCCGGCCTGAGCCAGTTCCTCGTCGACCTGCACGGACCCGGCATCCAGATCCGGCCGATCATCTCGATGAACGGCGCGCACCACTTCAACGAGGTGATCTTCGACGGGGCGTTCGTGCCCGACGACATGGTGTTCGGCGAGATCGGCGACGGCTGGCGACAGGTGACGTCGGAACTCGCGTTCGAACGCAGCGGCCCCGAGCGGTTCCTGTCCACCTTCGTCCTGCTGGCTGCCTGCGCCGACCGGATGGCGGCCAACGCCATCCCCCGCGACCCCAACCTGGGCCGACTGGTCGCACGCGTCGCCGGCCTGCATCACATGTCCACCGCGGTGGCCGGGGCACTGGAACGGCACGAAGCCGCGGATGTCCCCGCCGCGGTGGTCAAGGTTCTGGGCACCACCACCGAGGGCGACATCGCCGAGTTCGCGGACATGCAGGACTCCCCCGACACGATCTTTGCCGAGCTGGTTCGCACTGCCCTCGATCAGCGGCCGGGCTTCACCCTGCGGGGCGGCACCAACGAGGTACTGCGCGGAGTCATGGCGCGTGGATTGGGCATGCGATGAACTCCGGACCGGCCGTGGATGCCGACCTCGTCGAGATGATGGACGCCGTCTTCGCGGAGCACCGCGAGAAGCAATCCCCCGGGGCCGATCTTTGGCAGCAGCTCGGTGAGCTCGGGTTGGTGCGGCTCACCGGTGCCGAAGAGCAGGGCGGCAGCGGCGCCGGGTGGTTCGAGGCCGCGGAGCTGCTCGCCGCCGCCGCCCGGCACGGGGTACGAATCCCGTTGGCCGAGCACGATTTATTGGCCTGCTGGCTGCTGGAAGCCGCCGGGGAACCGGTCGACGATGCGGTGCGTACGGTGTGCATGCTCGACAAGCAGGGACACGCGACCGACGTGCCCTGGGCATCCGCGGCCGAGCGCGTAGTACTGGTCTGGCGGGCCGAGGGCGGATTCCGTGTCGCCGACGTCGCGGCCGGAGACGTCACAATCACCCCGGGTGCCAACATGATCGACGAGCCGCGCGACGCGGTGAGCGCCGACCTCGCCGCCCTGCAAGGCACACCAGTCACCCTGGCCCTGATCAACCAGCTGAGGCTGAAGTCAGGATTGGTGCGATCGATCCAGGTGTGCGCCGCGCTGGACCGGATACTGCAGTTGTGCATCGAGCATGTGAGCTCCCGCATCCAGTTCGGCCGCCCACTGGCCAAATTCCAGGCGGTGCAGAACTTGATCTCCGATGTCGCCGCCGAGGCCGCCCTCGCGCGGGCGGCCACCGAAGCGGCACTCACCCTCGGAGTCACCAGCCAATGGTCGGCTGACGACCTGGAATTCCTTGTCGCCGTTGCTCGTTCCTGCGCCGGACACGCGACGTCGGTGGTGGTGCGGAATGCCCATCAAGTGCACGGCGCGATCGGCACCACCCGTGAGCATCGGCTGCACGAGTTCACCCGTGCCGCGCTGGCCTGGCGTTCGGAGTTCGGTTCCCTGCGGTACTGGGACGAGAAGGTGACGGACTCGGCCCTGTATGCCAGTGCTGGCGGACTATGGGGTCTGATCACCGGTTAGGGACGTGATATCGCATGCGCTATCACTTTTTAACCGGCATCATGCCTCGCGTTCCCGGTGCCTGAGTGACGAGTGTGATGTCTGATTACCTGATGACGACCGTGCTCGGCTCACGCGGAACACCAAGGTGGCGATGCGACGGCGGCCGACGCCCACCCTCATCCGTGATCCCGTAGCGCTCGGCCAGTTCGGCACCGATGAACGTCTGGCCGCTCAGTTCGGGCAACGCCGGATCGTGGAACAGCGCGTCGATCAAAATGCCGGTGAATTCGGGTGTTTCGGCATGCTCAGCGGTCTTTGCCAGCGCCTCGGGATTACCAGCGAACGCACCGCGCAGCTTCTCGGTCAGCAGGATGCCCATCCAGATCGACGCCGTCGCAACTCCGGTGCCCCGGAAGTCCACGGCCATGTCGGCGGCCATCTTGTCGACCCCGGCCTTCTGCGCCCCGTAGGCCGCACCGTGCATGTAGCACACAGATCCCGGGGAGGAAGTGAAGGCGATCAAGCCCCGCCCGCCGGCCACCAGCAATGGAGCCGCGTACCACGATGCGACGTAAGACGAGCGCAACCCCACATCCAGCACATCCGCCAGCGCAAGCGGCTTCTCCCAGAATGGCTTCGGGTTGACCAGTTCATCGGATACGACGGCGGCGTTGTTGACCAGCAAATCCAGCCGGCCTTCAGCGGTGCCCACCCGCTCGAAAAGCCCCGCCACGGCGTCGTCGTCGGCGTGGTCCACCCGAACCGCGACGCCACCCGGCGGCGCCTCGGAGATACTGCGAGCGGTCGCGTACACCCGCCAGCCCTTGGCGGCCAATGCGGCGGCGATGCCACGTCCGGCACCGCGGCTTGCTCCCGTCACCACCGCAATTCGACCGCTCATGCGGTCAGACTAGTGGCTGGGCAAAAGTCGCCACGATCGCGTCCCGAGCCGACCGCCAGGTGAGCCCGAGATCCCGCAGCGTCTCGGAATCGTCGGTCGGTATCGCGGCGGTGATCAGTTGCGCTGCTTCGTAACTGAAGCCGCTGCCCAGCGGCAGCACCGACGCGGCAAGATCGGACAGCCTGCCCACCAGTCGAAACGCACTGGGGCTCAGCGGAATCCGCCGGACACGGCGTCCACTGCCGCGCTCGATCGCTGCGATCATGTCGTCGAACGTCAGCAACTGGCCGCCACACAGGTAACGCTTCGGACCCCGCCCCGGCCGCATCAACCGTTCGTGCACATCGGCGACATCGCGGACATCAATCATCATCATCCCCGCATGCGCGACCTTGGGCGCTACCCCGAACCGGACGATAGTGCCCCAGCCCTGCTCGGTGATGCCCGGCGCGGTGTACATCGCCGGCCCGACGACACTGGACGGATAGGTGACCACGACGGGAGCGCCGTCACGCTGCAACCGCCGCGCCACCCGGTCGGCGTAGGACTTGGTGCGTGCGTAGGCGGATTTGCCCTGTGCGGTGGGGGAATCGGGACCGATCACCGGCCCCGGCGGCGGAAACAGCGCGCTGTAGCTGGACAGCAACACCACCGGGTCCAGCCCCAGCGCGACAGCGCGCAGCATGATCCGTTCGCCGGCATAGGCGTTGATATCCCACATCAACTGCTCGTGGCGGTCGTCGGTCCCTACCACCCCGGCGCCGTGGATGACGGCGTCGCAACCGTCCAACAGCCCGTCGGGAACCTCCGGTGCACGCAGGTCCCCGCGCAGCACCGACACCTCCCCGACCGACTGCAACCGGTGCAGCAGCAGGTCGTTGGACCAGCCGGGCTCGGCCAGTAGCTGCACGGTGTGGCCCGCGGCCAGCAACGCGTGCACGATATGGGCGCCGACATAGCCGGTGCCGCCGGTCACCGCGATTCGCATCGCCAGCAACCCTAACCGGTATCTACGACGGCCAGTCTTCCGGCCGCCACGGCGGCCTCGATGGACTCACGCAACGCCGAACACGCCAGGAACAACCCCCGGTGCTGATCCGCCAGAGCCTGCGCACGTTCCAGGCATGACGTGCTGGCCCGGGCGTTCCACTGCACGCTGGTCTGGTTCCAGCTGCTCTTGCGGACCAACACCTGCCCACCACACCGATGACAGTCCACTGGCGCCATCGGCATGTCCGCAAGACGGTTGTCGGCCCGCTCGGCCCGGCTCATGACACCGAGGCCGCCTTCGCCGCCATGTTCGCCTCGATCTGCTTCATCCACGCTTGATAGGGCCTACTGGTGTTCAGTTCGAACTCGAAGCGGTCCACCATGTCTGGCTGCACGTCGCCGACGTCGACGTAGAACTGGTCATACCAGCGCCGAAGTTGGTAGACCGGCCCGTCCTCCTCGACCAGCAGCGGATTGTCGATACGGGCCTTGTGCCGCCAGATCTGGACGTCCTGCTCGAAGCCCAGCTTGACGTAGTCGCCGAGCCGGGTGGCGGCCTTGACGGCCTCCTCGGCGGGCAGGCTCTTCGATTTCCTGACGATGATGCCGTATTGCAGCACAAAGGAATTGGCATCGATCGGATAGTGACAGTTGATGAGGACCGTCTGCTGGTCGCCGGCCGCATAATGGTAGGTCAGGTCGTCGATCATGAACGACGGGCCGAAGTACGACGCGACCGAGGTGGTGCCGAGCATCTTCGCACCCTCGCTGCCCATGTCGGGCCGGCCCTCACCGTTCATGTACTGCGTGGCGACATGCCCTTCGAAGATGTTCTTGAAGTAGGTGGGCAGCGACCCGTGGATGTAGAAGAAGTGCGCCATGTTAACGACGTTGTCGATGATCTCGCGGCAGTTGCTCTCGACAACCGTGGTGTACCAGTGCCAGTCGGTCCACTCGTCGCTGGCGACGCCCTCGATGCGCGGGATGGTGACCTCCGGCGGCGGCGGGTTGTGTTCGGGGTCATTCCAGACGAACAACATGCCGTCCTGGTCCAGCGTGGTCCATGTCGCGGTACGCGCCAGCCGCGGCATGCGCTTGGCATAGGGCACCTTTGTGCAGCGGCCGTCACCGCCCCAGCGCCAGTCGTGAAACGGGCACGCGATCGCGTCGCCCTTGACCTCACCCTTCGTCAGGTCCCCGCCCATGTGGCGGCAGTACCCGTCGAGCACATTGATCTTGCCGTCCCCGCTGCGGAAGACGACGAGTTTCTGACCGAATGCGTTGACCGCGTGTGGTTTACCGTCGCCGAAGTCCCTGATCAGGCCCAGGCAGTGCCAGCCGCGGGCGAACCTGGCCGGCGCGGCCTGTGCCTCGATGAACCGAATTTCCCCGGCCTCGGATTGCGTCCCCATACCGACCATTGAACGCTTCTCCCACCGCCCGTCCCTCAGTCGTTCCACTGACCAGGAGAAGTATTCCGCGACGGCGCCGCACCGGCCTACCGTTATCAGGCGTGAGCCAGCACAGCACCACGATCCCGTCGGGTCTACCCGTAATCGACACAAGCGTCGACCTGCTGGTGGTCGGCTCGGGCACCGGGCTGGCGGCGGCACTGGCCGCACGGGAGCTTGGGCTCTCGGTGCTGATCGTGGAGAAGTCGTCTTACGTCGGCGGGTCCACCGCCCGCTCCGGCGGCGCCCTGTGGTTGCCCGCCGGTCCGGTGTTGCGCGAGGCCGCTGCGGGCGACTCACCGGCCAGGGCCGCCACTTACCTGGACGCGGTGGTCGCGGGGTCGGCGCCGCCGCAGCGATCGGCCGGGTTCGTCCAGAACCTGTCGGCGACGGTCGAGATGTTGCGCCGCACCACACCGTTGCGGTTCTTCTGGGCCCGTGAGTACTCCGATTACCACCCGGAGGAGCCTGGGGGTAGCGCGGAGGGCCGTACCTGTGAGTGCTATCCGTTCGACACCGCGAAGCTCGGTGAGTACCGCAGCCGGTTGCGGCCCGGTGTGCTGGAAGCCGCGTTCGCCATCCCGACGACGGGTGCCGACTATCGCTGGATGAATTTGGTCGCCCGGGTGCCGCGCAAGGGAATTCCGACGTTCGCCAAACGCATCGCCCAGGGGGCCGGCGGGTTACTGATCGGACGGCGCTACGCAGCGGGCGGGCAGGGCCTGACCGCGGGCCTGTTCGCCGGTGTGCTGCAAGCCCGCATCCCGATATGGACCGACACCACGCTGCGGCATTTGGTGATTGACGGCGACCGGGTGACCGGCGCGGTGGTCGAACACACCGGCCACGACGTGACCGTGACGGCGCGCCGCGGGGTGGTGCTGGCCACGGGCGGCTTCGACCACAGCATGGATATGCGGTGGAAGTTCCAGTCGGAGTCGCTGGGTGCCAACCTGAGCCTGGGTGCCGACTCCAACACCGGCGACGGGATACGGGTGGGCCAGGAGGCCGGGGCCGACATCGGTCTGATGGATCAGGCGTGGTGGTTCCCGGCCATCGCCCCGTTGCCCGGCAAGCCGCCCGCGGTGATGCTGGCCGAACGTTCACTGCCGGGCTCGCTGATCGTCAACCAGCATGGTCGCCGGTTCGCCAACGAGGCTTCCGATTACATGACGTTCGGTCAGCGACTGCTGGAGCTGGAGCGGTCCGGTAACGCCGTCGAGGCGATGTGGATCATCTTCGACCAGCAGTACCGTAATAGCTATGTCTTTGGCGCAGAGCTATTTCCGCGGATGCGGGTACCGCAGGCCTGGTATGCGGCCGGCATCGCCGCCCGCGCCGACAACCTGCCGGATCTGGGCGCGCAGATCGGCGTTCCGGTGTCAGAATTCACGCAGACGATGACGCGGTTCAACGACAACGCCGCTGCCGGAATCGATCCCGAGTTTCGGCGGGGGCGCAGCGCCTATGACCGGTACTACGGCGACCCCACCGTCAAGCCCAATCCCAACCTGCGCCCGTTGCTCAACGGACCCTTCTACGCGGTGCGGATGGTGCTCAGCGACCTGGGGACCTGCGGCGGGCTACGGGCCGACGAGCGGGCCCGGGTCCTGCGCGAAGACGGCAGCGTCATCGCCGGGCTCTATGCCATCGGGAACACCGCGGCCAATGCGTTCGGAACGACCTACCCGGGCGCGGGCGCGACGATCGCGCAGGGCCTGGTGTACGGATACATTGCGGCGCACGACGCGGCGAGCTAGTCACTCGGTTGTGCGTTTGGCCTCGATCTGCCTCTCCACCTCACGCCAGTAACCCGGAGCGGGGCGCGGCTTGCCGAAACTGCCCTTGCCGGCCTTCGCGAGGATCGCATCGGTCTCGTCGATCTCTTTCATCAGCTCCAGGGCGAACTCCCGTTCGGCAGCGTAATGCTTTGCGGCCCAACGCAGGGCGATCACCGAGTACGCCCAGCCCGGCTCGGCCTCGGCACCCTCGGCGTCCTCCACGGCCTTGCGGTGCCGGGCCTCGACGTACGCCACGTACTCCTGCAGCAGTTCCTTGAGCCGGGCCGGGTTGCTGAGATGGCCGAACGTGATCCGCAACAGCATGCTGTGCTTGAGCACTGGCGGATCCAGGGGCGCGTTGTTGGTCCAGTCAATGATGGCGGCCATGCCCGCCTCGGTGATCCTGTAGAGCCGGCGGCTGCGGGTGCCTTCGTCGCGTTCCACGCGCGAGGTCACCAGCCCGAGGCCCTCCAGCTTCTTCAGCTCGGTGTAGATCTGGCTGTAGGACGGACTCCAGTAGTAGAGGTCGACGCTCCAATCGATCCATTTCTTGAGGTCGTAGCCCGAGACTTCCTCTTCGTAGGACATCATGCCGAGCAGGGCCCAACTGGTGGCAGCGAGTGCCGACTTCACCTTGTCGCTGGGCGCGTTCACGCCGCCAGATTAACAACCCGCAGGTCGGCGTTGCCTGACGACGGACCGCTCAATGGGACATCAGTGACTGCTCTAGGGTGACGGACATGGTGGATTCGTTTGAGTCGATGACTGATTCGTTGCCGGTGTACGAGGCACTGGCGGCGTCGGTGCGGCGGTTGATCGACGCGACGATACGCACCGAGGTGGACCACGAGGTCATCGCCGCCGCGGCCGCCAAGATCGACAGCGTCACAGCGGAACTCAGCGCCGAATTGATGCCCGGGACGTTCGGCCAACGCGGAATCGATGACGGTCAGGGCATTGCCTCAGGGAATGTCGTTGTCGGCGTTCGCAATCCATCAGCTCCCCCGCTGGTCGTCCACCATGAAGACGACGGATCGGTGTGGACGGAGTTCAATCTCGGCGCCGCGTTCGAAGGTCCCATGGGCCACGTGCACGGCGGTGTCTCGGCGATGATCCTCGATCACATCCTCGGAGCCACCGCGCACCGGCCCGGTCGGCCGGCCTACACCGGGACGTTGACGTTGCGGTACCACCAACGAACCCCGCTGCTGGAGCCGTTGCGGGCGGACGCGTGGGTGGACCGGGTGGAGGGCGTCAAGACGTTTGCGGTCGGTCAGATCAGCGGCGCCGCGGGCGTCATGGTGTCCGCCGAAGGCATCTTCATTCATCCGCGGAATCTGAGCGGCTGAGCGGGCAGCGGCCCTATGATCCGTCGATGACGAAGATGATCGGGCTGCTGGCCGTCCTCGCAAGCTGCTGGTTGACGGCATGCGGGTCCCCACAAGCCGCACCGGCCACCTCCTCCGGCACCTCCGCCAAGCCGGCCACTCCCATGGTGTCCGCCACCAAGCCCGCCGCGCCGACACCACCGTCCACCACGGCGTCCACCAGCGCGCCGGACTGCGTCGGGCTCTCCATCTGCCCGCCACCGCCGCCGGACGCCGACGGGAACCCGGCGTGCTTCTACTCCGACGGCTGGCAGGCCATCTCCTCGGGCACCGGCATCGAGGTCTGGTATTTCCATGAGCCGCAGAACATGTCGACGCCGGACCAGGTCACCGCGGTGGTCCGCAAAAAGGACGGCAGCACCGAAACCCAGGTCGCCGCAATCGAAGCCGGCCAGCAGGTGCACCGATTCGAGTTTCCGGCAATCGACAAGTCCACCGTCGCCGAAGTGCTGTTCGACAGCAGCAGCGGCCGCTGCTTCGTGGTCGGTCCGGGGAGTTAAGGCCGCTTACCGTGCTCGAGCACCGCTGCTGCGGCGGCGGGCGCGCCTCTGGCGACCACGACCGGCATCGACGTCGAAGCGCTGGTGCGCAGGATGGTGTGGACCACCTCGACGAGGTCCTCAACCGGCATCAGCTTGCCCGGCATACAGCCGCGCGACACCCACAACGGATACGCCTGCATCGCCAGGTCGCGGTCCCACCCGGCGTTCATCCCCGTCTGCGCGTCACCTTCGCCGCCCGCGCACTCGCCGACGATCAGATTGGTGAAGCCGATGCCGGGATGCTCGGCCCGCCACGCCTCGACCAGCCGTTCCAGCGCCGCCTTGCTGACCCCGTAGGCGCCCAGACCGGGCCAGGGCGGCCCGAATGTACCTGCGTCGGACGACAGATAGATCACCTTGCCGCCTGATACCGACAGATGCGGCACCGCCGCCGCCGTCGCCAGCGACGCCCCGATGACGTTCGTGTCGAAGATGCGCCGCCAGGTCTGGGCATCGGTCTCGGCCAGCGGGACCAGCGGACTGATCGCGGGTGAATATACGAGGTTGTCGATACCGCCCAGCGCTTCGGCGGCCGCGTCGATGCCGGACCGGGCCGACGACTGGTCGGTGACGTCACACTCGACGGCGAACGCGCCCGGTCCCGCTTCCTGCGCGGCAGCCTCGATCCGCTCGCGACGCCGGGCAAGCAGCGCAACCTGGTCTCCGCGCCGGGCCAAGCCGACACCGATGCAGCGTCCCAGCCCGCTCGAGGCTCCAATCACCACTGTTCTTGCCATAGCGACCTCCGCCGCCGAGCATGTCACACCACCGGAACCCGACGAGAACGGGGTTACCGTTTATGGAGCATGTCATTGTTCAACGGACTCAGCGGCGAGCCTGCTCGAAAAGTCCGGGATCGTGCGCACACACGATGGTCAACCCGGGTTCGCCGCGTTCGTAGAGTTCGGCCAGTCGCTCCTGGTTGTCGCGCAGTTGCCGGCGATCGAAGGCGAACATCCCTTCGTAGGTGCGCAGCATCAACGGCACACCCGACCGGTCCAGAGTGCCGGAATGGTAGAAGGCGTCCCCGCAGTGCAACACCCAACGCTCACCGGCCTGCTCACCGTTTTGGACGGCCACCGCGGCGTGCCCGCGGGTGTGACCCGGCATGGGCACCAGCACCACGCCTTCGCCGATCGCGTCGAGAGGTTTGGCGCAGGCGAACCCGCGCCACGACTCGCCCGTCGCGTCGTACTCAATCAGCTTGGGCCCGTGGGCCCACTGCACACTGCGGTACCGGAGCCGTTCGCGCAGCGAAGGGGCATGCACGGCGCCACACGCCTCGGCCGCAGTCACGTGCACGTTCGCGTCGGGAAAGTCCGCGAGCCCGCCGATGTGGTCAAAATCGAAGTGGGTCAACACGATATGACGAACGTCGGACGGCTGGAACCCAAGTCCCACGATCTGGTTTATCGCCGTTTCGCTCGTCTGGAACACCGGCCGGATGGCATGACGAAACAGCCCGACACGACCGGGATCGCGGCAGTCCTGCACGCCGAATCCGGTGTCCACCAGGGCAAGTGCGTTGTCCAGCTCCAGCAGCAGAACGTGGCACACCATGCGGGCCCCCGGCGTGTTCATGGTGCCGCAGTTCAGATGGTGAACTTTCATCCGAGCACCCGGATCGGTTCTGCGCCATCCCATTCGGTGGCCACCTCCCGGATATAGGCGAACAGGTGACCCTTGGGCCCGCTGATGTCACTGATCTCGATGACGGTGCCCTGCTCCTGCTCGGTGTCCAGATAGGCGAACCGGCCGCCGATGTCGCCTTCCTGGCCCACCGCGTAGCCGGCCGTCAGCACACGGTCGTACAGGGCCTGGTAGTCGGTGGTCCAGTAGGCGATGTGTTGGGCCCCCTCCCGGCCGGAGTCGAGGAAGTCCTTGTACATCGACGGCGCGTCGTTGCGTTGCTGGATCAGCTCCAGCTGCAGGTCCCCCGAGTTGGCCAGGGCCACACTCATTCTCAAGTCGGAATCCGTTCCGCGATACCGGAAGTCCTCCGGCATGACGTTCTCGATGTAGAACCACGGACCCACGCCGTGCCGAATCCAGCGGTCCATGGCGGCCTGGATGTCGCGCACCACATAGCCAAGCTGGTTGATACTGCCGAATATTCGGCTCACAGGTTTCCCCTTCGTCGGGTCGACCCACGAAGTTCTACCACGGCCGCACGCCGGGCAGGGCCCGTATACGGTGAGCCTATGAAATACGTTCAGGTCGAGGGTGTCGGCCAGGTCAGTCGCATCGGACTGGGCACGTGGCAGTTCGGCTCGCGCGAGTGGGGTTACGGGGACAACTACGCCTCCGGAGCCGCGCGCGACATCGTGCAGCGCGCCCGCGCCCTCGGCGTCACCCTGTTCGACACCGCCGAGGTGTACGGCCTGGGCAAGAGCGAACGGATCCTGGGCGAAGCGCTGGGCGATGAGCGCGCCGAGGTAGCGGTCGCCAGCAAGATCTTCCCGGTCGCACCGTTCCCGGCGATCATCAAGCAGCGTGAACGTGCCAGCGCGCGGCGCCTGCAACTGGAGCGCATTCCGCTGTACCAGGTCCACCAGCCCAATCCGGTGGTCCCGGACTCGGTGATCATGCCCGGTATGCGTGATCTGCTCGACGAAGGCAAGATCGGCGCCGCGGGTGTCTCGAACTACTCACTGTCCCGCTGGCAGCAGGCCGACGAAGCGCTCGGGCGCCCGGTCATCAGTAACCAGGTGCACTTCTCGCTGGCTCACCCGCGCGCTCTGGACCACATGGTTCCTTTCGCCGAACGCGAGAACCGCATCGTGATCGCCTACAGCCCGCTGGCTCAGGGCCTGCTGGGCGGCAAGTACGGCGTCGACAACCGTCCGGGCGGAGTTCGCGCGGTCAACCCGCTGTTCGGCACCGAAAACCTGCGCCGCATCGAACCGCTGCTTCAAACGCTGCGGGACGTCGCGGCCGACGTCGGCGCCCAGCCCGCACAGGTGGCGCTGGCCTGGTTGATCAGTCTGCCGGGCGTGGTCGCCATTCCCGGCGCGTCCAGCGTGGAACAGTTGGAATTCAACGTGGCGGCAGCCGAGGTCGAGCTGCCCACCGAGTCCCGCGACGCGCTCACCGCAGCGGCACGCGCGTTCAAGCCGGCGTCCACCGGACGCTTCCTCACCGACCTGGTACGCGAGAAACTCGGCCGATAGGTCAGCGGGAGACGCGGCGGCGGCTCAACGGGGCGGTGAAGCCGCCGGTGTCGTCGAAGCCGGCCCATTGCCCGTCGTCGCACACCTCCATACGCCATCCCAGCTGATAGCGGCCGGAGACCGTATCAGCAAACCACCGGTGCGCGTCCTCGGCACTGTCGAAATTCCTGGTCGCGACGATCACACCGTGCGGATCGATGGCCCGAAACACAGTCATGAGATGCGGATATCCGTTCCGGCCGGCTTTCAATCGCCGATCCCGCACCAGATCCGCACAGCGACACTGAACGTGCGCACACGACACGCCGCGGCCCGTGTGCGCAGCGTCAGTTTGGCGGCAGGCGTGTCGGCGACCTACACGGTACGCGTCAGCCGGTCGGCCAACAGCCCGGCAAAGCGCGCCGGGTCGTCCAGCGACCCACCCTCGGCCAGCAGTGCTATGCCGTAGAGCAATTCGGCCGTCTCGCCGACCGAGGTGTCGTCCGGGCGGTCGGCATGAGCCTGCCGCAGACCGGTGACCAGCGGGTGGTTCGGATTCAGTTCCAGGGTCCGTTTGCCGACCGGAACGTCCTGCCCGGACGCCTGGTACAGGCGGGCCAGAGCGGGGGTGATGCCGAAGGCGTCGGTGATCAGACAGGCCGGCGAGTCCGTCAGCCGGGTGGACAACCGCACCTCCTTGACGTGCTCGCTCAGCGTCTCCTTGAGCCAGGTGAGCAGGTCGGCGAACTCTTTCTGCTGCTCTTCGCGCTCCGCCTCCGAGGTCTCCTCGCCGGAGTCCAGATCCACTTCACCCTTGGCCACCGACTGCAACTGCTTGCCGTCGAACTCGTTGACCACGCCCACCCAGACCTCGTCGACCGGGTCGGTGAGCAGCAGCACCTCGTAACCCTTGGCCTTGAACGCCTCCAGGTGCGGCGACTTCTCCAGGAGCTGACGGGACGCACCAGTGGCGTAGAAGATCTGCGTCTGGCCTTCCTTCATCCGCTCGACGTACTGGGCCAGAGTGGTGGGTTCCTCCTCGCTGTGGGTGGAGGCGAACGAGGAGATGGACAACAGGGCTTCCTGGTTGTCGAAGTCCGACATCAGGCCCTCCTTGAGGACCTTGCCGAACTGTGTCCAGAAGGTGCGGTAATCGTCCGGCCGCTCCGCCTGGATCTCCTTGATCGTCGACAACACCTTCTTGGTCAGCCGCCGGCGGATCGCGTTGATCTGCCGGTCCTTCTGCAGGATCTCGCGGGAAACGTTGAGCGACAAGTCTTGTGCGTCGACGACACCCTTGACGAAGCGCAGATAGACCGGCATCAGCTCTTCGCAGTCGGCCATGATGAACACGCGCTTGACGTAGAGCTGCACGCCGACTTTGGCGTCCTGGTTGAACAGGTCGAAAGGCGCCTGCGACGGGAGGAACAGCAGCGCCTGGTATTCGAAGGTGCCTTCGGCCTTCATCGCAATGACCTCGAGCGGGTCATCCCAGGCGTGCGCGATGTGCTTGTAGAACTCCTTGTACTCCTCCTCGGAGACCTCGTCCTTCGGCCTGGCCCACAGGGCCTTCATCGAGTTGAGGGTTTCGGTCTCGACGACGACCTCTTCGTTGGTCTCCTCGGAGCCTTCTTCTACCGGGACCTGGATGTGTCGCTCCACCTCCATGCGGATGGGCCACGCGATGAAGTCCGAATACTGCTTGACCAGGCTCTTGAGCTTCCACTCCGAGGTGTAGTCGTGCAGTTCGTCCTCGGCATCCTCGGGCTTGAGATGCAGGGTGACCGACGTGCCCTGCGGGGCACCCTCGACCGCTTCGATCGTGTAGGTGCCCTCGCCGCTGGATTCCCACCTGGTGGCTTCACTCTCGCCGGCCTTATGGGTCAGCAGTTCGACCTTGTCGGCCACCATGAACGACGAGTAGAAGCCGATGCCGAACTGGCCGATGAGTTCCTCGGACGCTTGAGCGTCCTTGGCGTCCTTGAGTTGTTTGCGCAACTCCGCGGTGCCTGACTTGGCCAGCGTCCCAATCAGATCCACCACCTCCGCGCGCGTCATGCCGATCCCGTTGTCGCGGATGGTGAGCGTTCTGGCTTCCTTGTCGATCTCGAGTTCGATGTGCAGGTCGGACGTGTCCACCTCGAGCTCTTTGTTGCGGAGCGCCTCGATGCGCAGCTTGTCCAGCGCGTCGGAGGCGTTGGAGATCAGCTCCCGCAGGAACGAGTCCTTGTTGGAGTAGACCGAATGGACCATCAAATCCAGCAGTTGCCGGGCTTCTGCCTGGAATTCCAGCTGCTCGACCTGCGCGTTCATGAGATTCCTCCTGAGACGTACTCGGCCCGGGAAAGGGCGACCGGTCCTGAATTTAGCGAGACGGGAATCTGCCGTGATCCGCGGGTACGGGATGTGACGGGGTGGTTTCGGCCGAGCGCCCGATGGCTGCCGGAATGTCCGACTCGGCATTGGGCCGGACCGTCAACGCTCTGGCCGTCGCGCTCATCAATGCGCCGGTAATCGGGGGCGTGGTTCGCCGCGGTCTTGTCGTGATCCGCTACGAGGGCCACCGCTCGGGCAAGACATTCGAAATACCGGTGGGCTACCGCCGCCGGGCGGGCGGGGTGCTGATCAATGTGGCCGCGCCGAAGGGAACCGAGGATGGTTGCGTGCCGATGTGCCCTTCGACGATCTGGTCCAAACGGTCGGGGTGATCGCCAATGTCGACACCTATCTGCGTAGTACTCGCGCACGGGTGGTCCGTTGAGCACTACCGCACCTGGTGCCGGCGCATGCTGAGTGAGACGGTCTTCCGCTGAGGCTCCCCCGCCGGGGGGATGATTTCGCGTGCGATTGGGCCGTAGATTCTCGGAATTGTCCGGGACCTCGGGAGAAACAGGTGACACTGGCCGCCCTGCACGACTGCCTCTTGCTGGATCTCGACGGCACGCTGTTCCGGGGTTCGCGACCGATCGCCGGCGCCGTTGAGGCACTCTCCGGCCTGACCTCGCGCGCGTTGTTTCTGACGAATAACGCATCGCGTAGCGCTGTCCAGGTTGCAGATCATCTGTGCCGGTTGGGGTTCGCCGCAGACGCCGACGACGTCATCACCAGTGGCCAGTGCGCCGCAGAGGCTTTGGGCAGCGAATTGAATTCTGGCGCAGCGGTGCTGGTAGTCGGCTCAGAGGCGTTGGCCGCCGAGGTGGCCGGCGTCGGCCTGCGACCGGTGCGTCGATGGGGGGACGACCCGGTCGCCGTCGTGCAGGGGTTCTCGCCGGACATCTGCTGGAACGACCTTGCCGAGGCGGCGCTGGCGATCCGCGCCGGCACACCCTGGGTGGCGACCAACCCGGATCTCACGTTGCCCTCCGAGCGCGGCCTCGTCCCCGGAAACGGCTCGCTGATCGCGGCGTTGCGCGCGGCTACCGGCCGCACCCCGCGCGTGGTCGGGAAACCGTATGCACCGATCTTCCGGAACGCGCTGTCACGGGGCGACTTTCACCGGCCGTTGGTGGTCGGTGACCGGCTGGACACCGACATCGCCGGCGCCAACTCGGCCGGGCTGCCCAGCCTGCTGGTGCTCAGCGGAGTGACGACGGCGGCCGAGGCATTGGCCGCGCCGCCCGCGCAACGACCGACCTACGTCGCAGCGGACCTCAGCGGAATCAACGCCGACAGCGACTCGCTGCGGGTCGAGCGTGTCGACCAGGCGGCCACGAATGACCGGGCGACAACCTAGCGGTCAGCGTGGCTGGCCGCTACTCCGGCTCGCACGCGCAACGACTGGCGGCCTCCCTGTTTATCAGCACGCCTTGGCCTCCACGAGACTGAACGGCGAAGCGGTCGGAATCACCCGCGTCATCCTGAATCCAGCGCTCGCGAGCAACGTCCGGTACTCCTCCGCAGTGCGTTCGCGGCTGCCATCCGTACCCAAGAGCATCTCGAGGTCAACCCACTTGCCGACGAATTCGCGATTGTGCTCCGGTATCACGAGTTCGACCAGGACAACGGTGCAGTCCACTCCGCCCGCGGTACGCAGGTTGCGCAAGATAGCCTCAGCCTTGTCATCGGGCCAGTC
The DNA here is from genome assembly GCF_001417955.2 of Mycobacterium gordonae. Classification (GTDB taxonomy): domain Bacteria; phylum Actinomycetota; class Actinomycetes; order Mycobacteriales; family Mycobacteriaceae; genus Mycobacterium; species Mycobacterium gordonae_B. The sequence continues at coordinate 78,222 of NZ_LKTM01000361.1, read as the reverse complement.
GTGAATGATGTTCTTCAGGAAGTACAGGTTGGCCCCTGCCGGGATGCCATCGAAGAACGACCCTGTCTCGATGCGAACCCGCTCTGCCACGCCCAGTTTTCGCAACAGTGGTAGTGCCCCGGCCGCAACTTCGGGGATTTCCAGCAGCACACCGCGAGCGGTCGGCGCTGCCGCCAGGATTGCGGCCAGCAATCGGCCGTGTCCGCCGCCGACATCCATGATCGTTTGGTATGGGGTGAAGTCGTAGGCGGCAACCACGGGGAACTCAGCCATCTCCGAAATACTGGTCATGGCACCGTTGAAAAGCTCTGCCAGGTAAGGATTGTCGCCGAGGTAGTCGAAAAATTCCTTGCCGCGAAGGCGTGGAATGCTCGCCCTGCCGGTTCTGATGGACTCTGCAAGCATGCTCCAGTGTTCGCGATGCTGCGGCGATCCGTAGAACTTGGCTGCCGCAGCCATCGACCCCGGAGCGTCTGTCCGCAGCGTGTCCGCGAGCGGCGTGAGGCCATAAGCCCCACTTGGGTGCCGACGAAATATGCCACGACTTTCCAGCGCCCGCAGAAGTCGGCTTACCGCGTCGGGGTCGCCACCAACCTTTGCAGCAAGATCGTCGGGCCGCAGCGGGCCCTCTGCGAGCGCGTCCGCGATACCCAGTTCGGCGGCTGCTTCTATCGCCTGCGAGACCCAGCCCGCCAGAATGAGCTCAATCATCACGACTGGGCGTGGCGCAAGTCGCTGATGCAATCGATAGAAGCTATACCGCAGGCGGTCAACCAGTTTCACCAACCGAACCGGTGGTACGCGCGTGGTTTGCATGGCGCTCACCCTCCTGTAGTAATCTTTAGCCAGAGTTAACTACATTGAATAGAGTCAACTATATGGAAGTTGGGATGCGGGTGTCAACGTCTGAACGCGAATCGCGGCGAACATATGACAACAGCCGTCGGCAGGCCGATGCCGAGGCTCGTCAACGCCGGATCGTCACGGCGGGGACGGCTCTCTTCGTGGAAAAGGGTTTCGCCGCGACGTCTATCGACCAGATCGCGCAAGCTGCAGGCGTCTCGCCGCAAACGGTCTACGCGGCATTCGGATCGAAGGCCGGTGTGCTCTCGAAGGCAATCGACGTCGCAGTCCTGGGTGACTACGGGCCCGAAACTTTGGTTGATCGAATGCCGCCGCTCCCCGATATGTCCAGCGTGCCGAAGCGCATGTTCTTCGCGACCGCAGCGCACTTCGCCCGGGAGCTGCACCAACGGGTGGCACCGTTGATACAGGTGATGCTGCAGGCGGGCCTGGACGAACTGCGCATGAGGGTGACTCACGAGATACGCGCTGACTGTGCGTCATGGGTGGAGCAACTGGGGCCGGCGCTGCGCCCGAGCCTGACCAAAGACGACGCTGCCGACATCCTGGTCACCATCATGGCGCCCTACCTGTTTTCCCTGTTTACCGTTGATTTGGGTCGGTCACCAGACCAATACGAGAAGTGGCTGGCCGACGCCCTGGCCCGCATGCTGCTGAGGCCGGAACTATTGTCGGAGTAGATTTTTCACCGTTGGGTGGCAACCAACCTCGATGTCACGCTACCCACCGAGCGAGGTCTGGTCACCGGAAACGGCTCACTCGTCGCGGCCGTGCGCGCGGCGAACTTGTCACACAGCGCGCGTCGTCGGCAGGCCTTTGCGCCGATCTCTTCCGGAATACTCTGGCGCGGAGAGATTTTCAGGCTGCGGGTCGAGGGCCCGAACGTGTCACCAACCGCCTGACGGCCGCGGCCAGTGCGAGCGGGTCGCGGCCCGGCCCCACTGTCGCGTCGGCTTTGGACATCAGGGCCAACCAGGCGTCGGCGGCGCGAGCTACCACCAGCAGAATCGGTGGGCAGTCGCCGATCCGGTCCTTGACTTGCCGCGCGACATCGATGCCGCCGGCCGGTGTGGCGTCACCGTCAAGGATCAGCAGGTCGACGCCACCCAGGGTCATGCGGGCCAGCAGCGCCGGATATGAGTCCACGAATGCCAGGCGCGTTGCGCTGCCCAGAGAACCGACGACGTAGCGGCGCAGGCTGTTGTCGTCGCTGTACACCACGGCACACACGGTCACGGGAGTGACATTAGGGCAGCTTCGGTGTGCCCGGCAGAGGACGCGCGCGGATACCCCCAGCGGACCACCCAACCGGGGGATGAGCTGTGGGCGCCCCGATCAGACCATGTGACGAGGTCTTTTGCTGCCCGTTGGAGGTACCGCGCATGCTCACCCACCACACGACGCTGGTGAAGTTCCTCATCGAGGAGAGACGCCGTCACCCAGATGCCAGCGGTGAACTGAACTCGTTGATCCTCGACGTCGCCCTGGCCTGCAAGGCCATCTCGACCCGGGTGGCCCAGGGCGAACTCGGTGGCGTGCTGGGCGCCGCTGACGTGGTGAATGTGCAGGGCGAAGTCCAGCAGAAGCTCGATGTGCTGGCCAACGACTACTTCCTGCGGGCCACCGAATGGGGCGGGCAGGTGGCCGGGATGGCTTCCGAGGAGCTGGCCGAGCCCTACCAACTGCCGGCGCACTACCCGCGCGGAAAGTACCTGCTGATCTTCGACCCGCTCGATGGTTCGTCCAACATCGACGTAAATGTCTCAGTGGGAAGCATCTTTTCGATTCTGCGTGCTCCCGAGCCGGGTGCCGACCCAGCCGTCGAGGACTTTCTGCAGCCCGGCTCACAGCAGGTGTGCGCGGGTTATGCGATCTACGGCCCGTCGACGATGCTGGTGCTCACGGTGGGCACCGGCGTGCACGCGTTCACGTTGGACCCGGCGCTCGGTGAATTCATTCTGACCCGTGCTGACATCCGGATTCCGAGCACGACCGGCGAATTCGCGATCAACGCGTCGAACCGGCGGTTCTGGGAGCCGGCGGTGCAGCGTTACATCGACGAATGCCTGGCGGGCCGCACGGGGCCGCGCGGCAAGGACTTCAATATGCGCTGGGTCGCATCGCTGGTCGCTGAGACCCATCGGATCCTGACCCGCGGCGGGGTGTTCCTCTACCCGCGTGACGCCAAGGACCCGGCCAAGCCGGGACGCCTGCGACTGCTGTACGAGGCCAACCCCATCGCGTTTCTGGTCGAGCAGGCCGGCGGTCTGGCCAGCACGGGCCGTGCGCGGCTGATGGACGTGGTTCCGACCGGATTGCACCAGCGGGTGCCGCTGATCTTCGGCGCGGCCGACGAGGTCGAGCTGATCGAGGAATACCACCGCAAAGACTATGTCCGGCCGTCCAGCTCGCCGCTGTACGGCGTGCGGGGCCTCTACCGCGTCGTGGCCGGCTGAGCCGGAAGGAGAACACACATGTCACGCCTGCACCCGATAATCTCCGTCACCGGCTCCTCGGGAGCCGGAACCACCTCCGTCATGCGGACTTTCGACCAGATCTTCCGCCGGGAAGACATCAATGTGGCGTTCGTCGAGGGCGACAGCTTTCACCGGTATGACCGGGTGGCGATGAAGGCGGCGATCGCCGACGCGCATGCCCGCGGCGACCATACCTTCAGCCACTTCGGGCCGGAGGCGAATCTCTTCGAGGAGTTGCAGGACCTCTTTGCGACCTACGGCGAGACCGGAACCGGCAAGGTGCGCCGCTACCTGCACGACGAGAAGGAAGCCGAGCCGTTCGGGCAGCAGCCCGGTACCTTCACCCCGTGGGAGGAGATCCCCGAGGACACCGACATGTTGTTCTATGAGGGGCTGCACGGCGCGATCGTCACCGACGAGGTCGATGTCGCCGCACATGCCGACCTGCGGATCGGCGTGGTGCCGGTGATCAACCTGGAGTGGATCCAGAAGTTGCACCGCGACAAGGTGTCCCGCGGTTACACCTCTGAGGCGGTGACCGACACCATCCTGCGCCGGATGCCCGACTACGTGAACTACATGTGCACCCAGTTCTCGCACACCGACGTCAACTTTCAGCGGGTGCCGGTGGTGGACACCTCGAATCCGTTCATCGCCCGGTCCATCCCGACCGCCGACGAGTCGATGCTGATCATCCGCTTCCGCGACCCGCACGGTATCGATTTTCCGTATCTGCTTGCCATGCTGCATGATTCGTTCATGTCCCGGCCCAACACCATCGTGTGCCCCGGCGGCAAGATGGATCTGGCCATGCAGCTGATCTTCACCCCGATGGTGTTGCGGCTGCTGGAGCGTCGCAGGGCGCTGCTGGCGGCGGCGCGCTAGCGCCGGCGCGGGTCGGCGCGGCGCTGTCAGTCACATCAGTCACAGCCGCCCCTGCCGGAGTCGACCCACTCTGCTACGAAATGTGATGACGCATGCGATATCACTTTCCTGACGGCTTTGTGCCTCACATTTCCGATGCTGAAGTGACGGATGTGACTATGCGGGCTACTTGCCGGCGACCGCGTGTGCGATCGCCGGGTCGATCACATCCAGCGCCGGCTTCGGGTACACCCCCAGCACTATCAGCATCGCCAGCAACGGCACCACGACACTGAGCTCCCGGGGCACCAGGTCGCGCACCGCGTCTCTCCGGGGGCCCGTCATGATCCGCTGGTAGAGCCAGAGGATGTACACCGCCGATAGCACCAGTCCGGTCGCCGCCAGCACGGCGACAAGCGGATACCGGCTGAAAGTGCCGATAAGCACCAGCAATTCGCTGACAAACGGCGCCAGGCCGGGCAGCGCCAGCGACGCCATGCCGGCGACCAGGAAAGTCCCGGCCAGCACCGGCGCGACCTGCTGCACCCCGCCATAGTCGGCGATCAGCCGGGTTCCCCGGCGTGACACCAGGAACCCGGCGATGAGGAACAGCGCGGCGGTGGCCAGCCCGTGATTGACCATGTAGAGCGTCGCGCCGGACTGCCCTTGGCTCGTCATCGCGAAAATGCCCAGCACGATGAAGCCGAAGTGGCTTATCGAGGTGTAGGCGATCACGCGCATGATGTCGCTCTGCCCGATCGCCACCAGGGCGCCGTAGATGATTGCGACCACGGCCAGCGCGATCACGAACGGCCGGAACAGGACCGCGCTGTCGGGAAAGAGCCGCACACAGTACCGCAGCATCCCGAACGTGCCGATCTTGTCGACGACGGCCATCATCAGCACCGCGGTCACCGGCGTCGACTCCGCTGCCACCGCGGGTAGCCAGGTGTGCAGCGGCCACAGCGGCGCCTTGACGGCGAACGCGAGCAGGAACCCGAGAAACAGCAGATGCACGACGTCCGGATCGGCCGTCATGTCACCCGACGACATCCCGGCGGCGATGGCGCGCGAATCGAACGTTCCGAAAACCAGATTCAGGCCGATCAACGCGACCAGCATCAACAGTCCACCGGACAGGTTGTACAGCAGGAACTTCAGCGCTGCCCGCGGCGCCCCGGCTCCCCCGTACCGGCCGATGAGGAAGTACATCGGAATCAGCATGGCCTCGAAGAACACGAAGAACAGCAGCACATCCAACGCCACCAGGGCGACCAGCATCATCGACTCGACGACCAGCATCAGCGCCAGGTAGCCGCTGGGCCGGACGGCGTCATTCCAGCCGGCAAGCAGCAGCAAGGGCATCAGGACAGTGGTCAACAGAATAAGCACCAGTGCGACGCCGTCGATCCCGACGGTGTAGCCGGCACCGAATGACCTTATCCAGGACTGATTTTCGACGAACTGGTACTGCGGGTCCGCCGGATCGAACCCCGCCACCAGCACGCCCACGATCACCAGCACCCCGGCCGAGACGCCGAGGGAGGTGCACTTGGCAGCCAGCGGCCGGCCGGCGGGTACCGCCGCCACCATCATCGCTCCGGCTAGCGGCGCCAGCCATAATGCGGTCAAGATCATGTCGAACCCACCAACGCGACACTCAGCAGCAACGCGGCGGCTCCGAAGAAGACCGTCAGCGCGTACGACCGGGCGAACCCGGTCTGCATCCGCCGGACACCGGTCGAGGCCGTACCAATCAGCCGGGCTACGCCCTCCACGACACCGTCGATGCCCACCCGGTCCACGTCGACCATCGCCCGGGACAGGCGCAGGCCCGGCCGCATGAACGCCGCCTCGTTGACGCTGTCGCCGAACAGGTCCTGGCGAGCGGCGATCACCGCGCCCGAGGCCCATTCCGAAGCGGTCCTCCGCACCGGCTGGGCGACGTAATTGCGTGCGGCGACCAGGATTCCGGCGCCCACCACGGTCAGGGTCAGCGCGGTAAGCGCCCCTCCGGACATGGCGTGCTGTGGCTCCGCGCCGTCGGTGGGGTTCGTCACGGGTTGCAGCCAGCGTTGCAAGGTGCCACCCACGGCCAGTGCCGCCCCGCCGCCCAGCGAACCGAGGGCCAACACCAGCATCGGCGCGGTCATGACGGCCGGGGCTTCGTGCGGATGCGCGCCGGGCTGCCAACGCTTTTCACCGAAGAAGGTCATGACCATCACGCGGGTCATGTAGAACGCGGTGATGCCGGCGCCGACCAGTGTCACCGCGCCGAGCGCCCAATGGGTGGCGAAGGCGGCCTCGATGATGGCGTCTTTGGAGAAGAAGCCGGCGAATGGCGGCACCCCAATGATCGCCAGATAGCCGAGCCCGAAGGTCGCGAACGTGATCGGCATGGCCGTGCGCAGACCGCCGTAGCGGCGCATGTCGGTCTCGTCGTTCATGCCGTGCATCACCGATCCGGCCCCCAGAAACAGTCCGGCTTTGAAGAACCCGTGCGTCAACAGGTGCATGATCGCCACCGCATATCCCGGCGGCCCCAGGCCGGCGGCCAGCACCATGTAGCCGATCTGCGACATTGTGGATGCGGCCAGGGCCTTCTTGATGTCGTCCTTGGCGCAGCCGATGATCGCGCCGACCAGCAGGGTGACCGACCCGACGACCACCACCGCCGTCCGTGCGGTGGGCGACTGGTTGAACACCGGGCCGGAACGCACGATCAGATACACCCCGGCGGTGACCATGGTGGCCGCGTGGATCAGCGCGCTGACCGGAGTGGGGCCCTCCATCGCGTCGCCGAGCCAGGACTGCAGGGGCACCTGTGCGCTCTTGCCGCAGGCGGCCAGCAACAGGGCCAATCCGATCGCGGTCACAGTGGCCCCGGACGCTCCCGATGCACGGGCGAAAACGCCAGCGTAGGAGAGTGTTCCGAGTTGGGTGAACATGATCATCAGGGCCAGTGCCAGTCCGACATCGCCTACCCGGTTGACGATGAAAGCCTTCTTGGCCGCGGTCGCGGCCGCAGGGTTGTGTGACCAGAAGCCGATCAGCAGATAGGACGCCAAACCCACGCCCTCCCAGCCGAAGTACAACCCGAGGTAGTTGTCGGCCAGCACCAGCAGCAGCATCGCGGCCACGAAGAGGTTGAGGTAGCCGAAGAAACGACGGCGTCCGGGGTCCTCGCGCATATAGCCGATCGAGTACACGTGGATCAATGCGCCCACACCGGTGATCAACAACACGAAACACGCGCTCAGGGCGTCGAGCTGCAGCCCGAAGTCGACCCGCAGCGAGGGCACCCAGGTGAACAGCGTTTCGTGGATGGCCCGGTCCGGCGCCGGGCGCTGTGACAGGTCGGCGAAAAGTATTGCGCCGCAGCAGAACGAGGCCGCGACCATCGCACATGCCAGCAGGTGTCCCCACGCGTCGACGCGTCGACCACCCAGCAACAGCACCGCCGCACCGGTCAGCGGCAGCGCGATCAACCACCACACGGCCACCGCGCTCAGTCCCTCGGTTTGGCGAAGACGGCGATGGCCAACTCGACCAGCACCTCGCACCCGTACGCACCGGCGATGGCCACCACGACCATGATCACAACAGAGAGGTTCACACCGGATAGCCTGCGCGATGCGATGGATCGCCTTCACCCCGAATCGGGGGAATTGCAAGGTGAATGGGATCCGGGGTCAGCCCAGTCCCACCAGGCCCGGGTCAAACGTCGCCCGCGCTGTCACCGAAGTGGCGGCCGCCGCAACCACGACACCGGCGTCGGCTTCATGTCCTTTCGGGAAGACGATTTCGGCGCTGTCCGGTCCGTCGCGGTGCGCCATCAGCCAGTCGTAGAGCAGCCAGTCCACCGCACAGGTGACGGCCAGCGGGTCGGCCTCCGCGCGCTGCGCCGACGCGACGACCGACCGCAAAGCTTCCAGATGCTCCTTGCGGGCGGCATCCTTGTTCACCCCCGAGCTGTCGAACATGAGCATCGACAGCGTCAGCGGAAAACGTTGTCCCGCTTCGGTTCGCACCACCCACCGGCCACCCAGCCAGGGGCGGTCCGGATCCACCTGCTGCAGCTCGCCGAATCCGCCCACCACGCCCAGGGTCGGCTCGTCGAGTTGGCCGTCAAGGGGCGCCGGGCCCAACAGGCCGAGCGGCTGGCGGGCACAAATGGAGAACAGGGCGGCCGTCCCGATGATCTTTCCGGCCCGCAGGTCCGGCGCCGCACCGGTCGACTCGATGGCCGCGGCGTACTCGAAGCACAGCCGGTCCAGGGTGCGGTGCAAGTCGACCAGATCGTCGCGCTCGTCAGCGTTCGCGGGACCTCTCCCGCCGCCCAGTATTTCGCCGAACCGCTCCGCGGCGATGATCAACGCGTCATCGAGAGCTTCCAGGTGGGTGGCGACCAACCGGTCGGCCTCGTCGTCCCCGACCACCAATGCCTGCAGGGACGTGCGCCTACCTCCCGGAGTGGCCCAGAAGAACCCGATCTGACCGTCGGACTGGACGATTCGCGGTCTCACCGGCGCCGCCAGATCACGACGCGGTTGTTGCCGGAGTCCGCGACGGCCAGCCGGTCACCGTGCAATGACAGACCGTAGGGCCAGCACAGCGTGTCGCGCTGCACCGATGTCCAGCGGTTCTCGCCGTTGGCGCCGAAACCCGGCTGAGCCAGAACATGATCGGCCGCACGACCATCAGCGGGAACCCCGTCCCACAACAGGATTCGGTTGTTGGCCGTGTCGGCGACGGCCAGGCGATCATCGGCCAGGCCGATGGCATAGGGGAACCGGAACCGGTCACCGGTGTGGGGACCGTACGGCCATTCCTCCGCACTGGCGAAATCTGGTTGCCCAAGCAGGATGTCGGCGGGGCGGTCTGTGTCGGGTGCGGGCGACCACCCCAGGATGCGGTGGTTTCCGGCGTCCGCGATCAGCAGCAAATCCTCGCGTCCCGCGATGTCATGTGGCCAGCGGAAGCTGGCGGGACCGGGCACCGCTCCCCTGTTCTCCTCCCGGTGGGACGCACTCGGCTGGCCCAGCACCACGTCGGCCGGCCGGCCCGGAGAGGGAATCCCGTTGTGCCAGCCGAGGACCCGCCGGTTGCCGGTATCGGCGACCCAGAAGGTGTCGCCGATGATCGCGATGCCGAACGGCCAGTAGAAGGACGAGGCGGAGCATTCGGCCCCGGCGTTGGGCTCCACGGCAGACGCGTCGGCTTGCCCGAGGACGACGTCCGGTGCGACATCGTTGGCCCGCGGGACGTTGTTCCAGATCAGGATTCGATGGTGCCAGGCGTCGGCGACGATGAGCCGCCCGTCGTGCACCAGCACGCCGGTGGGCAGATTCATGCCACGTTCGGGTCCCCGGCCGCCGGCGGCGCGGCCTTCGGTCTCGCCGTCCGGTTGTCCCAGCACGACGTCGGCCGGTTGCTCGTCGTCGGCGGGGATTCCGTGCCAGATCAGTACGCGGTGATTACCGGAGTCCGCGACCACCAGGTGCTCGTCGCCCAGGAACACACCGCGCGGTGAATACATCCACGCCATTGTGGGTTTGGCCGCCGGAAGGCTCAGGCCGCCGGGTGCGGGTGCGCCCAGCCACACCTCCGGTGACCACCCGCCGGTGAGGTCGGTGGTGGCGACGGGGTCGACGCGCGGTGGTAGTGCGGCGATATTGTGCCGAACGGTGTAGCGGCTCATCCGCCCACTCGGACCCAGACGTCTCCGTTGTCGATCCGCAGCGGCAGTTGCTCGAGTTGCGCTCCGGGCGCGCTGAGGCATTCACCCGAGGAGGCGTCGTAGCAGAAGCCGTGCCACGGGCAGGTGAGGGTGCCGTTGTCCAGGTCGAGGATCGCGTTGTCCAAAGGCATTGCCTCATGGGCACATTCGTTGCGGTAAGCCGACAGCCGGTGCTCGACGCTGATCACCAGAACGTCCGCGCTCTCGCCGGCGTCGGTGGTCAGGCTGCGCACGGTCAGGTCGCCGTCGGCCACGTCCGCGGCCGGTCCCAGCCTGGCCCAGCCGTCCCGGGACGGACCGATCCGCAGCGCCTCCAGCGGGATCAGCGTCGGTGACGGCTCATTGGGCAGCACTTCGACGGCGGTGATCGACGGAACGCCCTCGACCAGCGCCTCCTGCACCAGGTTGCGCAGCGTCACCGAAGACATCGAGCAGCCGTTGCAGGCTCCTTCCAGCCGCACGTAGGCCGTACCGTCCTCGACCCGGACCAGGGTGACATCGCCTCCGTGGCTTTGCAATTGGGGGCGCACGCCGACCAGCACCCGGTTGGCGTGGGTGACCGGGTCCGGCCGGATGATCTCGTGCAACGACAGCAGCAGGTGCACCACCGGGTCGTCCACCAACTCGAACAGCACCGCCCGCGCCCCGTCGTCCTCACGCATCCGGCGCACGATGGTCACCAGACCGGCGCGGTGCACCGCTTCCAGCGCGGACTTCAGCTCCTCGGCGACGGCGCGTGCTTTGGGGTCGAGGTCGGCCAGAGCCGCGACCGCGTCGTCGACCCGTTTGGCCAGTTCCTCCAGACCGGGCTCGAACACGGTGGTCATCGTGCGTCTCCGGTGCGCGACAGCGCGACCTGTCGGGCGATCTCGTCCAGCACGCCGCGCACGGCCCGCACGGAGTCGTCGTCCTGCTGCTCCTCGAACAGGAATCGCGCCTCGTACAGTTTGGCCTTGGCCTGGTCGAAGATTCCCAGGTGAGCCAGCGCGTTGCCCTGGTTGGCCAGCACCCTGGCCCGGCCCATCGGGTCGGTCTCCCGGCCCCGTGCGGCGAGCACGCCTTCGTAGAGTTCCACTGCCTCCATGAGGTTTTCGGCCTGGTGTTTCGACGGCGTGTAGACCAGGGAGTTGGCCAGATTCAATTGGACGCTGGCCCACTGCTCGGGATACTCCTCGCGGGTGTAGACCTTCAGCGCGGACCGCAGCGATTGTGCCGCCACGCCGAGGCGCAGCTGTCCGGAGGCCTCCACCATCGGCATGGTGAGGTAGGCGGTCGCGAGGTTGGCGTGCGCAGAGGCCCACAGCAGCGGCGCCTCTTCCCGCAGCACCAGCTGCAGCGTGGAGTGGTAATGCGGAATCGCCTGGGCGAGCAGGCCCGGATTGTCCTGGGCGCGTTCGTGAATCATCCCGGCGACGGTGAGGTGCAGCTCGGCGCGCGCGACGCGCAGGCCCTCGGCTCCGTCGAGGAGCCGCAGCGCGCGCTCGAGATGCTGTTGGGCCGACGGGTCGCGGAGATCGCGGCAGATCGATCCGGCCGCCGCGATCATCGTGCCCTCCAGACACCGCGACACCGTCGCGGCGGCCTCCGCGGCGCGCTCCAGCAGGGCCCGGGCCTTGAGCGGGTTGGCCTCGGCCAGCGCCTGACTCGCCTGCGCGGACAGGGTGACGGCGGCCAGTTCACCGGTGGTCCCGTCGGCGTCGGGCGGGGTGTCCCGGTGCCCGACGGTGAACAGCACCAGGTCGACCAGTACACCGAACTCCCCCAGGTCAGCGCGCAACGTGTCGGTGTCGACGCCCTCGGGGCTCAGCACGAACCGGTTGTAACGGGTGACGGGATCGTCCTCGGTGAGGTTTTTCAGTGCGGCGTCGACGTCGCCGGCATGCGCAAGCTCAAGCGCGCGAAGGTCTTCCGGCCACACCTCCGGCTCATTCCCGTCCAGCAGTGCTGCTCGCACATCGTCGGCACCCGGTGGGACCAAGAGATAGCCCAGCGGCAGCGGGAAGGCGCCGAGCGGTTGCGGCCGGGTAGCGAGCGCTCCCCGGGCCAGTTCAGGCGCTGTGGTCATGACGTTCACCCATTGATCGGTCCTCGGATATTGCGCTCGGCGGCGCGCTTGATCAGGCTCGCCGATATCTCGGCGCGCCGCTTGGTGTGGTGGGTGTCGATGCGGCGGCGCACGACGCCGTCGGCGAACACCACAACGATCTCCACGGCCCACCGGCCGTCTTCTTCCACGACTACGGTCTGAACGTCCAGCGCCTCGTCGGCTGCGCTGTCGGCGCGCACTACCGTCGGCGGGCGCTCCGGCTCCTCCTGTTGCCCCCCGACGGTCGGACGCTCAGCCATCAGAATCACCCCGGCGGCTCCGGCGCGTCACGCAGTTCTTCACCCAGGGGAATCCGCAGCGACTTCTGTGCATCGTCCCAGAATGCACCAGTCACGCCGACCCTGCCTTCGATCACTTCGCGGATGAGCAGCGAGCGGTCGCCGGCGGGGTTGCGCTGTTTGAGCAGCAATCCGCCGCTGCGCGGGCCCCGCAGCGGGATCAACCAGAGATCTCCGTCGCGGACCACGGCGACCACCGCGTCGGACGGAAACCGGCTGGCGGCCAGCGACGCGTCCAGACGCAGGTAGCCGTCGGCGGTGAACTCGACGGTGACTTCGGTGTCCGGCGCCGGCCGCAGGTCGGCGAGATACTCGGCCTCGATCCGGTCGATGACGAGTTCCATTGCCGCCTGTACTGATTCGGACAGCTCGGCGCCGAGTTCCACGCCGGCGACCTCGATCAGGTAGACGGATATGTCGGCCGGACAGTCGTCGCCCAGCGCCCAGCGGGCGAAGGCGATGGCGTGATCCCACCGGAACGAGTGGGTGTGCAGGCCCTGCAGGGGCGGCAGGTCCGCCAGTTCTTCGCCGGGCACCTTGAAGACGGTGCCGGGCGCCGAGCCGGTGGCCGCGGCGTCGACGATCACCACCCGCCGGGCGCCGCGCATCTGGAATGCCACATCCATGCCCGCGGTGCCGCCGTCGACCAGCTTCGCCCCGCCCGGAACCCCGCGCTCCCACAAGTGCCGGACCAGCACCGGCCCGACGCCGTCGTCACCGCGCAGCAGGTTTCCGCAGCCGACCACCAGGACTTCGCACCCGGGGGGTGCCAGGTCCTGGGTGTCGTCGGGGGCGCCTAGTCCGCAGTCGTAAGCAGTCAGGATCACACCATCCCGTTGATGACGAACTTGGACAGTTCACGTCCCGTCTTGCCGTCGTAGGCGTGCACGGTGCACACCAGGCACGAGTCGAAGCTGCGCGCCACGTGACCGAGTTCCACCGGGTCCTCCGGGTCGACGATCGGCGAGCCCACCAGAGCACTCTCGATCGGGCCGAGCACCTGCGAGCTGTCCCGCGGCCCGATGTTCCAGGCCGTCGGTGTCACCACCTGGTAGTTCTTGATCTTGTTGTCTTCCAGCACAATCCAGTCCGACAGCGCACCGCGGGCAGCCTCGGTGGAACCGAAACCCATGCCCTCGGCGTGCTCGACGGGCTTGGAGTAGAAGCTCTCCTTGAGGTTCAGCTGGTCCAGCCACTCACGGGTCCACTTGTAGTACTTCGGCCCTTCGTGCATGCGGGCGAGCTGGCGGACCATGACGCTGGGCCCGATCTTGTTGTACATGTCGACGAACAGCGGGTCGTTGTCCTGGTGCGCGGCGGCGTTGGGGCCGCCGGCGGCCATCCGGCGTGCCAGCGGGCCGGCCTCCAGCGGGATGTTGCCCAGGTCGCCGACCGCGTAGCGGGGAGATTTGGCCCAGCTGTACTTGCCTTGCTTGCGGCCCTGTTCAGGGTCGATCGGGATGGTCTCGCCTTCGAACGGGTGCAGCGGCCGGCTGCCCTCGTAGAACGAGTGGGTGACGTCCTCGCGGACGTTGGCCTGGTCGAACTCGTGCCACTGACCTTTGGCGTACACGCCGGACCGGCCGATCAGCGCGGCGTTGCGCCCGGCGATGGTGGGGTTCTCATACAGCGAGGGGTCGAAGTAGGTGCCGGTGGAGATGTAGTTGCCCACGCCGGCGCCGTACTTGTCGAGGCCGACGTCCAGGCAGTAGCGGATGAAAAACCCGCAGTCGCTGTTGTACTGCGACTCGTTCTCGTCCACCCAGGCCAGCACGTCCTCCCAGGTCTTGTTCTCCAGCCAGCGGTCGATGCTGCAGCCCAGCCAGCGGCCCTCCAGCCAGTTGTCCTTCCAGTGCTCGAGGATCGAGATGGAGCGGGTGACGTCGGACAGCGTGGGCGCGCACATCACCCCGCCGGGCACCATGAAGCTGGAGTGCGGCCACTGGCCACCGAAGATCGCATAAACTTCGACGGGCTTGTTCGAAAGCACCACGCCGGGTTGATAACTCGTGCCGACATAGGGAGCGAAGCGGCGCACCGCCTCGTCGTACAGCTTGGACTTGGCGTAGTTCTTGTTGGTCAGGTCGATGGCGAACAGCGCGTAGAAGTAGCGCGGAATGGACTGCAGCGTTTCGCACGCCTGACAGATGTTGCGCACCAGGGTTGCGTTGGGCGGCATGTGCGTTCGCCATGCGGTGTCCAGCGCGTACGCAGATTTGTACAGGTGGCTGCCACCGCAGATGCCACAGATGCGCGGACAGACGATGAGGCCGGCCTGCGGGTCCTTGCCCCGCAGGATGATTTCGAAGCCGCGGAACATCGCCGCCTCGGTCCAGGCCGAGGTGACGACACCGTCTTCGACGGTGACGCGGACGTCGAGGTCTCCCTCGACACGGCCCAGCGGGCTGACATACAGGTCGAGCGCGGTCATGAATCCTCCCAAATGATTTCGTGCACTACCAGGGCTGTTGGCGTGCTGGTCGTCAGACCACGAACATGTCTTCCTTGGACCATTGCGGGGCCGCGATCCGGGCGGCCGCGGCGTGTGCCATGTAGGTGAGGTGGTCCGAACCCTCGGGCACTTCCTTGGGAATCATGCCGCTGACCTTCTGGGTCTTGAACACGGTTCCCGGCGCCAGGTCGAAGTGCGGGAATTCCGGTTCGGTGCAGCCCAGGCAGGGCATGCCGGCCCGGGTCTTCGAGGACTGGCGGTTCCACAAGATGCGGTTGCACGGCGAGTGGGTCATCGGCCCGCGGCAGCCGAACTCGTAGAACAGGCAACCGGTGCGGGTGCCCTCGCCGAACGACATCGTGGACTGCTTGTACTCGAAGAATTGGACTCGGGTGCAACCGGTTTGGGTAAACGTCTTGAAGAACGTCTCGGGCCGGTGCAGTTCGTCGAGGGTGATGTCGCCGGCCCGGCCGGTGGCCAGCGCGACGATGATCTGAGTGATCCAGTCCGGGTGGGCGGGGCAACCCGGGATGTTGATCACCGGCAAGCCCATCTTGGACCGGAAGTCCGGGCCCAGGAACCCGCCCTTCTCCCGCTTGTGGAACTGCAGGCCCGTGGACGCCGACGGGTTGGGTTCCATGGCCGGGATGCCGCCGAAGCAGGCGCAGTCACCGATGGCTACCACGATCTGGGCCGCGGCGGCCAGGTCGGTGACCCAGTCCTTCATCGCGCGGTCGGCGAACATGTCCATCCGGCCGGTGCCGTTGGGCGCCTCGATGACGGTGCCCTCGAACACGAAGATGTCCAGCGGACGTTCGCCTTTGGCGCAGTCCCAGAACACCTTCTGAGCGTTCTTTCCGAGTTCGAGGCCCAGCGACGGGTGCCACAACAGATCGAGCCCGAAATCGACGATCAGATCGACGACATTGGGCTCTTCGGCATTGAGGAATGACATGGTATTGCCACTACACGCCCCGCCCTGAAACCATAAAACGGAAGCCATAGGAACTCCTCTCGAATTGCGGCCGAGGGCGCGACCACGTTGATATTGGGCCTGGAAAGTATTTTTTTATTTAGGCAATTGCCGGCCGAATGCCCGGGCTACCTGAATCAGGAATCCCAGGCCCCGGTTGATGTCTTTGTCCTTGCTGACCCGCCACAGCCCGAACAGGCCCTTGGGACCGCCCGGGTCCGCGGCGGCGGCCGCCTTGCCTTCGACGAGCGCCTCCCCCAACTCGGCGAGGACATCGGCGGCCTGCGGGTCGACCAGCGGCGAATTGAGGATCTTGTTCAGCGTGGGCGCGGCGGCCACCAGCGCCGATGCCAGCGAGGCCAGAGTCGCCGCCAGCGCTTGCACGTCCACCGACCCCAACTCGGCCTTGACCTGGTCGAAGCCCGGCACGGTCAACGAGGCACCCCGGATCTCCCCGACGGCCGAGGCCACCGACTCGCTGATCTGGTCACCGCGTCGCACGAACCCGTCGAGGCCGGTCACCAGGATCGCCAACAGGTCGGCGTGGTCCAGCAGGCTGTTGAGCGACGCGGCGATCGCGGGGTCGTCAAGCCGGTCGCGCAGCTGGTCGCCCGGCGACAAGGCGACAACCTGACCGTTTGCCGACATGGGAACCTCCTAAGCGAATCGAGAGGGCTGCGTCCCGATTCGACAGGGACTGTGGCCTCGATCACAAACTAGCCGCCGCTTCGGACTGTGCCTATCGCTTTCGCGCAGCAGCTGTCAGGATTGCGAACAGTTAAGCGCGTTGGCGCGCGCTGGCCGACCGAGAGGCTTGCATGATCGCCACCGATTCTTTAGTGAACGCCTCACGTTCACGGTGGCCACTGCCAGGGGATTTACCTGCCGGTTACCGGGGTTCGAAGCGATGTCGCGGCTGACCCGACTCGGGTACATCGACGTCCGCCGGACCGCTCATCCGGTGCGCCGCAAGGTGCGCTCGCGCGGTGTCCCGCCGGCCTTGGCGGACAACGAGATCTTCTATACGGAAAACCCGACCGAGGCCGTGCGGCTGATGGCCAAGGCGTTGGCCCCGCTGTCTTTGCATGTGGGCCCCGAGGACGTCGAGGGGTTTGCTGCGACGATGCACGGCGTGCGGCTACGCAACGTCAGCATGCTGTACCTCGACGTCCATGTGGCCGCGACCGTCGACATCCCGGCGTTGGGCCAGTACTTCGGCGTGCACATGCCGATGAACGGCCGCGCCCTGGTCGACCATCGTGGGCACAGCTTCGAGTCCAACACCATCCGGGCGCTGGTGACCAGTCCCGGCGAGGCCCTGCGCATCCAGTTCGACCACGACTCGCCCCAGCTGCTGATCCGGATCGAGCAGCGCGCGATGGCCGCGCACCTCACTCGGCTGCTGGGCCGCAGTCTGACCAAGCCGCTGGAGTTCGACCCGGAGTTCGACCTGGCGAGCGAAGCCGCGATGCGCTGGCACACGGTGGTGCAACTGATCCACAGCGAGGTGTTCCACCCGGGTTCGCTGATCCAGCGCGGACAGGGCATCGGCGCGATCGAGGAGCTGGTGATGAGCACGCTGCTGCAGTTACAGCCGTCCAACTACTACGAGGAGTTCCTGCAGCCGGTGCAGCCCGATCCGCGCCGGGCGGTGGTGCACGACGCGATGAACTACATCGACGACCACCTGGCCGAGCGCATCACCATGGACGACCTCGCCAAGGCGGTGCACATGAGCGTCCGGTCGATCCAACAGGGGTTCCGCGAGGAGCTGAACATGACGCCGATGACCTACGTCCGGGAGCGCCGACTGGAGCGGGTTCACGAGGAGCTGATGGACGCCATGCCGTCGGACGGCGTGACGGTGACCGCGGTCGCGGAGCGCTGGGGGTTCAACCACCTGGGCAGTTTCGCCGTGGAGTACCGCAAGCGGTGGGGTGAGGCGCCGTCGGAGACGCTGCGGCGCTGAGCTGTACTGCCCCACGCGCCGCCAGACTGACACCACGCATACCCGCCGCGGCGTGTCGTGTGCGTGGTGTCAGTGTCGCGCGGCAAGGGCCGGGGCAAGGGCCGGGGCCAGGCTATGACGCCCGCCGCACCGCGCTGACCTGCCGCCAGCCCAGTTCGGGGTGCGACACCAGATGCTGAATCAGCAGCTCGGTGGCCATCGGCGGCGTCGGCTGGCTGACCACGTGCCAGGGCCGCTTGATCGGCGTACCCGGCACCGGCAACTCGACGAGCGCGCCGGAGTCCAACTCGCGCTGCACCGCCTGCCGTGACACCAGAGTCACGCCCAGGCCGGCGACGGCCGCCGACACCACCGCGCCGTGCGAGCCCAGCACCAGCTGCGGCGGCGCGACGTCGAGATCCTCCAACAACGTCATCAGGGTCGAGCGGGTGCCCGACCCCTGCTCGCGCAGCAACCAGGTGGCCGCCGCCGGGACGAACCCGTCGGCAACCGACGGACAGCCGACCACGATCAGCGTGTTGGGGCTGATGGCGCGAACCCGCACCTTCTTGCGCAGATCCTCGGGCGGGCGTCCGGCAAACACCAGGTCCACTTCGTGCCGGGACAGCATCGGCCAGAGCGCGCTGCGCGCGGCCACCTCGACGTGCAGTACCACCCCGGGGTGTTCGGCGCGAAACGACGCCAGCGCGGCCGGGATCAGCAACTCCCCCGCCGACGTGACCGCGGCCAGCCGGATCGATCCGTTCTCCGGATCCGCCTCGCCGCGGGCGGCAAGGATTGCCTCGTCGTGCAGGCCCAGGATGCGGCGGGCGTACTCCACATAGCGCAAGCCCGCGGGCGTCAACCGGACTCCCCGACCGTGCCGGTCGACCAGCGTGATGCCGATGTCCTGACTCAACGCGCGCAGCGCTGAGGAGATCGACGACTCGGTGACCACCAGGCGTTCGGCGGCCCCGCGTACCGAGCCGGTATCGGCCACTTCGACGAGGGCCCGCAAACGTGCGTTGGTGGTCATGCGCTCTCCCGTGTCTCGAACACCCGGCTGGCCAACAGGTCTACCGCCTCGATCGTGGTCAGCTCGGCCAAGCCGACCGGCGTGTCCGCATTGGCCAGCAATCGGCGCGCGTGGCGCAGCCGCGCTCGTTCCAGCGCGTTGCGCACGCTGCGCGCGTTGGCGAACCACGGCTGGTCCCGGCGGCGGTGCAGATATTGATGCAGCACCGCACGGGCCTCGTCGGAAAACCGGTACCCCAGCCCGTCGACCATCAGCCCGGCGATGTCCTCGAGTTCGCCGACGGTGTAGTCCGGGAAGGTGATGTGGTGGGCGATGCGGCTCTGCATGCCGGGGTTGGCGGAGAAGAACTGGTCCATCTTGTCGGCGTAGCCGGCCAGGATCACCACCAGGTCGTCGCGGTTGTTCTCCATCACCTGCAGCAGGATCTCGATGGCTTCGCCACCGTAGTCCCGCTCGTTCTCGACTTTGTAGAGGTAGTACGCCTCGTCGATGAACAGGACCCCGCCCATTGCCCGCTTGATGACGTCCTTGGTCTTCGGCGCGGTATGGCCCACGTATTCACCGACCAGGTCGTCGCGGGTGACGCTCACCAGATGACCGCGGCGCAGGTAACCGAGCCGGTGCAGCAGGTCGGCCATTCGGGTGGCCACGGTGGTCTTGCCGGTGCCCGGGTTGCCGGTGAAGCACATGTGCAAAGTCGGCTGGGCCGCCTGGACACCGAACCTCTCCCGCATGCGGTCGACCAGCAACAGCGCCGCGATCTCGGCGATGCGGGTCTTCACCGGCTCCAGGCCGACCAGCTCGCGGTCCAGCCCGGACAGCACCTCGTCCACCCCGGAGCTGGCCCGGGCCGCCGCCAGGTCGACGACGGCATCCGGGTCCAGGATCTCCGGCTCGGGTTCGGGGTCCGGTTCGACGGGCGCCGGCCGGTAGCCGAACGCGGTCATGACGACTCGTACCTCTGCCCGCTTGGTCGCTCGGTGGCGTAGGCGAACGTGCTGTAGCCGATCTGGCGGTTGGCCCGCTCGGCACGGTCCAGCCGGAATCCGGGCTCGTCGGCCGGCCGGTTGACGATGAACGACAGTGCCGTCGTCTGCCGGCCCAAGCTCGCGTCATAGGCGTTGAGGCGGATGTAGCTGTTCGGGTTGGCCGCCCGGCAGGCGTTGACCTCGAGCAGCACGCCTGCGGCGTCCTTGAGGTCGAACATCGGCAGGCCCCACATCTCCCAGTAGATGTTGCGCGGGTGCGGGTCGTCGGTGAACTCCACCGACAGCGGCCACTCGTGGTCGAGCGCGTAATTGATCTGGGCGGTGATCTCCTCGTCGGTGAAGTCGGGCAGATACGAGAAGGTGCCCTGGGTGATTCGCATGGCTGAGCTCCTTTAGACCCGGGTCGGTGTCGCGACGACGTCGGGGGTGTCGGTGGATTCGTAATTGAAGGTGATGTCGCCCCAGGTGGCCAGTGCGGTGTCCAGCGCGCGGTTGCGCGAGGCCGCCTTCTTCAGGATTTCGGGGCCTTCTTGGTAGTAGTCGCGGCCCTCGTTGCGGGCTTTGATCATGGCTTCCAGCGCGACCCGGTTGGCCTCGGCGCCGGCGGCGATGCCCATCGGGTGGCCGATCGTGCCGCCGCCGAACTGCAGCACCACGTCCTCGCCCAGGTAGTGGATCAGCTGGTGCATCTGACCTGCGTGGATACCACCGGAGGCGACCGGCATGACGCCGGGCATCGACGCCCATTCCTGGTCGAAGTACAGGCCCTTGACCGGGTCGGCCTTGACGCTGTCCAGACGCAGGGTGTCGTAGAAGCCGGCGGTGGTGTTGGGGTCGCCTTCGAGTTTGCCGACGACGGTGCCGGCGTGGATGTGGTCGACGCCCGCCAGCCGCATCCATTTGGAGATGACCCGGAAGCTGACACCATGGGTCTTCTGCCGTGTGTAAGTGCCGTGCCCGGCGCGGTGCAGGTGCAGGATGACGCCGTTGTCGCGGGCCCACTTGGCCATCGACTGGATCGCGGTGTAGCCGATGGTCAGGTCGATCATCACGATCACCGAGCCCAGTTCGGCGGCAAAGTTTGCCCGCTCGTACATCTCCTCCATGGTCCCGGCGGTGATGTTGAGGTAGTGGCCCTTGATCTCGCCGGTCGCGGCCTGCGCCCGGTTGACGGCCTCCATGCAGAACAGGAAGCGGTCGCGCCACCGCATGAACGGCTGGGAGTTGATGTTCTCGTCGTCCTTGGTGAAGTCCAGACCGCCGCGCAGTGCTTCGTAGACCACTCGGCCGTAATTGCGCGCGGAGAGTCCCAGCTTCGGCTTGGTGGTGGCGCCCAGCAGCGGCCGGCCGAACTTACCGAGGTGCTCGCGTTCCATCACGATCCCGTGCGCGGGCCCCTGGAAGGTCTTGACGTAGTGGGTCGGGATCCGCATGTCCTCCAAACGCAGCGCCTTTAGCGGCTTGAACCCGAACACGTTGCCGATGATCGAGCTGGTCAGGTTGGCGATCGACCCTTCCTCGAACAGGTCGAGGTCGTAGGCGATCCAGGCGATCCACTGCCCGGGCGTGTTCGGCACCGCGTCGACGCGGTAGCACTTGGCCTGATAGTGCTCGAACGTGGTGAGCCGGTCGGTCCACACCACCGTCCAGGTCGCGGTGCTCGATTCACCGGCGACGGCAGCGCCGGCCTCCTCGGGCGGCACCCCCTCCTGCGGTGTGATCCGGAAGGCACACAACACGTCGGTGTCCTTCGGCACGTAGTCCGGCTGCCAGTAACCCATTTCTGCATACGGGATGACTCCCGCGTTCCATCTCTCTGTCATGGCTCGAATCGTGGCATCGTGATACTGAAGCTGTCTATCGAGATTAGGCCATTGATTCTGAAGTAAATAGTTAAGTCTTTGTGTCACCCCCGCCGGTTCCACCATTCGGGTGAGGATCAGGTGTCGGGGGTCTTTCTACGGTGTGCGCCATGAACACATGCAGGAAGATCGCCCAGGCCATGACCGCGCCCGGCAAAGGAATTCTGGCCGCCGACGAGAGCATCGCGACGATGTCCAGCCGACTGGAGCAGGCCGGCGTCACCGCCACCGCGGATAGTCGACGCATCTACCGCGAGATCCTGACCAGCACGCCGGGGCTGGCCGGCGGAGTCTCCGGAATCATCTTCTGCGAGGAGACCCTCGCTCAGGTGTTCAGCGACGGCAGGCCGTTCGCCCAGGCGGTCCGCGACCTCGGCATGCTGCCCGGCATCAAGGTCGACACCGGCGCCAAGCCGTGCCCGGGCCTCCCCGGCGAGACGGTGACCGAAGGATTGGACGGTCTGCCGGCCCGGCTCGCCCGCTACGCGGCGATGGGAGCGGCGTTCGCCAAGTGGCGCGCGGTGTTCACCATCAGCGACAACACCCCGAGCTGGGGCGCGATCGCGTGCAACGCCAATGCGCTGGCCCGCTACGCCGCCGCCTGCCAGGAGGCCGGCGTCGTGCCGATCGTCGAACCCGAGGTTCTGATGACCGGTGATCACAGCATCCAGCGCTGCGCCGAGGTGACCGCCAGCGTGCACGCCGCCGTCCGCCAGCAACTCGGCCTGCTTCGGGTGGACCTGGCCGGCATCGTGCTCAAACCCAACATGGTGATCGAGGGCGAGCGCCACCCGGTCCAAGCGACCGCGGAACAGGTGGCCGAGGCGACGGTGTCGGTGCTGCGCGCCTGGCCGGGCGACCTGGCCGGCGTCGCGTTCTTGTCCGGCGGCCAGTCCCCGGAGCGCGCCACAGCAAACCTCACCGCGCTGCAGGCCCACCAGACGCCATGGCCGCTGACGTTCTCGTTCGGCCGGGCTCTGGTGTCGCCCGCGCTGAAGGCGTGGCGTGGTGACGAGCTGAAGATCGGTGCCGCGCAGGATGCGTTGTCCAGTCACGTGAACGCCAATGCCGCGGCGCTGCGGCTGCGCGGTGAGCTTCAGCCGGCCTGAGCCGGCAGGGGCACGGTCACCGTTACGGTTGTCCCCGATCCCGGGGTGGAACGGACCGCCAGCCGACCGCCGACCAGCTCCGCGCGCTCTGTCATCGACAGCATCCCGTAGCTGGTCGGCGCCCGCCCTGGAGACGGCGTGAAACCCACGCCGTCGTCGGAGACCTGCAGCCGGGCCTCTCCGTCGGAAACCGCGAAACGCACGATGGCCGTCATCGCCTTGGAGTGTTTGACCACGTTCTGCAGGCACTCCTGGGCGATGCGGTACAGCGCCACTTCGACATGTTCGGAGAGCCGCTCGTCGGCCAACTCGAGATCGAGGTCGACCTCGGGGATGGTCGACGCCAGGCTGGCCAGGCCGCCGGCCAGGCCGAGGTCGTCGAGGACCGGCGGGCGCAGGCCGCCGATCGCCGATCGGGCCTCGGCCAGCGTGAGGTCGACCAGGTCGCGGGCCTTCTCCAGCTGTTCGGTGGCCTCGGCGGAGTCGTCGATCTCGACGGCACGGGCGGCGGCGTCGAGCCGGTAACTGAGGCTGACCAGTCGCTGGCTGATGCCGTCGTGGATGTCTCCGGCCAGTCGCCTGCGCTCGGATTCCTGAGCGGCGATCACCTGTTCGGCGAAGTTTCCGTGCACCCGTTCCTTGGCCGCCAGCTGCCGGTGCACCCGGGCCTGGTCGAGGGCGCCGGCGGTCAGCCGGCCGATGGCCAGCAGCAATTGGATGTCGCGTTCGGTGAACTCGCGCCGGGCCACGGTGTGCACGTTGAGGACGCCGACGAGCCGGCCCAGGCCGGTCTCCATCGGCACCGACGCCATCGAGGTGAAATCCGAGCCGCGCAGCGCCGCGATCGGCACATAGCGGGGGTCCTCGTCCTTGCCGCTGGTGATGACGACGGGTTCGCGGTGCTGGGCCACCCAGCCGGAGACGCCCTCGCCCAGCCGCAGCTGCACCTGGCCGATGTACTCGTCGAAGGGCGGCGTGGCACCGGCCAGCGTCAACGAACCGCCGGAGTCGTCGAGCACGTGCACGAAGCACACGTCGGATGCGGTGGCGGCGGTGATCAGCCGGGCGACGGCCGCGGCCACCGGTTCCACCGCCGGCCCGCTGCCGGTGGCGGCCACGATGTCGAGGAGTAGCGCCACCTCGCGGTCGGCGTCCACCAGACCGCGCACGTTCACTGGTAGATCCCCTCGCGCAGGGCCACCGCAACCGCGGCGGTGCGGTCGTTGACGCCGAGCTTGCGGTAGATGGAACGCAGGTGACTCTTGACCGTCTCGTCGCCGATGACGAGTTTGCCGGCGATGCCCCGATTGGACAGGCCGGCGACCACGAACGACAGAATCTCGCTTTCGCGCTGACTGAGGCCCTGGCGCGCTCCCGGCCAGAATTCGTCGCGCTGCAGGCGGGCGGCGGTGTCGGCGGCGCGGGCGGCCAGGCCGGCGTCGATGGCCGTCGACCCGCCCTGCACATACTCGAGCTGACGCACCAGTTCGTCGCTGCTGATGCCCTTGAGAAGGTAACCGGATGCCCCGACCCGCAGCGCCTGAAAGAGGTACTGCTCGTCCTCGTAGACCGACAGCAGGATCACCTTGGACGCTGGGTTGCGCTCCCGGATGGTGCGGCAAAGGTCGAGCCCGCTGGCTCCCTGCATGCGCACATCACACAGCACGATGTCGGGCCGGAGACTGTCGATGACCCCGATCGCGTTCTCGGCGCCGACCGCCTCCCCGACCACCCGTACCCGGTTCTTGAAAGACGCGAGCATGGCTTTGAGACCTTCGATCACCATTTCGTGGTCATCGACCAATACGACGCGAACGGGTGTCGCGGTTACCACCGTCATGCATTAACGATAATGGCAACAGCAACCTTTTATTCTGCCGACTGTGAATTTCACGACGCGACACGCTGAGGGGCCGTCGTGCATTCCACAGTCGTCGCCACGGTACCCCCCGATTACCCCCACGATGGGGATCTATTTACCACCGGGCCGTCTTAGGTTGACCACTGAAGGGAGGTGTGACGTGACGGACCCAGTCTTGGTCGCATCCGTGCTGCCGGCCGACTTCGCCGAGCTCGGCCGCGACGTCGCGGAGATCGAGCACGCCGGCGTCGACCGTATTCAGTGGGACGTCATGGACGGCCGGTTCGTGCCGAATCTGACGTTTGGCCCCGACGTGATCGCCGCCTGCCGCGACTTGGTGACGATCGGGTTCGAGGCGCACCTGATGGTCGAGGACCCCGACCCGATGCTGCCGCGTTGGGTGGAGGCGGGCTGCGGCATCGTCATAGTGCATGCCGAAGCATGTCGACACCTGCACCGCACCCTGTCGGCCATCCGCGAACTCGGCGCACGCGCCGGTGTGGCGCTCAATCCCGCCACTCCGCTGGCCGCGGTCGTCGACGTGCTCGACATCACCGACCTGCTGTTGATCATGACGGTCAACCCGGGATTCGGCGGACAACGGTATCTGGCGAGCATGGAACCCAAGATCGCGGCCGCCAGAGCCGAAATCGACAGTCGCGGAATGGAAATTGAGCTCGAAGTGGACGGCGGCATCGGACCGTCCACGATCGGGCGGGCCGCGGCCGCCGGGGCCGACGTGTTCTGCGCCGGGTCCGCGTTGTTCGCCGGCACTATGACTGAGCGCGCCGAGGCGCTCCGCTCCGCCGCTTGTGAAACCAACGGAAGACTGGTGACCCAATGACCATTGCGCCGCTCGCCCACGAAACATCCACCCGCACCGACGAATTGGACCAGCTGGCGATCAACACGCTGCGGTTTCTGGCCGCCGACGGCGTGCAGGCCGCGAACAGCGGGCACCCGGGGTTGCCGCTGGGCACCAGCGCCATCGCCTGGACGCTGTGGTCGCGGCATCTGCGCCACGACCCCGCCGACCCGCGCTGGCCCGACCGGGACCGGTTCGTGCTCTCCGCCGGCCACGGCTCCATGCTGTTGTACGCCCTGCTGCATGTCTTCGGATACGACCTGCCGGTCAGCCAGCTGCGCAGGTTCCGTCAGCTCGGCTCGGCAACACCCGGCCATCCCGAATACGGCCACACGCCCGGCGTCGAAACCACGACAGGACCTCTGGGACAGGGCATTGCGAACGCGGTCGGCATGGCGCTGGCCGAGCGGATGCTGGCCGCCCGCTGCAACACCGACGACCACACCGTGGTCGGCCACCGCACCTGGGTGCTGGCGGGCGACGGCGACCTGATGGAGGGCATCAGCCACGAGGCCGCCTCGCTGGCCGGCCGGTTGCGGCTGGGCAGGCTGATCGTCATCTTCGACGACAACGACATCACCATCGACGGACCGGCGTCGCAGAGTTGCGCCGACGACGTCGAGGGCCGGTTCGCGGCGTACGGGTGGCGGGTGCTCAGTGTTGCCGACGGCAACGACGTGCCTGCCCTCGACCGGGCGTTCACCGAAGCCGCCGACGGTGACGGGCGCCCGACGTTCATCCGGGTGCGCACGACCATCGGCTTCGGTGCTCCCGGAGTGGAGGGAACGCCGAAAGCCCATGGCAGCCCGCTGGGTTCGGATGTGCTCCAGGCGATGCGCGCCCGCCTGGACTGGCCCGACGAGCAGTTTCACGTGCCGCTCGCGGTGGGTGCGGCCGCGGCGGTGGTCGCCTCTCGCGGGGCCGCGGCGCACGCACAGTGGGCGCAGACGCACGCGGCGTGGCAGGTCGACCACCCGCAGCTGTCCACCGATTTCCCGCTGGACTGCGTCCCGGTTGCCGACGACCTGTCGGTGTTGAAACCGCTGGCCGACGGCGCCGCCGCGGGCGGAAAGTCGGCCACCCGCAAGGCCTCTGGACAGGCGCTGAACGCGCTGGCGGCAGTTTACCCGGGCCTGGTCGGCGGGTCTGCGGACCTGGCCGCCTCGACCAACACCGCCATCCCCGGCGGGGACGTCGCACCGGATGACTTCAGTGGTCGCACCATCCATTTCGGAATCCGCGAACATGCCATGGCGGCGGTGATGAACGGTATCGCCCTGCACGGTGGGCTGCGGCCGTTCGGTAGCACCTTCCTGGTGTTCGCCGACTATCTGCGGCCGGCCCTGCGGTTGTCGGCGTTGATGAAACTGCCCGTGGTGTACGTGTTCACCCACGACTCGGTGCATGTCGGTGAGGACGGTCCCACGCATCAGCCTATCGAGCAGCTGGAGTCGTTGCGGCTCATCCCGGGACTGACCGTGCTGCGGCCGGCCGATGCCGCCGAGACCGCACTGGCGTGGCAGATCGCCGCCGACAACACCGATGGCCCAACGGTTCTGGTGCTGAGCCGCCAGGACCTGCCGGAGCTCGGCGGCGCCGGCCTCGACGACGTCCGCCAGTACGGCATGCGGGTGGTGCGGCCGGTCGCCGATACCCCGCACGTGATGCTGGCGGCCAGCGGCTCCGAGGTCGCGCTGGCGATGCAGGCCGCAGAGCTGTTGGGCGAGCGCGGGATAGCGGCGATCGTGGTGTCGGTGATGTGGCGGGAACGGATTGCGGCGTTGCCGGATCTGCCGGTGGTCTGGATCGAGGCCGGGGTCGGCATCGGTTGGCGGGCGCTGGCCAGACCTTGTGACACGGTCATCGGCATCGAGTGCTTCGGCGCGAGCGGACCGGGGCCGGAGGTGGCCGCGCATCTGGGCCTGACCGCGTCCGCGGTCGCCGAAGCGGCACTGCACACCATCGCGCGTGCGTCCGGGTGAGGAATCGTGCTGCAAGCGGTCATCTTCGACGTCGACGGAACGCTGGCCGACACCGAACGCAACGGTCATCGGCTGGCGTTCAACGACGCGTTCGCCAAGCACGGACTGGACATCGTCTGGACGCCCGAGACCTACGGTCGGCTGCTGGCAATCGCCGGTGGGCGCCGCCGCATCACGCATGACCTACGACAGCGGGGATTCGGCACCCGCGCCGGCCGGTTGGCCGAGGACGTGCACCGTACCAAGACGGCGCTGTTCACCATGCGCGTCCTCAACGGCGCGATCTGCGCCCGTCCCGGACTGTCGAAGCTGATCGTCGACCTGCACCGGTCCGGTGTCCGGGTGGCCATCGCGACGACCGGGCGCCGCCGCTGGGTAGAGCCACTGGTCCGGCACGTCGTCGGGGACGGTGTCGCCGAGGTGATCGTCACCGGCGACGACGTCGAACGGCTCAAGCCCGATCCCGAGGCGTACCTGGCGGCGCTGGCCCGGCTGGCGTTGCGGCCCGAAGATGTACTGGCGGTGGAGGATTCGGCTATCGGCCTGCGGGCTGCGCATTCGGCCGGGCTGGCCACACTGGTGGTCACCAACGGGTACACCGTCGGCCAGGACTTCACCGGCGCGGCGGCGGTGCGACCGGGGTTCGACCGGCCCGCGCAACTGCTTGCCGATGGTTGCCGCGACGTGCACCGGCAATGGTGGGCGGACGCAGCGCGCCGAGCGTGAATTCCACGACGGCACATCGGCGTGTCGCGTCGTGAAATTCCCACTCGGCGCTATGGCCGGGACGCCTCAGCAGATCCGCGGAAGCTGTTCGCCCAGTTGACGTTCGATCACCTGGGTGGTGCCGAACGGCGTCTTGCCCACCACCATGCCCGGGTGCTCGGCGACTACGCGACCGATGAGCGCCGCGTCGGCACCCTCCGGTCGGGCCCGCATCGCCTCCAACACGGCCTCACTGTGCGACGGGTCGACGAACGCCACCATTTTGCCCTCGTTGGCCACTTGCAGCGGGTCCAGTCCCAGGAATGAACAGGCCGACGACACCGTCTCCGGCACCGGGATCACAGCCAGATCCAACTCGACACCCACCGCGGCGGCGCGCGCGATCTCGACGACCGACGCCACCAGGCCACCCCGGGTCGGATCGCGCAGCGTATGCACGGCGGCTCCCCCGGCCGCCAGCATGGCCGCGACCAGATGGTGCAGCGGTGCGCTGTCGGTGGTCACCACGGTGCCGAAGTCGATGCCTTCGCGGACGCTCATGATGGCCACGCCGTGCTCACCGAGGTTGCCCGACACGATGATGTGGTCACCGGGACGCGCCCGTTCCGGTCCGATGTGCACCCCCGGCGGGACCACCCCGACCCCTGCCGTGTTGACGAAAAGCCCGTCTGCACTGCCCCTTGCAACCACCTTGGTGTCACCGGTGACGATGCCGACGCCGGCACTCGCGGCCGCCTTGCCCATGGTTTCGGCGACGGCACCGAGCACGTCGAGTTCCAGCCCTTCCTCCAGGATGAACCCGGCCGTCAGACCGACGGGTTGTGCTCCGCTGCAGGCCAGGTCGTTGATGGTGCCGTTGACGGCCAAGTCGCCGATGTTGCCGCCCGGGAAGAAAAGCGGTTGCACCACATAGGAATCCGTGGTCAGTGCGATGCGCCCGCCGGCGACATCGAGCAGCGCCGAGTCACGCGCGACACCGGCTGCACCACCGAACGCCGGCAGGAAGAGGTTTTCGATCAGCTCCTCGGACAGCACCCCGCCGCCACCGTGGCCCAGCACGATGCGTTTGGTCTCCCGCAACGGCAACGGGCACACCCAGTCCGCGGGATCGATCGCGACGGGCGGCTCAGGCATGCGCGGACGCTTCCAGCCGCCGGAACTGGTAGTAGGCCGCGCAGGCGCCTTCGCTGGACACCATGGTCGCGCCCAGCGGTGTGCGCGGTGTGCAGGATTTGCCGAACGCCGGGCACTCGTTCGGCTTCAGCAGTCCCTGCAGCACTTCCCCGCTGTGGCATTCCGCAGACTCGGACACCCGCAGGTGCCCCACGCCGAACTTCAGCTCCGCGTCGAACTGCGCGTAGCGGGGTGACAGGGTCCACCCTGACTTAGGGATCATGCCGATCCCCCGCCACTGCCGGTCGGTCACCACGAAGACCTCGGAAAGGGTTTGTTGGGCAACGGTATTGCCCACGGCGGTCACCGCTCGCGGATAGGCATTGCGCAATTCCGGCGTTCCGGCCTCGAGCAGATCCACGACCTGGCGCACGCCCTCGAGCAGGTCCAGCGGTTCGAAACCGGTGACCACGATCGGGACGCCGAATTCCTCGACCAGCGGCCCGTATTCTCCGGTGCCCATCACCGTGCAGACGTGCCCGGCCGCCAGGAAACCCTCGACCCGGTTGGTCGGCGAACTCAGGATCGCCGTCATGGCCGGCGGCACCAGCACATGCGAGACCAGCATCGAAAAGTTGGTCAGCCCGAGGCGCTGCGCGTGCACCACGGCCATCGCGTTGGCCGGTGCGGTGGTCTCGAAGCCGACTCCGAAGAACACCACCTCTTTGTCGGGGTTGTCAGCCGCGACCCGGGTCGCATCCAGGGGCGAGTAGACGATGCGGACGTCACCGCCGCGGGCCCGGACACCGAACAGGTCCTGGCGACTCCCGGGCACCCGCAGCATGTCGCCGAAGGAACAGAAGATGACGTCGTCGCGCGCCGCGATCTCCAGGGCCCGGTCGATCATCTCCAGCGGCGTCACACAGACCGGGCAACCGGGTCCGTGGATGAATTCCACCGCACCGTCCAGCAACTGGTCGATCCCGTTGCGGATGATCGAATGCGTCTGTCCGCCACAGACTTCCATGATGGTCCAGGTCTTGGTGGCGCGCTTTTTGATGTGGTCCACCAACGTGCGGGCAGCCACCGGATCGCGGAACTCGTCGAGGTACCTCATGCCGGCTCCCTCCTGACCTGTCCCTGGTCGCCGGACAGCTCCTCGTCCAGAACCCCGAGTTCTTCGAACATCCGCAGGGTCTCCTGCGCCGAAGCCTCGTCGAGGCGGGTGATCGCGAATCCGGCGTGCACGATCGTGTATTCGCCGACCTGCATGTCCGGCAGGTACGCCAGGCACACGGTCTTGGTGGTACCACCGAAGTCAACGGTGCACATCCGCGTGCCCGCCTCCTCCCAGGTGTCGACTACCTTGCCGGGAATTCCGAGACACATACGCTGGTCCCCCTTTCTTGTTGCTGCGCCGCAATGACGGCCTGACCCAACGCCAGACCGCCGTCGTTGCACGGCAGCACAGCATGTGTCAGCACCTCAAACCCCAAGCCGGCCAACTCATCACGCAGCCCCTCGCGCAACAGCCGGTTGACGAAGACACCACCGGTCAGCCCGATGGTCCCCGCCGCCGCCTGGGTTACCACCTGCACCGTCGCCGCTATCACCGCGTCGTGGAAACCCGCGGCCAGATCGGCCGCCGGAGTGCCGCTGCGTAACCCGCGCACCAACGCCGCCACCAGTGGCGCCGGATCCAAAACGCCTGCGGTGAACCCGAATTGCAGCGGCACGGCATCGCCGCGACGGGCCAGGTGCTCGAGTTCGACGGCCGCCTGCCCCTCGTAGGTCACCTCCTGGCAGACGCCGAGCAGGCTGGCCACCGCGTCGAACAGGCGACCCATGCTGCTGGTCTGCACACACCCGACGCCCCGCGGTATCTGCTGAGCCAGCACATGGAGTTCTTCATCGCTCATATCGTCGACCGCGGGAATCCCCGGCGCCCAGTCAATTCCGGCCCGATGCAGCAGATCGAGCGCGATCCGGCCGGGCCGGCGCACCGCCCCGTCGCCACCCGGCAGCGCGAAGGGCGCGAGGTGTCCCATCCGGGTGAACGACACCGGGTCGGTGACCATCAGGAATTCACCACCCCAGATGGATCCGTCGGTGCCGTAGCCGGTGCCGTCGAAGGCGACCGCGAGCATCGGCGTGCCGAGCCGTCCGTGCTCGGCGAGCAACGACACGGCGTGGGCGTGGTGATGCTGGATCTGAACCACCGGCCGCCCCTGGCGATGCGCCCAGTGGGTGGTCGCGTACGCCGGATGCAGGTCGCAGGCGATGAGGCCTGGACGGCTGTCGGTCATGAACGCCAAGTGATCCAGTGCGGATTCGAAGCAGGACTGAGTGCGTGGGTCGGCCATGTCGCCCAGGTGCGACGACATGTGCGCATGGCCGTCGGGAGACATCAGGCAGAACGTGGTCTTGAGGTCGCCGCCGGTGGCCAGAATCGGCGCGCGCGTCCTCGTGACGGGCACCGAGACCGGCAGCGGCGCGTAACCGCGAGACCGCCGGATCGGAACCACGCTGCCGTCGCCGTCCACGGCGAGCACCGAGTCCTCGCAGGGGACGTGGATGGGACGGTCGTGCGTGAGCACCGCATCCGCGAGGCCGTCGATCCAGCCCAGGTCACCGTCGCGGAAGACGATCGGGGACCCGCCGTTGTTGGCCGACGTCATCACCAGCGGCACCGGACCCAACCGGTCGAACAGCAGGTGGTGCAGCGGCGAATATGCCAGCATCACACCAATTTCCGATAGCCCCGGAGCCACCGCGGCCTGCACCGGACCGTCTCGCCCGGGCAGCAGCACGATCGGCGCTGCCGGCGACCGCAACAGGTTCGCCGTCTCCCCGTCGACCCGGCAGATGCTCTGGGCGGCAGCGACATCGGCGGTCATGACGGCAAACGGCTTGGCCGGCCGGGTTTTACGACGCCTCAGCTCGGACACCGCGGCAGCGTCGTCGGCGCGGCAGGCAAGGTGAAAGCCGCCGATACCCTTCACGGCGACGATCAGGCCGTCGTTGATCGCGGCAGCCGCGGCCCCCAGCGGATCCCCACCGGCACCGGGGCCGTGCCATGACAGGGCCGGCCCGCAGTCCGGGCAGGCGATGGTCTGCGCGTGGAAGCGACGGTCCAGCGGGTCGCGGTATTCGGTCGCGCACCGTGCACACATCTCAAAAGGCGCCATGGTGGTCGCGGGACGGTCGTAAGGCAGGTCGGTGATGACCGTGTAGCGGGGCCCGCAGTTGGTGCATGTGATGAACGGGTGGCCGTAGCGGCGGTCGCCGGGGTCACGCAGTTCGCGCAGACAGTCGTCACAGATTGCGATGTCCGGCGGGACCAGGGTGCGGCGGTCGTCGCCGCTGCGGCTCGCCACGATCCGGAATCCCGACTCGCCGGTCGGGGCCACCGGAGTGGTCCGGATCGAATCGATGCGGGCCATCGGAGGATGATCGGTGCCGATCTCGAGCGCCGCGGCATCGACCGCGTCGGGCGGACCCTCCAACTCGCAGTGCACCGACCCGGAGTCGTTGTAGATGCAGCCGGACAGGCCGTGCCGCGCGGCGATGCGCGCGACGGCGGGGCGGAATCCAACGCCTTGGACCACGCCCGCAATGTCGAGTCGCAACCGCACGCTTGTCACCGTGCCACTCCGACTGCCCACCCGAACCTCCTGAGCAGCAAGGACCCCCGTGCCTACAGGGCTGGCGGCACGGGCGGTCTCGCTCAGGCTAGACCTGCCCAAATGTGCCGACAATCACAATTTCGCACACAAAGTCTGCGTTTTTCCGCACCCAATCTTCGCGACACCGATAACTCCGACAGGGCAGCATGGTGTAGTGCACGAATTGTCGCTCTGCCATGCCATCGCGGGTGTGGTCAAGCCGCACGCGGCAGGTCGTCACGTCGACGTGGTCCGGGTCCAGGTCGGCGCCCTGCGCCAGGTGGTGCCGGAGTCGCTGGAATTCTGCTGGTCACTGGTGTGTCAGCACCTCGACGACACGATGGTCGATACCGCGCTGGAACTCGAGTTCGTCACCGCCGAGGTGCAGTGCCGGAGCTGCGGACGACGTTCGGAGATCGAGTCTCGATGGTCGGTGTGCTGCCCGGAGTGCGAGAGTGCCGATGTCGAGGTGGTCCGGGGCAACGAGTTCCTGGTCACCTCGGTTCTGGTGTCATGAAAGGTCAGGCAAATGGGTAGATTCCACCGGCACGACGACGGCACGGTGCACAGCCACGAGCACGACGGGCACGACCACCATCACGATCACGATCACGATCACGGGGACCACAGTGGCTATTCGACCGGCTCGCAGCGGATCGAGGTGCTGGAGTCGATCTTCGCCGAGAACGACACCCGCGCCGACATCAACCGCAAGGCCTTCGAAAGCAACGGCATCCGCGCGCTGAACCTGATGAGCTCACCGGGCTCCGGCAAGACCACGGTGTTGGCCGCCACCCTCGACGAACTGGCCGGCGACCTGGCTGTGGGCGTGATCGAGGGCGATATCGCCACCGACCTCGACGCCGCCAAACTCGGCGGCCGCGGCGCCCAGGTGTCGCTGCTGAACACCAACAACGGGTTCGGCGGTGAGTGTCACCTCGAC
The DNA here is from genome assembly GCF_001417955.2 of Mycobacterium gordonae. Lineage (GTDB taxonomy): Bacteria > Actinomycetota > Actinomycetes > Mycobacteriales > Mycobacteriaceae > Mycobacterium > Mycobacterium gordonae_B. The sequence goes on along the minus strand of NZ_LKTM01000361.1, from coordinate 44,368 downwards.
GCCCCGATGGTCAACCGCGCCTTGCAGGGACTCGACCTGCCGCAGCTGGACCTGGTGATCATCGAGAACGTCGGCAATCTGGTCTGCCCGGCCGAGTTCGACGTCGGCGAACACGCCAAGGCGATGGTCTACTCAGTCACCGAAGGCGAGGACAAGCCGCTGAAGTACCCGGTGATGTTCCGGTCGGTCGACGTGGTGCTGCTCAACAAGATCGACCTGGTCCCGTACCTAGACGTGGACGTGGACGTCTACATCGACCACGTTCGGCAGGTGAATTCGACCGCCACGATTCTGCCGGTCAGCGCACGCACCGGTGAGGGCATGACGGCATGGTTTGACTGGCTGCGGCAGTTCGCCGGTTTGGGTGTGCGCCGGCGGTGACCGGTGCGGGCAGTCCTGTGAGATTGCCGACGGTCCGCCGGACCTCCGGAAAGCGTCTGAATCCACCACGGATTCGCCGGCAGACGGCGAAAGACATTGATCCGCAGAGTATTTGTCCGACTATTGCGGCGCAGCGGGTTTCGAGGTGGCGCGCCGAATCGCCGCCCGAAATGGGCGCAACGCCGATGGGCTGCGTGGCACGAACGCCCGCATATGCGTAGATTGTCTATAGGTTGAGTTCCCAGCCTGTCGTCGATATTGCGCGGATTGAATTCTCGGATGCGGGCGTCCGCCCGAATTGTTTTCCGCCGACCAAAGCGATGCCCCTTCGCGGGCCGCGGGAGTAATTTGTGCTTATGCGTCGGCCTCCTGCCGAGCAGGCGGTAACCAGAACCGATTCGGCAGCGCCGTGACCGGCGGCCAGAGGCATTTCGCGCTCTCGGCGCCGGACGGTCAGGCTGTACCCGACCTGCTCCCGGCCGGTACGCCCATCGACCTGGACAACTGCGCCCGCGAACCCATCCACATCCCCGGCAGCATTCAGCCCCGGGGGGTGCTCGCGGTGGTGCGCGAACCCGATTTCGAAGTACGCCAGGTCAGCGCCAACGTCGAAGAATTGCTCGGTCGCCCGGTAGACGATGTGGTGGGCCGGCCCCTGTCGGCCCTGATGGGAGCCGAGCAGGCCGGCCGAATCGAGCAGGCGGCGTCGACCTTCGGCGATCTGAGCCAGCGCAACCCGCTGGAGTGCGACATCGACGTCGCCGGGCAGTCACGGGCGTTCGACGCCATCTTGCACCGGGGACCCGGCGGCGTGCTGCTGGTCGAGATCGAGGTCGCTTACGGCGAGCGGCCGTTCTCCTTCCCCAACACCTATCAGGCGGTCCGCAGCTCGGTCGAGGAGCTCAACCGGGCCGAGACGCTGGCCGACCTGTACGCGATCACCGCGCGCGCCGTCCGCGACCTCACCGGCTTCGACAGGGTGATGGTTTACCGCTACGACGAGGACTACAACGGCGAGGTGGTCGCCGAATGCAAGCGCGACGACCTCAATTCGTTTCTCGGTCTGCACTACCCGTCCACCGATATCCCGGCCCAGGCCCGCGCGTTGTACGAGAAGAACTGGCTGCGGCTGATCGACGATGTCGACTACACACCCGCACCACTGGTGCCGGCGATGGACCCGGGTTCCGGTGCGCCACTGGACCTCACCCACGCGACCCTGCGCAGCGTCTCCCCGATTCACATCGAGTACCTGCAGAACATGGGCGTGCATGCGTCGATGTCGATCTCGTTGCTACGCCACGGCCGGCTGTGGGGGCTGATCGCCTGCCACCACTACGCCGGTCCGCATCTGCCGCCGTTCGGCACCCGCGCGGCCGCGGAGTTCCTTGGGTCAACCCTGTCGCTCCGGCTGGTCGACCGGTTCGAAGGCGACCAACTGCACAAGCGACTATCCGCCCAAGCGGTGCTGGCCAAGCTGACCGCGGCCGCCCTGGATGACGGGGAACCGCTTTCCGCGGCACTGCTCGGGGCGCCCGACCTGCTGGACCTGGTGCCTGCCGACGGTGTGGTCGTCGACATCCAGGGCGACTACCGGACCCACGGCTCGGTTCCCCCGCCGCAGATCGTGTCCGCCGTCGCGGCCTGGGCACGCGGTGCCGGAGACGAGATCGCCAGCACCGACTGCCTGTCCCACGAGTTGCCCGAACTCAACCTGGATCAGGAGTTGGCCGCCGGCGCGCTCGCGCTGAATCTGCCCGACGGGCAGTGCGCCATCTGGTTCCGCCGGGAGGTGCTGCGCTCGGTGGATTGGGGCGGCGACCCGCACAACAAGACGATCATCCAAGGCGAGGGTGACGAGATCCGGTTGAGCCCGCGGAAGTCATTCGACCGCTGGCGCGAGGTGGTCCGCGAGCGCAGCGATCCCTGGACCCTGAGCGAGACGGAGTCCGCCGAGTCTCTGCGGCGCCACCTGGTGGAGTCGCTGTACCGCCGCACCCGGGGCGCCCTGCGGGTGGCCGAGCGGGTACAGCGCAGCCTGCTGCCCGAGTCCATCCCGGCGCTGCCGGACTGGCACCTGTCGGCCCACTACGAACCTGCGGCGGGCGACAACGTCGGCGGCGACTGGTACGACGCCTTCAAACTGCGTGACGGCCGGTTGGTCGTGTTGATCGGCGACGTGGCCGGACACGGCATCACCGCGGCCGGCACCATGGCGCAGCTGCGCAACGCCCTGCGGGCCCAGTTGTTCGCCGGTGCCACGCCTGCCGACGCGCTGGGCCAGCTGAACGACTTCTGCCTGCACATGATGCCCAGCGCGTTCGCCACCGTCGTCGCCGCCCGGGTCGACCTCGACTCGGGACGGGTCGAGGCCGCCTGCGCTGGCCACTTGAAGCCCTACCTGACGAACTCCTCACCGGGCGCGGTTCAGGCACCGATTCGGCTGTCGCCGCCCATCGGCATCAAAGGCGTGCGCTACGAACCGAGTGCGTTCACCGTCGAGCCCGGACACGGGCTGGTTTTGTACTCCGACGGTCTGGTGGAGCGCCGCGGTGAGTCGATAGACGACGGTCTGGATCGGTTGGCCCGCACCCTCGGCCGCGGCCACACCGCGCCGGCCTCGTGGATCTGGACCGAGATGGCCTCGGACAACATCGACGACGACGTGACCGTCGTCGCGCTGCGCCGGCCCTGAAACCCGCGGCGCAGCCGGGCGAAGCGGGTCGCGAGCCCGTTCAGCTGGCCTGAACGCGCCCCTGTTCGACCAGCTGCAGGCACTGCGGCGCGGTCTCGTGCACGGGCAGCACGTCGCTGAGTCCGCACACCGCGATGGTGCGCGCAACCGACGGCTGCAGACTGACCAGGCACATCTCGATGCCACGCTCCCGGCACCGGTTGGCCTCTTCGGCCAGCGTCAGCAGCGAGGAGCACGACATGAAGTCCACGCTGTTGACGTCGACCATGAACAGCTGCGGAGCGCTCGCGAACGCCGAAGCCTCCGTCAGCAGCAACCGCCAGGTGTCGTCATTCAACGCGTCGATCTCGCCGCCGACGTAGACGATGACAGCGGCATCAAAGCCCTGGACAGCCGCCCGTAGGGTACTCGTTTCGGCGCCCAGTTCGGAGACCAGCTTTGCGCTCAACCTTAAGGGAGCGGCAAACACTTCGGTGGCGGCAAGACTCATGACGCGCTCCTCGGTATCAGAACCCACTGCGTGGACGGAGGCTGGCGGCCCCTTGTCTGGAACCTGTCGAGGATTAGCCGTATTCGGCGCGCTTGAAACCCCTGCTTCAACTTGCCTGGCTGAGGACGAAGCTCTTGGGCGGACATCCGTAGAACCGGAGACGTACGGTGGTGCCGTCGCCACCTCCGTCTATGGCGCAGTCATCGGCGAGTGCGCGCATCAACAGGATGCCGCGGCCTCGCATGCTGGAGACCTCGAAATCCGGTTCCAGCCAGCGTCCGTGGTCGACGACATGCACCTGCAGCTCGGTGGTGGCCGGGTAGTAGGCGATCTGCAGCGTCATGGTGCCGACATCGCCGACGACGCGATAGGCGTGGTCGGCGCAGTTGGACATCGCCTCGTCGGTGGCCAGCACGATGTCGGCGATCCGCTCCTCGCCGAGTTCCAGATGCCGGTCCAGCCATTCGCTGAAGGAGCGGCGGAAGGTCGCCACGGTACGCGCATCGGCGGTGCCGGTGTGCGCATGCCAAATCTCGTCGGCCTCTCCGATGCCGACGGGATCATTTGACGTGGAACCGCTCACGGCTAGTCGGCTACCCGAATGCTTCCGCGGATACACCTGATGTGATCGGTCCCCCATAGATTTTGGGGACTCGTCGTGCTTTTGTGACCGCCGCGTGACGCCGAACCTAGCTCTTGGTGCCCACCGTGATCAGGTCCGAGATGATCTGGGTCCAGATCGGGCGACGGATGCGGTGCTGGTCACTGACGGTGAAACCGGCGTCCTCGAACAGGGTTCGCATCTCCCCGGGTGGCGGGTTGTGCTGTGGTTTCCAGCGGCTGGGAACCTGCACCGAATGCTGGCGTGCGCTGAGGGTCGCTACGGCCGCCAGACCACCCGGAGCGAGCACGCGATGAAACTCGCGCAGCGCCGCGGGTTGGTCGAAGAAGTGGAACGCCGAGGTCGTCACGACCGCGTCCAGTGCGCCGTCGTCGAACGGAAGCTGTTCGGCGGGGCTTCGCAACCAGTGCACCCGATCGGATTTCGCGCGGGCCTGGGCCAGCATGCCGTCGGACATGTCCACGCCGTAGATCTCGTCGGGATTCAGTTCCCGCTCGATCCGGGAACTGAGAACACCCGTCCCACAAGCGATGTCGGCGATCCTGCGGGACTGGTGGGCACGCAGCTGGGCGATCACCTCGTCATGCGGGGGCCGATAGACCCACTGCTGCAGGAACGGCAGGTCGTAGGCCGGGGACAACAGACTCCACATCCCCGTGACCGCGCTGTTCAGCGTGCGGCGCGGGGCGCTCACTTATGCAGCACCGACGCGTAGTAGACGGTGTCGGCCATCGACACCGAGTCGTGCACCTGCGGGACGGCCTCGAGCCCGTTGTCGGCCAGCAGCTGACTCATCGGAGTGCCGGTCGAACGCCAGCCCAACTCATCGAGGTAGGTGGCGACATCCTTGCGTTCTCCCTCGAATCCGAGTTCGTCCCAGTCGAGTTCGAACCCGTGCTCGCGCCACTTGGCCGTGGACCGGCGCATCATCTCGCGCGCTTGTTCCATATCCCGCTCCGGCTGTGGCGGAAGGGCTTCAACCGCCAACCGGCTGCCCTCGGCGCTGAGCGCGGTGATGTTGTCCATGAGCAGATCCTGCGCCTCGGGCGGCAGGTACCCGAGCAACCCCTCGGCGATCCACGCGGTCGGCCGGTCAGGGTCCAGGCCGGTGTCCCGTAGGGCCGCGGGCCAGTCCTGCCTCAGGTCGATGGCGACGGTGCGCAGGTCCGCCTTCGGCGCCGCGCCCAATTGGGCCAGTGTGGACGTCTTGAAGGCGATCACCTCGGGCTGGTCAATTTCGAAGACGGTCATGTCGTCCGGCCAGGTCAGGCGGTAAGCGCGAGCGTCCAAGCCGGAGGCGAGGATGACGGCCTGCCGGATGCCCGACTGGATCGCATCCTGGAAGAACGAGTCGAAGAAGCGGGTCCGCGCGGCCATCGCAGCGGGCATGTGCGCCAGCTTCCAGCTCGACTCCTCGTCGTCAACGTCGGAGGCCGCGAGGTCGCCGGTGACCCATCGGGTGAAGAAATCCACTCCGACGGCCCGAACCAGCGGTTCGGCGAACTGATCGTTGATGACCGGGTTGTCCGCATTCGTCGCGATCGCGCGGGCAGCGGCCACCATTGTCGCCGTCGCTCCCACGCTGGTAGCCAGGTCCCAGGTGTCGTTTTCCGTACGTGGCACGCGCGTCTCCCATGTCCGACTCAAAGATACTTAGCTAGTTTAACACTTAGCTAGGTTAATGACCCGGCCCAGAACGCAGGTGTGAAGCAGCTCACTCGCCCTCTAGCGACCGGGGCCGCCGGGGCCGCCCGGGCCCCCAGGTCCGCCGGGCCCGCCCGGGCCCCCAGGACCACCGGGGCCGCCGGGGCCGCCGGGCCCACCCGGTCCGTTCGCGGCGGGAGCTACGAACACGCACTCGTTCAACTGGACGCTCCACGCCCAGCCGGGGGCGCAGTCGTCCGCCCGACTCACTGCCGGCACCACGAACGCCGGTAACACGCTGGACGCCAGAATGACCGCGCCGAAAGCGCAATGCCGGAGGAATCTGACCATTGCACGCCTCCCCTGTGTCATCGTCCGGCGATCCCCGGACGCCAGATCGATTGTGCTACCAGAGGGCGTGCGCAGGTAGTGGTTCGCCGGTCTAACCGAACCGCAGCCCGCGCTTGCGCGCCCAGAGCAGCGCCACGGCGGTTCCGATGACCCAGACCACCAGTGCCATCGCCAGATGCACAAAGCTCTTGGTGTCACGGCCGAACACCGGCCCGATGGCCGCGGGAATCTGGGTCCACATGACCCGGTGCTCGATCCCGCCCATCGGATCGGCGACGTAATAGAGGGCGTAGGGCAGGGTGATCGCCACCAGCCAGCCGGCGGTGCGACGCAGGTTTCGCCGCTGTCGCCACCGCCGCAGCAGCGGCTCAGCGCCCACCGGGTGCAGCACCGAAATGACATTGCCGACACCGAGCCAGGACACCAGGGGCACCGCGACGTTGGGGATGGTCATGGCCATCTGCGGTACCCCTTCCTTCCACATCGTCAGCGCCGCAGCCACGGCCAGTGTGGGGAGCCCGACGATCACGACCAGCGCCAGGTTCTTGATCACCAGCACCCGCCACAGCGGCACACCGGCCGACAGGCCCTGGGTGACGCGATAGTGATCACCGCCAAGCAGATTGGTGGTCGTCACGTCGGCGAGGACGAATGACGAGAAGTAGGTGCTGACCAGGACCACCCAGTCGAGCTGATTGTGATGGAAGTGGCGGGTGATGTGGTTGCTGTGCACGACCGACAACGGCTGGACCAACAACCAAGCCGCCGCGAGCACCAGGTTGGTCATGACGCCCGACAACCAGGTGCGTGGCGGATGGAAGGCCCAGCGGATCTCGGCGCCCACCGCCGGCAGTATCGGCTTCTCGAAGTCACTGGCGGCCCGCCGGGCCGCGGTGGGACGGGGGGCCGACGCACGAGCCAGCGCGCGCAACGCGGTGCGCACCCGCGCCTGCATGGGCGCCTCGGGCGTCTCTGTCTCGGACATCTACTCCTACCAAAACGGCTGTGCGTGCACGGTACCCGGCTTTGGCGTCGTTCCCGGGTCAGATCTCCCAATTGACGGTGAAGTCATGCCGCAGCACCAGGTCGACGAGGACGTCGCTGCGGCTCGCGAGTTCCCACGATTCGGCGGTGAATGCGTCGTGGGCGAAGAACGCGTAATTGATCGAGGTTTCAGGTGTGGTGCGCGACCGGTACACGATGGCGTCGAGATCCGGCCACCAGCGCCTGGCGGCGTCGGCGAGGTGGTGGCACTGCTGCCACACCCGCGCGCGCTGACCGGTGCTGATCTGGTCGTCGACGTCGAGAGCATCGAGGTTGCGCTGGGTCCGGAGGTCGAAGATCCGCAGCGGCCTGGTCGAGACCAGCCGGATCAGGTACTGCGATGAGTGGTCGGCGGGGATGGTGCGGCCGGTATCCCGGTAGCGCTCGCGGAAGGCACCCTCGGAAGCCGTTGCGGCATAACGGGTACGGAATGCGCCTGACACCGGGTCGAACCGGAAGCGCGGCTGCGGAAATCCGTTCCAGGTCCAGTCGGCCGGCGCGGCGGCTTCGACTCGCCACAACTCGACACCGGCGGGCACCGTTCGGCTTGCCAGGCCCGCCGGGCGCCGCAACGGCAGCGAACGCCGGTAGCCGCCGGGGAGACTAGGCACCGACGGCGTTGAGCAGCTGCCAGGCGGTGTTGGCGGTCTTCTTGCGGCGCAGCGCCTCGGAGATGGACGCCCCCGCCAGCTCCTCGCGCTTGATCCGCATGATGCGATCGGCGACCACCGGGTCGGAGGTGAACCGCGCCAACAGGACCAGGATCTGCGGAAGGTCGGAACGCAACTGGCCACCGTCGAACTGCCAGGCCGGGAACCACGTGTTGTTGCCGACCGTGACACCGAGAACCTTGCCGCGCCGGCGCAGTTCGTGGACCGCCTGGGGTGTCTCGTAGCCCAGCCGCGACTGAACCTCCCGCGTCGGCAGGGCGCCGGCCCGGAAATCGCTCAACACGCCGTCGCGCCGCTCGCTGTTGAGCTTGCGGGCGGCGACGCGTTCCAGCTCCTCCATGGGCACCGTCGGCACGTCCAGCAGCGTGTCGAGGAGCTTGGCGAAATCCGGGTCACGCCGGACGCGTTCCTCGACCTGGCTGACGAGCGCATTGACGGGAGACATGCCGACATTCTATCCCGCGCCGCCGCAATTGAAACAATTGAAACAGACCGGCGGCGGGTCAGCCTTCCTCCGCCACCGGGCCCGCGGCCGCCCGCCGCGGGGACAGCCGCCGCATCACCAGCACCAGCCCTAACACCGGCAGGGCCAACAGCAACAGCCACGGCAGCAGGAAACCCACTGCCAGCACGCCGGTGTCGGCGGCGGCCAGCACCGAGTGCCATCCGCGTGCCAGCTCCCCGAAGAATCCTGGGTGGGCCACCGTCGATTGCGTGGAGATGTTGACAGTGATTGTGGCGTAGTCGATTTCGTCATGCAATGTGCTGCGCTGCGCCTTGAGTGAATCCAATTCGGCCTGCCGCTGGGTAAGCGCCGATTCCGCGGCGAGCAGGTCGGCGACGTCGCCGGCTTTGCTCATCAGTTCCAGCAGGCGCTTGACCGACGTCTGAAGGGCGTCGATGCGAGCGTCGAGGTCGACGCGTTGGGTGGTGACATCGGTATGGCTGATCGACATCGACTCGACCGTCCCCAGTTTCTTCGTGTCGGCCAGCACGCCGTCCAGCTTGTCCGCGGGCACGCGGACCACCAGGTCGACCACCGGCGACGATTGCCCCGACCGCTCCGACCGCGAATCCACCCTTCCGCCAGCGTCATTCACTTCGGTGACGAGTCGGTCGGCCACGGCGCCCGGATCGCCGACGACCAGATGCAGCGATCCGTTGGTGACGATGTCACGTTTGAAGTTGTTGTCTGGCGGGGGGGCCAGCGGCGCCGGATTTACGGTGGTCTGGTCGGCGATGCCGCCGCCCATCGTCGCCGGAATCTGACCGCTCGGCCGGGACCGGCTCTGCTCCGGTGACTCCGTCACCTTGCTGCCCACCACGCCATCGCGGATCGCCATCGACGGACCACCCCGGCCCAGCGACCACAGCCAGCCTCCGCCAAGCACCAGGACGCTCACCGCCGCTACCACAATCACGTTGCGCAGCTTGACCATTCGCACCTGTGCGGTCTTGACGTGGGCCTGGGTACCGACGGCAACCGGGTCGGCCGGGCCCGGATCCCAGCCGGCCGGCACCTCGACGGGCTGCATGACCCGGTGTGGCAATCCGCCCGTGGCGACGACCGGCCCGTCGACCGAGGCGTAAGCGGTGAACCGGCACAGCACACCGAAGCGCAACGACGTGTCGACGATGCGCTTCGCCAGCGCCGCCGCCGAACTGGTTCCCGACGCCGCGGCATAACGGTCCTCGAGGTCGCGCAGGTGCGCCCGCGCCCATGCGGCGGTCACCACCGGCGCCTCGCGACACCGGCCGGTGACGGCGACCGACCAGTGGCCGTCGGCACCGTCGCTGCCGCGCAGGACGATCGAACCCTCGGCGGCTCCCCGGTATCGCCCTCTGACCACCGTCGGAACCCCGGGCAGCGCGTCCGGCAGCCGGGCCGGAGTCATCGTGTCCTCGATGGTCTCCAGCCCCTCGGCGCGCAACGCCAACGAATATGCGAGCGGGGCGACGACGCGGCGGTGAATCGCCTCCATCGCCTCGTCGAGCCGATCTTCGCTCTCCACCAACTCACAACGCCCCCCGCCGACGCCGGCCAGGCGGGTCAGGAATCCGGCGTTGACCGCCTGGTCGATTCCGATGGCCAGCACCCGGGCCCGGCGCAAGTCCGCGGCGAGCCCGCGCATCAACTGGTCCTCGTTGCCCACCTGACCGTCGGTGACCAGGATCAGGATCGCGTCCCGGCCGCCGCTCTCCCCCAGCAGGGCCAGCCCGGCGCGTAGTGGCGCGAAAAGCTCACTGGCGCCGTCAGACTCGATACCTGCGAGATGTTCCACCGCCCTGAACCGGTTGCGATCGGTGGCCTCGACCAACTCGTCGGGCAGGCCGGCGGGGCGCTGTATCCGGTCGTTGAAGCTGAGTACCGCGAACCGGTCGGCATCGGTGAGCGTGTCGATGATGCGGGCGGCCGCCCGGCGTGCGGCCACCAACTTCCAGCCGCCCATGCTCGCCGAGTGGTCCAGCAGCAACACCAGATCGCGCGGGCGCGGCGGCTGGAAGATCGTGGCCGACTCCGGCGCCAGCACCGTGAGCTGGTAGGTCCCCTCGTCGCCGTCGGCGTCGGGGACCAGCAACAGCGTGTCGGTGAAGTCGTCCGGCGCATAACCCAGGCGCAGCACGAGATCCCGGTCGGCCCGCTGACCCGGCAGCACCCGGATGCGTCCGTCACCGGCAGGTTCGGTGGGCAGGTTGGACCGGACGCCGGACAAGGTCAGTCCGGCGGGGTCGATGCCGACGTCGATGGTCAGCGCAATCGGATGCGGAAAGCCCGGCAGCAGCACCGGCGGGGTGATGCGCGAGGCATCGGGGACAGCGTCGGTGTCGTCGGCATAACCGTCTCCGACGGCGACGTCGTCCAGGGGTTCACCCGGGATATGCCGCGGCGCAACGACGAGCGGTAAGCGGAACGTCGCCTCACCGTCCGCATAGGCCAACGGGTTCACCAGGGTGATTGCCACGCTGACCTTTTCGCCCGGCAGAATGTTGCCGACCCGCATGGTGAAGACGTCGGGCCGCTCCTCTTCGGCGATCGATGCCCGACGGCCCGACGTGACCGCGCAGTCGTAAGCCCGCCGTGCGGCTTCGCGTTCGGCCAGGGTGGCGACCACGACACGGCCGTTGGCGGTCATCCGCATCCCGGTCACCGCGGCCCGGTCCGGCAACGGGAACACATAGCTGGCTTCCAGAGGTACGTCGAAGGTGTTGACGAAGTCCTGGGTCACCTCGACCCGACTGGTGAGTCCCATGATGTCGGCCCGGATGTCGATGCGATCGAGCGGCAGACTGCCGCGCTCGGTGCGCAACGCGCCAAGACCGGATTCACCGGGATCGCGCTGCGTCTGCGCGTCGGTCGTCGACGTGATACGGGCGGTCATAGCGGACTCCGATCATCCAGGGACAGCAGGCCGCGGTCGGCCAGTAACTCGAGCAACGGCGCGGCGGCCGAACGAATCGCGTGGATGTCGCCGTCGTCGGGGCGGGCCGGCAGCAGCAGCATCGCCCCACCCGGCAGGGTCACCGCAGCGAGCGCCGTGACAGTGTCAGCGCCGTCGGTAGTGGGCTCGGCGGGAGGCGGCTCGGCCCAGAATCGGCTGCTGCGGCCTGCGGCCGCCGCCGGCGGGCGCAGGCCGTGCTCGGCAGTGATCAGTTCATCGGGCACTTCGGCGATCCGCCGCAGCGCCTCGTCGGTGGCCCCGGCCAATTTCGCCTGGATCTCGGCCAGCGAAAGGCCCTGAGCCTGCAGGCGTTTGACGGCGACGATCTGCAGCAGGTGCCGGCTGCGGTAAGCCGCATTGCGCCCCTGCATGATCGGCCGGTCGACCAGTCCGGTCGTCGTGTACCACCGCACGGCCCGCCGGTCAGGTAGCTCGCGGACCCGTCCATTCGGCGATCCCGGATATGCCGCACTGGACAGGGCGGCGGAGACCCGCCCCACCAACTCGTCCAAAGTCCAGGCCGTCTGTTCCGGCATGAACTCGATAGTGACACTGTTATGGTAACACTGTCAACGTCCACCCGCTCTGACTCAGTCGAGCAGGGTGACGTGCGGACTCCGGCCGTAGTGCTGCCGGTAGTACGCAGCAAAGCGCCCCATGTGGCCGAACCCCCATTTGCGGGCGATGTCACCCACCGACGTGGTGTCACGGGTGCCGGCCATCAATTCGAGGTGGGCGTGGTGCAGACGCACCTGCCGCAGGTATTCGGTGGGTGTGCAGTCGCGGTGCTTGCGGAACATGTACTGCAATGCCCGGGGCGTCACGAAGATCGCGCTCGCGATGTCGGCCAGCGAGATGTCGTTGTGTGCGTTGTCGTCGATAAAAGCCATTGCGCGGCGCAGCAATTGCGGGGTGCTGTCGCGCCGGTCCCCTAGCCTGGTATCGCGCACCGCGGTACTCGGGAAGGCAGCCAGCATGCTTGCCGCGAGATAACGCTGAATGCTGCTGCTGATCAACGGATCTCGGACAACACCCAGATCGTCGGACACACTCTGGCAGACATAGTCCACGGCGCGCACCAAGTGCCGCTTGGCTTCCGGCGACACCGGCGACATCCCGGTCAGCCGGACAGGTGTGTCCTTCGGGCCGGCCGCGACCTCGCTGAGCGCCCGGCGGTCGATGGACAGCACGTCGCAGTGCGTACGGCCGGCCCAGCCGGTGAACGGCCCGTTTTCCAGGCTGTCGTACGCGGCGACGTCGTCGGGCCCAAAGATCAACTGCCCGTTCTTCATCCACTCATAGACGAAGGTTCCGGAGCGCATGCGGGCCACGTAGATCCGGTCGGGCGGATTCGAGCGGAACCCCAGTTCACAACCCAGCTGGACCTCGTCGACGTCGAGGGAACCCAGAGAGGTCCGGCGAATGCACGTACGTCCGACCTCGCTGCTGGGATGGCGAAAAAGCTGCACTTGTTCATACGCCGCACAAATGCCATTCACAGCTTCGGTGAGATCGGTGGTATCAAGAAGAACGGTCGACATCGGACGTTCCATTTCAGTCGGCAAATAACCACACGGCATCGTGGTTGAGCCGATCGTGTCTCCCAGTGTCCACTACGCGAAGCCAAAAGTCACGCGCACATTCGCTTAGCGGCCCCACCAGCAACGTCTCCGGCGATATCTTCGTGGTGAACGACATCTATCCAGGGGGACGAGAGCTGACTGAGCACGCTCGCGGCACGGACGTCCATCACCGCATTGCCGATCTTGCCCGAAGTCTGCACGGCAGCCCGTCGGACGCCGCGGACACCGTCGCTCAACGCATAGTCGAGTACGCCGTCTACGCGGTGGCCGGCGCAGAGTACGCGGGAATCACACTGGCAACACCCTCCGGTGATATCGACACGCCCGCGACGACCCACGCCTATCCCGTCCTGCTCGACGACATCCAGCAGCGCTACAAAGAAGGCCCCTGTTTCATCGCAGCCTGGCACCAGCACACCGTCCGGATCGACGATCTCACGAACGACAAACGCTGGCCGAACTACCGGCGTGACGCGCTGGCCGCCACGCCCATCGTGTCGATTCTGTCGTTTCGGTTGTTCGCCTCCGAACACACGATGGGTGCTCTGAATCTGTACTCGGACAAGCCCTATGCCTTCGACGAGGCGGCCGAAGAGATCGGCTATGTCCTGGCCACCCATGCCGCGCTGGCCTGGGACACGGTGCGTCGCGAGGACCATTTTCTCAGTGCGCTGGCCAGCCGCGACATCATCGGCCAGGCCAAGGGCATCCTCATGGCCCGGTTCAACATCGATGCCGTACAGGCCTTCGAACTGCTCAAACGCCTCTCGCAGGAACGAAACACCAAGCTGATCGACGTGGCGCACCAGGTGACGAGCCTGAGCAACTTGAGCGACTTCTGACGATCAAGAGTCACCTTCCCGCGCGGACGGCGGTCGGTTCAGGGATGCTGGGATGGTGCGTGACGCCGGCTCGGGTGCTGCGATGGGGCTGCTGGTTGCCTGCTGCGTGGCACTTTCCGGTTGCACCAGCGTTGTCGACGGCAGTCCGAGGGCGGCGGCGAGGGGGCCATCGTCGGGCGGGCCTATCCAGCCGTCCCAACTCGAAGATCTGCTGACACCGTCCGGATCCTATTCGGCAGTGGCCGGTAGCCCGCTGATTGAGGACGACATGCAGTCGGCGCTGTTCATCGGCGCCGATCCGGCCGAGTGCCACGGCGTCGTCGCGTTCGGCCGCTATCCCCTGTTCCCGACGAACTACACCGGCCGCGAGGCCCGCACCCAGCAGGACCACCGAACCGACCAGCACCAACTGCTGGAGGTGGCGGCCACCTATCCCGCGAACTTCGACGCCGCCGCGTTCCTCGACTCGATTCGCAAGACAGTGTCCGGGTGTCAGCATCCGGTCACCGCCTGGGGCGACGACGGCCACAAGATGACGGTGAACCCGGCGCCGTTGACCCAGAGTCCGCCCGAGGCTGCCCAGTGGTCGACGAATCTGTCTGGCCAGCAATGGATTTGCCAATTCGCGGTACTGGCCAAAGCCAACGTCGTCTCGGAGATCGTGACCTGTTCGCCGGACCGCTCGGTGGATATCGGGACGTTGGTGACCAAGCGGCTCAAGAAGATCAACGAGCTGCTGAACTCACGGTCGTAGGTTTCGGGTTATCTGGCCCGCACAGGCCACTTCTGGCGCGGACGGACCGTCCACCGCATCGGCTGCGGCGCGGATACTCGGTGGCAGTCAGGAAATCCGGAGGTGTTCATGCACGTCACTGTCGACTACCAGGTGTGCGAGGGCCACGGCCAGTGCCTGCTGGCCGCACCGGAGGTGTTCGATCTTCCGGACGGCGCCGATCAGGTAGTGGTGCTCGACCCGGATCCGCCGGAAGCCCAGCGCGCGTTGGTGATTCAAGCGGCCGCCATGTGTCCCGCGCAGGCGATCCGAATCCTCAACTGAGCCGGTCGGTTTCGGCGGCCTCGTCCAGGACCCCGAACCGTCCGGCCAGCGCGGCAGCGGCAATGCGGTTGGTGACACCGAGTTTGTGCAGCAGCGCGGCGACCATGCGTTTGGCGGTGCGCTCCGAGACCAGCATGCGCTGGGCGATATCGCCGGTTTCCATACCGGTCGCCAGCAGCGTCCAGAGCCGAAGGTCCTGGGCGCTCAGACTGTTCAGCAGCGCCGGCGGCGGCTTGCGGGTGTTGCTCAGCAGCGCATCGAGCAACACGCCGTCGATCACCCGCAATCCTTCGGCGATCGTCCACAGCGGCCCGGCCAGCGCCTCCGGACGCGCGGTCTTGGGCAGGAACCCGTCGGCGCCGGCGCGCAACGCTTCCTCGGCCAGGCCGAGATCGTCAGTCCCGGACAGCGCCAGAATCCGGGTGCCGGGTTGGCGGTCCTTGATGTGCCGGATCGCGGCCACGCCGCCCAGCGGCGGCATGGACAGGTCGATGATCGCCACGTCAGCCTTGCACCGCGCCACCAGGTCGGCGGCCTCCTCGACGTACGTCGTCTGGCCGCCGACGGTGAACAGTTCACCCCACTCGCGGGTCAGCAACAGGGCCAGGCCCTGCGCGAACAGCTCGTGGTCGTCGACGATGACCACCACATACGGCGAGCGGGTCATTGCCGTGATGCTAGACCAAACCCTATGGTCAGCCGGGTGAGACCGCTCGATCGACTCAGGACGGACTTCGGGGGCCAGGACTACGGTCTGGCCCGCACCGTGGTGGCGGTACGGGTGGCGGTGGTGATCTCGATCGGTGCGCTGTTGGCGATCGGACCGTACTGGGTCCGGGAGCACACCGCGGCCACGGTGGTGGTGCTCGGCGCCGCGATGGCCTACGCGGCCGGGTTGATGGCCTATCCGCAGCTGGAGGTCCGCCGCACCCGGTACGCGTGGCTGGTCACCGCTTTCGACTCGGCGTTCACCCTCGCGCTCATCGCGTTGAGCGGTGGCGTGTACAGCCCGGTGGTGTCGGTGCTGGCGCTGGCCGTCATCGCCTCGGCGGCGCGCCTGTCGCTGATCGAAACCCTGTTTGCCGCAGTGCTTTTAGGGGCGGCCTATGTCCCGGTGGCGTTGACCGCGTCACCGCGACAGCCGGTGACCGCCGCACCGGCGCTGTTGGCCGGCTGGTCGGCGCTCTATCTGTTGTTCGTCGCGATCATCACCGCCGGGTTGTCCGCGCTGGCCGAACGCGAGCACCGCTCGCGGCTGACGGCGCTGGTCGAAGCCGAAGCCGAGCATGCCGCCGCTGAGGAGGAACGCGACCTGCGGGCGCGCCTGCTGCGCTCCTACCAATCTCAGCAGGACGGACTGCAGGTTCTGGTGCACGAATTCCGCACGCCGGTAGCATCTTTGGAGGCACTGACCGAAGCGCTCACTTCCCCGCGGCCGATGTCCGAGGGTGACCGGGAAGCCAGTCTGCACCTGGTCGCGCGGCACGTGCGCCACCTCGGCGACATGCTCGACGCCCTGTCCGACGTCGCGTTGAGTCGTCGCCCGACATTCTCGACGGGCAGGGTACGCCGCGTCGACATCGCCGACCTGATCCTCGCCGCCGCCGACTCCGTCGGCCTGGGGCCGCCGCGCCTCCAGGTGAACGCCGACGTCGGCGCCGTTTCGGTGGACGCACAGGCGCTGCGGCGGGTCCTGACCAATCTGCTCGAGAACGCCGCCCGGCACGGCCGCGACGAACCGGTGGATGTCAGGTGCACACACGAAGGCGACGAGTTGGTCATCACCGTCGCCGACCGTGGTCCGGGCATCCCGGCCGACAGCCTGGGCGAGCTGACCACCAAATACGTCAGTCGGGGCGGCCAGCGCGGTACCGCGGGCCTCGGCCTGTGGATCGTCCAGCAGATCGTCGAGGCGATGGGCGGGCGGGTCGACTTCGCCGCACGCGCCGGCGGCGGACTCGTCGCCACCCTCCGCGCGCCGGCAGTCTGACTCGTTGGCCCACGCAGGCCACTAGTTGGCACGCGCGCCGGTGCCGTCGCCGCCCCCGGCTGACCACCATTGGGGCCATCGGGCGAGAAAGGGACCCTCGGATGACCGCACCCACCACCAACCCCACCCACAAGGACATCGACCTGAGCGCGCGTGCGTTCTGGGCCAAGCCGCCCGAAGAGCGCGACGCCGCCTTCGCCGTGTTGCGTGCCGAGAACCCGGTGCCCTGGAGCCGGCCGGCTGAATCGGACCTGCTGCCTCCCGAACTCAACAACCGGGGCTTCTGGTCGCTGACCAAGCAGGACGACATCCGGATGGCCAGCCGCCACCCCGAGATCTTCTCCTCGGCCCAGGGCATCACCATGGAGGACTTCGCCCCCGAAGCGGTCGAAATCGCGCAGTCGTTCATCGCGATGGACGCGCCGCGGCACACCCAGTTGCGCGGCATCACAACCGAGGCGTTCAAGCCCAAGAACGTGCGCCGACTGGAGGGCTGGATCCGCGGCCACGCCCACGATCTGGTGAGCGAAATGGCTCACCTGGGCGAAGGTGATTTCGTCCAACTGGTGTCGGTGAAGCTGCCCGGCCGCATCTTCGGCAGTTTCTTCGGCCTGCCCGAGGGCGATCTGCGCGACAAGGCCGTCACCGCCGCGCAGCGACTGGTGGGGTGGACCGACCCGAACATTCGCGGCGAGCAGAGCGAACTGGAACTGTTCATGGGGGCCGTGCTGGATCTGCATGCGGTGGCGTCCGAGCTGATCCCGCAACGGCGGGCCAATCCCGGTGACGACCTGATGACCTGGATGGTGCAGGCCGAGTTCGACGGCAAGAAGATGACCGACGACGAATTGCGGGCCTTCTTCGTCCTGATGGGCGTGGCGTCCAACGACACCACCCGACATGCCTCGGCGCACG
Organism: Mycobacterium gordonae; assembly: GCF_001417955.2. Lineage (GTDB taxonomy): Bacteria > Actinomycetota > Actinomycetes > Mycobacteriales > Mycobacteriaceae > Mycobacterium > Mycobacterium gordonae_B. The sequence goes on along the minus strand of NZ_LKTM01000361.1, from coordinate 26,643 downwards.
CGATCGCCGCCCTGTCCAAGTTTCCCGACCAGCGCGCGTTGCTGGCCGAGGACGTCGAGGGACGGGTCGGCACTGCGGTGGAGGAGGTGCTGCGCTGGGGATCACCGTTGCTCCACATGCGCCGCACCGCCACCCGCGATATCACTGTGCGCGACGCGGAGATCAAGGCCGGCGACAAGGTGGTGCTGTGGTACTACTCCGGCAATCGCGACGAAGACGTCTTCGACGATCCGCACACCTTCAATATCCTGCGAAACCCTAACCCGCACATTGCTTTCGGGGGCGGTGGCCCGCACTTCTGCCTCGGCGCCGCGCTGGCCCGCACCATGCTCAAGGCGCTGCTCACCGAGGTCTACACCCGCATTCCCGACATCTCGGCGCCGGAGCCGCAGTATGCGCTGGCCAACTTCATCAACGGCATCAACAGCCTGCCCGCGACCTGGACGCCGGAACGATGAAGACCAAAGCCGCGGTGTTGTGGGGCCTGCACCAGAAGTGGGAGATCGAAGAGGTCGACCTCGACGGGCCCAGGCAGAACGAGGTTCTGGTCAAGCTGACGGCCAGCGGACTGTGTCACTCCGACGATCATCTGATCACCGGCGACATGCCCATGCAGTTGCCGGTGGTCGGTGGGCACGAGGGCGCCGGGGTGGTGGTCGAGGTCGGCCCGGGCGTCACCGAGGTGGCCGAAGGTGATTCGGTGGTGTTGAGCTTCATTCCGGCCTGCGGCCGGTGCGAACCATGCGCGCGCGGGATGAGCAACCTGTGCGTGCTGGGCGCGGCGATCATCGCCGGGCCGCAGCTCGACGGAACCTTCCGGTTCCACGCCAGAGGTCAAGGGCTGGGCCAGATGTGCGTGCTGGGAACCTTTTCCGAGTACACGGTGGTCCCGATGGCCTCGATCATCAAGGTTGACCCCGGCACCGCACTGGATACCGCCGCGCTGGTCGGATGCGGGGTCACCACCGGTTACGGCAGCATGGTGCGCACGGGTGAGGCGCGTGACGGCGACACCGTGGTGGTCATGGGGGTCGGCGGTATCGGCATGAACGCCGTTCAGGGGGCCCGCATCGCCGGCGCCCGCGTCATCGTCGCGCTCGACCCGGTCGAGTACAAACGCAACCGGTCCCTGGAATTCGGCGCCACCCACACGGCGGCGACCGTCGACGAAGCGCTGGCACTTGTCACCGACCTGACCCGCGGGCAGCTGGCCGACGTCTGCGTGGTCAGCACCGACTCGGCCGAGGGCGCCTATGTGGCACAGGCTCTGAGCCTGGTCGGCAAGCGCGGCCGAGTGGTGATGACCGCCATCCCCCACCCCACCGACACCAGTGTCGCCATGTCGCTGTTCGATCTCACGCTGTACGAAAAGCAGTTGCGTGGTTCACTTTTCGGCTCATCGAACCCACGCCGCGACATTCCCCGGATGCTCGACCTGTACCGGGCCGGGCGGCTGAAGCTCGACGAACTGGTGACACGGGAATACCCGCTCGAGGAGATCAACGAGGGCTATGCGGACATGCACGCCGGGGTGAACCTGCGCGGGTTGATCCGCTTCTGATTCCGGGCGATGAAGGGACTTGCGACGCTAGCCCGCGCAACGGTGCACGCGGCAGAGTCGGTGCGATGTCTGGTCGACGAGTTCCGCTGATGCCGCCCCGGCGGGAAGACGTCCTTGACCGCAATTAGTGCCTTATGCAATAGTTGCATATGGGTCGATTATGACAGGCGGTTTGGCGCCTGAGCAGCTACGATCCCGAAAGTTGGTGCCGCGGCGGCGACGCCGACTCGTCTGGAAACGCCAGATTGGCCCGTCACTATCAAGGAGTGGTAGATGTTCGAGGAAAAGTCAGCGCCTGCGCAGTCGCGCCTTCGGCGCGCACGCCGGCCGATCCGGTTGATCTGGGTCGCCGCGGTGATCGGTGGCGTGGCAGTCAGTTTCGGCGCAGTGGAGGCCCAGACGCTCGGCGGTGGGCCGACTTCGATCACGGCGACGCCGGAGGATCCCTGCCTGCTGAACAACACCTGCGGCCTGGAGAACCAGATCGCCGAAGACGAGCAGCAGGGCAGGGACTTTCAGGCCTACTGTGACGAGCTCAAGCTGAAGAACATCACGATCCCGGAGTGCGAGCCCGCCTGATCCCCGAGACCATCGCCGTTCAGCGGGCGGTTCGTTGCAGCTCGCCCGACCGGCGATGACGCCGTTGCCCCGCGGCACCCGGCCCGCGTCGCCTGGCCGGCTTAGCGGGTTGCGGCGCAGTGGTTTTCGGGGCGGGAGCGCGGTACGGTGCGACCTCTCCGACCAACGCCTGCACCTCGGCGGAGTCGGCGGTCACGTGTCGCGGCTCGACCCGGATGCCGGCCTTGCGCAGCAACGCGCGGGTGTCGGTGCGCTGCTCGGGCAGCACCAGAGTGACCACGTCGCCCGCGTTGCCGGCCCGTGCGGTGCGCCCCGAGCGATGCAGATAGGCCTTGTGCTCAGCGGGCGGATCGATGTGCACCACCAGTTCGACCTCGTCGACGTGCACGCCGCGCGCGGCGATGTCGGTGGCCACCAGGACCCTGGCCTCACCGGTGGTGAAAGCGGCGAGATTGCGGTCGCGTGCCGGCTGAGAAAGGTTGCCGTGCAGGTCAACTGACGGGATACCGGCATCGGTGAGCTGTTTGGCGAGCCGACGGGCGTGATGTTTGGTGCGCATGAACAGGATTCGGCGTCCGCTGCCCGAGGCCAGCCGGTGTACGAGTTCCTTCTTGGCTTCGGCGCCGGCGACATGGAACACATGGTGGGTCATCGCGGACACCGGTGCGTTCAACTCGTCCACCGAGTGCAGCACCTGATCGCGCAGGAACCGGTTGACGAGTTTGTCGACGCCGTTGTCGAGGGTGGCGGAGAACAGCAGGCGCTGGCCTCCGGCCGGTGTGGCGGCGAGGATGCGGGTGACGCCGGGCAGGAACCCGAGGTCGGCCATGTGGTCGGCTTCGTCGATGACGGTGATCTCGATGGCGTCCAGGTTGATCAACCGCTGTTTCATCAGGTCTTCAAGCCGGCCCGGGCAGGCCACCACGATGTCGACGCCGGATTGCAGGGCGGCTACCTGCCGGTTCTGCGATACGCCGCCGAAGATGGTGGTGACGCGCAGTTTGCGGGCGGCGGCCAGGGGTTCCAGCGTCGCGGTGATCTGGGTCGCCAGTTCACGGGTGGGTGCCAACACCAAACCCGACGGCCGCGACGGGCGCCGGTTGGCCGGAGAGAGCCTGCTGACCAACGGAATCGAGAAGGCGAGCGTCTTTCCGCTGCCGGTCTTGCCGCGTCCGAGCACATCCCGCCCGGCGAGCGTGTCGGGCAGGGTCTGGACCTGGATCGGGAAAGGGGCGGTGATGCCGGCGGCAGCGAGCACGCCGATCAGCGGTGTGCTCACGCCGAGGTCGGCAAAGGTCTTGTCAGGATTCATTTTTCGGTGCCTTTCAGGCATCGGGTGCCCCGGATCGTCGCGAGGGGTTCGCGCAGAGCCGGCACAAGCTGGCGAGATTGCCGGTGGGCAAAATCGATCGCCGCGAGACCGTAGTGCTTCATGCACGGATCATCTGGACGCGACGCGCTGAGCCACGAATTTCGGGCCGGCGCCGGGGGGATGAGGAACGTTCCACGACGTGTTGGCGGTAATGATGGAGGGCCAACGTTGAAGACAGTCTATCTCACCGACGCGTGAGCCCCTAATGCAGCGCGAATCGGCCCGCTCATCGGCCCGGCGGTGCTACTTTCGCCTGGCAATTGTGCAGAGACAGCTGGAGGCGCGGTGTCGGGCAGAGTGAGCGGGGTTGTAGCGGGTCTGGCGTTGGTGGCGATCGCGATGGCCCCGGCGGCCTCCGCCGAGCCGGGGCCGGGAAGCGGCGAGACCTTCTTCGTCGACTACATGACGCGCGTTTTCACTCCCCCGACGTCAGAAAGCGCGGCACGGGCGATAATCCCGCTGGCCCAACAGGTCTGCGATGCCAGGGCCCAGGGCCAGACCGACCTGCAGGCCGCCAACATCGTGGTGGCCGGCAACGGGGTCGAGACCATCGGTCTGGGCACCGGCTCGGTAACCGGAGACGAGGGAACGGCGTTGAACATTGTGAATGCGGCGACGCTGGCGTACTGCCCGCAGTACAACGCGGCCATCGGTGAGCCGGTGGTGCCGAACATCCCGGTGGAGTGAGCCGGCGCTCGGCGTTGCGATACAGCGCTGCCGCGCAGCATGATTGGTGGCACCCATGACCGTTTCAGACGAGATGGAGCGCTTCGCACGCCAGCATGGAAAGCACGTGGTGGTCCGGGATATTCCATGGTCCTACTACCGGCTCGGTGCGGGCACACCGGTGCTCTGGTTGACCGGCGGTCTGCGCCGGGCCGCGGTGGCCTCAGCGTTTCTCGAGCAACTTGCCGGACGTCACACCGTCATAGCGCCGGATTATGCGCCGGCCCTTTCCATCGCCGATTTCATGGCTGCCTTCGACGAAATGCTGCGCAGCGAAGCCGTCGAGGCCGTCACAGTTATAGGCCAGTCGTACGGCGGCATGCTGGCGCAGGCCTATCTGGCTCACCGCCCGCAGGCCGTCACGCGACTCGTGCTCTCAAGTTCGGGTCCCGCAACGTACGCCCGCCCCTGGCTGGTGGCCGCCAGAGTGGCCACGCTGCTCGCGCGCGTGCTGCCCGAACCGGTATTGAAGGACCTGCTGGCCGCCGGGTTGGGCAGACTTGCTCACCAACTGCCGCCTGCGGAAGCGGCCCAGCTGGCAGGAACGATTCGCTTCCTGCTGCGCGAGAAGCTGCGCCGGGCCGACGTGGTGTCCCACTTCGCCGTCGCCGCGGATCTGATCCGGTCCGGCACGGTCAATCCGGCGGCATTGCGCGGGTGGCAGGGCGAGGTGATCGTCCTGAGCGCGGAGAACGATCCGACGCAGAGCGACCGCGACATTCCGAGGTATGAGCGGATGTTCGGACGCCGTCCACGGGTCGTCAGTCTCGGACAACTCGGGCACGCCGCCGTTCTTTCCGACCCGGGCCGCTACGTTGACTTGCTCGAAGGCGTGCTCGATCGATGAGGCGGGCCGGCGGCGTATCAGGAGCCCGCGACGCCCGCGCCGATCAGGACCAGGCCGACGAACAGGAGCAGGGCGGCGACTTCCACGCGGCGCCGTGAGCCGACCCAGGTGTTCAGGGCGGTCAGAGATCGGCGCGTGGTACCCGGAGCCAGCAGATACGCGAGTAGCGAAACCTCAACCAACGCAAAGGCAACGACGTTGTAGAGCAGCAGCGCACCAACCTGGTCGGTGGCCGCCGCACCCGAGGCAAGGATGACGGCCAGCGCGGCCAGGTAGTCCACCGACGGGAGCGCGATCCCGAGACCGGCCAACGCGGCGACCCACAACTGCCGTCCGGTCAGCAGCTGTCGAACCCACATGTGCAGCCGGCGGACATAGGTTTCGCGCTCGGCTGGGTCGCCGCGCCCGACGACGTCGCCGTCCACCGGGCGCCCGGGCCGGAAGCGCTCCACCACGACCCGCACAGCCAGTACCGCGGCCACCACGACCGCCAGCCCGCCGATCAGGACCTGAACGGTCGGCAGGGTGAGGTGCGCGGAAGCCACCAGCCGTCGCCGGAAGACGAAAATGACGACCAGACCCACCGAGACGCCCATCGAGAAGCCGCCACACAGAAACGCACCCAACTGCAGCACCGGTCTGGGCCTGTTCAGCATCAACACCGTCATGCCGATCCGGAACGGTTCGAGGCTCACTGCCAGAGCCATCACCAAGATGGGAATCCACATAGCGTTCTGGTGAGGCGCTAGGAGCTCAGTGCCCTGCCGGTGCCGGTTCGGTGGTGACCAGTTCGGTGAGCCCGCACATGGAGAGAATGGACATCAGCAGCGGATGCGCAATCAGGTGGATGTGGTCGGCCTGGTTGAACAGCGCGTTGATTGCGGCGCTGTCCAGGTATTCGACGGCGCTGAGGTCGACGGTGAGTTTCTGGTCACGGCCCGCCGCCTCGTTCGCGGCGGTGGTCAGCGCCCGGTCGAACGCGTCGACATTGCTCAAATCGATTTCACCCACTGCCGACAGCACGAATTCGCCATCGTTTCCGCGGGCGGTGTCCAGGGTGAGTGACGTGGGCATCAGGAGATCCTCGCGGATAGATGAACCGTGGTTCCGGCGTTGTCGTAGGCGATCGTGACCTCGTGCATGAGCGCGCGCATGAGCTTGATCCCCCGGCCACGCCGCGGGTAGGAATCCGGATCCGGCGTCTTCCAGGAGCCGCTGTCGGTGATCGTGAGCTGCACCTGGTCGTCCAGTGCCGTCGCGCCGAGCGTCACGGTGCCGCCCGGGCTGTGCCGATGGCCGTGCTCGATGGCGTTGGCGACGGCCTCTCCGGCGGCCAGCAGCACCTTCGCCGCCTGATCCTGGTCCAGCCGGGCGCGCGACAACCAGTTGCGGAGCGCGGAGCGAGACGCCGCGAGGTTCTCCGGGTCTGCGGGAAACGTCATCTCCAGCGGCGCCGGATGGCGGTAGAGCATGAGGACGACGTCGTCCTGATAACCGTCGCTCGGGGCGAGGCCGGACATGATCTGGTTTGCCAGTCCGTCAAGTTCGCTGGCGCGGCCGTCCTGGATGAATCCGGCGGCGCGGGCGATACCGTTCTCGATCGGCACGCGCCGCCGTTCGACCAGGCCGTCGGTGTAGAGGGCCAGAGTGGCGCGTGCGGGCATCGTCGCGTGGGCATCGGTGCGTGGCCAGCCGGGCCGCATCCCCAGGGCGATGGTGCGGCCGTCGTCTAGTTTCCGGATGGTTCCGTCGGCGTCGACGACAATCGGCGGGGGGTGGCCGGCGCTGGAATACACCAGTTCACCGGTGTCGGGGTTGAGCACCACGCAGACGGCGGTGGTACACGGTGCGCCGGGCAGCCGCGCGGCGAACCGGTCCATCCCGGCGAGTACGGCGCTGGGGCTGGAGTTGTCGAACAGCAATGCGCGGCACGCGCTGCGTACCTGCCCCATCACGGTTGCGGCGGCCAGGCCGTGGCCGACGCAGTCCCCGACGATCAACGCGATGCGCCCGTCGTCCAGTTCGACGATGTCGTACCAGTCCCCGCCCACCTGTAGCGGCGGGCTGGCGGCCTGATATCGGACGGTGAACCCGTGCGGCAACTCCGCGGGTCCCAGAATGGCGTGTTGCAGCGCCAGGGCGGTTTCCCGCTGCTGGTCGACCTGGTGCACCCGCTGCAGGCCCTGGCCGAGGCGGCCCGCCAGCACGGTGAGCAGGGTCTGGTCCTCGAGGGTGAACGGCCGTCGCTCGGACAGTTCGATCCAGACGACGAGCACCCCCTCGGGATGCTGCAGCGCGATGCCGGCGGTCCCGGGTTTCGTGATGTCGGGCGTGAGCAGGTCGCCGTCGCGCAATGCGGTGAGCAAGTCGCGCTCCTCCGGCGACAGGTCCGCCCATCGCGCCGGCTCGCCGACCGAGACCACCAGCGGCGCACCGTAGGCGACGGACTTGGTGGCGTCGCTGCGCGCCGGGAAGGTGACGGCCAGGACGCGGCGCGCCCGCCACAACCGGCGCAGTTCTTCGGCAGCCGCGTGCACCGCGTCATCGACCGAATCCGCTTGTGCCAGTTCCTGATTGAGCGCGTGCTGGCGTCCGGCCGCCAGTGCCAGCGCGATAGCGGCATGCTGGGCGAAATCACTGACGAGCGCGAGGTAGTCACTACCGAAGGCCTGTTGTTGGGGGCCGCGCGCGACTGCGATGACACCGAGCACCGCCTCGTCGGCGACCAGCGGTATGACGATGGCCGAGCGCTCACCGACATCGGTGAAACCCTCGATCGGGTACTGGAAGGAGTCGGTGATCAGCGGTAGGCCCCGGCGCGCCACACCGCCCGTGGTGGAGGCGTCCATCGGCACCTGCTGACCGACGACCTGCGAGGTGTACCGGCCCGCCGTGGCGGCCACCACAAGGGTGTTCACTTCGAAAGCGGGAAGACCGGGCTCGCCGGGGACCAACAGAATCGCCTGTTCGGCATCGGCCAACTCCAGCGCCCGGTTGACGATGAGCTGTAGCGGCCCGGTCTGGGGGTCGCCGGACAGCAGCGCCGTGGTGATCTCGCGGCTGGCATTGGTCCACCTCGCGGTTTCGCGCTCCCGCTCGAAGAGCCGCGCGTTGTCGATCGCGGCGGCCGCGGCCGTGGCCAGTGCCCGCACCGCGCCCTCTTGCGAGTCGGAGAACACCCGGCCGGGGCGGTCGTCAGCGAGATACAGGTTGCCGAAATCGGCGGCCCGAACGGTGATCGGTATCGCCAGCAGCGCGCGGATCGGCGGATCGTCCGCCTGAAGAGCCGTGGACTGGGGAAACGCAGTCAGATCATCCACCCGGATGCCCTCACCGACCTGGAGGTCCCCGAGCCGCTGAGATGTGGTGCCGCCGATCCCCTCGTAGATGAAGGAGGACAAAGAGCCGTCGCTCGCCCGTAATCCCAGCGACCCGTACCTGGCGCCGGTCAGTTCCATCGCCCCGTTGACGATTCGGTGCAACGTCATGTCCAGGTCCAGATCGGACCCGATCTCGACGATGACCCGCACCAATTGCTGCAGTTGGTCCCGAGCCGCTATCAGCTCGTCGAGCTGTTCGTCGATTCCGCTCACCAGCCGGCGCCCGCGCTGCCTGATGACTGCCGGTCGTTGTTCATAGTTTTCGCGCCTAGTCGTCGGGTTTCCGTTGTTGTGCGCCGTGCCCGTGTGCCGCACGTTCAATCACAGCACCCGCTCCCCTACCCGCCAACACCGGTCCGCAAACTCGGCCGGGGTGGTGCTCGGCGGGCCGCGCGGGCCTTGAAACTTGCGACCGGTAGATACCTGGCCCCTCTTACGATGTTCGGCGTGGCCAGCGAAAACACGCGTGCAACCGACAAGGACCGCAACGACACCTGTCAGGTGCTCGACGCGGCGCTCGATGACGGCCAGCTGTCGGCCGAGGAGCACCGGCAGCGGGTCAGCTCGGCGACCAAGGCCACCACCTTGCGCCAGCTGCATGCCCTGGTAACGGACTTGCAGATCCGCCCCGCGGCCCCCGGAACGTCCACGTCGGCGTCGATCAACAAACGCCGCGTGGTGCTGGCGCTGGTCGGGCTGGCGGTCGTCGCGGCCGGCATCCAGATCGCCTGGGGGCTGTCCGGCAGCGACTCCCCGTCGGCGCCGCGGACGTCGCAAGCTACGTCGTCACCAAGTGCGGCGATCACCGTTTCGTCAGCGCCGCCGCCGAGCACCCCCGCGGCGCCCCCGCAGTTGCTGACGCTGAGCGGGGTGACCGGCGTGCTGGCGCAGATGCGCACTCAATTCGGCGACACGCTCGGCTACCAACTCAACATCTACGAAGACAAGGTCGTGGTGCTGCGGCCCGACACCGCCAACGCCCACGTCGTCGTGGAGTGGATGCTGCGCGACGGCAGCTGGTCGAACCGCGGACCCAGCACCGCCGCCTTCTCCGGCTCAGGCGTCGGCGACCTCGGCAAATTCGACGTGCAGGCAGTGCTGGGCGTGTTGCACGACGCTCCGCAGACCCTCCAGTTGTACGACGCGCCGCAGACCTTCCTGGCGGTCGAGAGCCGCAAGGACGGCAGCCTGTACATCGACATCCACGTCTCGGACAACACCCGCCGCAGCGGATCGATCGTGGTCTCCGCGGACGGCACGGTCACCGAGATCGACCGGCCACGCCGATAGTTAGCGATCTGCCCGAGGTAAACACTGGGCCGCGACCCGTACGTACTGGCACCGTAGGGGTTCGCGCGGGTGTGGCTGAGTGGCTAGGCAGCGGCCTGCAAAGCCGTACACACGGGTTCGAATCCCGTCACTCGCTCTGCGCGCCCCTGCTGGCGAGCAGACACAAAGTCACCCTGGAACGCCTGCTCCGCGGGGATTTTGTGTCTGCTCGCGGTGGAGACGTCAGCCGCGGTATTCCGCGACCCGGGCCGCGTAGTCGTCGAGCAACCGCAACGACTCGTCACGCGGTTTGGTGGGCAGCAGCAACGCGAGCTGGCCGAAGCCCAAATCCTCTGCCGCGCGCCAGTATTCGAGGTTGTTGGGGGTGCCGAACATCGCCAGCGGAACGTCATGGCCGGCGAGGCCGCGCAACTGTTCGACGCGGCGGGTGACTTCCTCGATCGGGAACGGGTTGGAGATCCAGCCGGCCTGATGCCGCACCACGCGCTTCATCGTGGCGTCGGAGTTGCCGCCGATGTAGATCGGCGGATGAGGCCGGCGCACCGGCTTGGGCCGGATGTAGGACGGCGGGAAGTCCACGTATTTGCCGTGATACTCGGCGGGCTCGTCCGTCCACAGCACCTTGATCGCCTCGATGCGCTCGTCCAGCAGCGCGCCGCGCGTCTTCGGGTCGGTGCCGTGGTCGCGCATCTCCTCGAGATTCCATCCGGCGCCCACACCGAACACGAACCGACCACCCGAGATCAGGTCGATGCTCGCGGCCTCCTTGGCCGTGATGATCGGGTCGCGCTGGATGAGCAACGCGATTCCGGTGAAGAGCTCGATCGTGGTCGTCACGGCCGCGGCCGCCGCCAGCGTGACGAACGGATCGAGGGTGCGGTAGTAGATCTTCGGCAACTCCCCACCGAGCGGATAAGCGGACTCGCGGCTCGTGGGTATGTGGGTGTGCTCGGCGATCACCAGCGATTCGAAACCGCGCTCTTCGATCGCCCGGGCCAGCGACACCGTGTCGATGCTGTCGTCATTGACGAATGTGGAGATCCCGAATTTCATCCGCTGCCCCTGTCGGTCGGCTTCGTATCACCTGACAACGACCTTAGGCTGTGTTCGGCCAGAGAGGAGATTTCGTCGATGACTCGGCAGCCCCGAACATCCGCAGCGTTCTCCGCTGCCGGACGTCTACTCAGCCGACCCGCGATGCGGCCGGTCACCCGGACGTTCAGCAATCTGCACGCGGCGATGTACCGATGGACCCGGGGCAGAGCCCAGAACCCCAGGTACCCGACCATGTTGCTCACCGTGACGGGCCGCAGAACCGGTAAGCCGCAGACGGTTCCGCTGATCTACATCAACGACGCCGAGCGGTTCGTGATCGCGGCCGCCTATGCCGGCAGCGACAATGACCCGGCGTGGTGGCTGAATCTGCAGGCCAATCCGCACGCCGTGGCACAGGTGCACAACGAACGATTCAACGTCGAGGCGGAGCTCGCGCCGGCGGAGCGGCGCCCGGAGTTGTGGCAGCGGCTGGTCGAGATGTATCCGTACTTCACCGAATACCAGCAGCGAACTAGCCGGGAGATCCCTGTGGTGATGCTCCGACGCGTGGGGTAAGTAACTAGCCGTGACTCACCAGCCGGTCCAGCATCCGTGCGGTCCGGTCCAGCGGGTCGGTAGACCGGGCGGCCAGGCACAGAATGACGGCGCCCTCGACGGCGGCCACGATGGTGGTGGCCAACGATTCGGCCTCGTCCATTGCGACCGCCTCGTCGCGCAATCGATCGGCGATGACCTGCTGCCATGAGGTGAACACCTCACCGGCGGCATCGGCGGCCGCCGGCGACTCGCTGCGTCCGAGCGCGGCCGCCACCACCGGGCATCCGGCGGTGTAGTCGCTGGTGCGCAGCGTGTCTTTCCACGACTCGACGAACGCCGCCAGTGCGGCACGGACATCGCCGTCCGGCACCGTGAGTGTCGAGTCGAGGAGCCGGCCCGCCGTTCGGGTCGCCTCGGTCATCAGTTCCGATTTCCCGCCCGGAAAGTTGACATAGACGGACCGGCGGGCGGTGCCGCTGTGCTCGAGCAGTTCGGCAAGACCGGTACCGGCCACCCCGTGCCGGCGCAGCATCTCGATGGCGCTGGCAATCAGGCGCTCACGAGCGGTCATCGTCTCCTCCGTCGGTTCACCAGTTGCAGTATACCGATTGGTCTACTACCGTCTCGGTAGACCAATCGGTATAACACGGAGAGTGCCATGACGAACACGAGCGACACCAAGACGTTGCAGAAGTTCCGCCGGGAACGCGCTGTCGGACGGTACGTGCTCAACCCGGTCGTGAAGGGATTGAGCAAACTCGGTGTGCACACCGCACTGGCCACCGAACTCGAGACCGTGGGGCGCAAGACGGGCCGGCTGCGCCGGGTTCCGGTGTCCGTGCGGTTCGACGACGACGGGGCGTGGCTGATCTGCCAGCACGGCACCCGCTCCGGATGGGGCCGCAACATCGTCGACAACCCCAATGTTCGTGTGCGTCAGGGCAATCGGTGGCGCACCGGGGTGGCAACCTTCAGGCCCGATGACGATGTGGTGGCGCGGGGCCGACAGTTCGGCCGACTGGGAGCCACCGTGGTCAAGGCGCTGGAGACGACGCCGGTGTCGGTGCGTATCGACTTCACCGACGGAGGCGACTAACCGTGCGGAGTCACCAGGAACTTCTCACCGGTCGCCCGCTTGACGTATTCGTTGAACGCATCGGGCGCGAGCATTCCGGCCAGTGACACCTCGCGGGTGTACCTACTGGCAAATGTGGTGGTGAGCTCCGCCGCGACCCGCGCCCGCAGCCGCGCAAAGGTTTCGCCGCCGGCTTTCTGCAGGAACGGGGTGAGCAGCCACCCGCCCACGCCCCAGGACATCCCGAAGTTCCGGGTGAGCACGGTGGGACTGGTGTCCAGAGCGCCGTAGATGTAGACCTGCTTGTGGACGCTCGAGCCATAGCGCGAGTACTGTGCCGCCGTCGCATTGATCGCCTCCTCCATGCCGTTGAGGATCTGACTCACCAGCGTCCCGCCACCGATGGCGTCGAAGGCCAGCGTCGCGGACGTCGCCCTGAGCGCCGCACCCAGGTCGGCCTCGAAAGACTGCGACGATGAGTTGCAGACATATTCGGCCCCAAGCGATCTCAGCAGATCTTCCTGCTCGGGCTTCCGGACGATGTTCACCAGCGGTATCCCGTCCCGCCGGCACAGCTTGACCAGCATCTGACCCAGGTTCGACGCGGCGGCGGTGTGCACCAGCGCCGAATGTCCTTCGCGGCGCATGGTTTCGGTCATTCCCAACGCGGTCATCGGATTGACGAAGGACGACGCCCCGTCTCGCGCGGTGGCGCCCCCGGGCAGGACCAGACATGCCGACGCGGGAACGGCCCGGTATTGCGAATACATCGCGCCGCCGGCGATCGCCACCGTCTTTCCGGCCAGCGCCTGGGCGGCCTCGGACGAGCCGGCCGCCACGACGGTGCCGGCGCCCTCATTGCCCACCGGAAGTGACTGGCCGAGTCGCGCGGCGAGCCCTTTCAACGCGGACTGTCCGATCGGGGCGGTGACGACAGGACGCTCGGGCGTCCCTGCCACGGCCGCCTTGGACATGTCGGCGGTCGCCACCAGCAGCCCAAGGTCTGACGGATTGATCGGCGCGGCTTCCACCCGGACCAGCACCTCGTCAGCGCCGGGCGTCGGCACCGGAACGTCCTGCAGCGAAAGTTCCAGCGTGCCATCCGAACTCACCAGGGAACGCAGTTCGAGCGCGGTGCCGGGCAGATCTGCGGTCATGACGGGTGCCTCATTCCTGTAGTGCGGCGGATGCTCAGACCATCAAATCGTCACCGGGCGGCTGACGACAAGCCGCTGACGACAATAGGAGTCCCATCCAGGCGGATGGAACTCCTATTGGTGTGGTGCTGAAGTCAGTCGACGACGTTTTCCGCGTGGAAAGCGGGGGCGGTGTAGACGGCCTCTGCCTCGCAGAACAGGATCTCGTGTGCCATGGAAACGTCTCCTCTGGTGGTTGTGATTGAAACTGTCGGAGGCGCTTGCCATCCTTCGACATGAAGTCTGCCGATTCTCGGGAAACGAGACATCCCCCGAATAGCCGTGAATCCGGCGGATTGGCTTTTCCACCGTGCGGAGGACAGCGACGTCCCCCGATCAGAGGACACGTGAACGCGATGAGTTCCGATCTGCGGCGGGTAACCTATCAGCACCCACACGAGAGATAGGTGTCGCGTCTTGGCCATTCGGCGACATGACGGTACCTGATGCCGGAGTTGACGGGCGATCGCCACGACATGGCCGGTGACGAGCAGCCGCTGCCACTGACGCGGAGCCAGCTGGACATCTGGCTCGACCAGGAGACCGGGGGATCGGGAATACCCTGGCAGGCCAGCTTTTTCGCGGTCATTGAGGGTGCCGTGGAGCCGAACCTGGTCGAGCGGGCGGTCCATCGCGCGATAAGCGACTGCGAAGCGCTCAGGGCCGCGATTTTCGAGGCGAACGGGCAGGTCTTCCAGAGGCTTGTCGACTACCCGGCTGTCCCGGTCCCGTTCCTCGACGTGAGCGACTCGCAGGACCCGGTCGCGGAAACCTACCGGCTCGCATCCTTGCTGCAGCGCGAGCCGATGTCGTGGGCCGGCCCGCTGTTCCGATTCGCACTGTTCCGCACCGGCCCGAAGCAATCCTTCCTGTTCGTCTGCCTCCACCACATCGTTGTCGATGGTTTCAGTACCGTGCTGCTGGTCAACCGCATTGCCGCCGTCTATTCCGCCCTCGCCGCCGGCTCACCGGTTCCGGAATCCCCCTTCGGCACACTGGGTGAGCTGGTCAGCATCGAATCGGAATATGAAGCATCCGGCGACTATCGGGAAGACCTGGATTTCTGGGAAGGCAACCTTCCGCCGCATCACGACCCGGTGGAATATCGGAGCACCGATGCCGGCGACGGTGACGATTACTACGTCGCCGCGGAGCCGGTTGAAATCGACCCCGCGGTCGTGCACGAAATCGACCAGCTATCAAGGGTGTTGGGCATCAGGCGATCATCGGTCATCGCGGCGGCATGTGGCCTTCTCGTGCACGGCTGGGAGGGCGGCGGACCTCAGGTGGTACTCGATTTTCCGGTAGCCAGGCGCACCAGTGCGACGTTGAAGACGATCCCGGGGATGGTCGCCGGGGTGGTTCCCCTGACGTTGACGACAGCGCCGACGTCGTCCGTTGCCGATCTGTGCCTGCACGCGGACTCGCAGATACGCGGAATCGTGCAGCACCAACGGTTTCCAGTGCAGAACCTCAGCGGACCTAACCGCGGAGTCGCGCTAAACCTCTTTCCGCCGACGAGCGTGCCGCCGTTCGGCGATGCACCGGTTTCGCTGCTGTACACCAACTTCGGTCGCGGGGATCGGTTCGGGCTGTTCTTCATGAACGAAGGACAGCGGCTGCTCGTCAGCACCGCCGGCGCCGGGGCGCCGTCGAAGGGCTTCGTGGGTGCCGCGCTGGCCCACCGCCTGGCCGGGCTGGTGACCCGCATGGCGGCCGATCCGGGGCACCGGCTGTCGTCGATCGATCTGCTGGACCCGCGGGCGGACCGCTCGATCGTGACGTGGAGCAACCGCGCCGTGTTGGCTCGCCCCGTCAACTCCTTTCCATCGATACCGGAATTGTTTGCCGCCCAAGTCAGCAGGGCACCGGAAGCCGTCGCCGTGACCTCCGCGGACGGGGTGTTGACGTATCGGCAACTCGACGCCGCGAGCAACCGGCTGGCGTCGCTACTGGCCGGACGCGGTATCGGGCCCGGCGATGTCGTGGCGTTGCTGCTGCCCCGCGGCCGCCGGGCCATCGTCGCGATCCTCGCAGTCCTCAAAGCGGGAGCTGCCTACCTGCCCGTGGACCCGGAGCACCCGCAGGCCCGCGTCACCCTCCTCTTGGCGGACACCCGGCCGGCGGCCGTGCTGACCACCGCCGAGCTGGGCGACCTGGTGGATCGCTACGACGTGCCGGTCATCGACGTCGACGATCCGGCTATCGCCGCGCAGCCCGATACCGCGCCGCCGGCGCCGGGTGCCGGCGACATCGCTTATCTGCTCTACACTTCCGGCACAACTGGGACGCCCAAAGGTGTGGCGATCACGCATCTCAACATCGCGCAACTCGCGATGGCGCAGACCCCGCTCAATGACCGGGCGGAATCTGCGGTGACCCAGTGCCATTCCTACGCGTTCGATTTCTCGGTGTGGGAAATCTGGAGCACGCTGCTGCACGGTGGGCGACTGGTGGTGGTGAGCGAGGATGTCACCCGCTCCCCCAACGACTTTCACGCGCTGCTGGTGGCAGAACACGTGACAGTCCTGACCCAGACGCCATCGGCGGTTGCGGCGTTGCCGACCTTGACCGGCACGGCACTGGTTGTCGGCGGTGAAGCCTGCACCGCGGAGGTGGTGGACCGCTGGGCCCCCGGTCGGGTGATGGTGAACGCCTACGGCCCAACCGAATCCACCGTCTGCGTGTCCATCAGCGCACCATTGACCGCCGGTTCCGGAGTGGCGCCCATCGGACGACCGTTGCCGTCGACGGCACTGTTCGTGTTGGACCGGTGGTTGCGGCAGGTGCCGGTGGGCGTCGTCGGAGAACTGTACATCGCGGGAAGCCAAGTGGGCGTCGGGTATTGGCGCCGGCCGGGATTGACGGCGGCGCGCTTTGTGGCGTGCCCGTTCACCGGGGCCGCAGCGTCGGGAGGTCGTATGTACCGCACCGGCGACCTGGCCTGCTGGGGACCCGACGGGCAGCTGCAGTACCAGGGCCGCTGCGATGACCAGGTGAAGATTCGCGGCTACCGCATCGAGCCGGTCGAGATCACCGCGGCGCTGGTCCGGTCGACGGGGGTGGAGCACGCGGTCGTCATCGCCCGGGAAGACAGTCCCGGCGTCAAACGCCTGGTGGCATATATCACCGGCGAGGCCGACCCCGACGCGGTCCGCGCCGGGCTCCGGGACCGCCTGCCCGACTACATGCTGCCGTCGGCCGTGGTGGCGCTGCCCCGGTTGCCGCTGACCGTCAACGGCAAACTCGATGTCGCGGCACTGCCCGTGCCCGACTACACCACCATCGGGTATCGGCCCCCGGCCACACCGGTGGAGGAAATCGTGGCCGGAATCTTCGCCCGCGTCCTCGGCCTGCAGCGCGTCGGCACGGACCAGTCGTTCTTCGACCTGGGCGGCGATTCGCTGCTGGCGATGCGCGTCGTCGCGGCGGTCAACACCGCCCTGGCCGCGGACCTGTCGGTGCGGGTGTTGTTCGACGCCCCGACCGTCGCTGAGCTGGCGCCGCACATCCACACCGGCACCGCTCCGTCCATAGCGCTTGCACAGGTCGAGCGCCCCGAGACCGTCCCCTTATCCCTTGCCCAACAACGCATGTGGAGTGTCATCCAAGTGCAGGGGCCGTCGGCGGTGTTCAACATCCCGTGGGTGTTCGAGTTGCGGGGGCAGCTCGACACGCAGGCGCTGGCACTGGCTTTGGCCGACCTGGTGCATCGCCACGAGCCGTTGCGCACCATCTACCCCGCCGTCGACGGTGTACCGCACCAGGTGGTCCTGCCGGCCGGCGAGGCCGAATTGCGCTGCGAGGTCATCGATGCCACCGGATGGACGCCGGAGAAGATCCGCGAAGCCGTTGCCTCCCAAGCCCGCCGCAATTTCGACGTCGCTGCCGAGCTCCCCGTGTCGGCCCGGCTTTACCGCCGGGCCGACGACGAGCACGTACTGGCTCTTGTGCTGCACCACATCGCGGTTGACGGCTGGTCACTGGCCCCGTTGGCCGCCGACCTCAGCGCGGCCTACCGCAGTCGAAGCGCCGGGCAGGCCCCGGTCTGGGCGCCGCTGCCGATCCAGTACATCGACTACGCGCTGTGGCAACGCGCATACCTGGGCGACCCGGCGGATGCCGACAGCATGATCGACGCCGAACTCCGTTACTGGGAGCGAACTCTCGCGAACATGCCCGCGCCTTCCCGGTTTTCTCTTGTTGAAGCCGGGTCCACTTCGTACGGCAACCAGGGCGATACGGCGGCCGTGCAATGGCCCACGGCGCTGCATCGCCAGATCAACGAGCTGGCGCGTGAGCACCATGCCACCAGCTTCATGGTCGTTCAAGCGGGCTTGACCGTGCTGCTCTCTCGACTGTCCGCGAGCGACGACGTTGTGGTGGGCATCGCGGTCGCCGGGCGCCGCCACCCGATGCTGGACGACCTGGTCGGCATCTTCGTCAACACCGTGTTGCTGCGCATCGAGTTGACCGACGACCCGGACTTCGCGGATGCGCTGGAACAGGTGCGGACGCGCAGCCTGCAGGCATTCGATCACCAGGACATGCCTTACGGGATTCTCGTCGACCGGATCAACGCCGCCCGTTCGTTCCCGCCGGGGCCGTTGACACAGGTCATGCTGGCGTGGCAGAACAACAAGCCCGCCGAGTTGACGCTCGGCGATCTCGATATCACGCCGATCCCGGTGCACACCGGGACCGCGCGGATGAACTTCCTGTTGTCGCTGGCGGAACACTTCACGGATACCGGTGAAGCCGCCGGAATCAGCGGCGTCGTTGAATATCGGACCTCGGTGTTCACACCCGACGCCGTAGAAACCATCGTCGGGCGCTTGCAAAAGCTGTTGACGCTGGTGACCGACGACCCGCGGCGGCCGCTGCCGTCAATCGCCGAACTCGACCGGCTGCCGTGAGCGCAGGCGGTCAGTTCGGCGGCGCGGCTCCCTCGGGCGGAATCGCGCCGCCGCAGCCACCGGGCGGCGGCGGACCGGGCATCGGCTCGTCGCCACTGACGCAGTCGTAGTAGAACTGCGGACCGACCATCCAGGTCTTCATCCACTGATGCCAGTACGACCCGTCCGGGTACCTGTCGCCGTCGCATACCGCCAAGTTGCCCCAACCCCACCGCCCGCCGGGACAGAAGCCTTTTGTCATGTCGGGCTGGTGCGGGTCGGGTGGGTCAGCGCTGGCAACCGCCGTAGGAAAGGCAAGTGCCGCAGCACAACCCAATATCGCGGCGCCGCAGCGAACAAGCTTGAATGTCATTTCGACTCCCTCGAGTGAATCGGCACAGCAATTCCGTCTATTCCATCGTTTACGACGCGCGGTTCGTTAGTTTATGACGCCGCGGAACGCAGATGTCAACCTCGTTTAGGGGGCCGAAATGCTCTTTCGTGAGTGCAGCCGGCGCAGCACCGACTGTCGCCTCAGGTCTTGTCGGACCACCGGAAAACGGCCAGACAGGCGATCAGCCCGCCGATGCTCCACGCCGTCAGGACGAAGAATGTGTGCCAGTGCTCCCAGCTGCCGGCCGGTTCGAAGATCACCATATTCGGCGGCAACAGCACCGATCGGAATCCCTGAGCCATCCATTTCACCGGGAAGACGGAGCCGATGGTCAACATCCATGCCGGCAACACCATCAACGGAACATAGGTTCCGGAAAGGAATTGCAAACCCACCGCCGGGCCATTGGTGAGCACGGCCGCCGAAACCGCATTGCTGGCAAAGTTGCTGATGAAGATGCCCAGCAACGAGCAACTGACGATGCCCAGGACAAACACCCAGGTCAGCGTGAACCACCCGAATACCGATGTGGGTAGCCGCAGTTTGAAGATCAAGACTCCCACCGACAGCAGCACCACCGCCTCGGCGAGGCTGGCGATGGCGACCAGCAGAATTTTCCCGATGAAGTACGAGGACGCGGTCGTGGGCGTCCCCCGCAGTCGCCGCAAGGCGCCGGTGTCACGATCGGCGGCGATGCTGATACCGAGGTTGATGAACGATGTCGAGAGGATGCCGTAGGCGAGCATGCTCGCCGCGATCACCGCGCCGGTGCTGGTATCGCTGTCGGGCAGTTTTGCGGAGAAGATCGAACCCAGCAGGATGCAGATGACCGCCGGCATCGAAAACGTCAGCGCCACCTGCTCGGGCCGCCGGTAGAACATCTTCAATTCAGGGATGACCCGCGACAGCCCGATGCGCAGCGGAGACGGGAGCGTTGAATCCGGGCCAGCCGCGCGGTGTTTCGTCGGCCGGGTACTTCTCGTGTGGTCGATGGCCATCACGCGTGGCCGATCAGTTGCAGGTAGGCGTCTTCGAGCGTGGGTCGGGTAACGGTCAGCTGGGTCAATTCCGCCCCATCCCTGGACCGCTGCCGGATCAAGTCCGTCGGATGATCTGTCTGCTCCACGTGGACCCGGTCACCCTCCATCCACCGAACCGTTGCAGCGGAGTTCACATACCCGGTCAATTTAGCCGGTGAGTCGAGCGCGACCACTCTGCCGTCGGCGATGACGGCCACCCGGTCGGCCAGGGTGGCGGCTTCCTCGAGGTAGTGGGTGGTGAGCAGGATCGTCGTGCCGTCGGCGGCCAACAGCCTGATGAGATCCCAGAACTGTCGTCTGGCTTCCGGGTCGAATCCGGTCGTCGGTTCGTCCAGGAACAGCACCTTGGGCATGGCGATGATGCCGAGTGCGACGTCGAGCCGGCGGCGCTGCCCGCCGGACAGGGTCCGCACCTTTGAAGCCGACACCGATCCCAGCCCGACGAGTTCGAGCACCTCCTGCGGAACACGGGCCGTCCCATAGCATTTCGCGAACATCTGCATGGTCTCGGACACGGTGAGCATCCCGAAGTCGCTGGCCTCCTGCAGCACGATGCCGATCTTCGCGCGCCACGACCTGCCCGCGCTGCCCGGATCTTCGCCCAGTACGCGGACCTTGCCGGAATCGCGTTTACGGTGACCTTCGAGGATCTCGATGGTGGTCGACTTGCCCGCGCCGTTGGGCCCGAGGATTGCGAAGATCTCGCCGTATCCGACGTCGAGGTCCAGGTCCCGGACCGCGTGGATCTGCCCGTAGGCCTTGGACAGACCGCGGACGTGCACCGCACAGGCGGGCTCGCACGGTGCAGCGCTCACGCGGGTCCCCCGGTGGGCTCCTGCCCGGTGGGTTGGCCTTCGAGCTCGGCCAGCAGCTGGCGCAGCTCGGCCTCGGAAAGCTGTTCGAGAAGATGGTCGACATCTTCCCCGGCTGCGGCTGGTTCCG
Organism: Mycobacterium gordonae; assembly: GCF_001417955.2. GTDB lineage: Bacteria > Actinomycetota > Actinomycetes > Mycobacteriales > Mycobacteriaceae > Mycobacterium > Mycobacterium gordonae_B. Next base: position 5,753 of record NZ_LKTM01000361.1, on the reverse strand, counting down.
CTGGTCGGTCGTCGACCACGTCCGCCTCGGCACCGGGTAGCGCCAGCTCGGCGAGGATGCGAGCGGCCAGTGAGTTGACGCTGACGCCTCTGAGCAGTTCGAGCACCGGCAGGTCGATCGCGAACATGGAGTTCACCCGCACCCGGAAATCCATGGCCATCATCGAGTCCAGGCCGATGTCGTTGAGGGTGTCGTCGGCGCCGATGTCGGTGACCGCGAGATCGAATACCGCCGAGGCGATCTGGCGGACCTGGGCGGCCAGCGCGTCGAGTCGGTCGGCTTCCGGAATCGCCGCGAGGAACTCGAGTACGGAGGATTCTGAATCGCCGGGGTCCGTCGCGGTCTCGGCCGTGCCGAGTTCCGAGAACATCGGCGGCAGTTGGCCGCCGAGCCCGATGCTGCGGGCCCGCCTCCAGTCGGCGCTGATGGCGACGACGTTGGGCGTGCGCTGATTGATCAGGCGATCCAGGATCCGGGCTCCCGCCGCGGGTGTGATGAGCTCGATTCCCCGCTGTGCGTAAACCATTTCCAGCTTGAGCTCTTCGACCATGCCTACCGACCAGGGACCCCACCCGATGGTGAGCGCGGGCAGCCCCCGGGCCTGCCGGTAGTGCGCGAAGGCGTCGAGGAACGCGTTCGCGGCGGCGTAGTTGCCCTGCCCCGGCGAGGCGATGACCGACCCCGCGGAGCCGAACATGACGAAAAACTCCAGATCGTGAAATACCTTGTGCAGCACTCGGGTGCCGGTGATCTTCGGAGCCAGCACGGTGGTGAAATCGGTTTCACTCATGTTCACCAGGAGCTGGTCGTCGACGGATCCGGCGGCGTGGATGATGCCGCGGACCGGTCGGCCCCCGGCCCGGATGTGGTCACTCAGCCAGGACTGCACCTGGTCGGCGTCGGTGATGTCGACGCTGGCGGTGATCACTTGGGCGCCATGGCGTTCCACCTTGCGGATGGTGCTGATGGTCGCGTAATGCGCGCTGTCCTCGGCCAGCATCGGCCAGTGCTCCCGCGGCGGGATTGGGCTTCGGCTCAGCAACGCGATGTGTCGCGCTCCGCGTTCGGCGAGATAGCCGGCCACGGTGCGGCCGAGCGCACCGGCACCGCCGGTGACGACGTAGGTCGCGTCGCTGGTGAGCTTGGTGGGGAATGGCTTCGTCAGGCCGGTGCACAGCCGAAGCCGCGGTACATAGGTGGTGTCGCCGCGTATCGCGATCTGGTCCTCGGTTGCCTCGCCGAGTACGTGCCCGCAGATCCGGGCGGCCTGCTGATCGTGGTCGTCGGCGTCATCGATGTCGATCAGCCCGCCCCAGTGATTGGCGACTTCCTGGTGCCCGATGACCCGGCCGAGCCCCCAGAGCGGGGCCTGGTCGACGGCCAGTGTTGTGGTACCCGGCACCGGTTGCGCGTTAGCGGTGATCAGGTACAGGCGGGTTTGGGCGGAGTCGTGCTCCGCCAGGGCCTTGCCGAGGTGCAGGACCGCGAGAACGCCGATCCCGTAGTCTTTTTCGGACTCCTCGGCGATATCCAGCGGCCAGCAGTCGATCACCCCGGCGAGATCACCTTCTCGGTCCAGATGGGTGGTGAGCAACTGGCGTAGCTGGTCGGGCCGACGAGGATCGGCGGCATACCCTTCGTCGTCTTCCGTCAGCGCGGCGACGGGTCGGTGTGCGACTGCCCGGACACGTTGGCCGCGGCGTCGCAACTCCTCCACAACCGCGGTGCCGACGCCGGAATCGTCGACCAGGACCAGCCAGGCGCGATCCTCGGCTGCGTCCTGCTGATGATCTTCTTCGCTTGCCACCCAGGCGATTTCGTAGAGGCCCTTGTCGATCCGTTCGGGCGACATGCGGGACGAGGCACTCAGGGATTCCACCGTGAAGCCGGTGAAGACCGCGAGCAACTCTCCGAGGTCGTCGGTGATCGTGATGTCACTCTCGATCTGTTCCCTGGTCGCCGATACGACGCGTACGTGAGCGGTCATGTTCTGCCGGGGCGGACCGTAGATGGCGCTGTGCCGGATCCGGGTGGGAAGGTAAGGACTCTCGTCGGAGTCCTGTCCGGCGATGTCGGCGCCGAACAATGTCTGGAAGGCACCGTCGATGAGCGCCGGGTGAAATCGGTAGTCATCGAGTTCGCCGGCGATCGGTGCTGGAACGGCGATCTGAGCGGCCGCCCAGCCGTCCCCGGAGGTGAGCTTGGCGACGGTCTGAAACGCCTCGCCGTAGGCGAACCCGATGGCACGGGTGCGGTCGTAGAATTCGTCGCCGCTCAGCGTGGTGACGAGTTCGCCGTCGTGGTGGGTGTCGGGGGCGTCGGGCCGGGACGACCTGGACCGGGTGCTCAGTTCGGCGGTCGCGGTGATCGTCCACTTCAGCTCGCCGTCGGCGGTTGCGGTGAACGCGGCGAATTCCAGGGCGCCGGTGTCCTGGTTGAGCGTGGTCCGGAGCACCGGGTCGCACGTCTCGTCGAGGATGAGGGCGCGTTTGAGCACCAGGTTGTCGACCCGGTGGTCGGTGGATCCGTAGGTTTCTCTGCCTGCCGCCAGCGCCATTTCGATGAACACCGCGCCCGGCACAATCGTGCTGCCCTGCACCTGATGGTCGGCGAGGAAGGGCGCGATGGTGGTGCTCAACTCGACTTCCCAGGTGGGGTGCACGGCGCTCACCGGTTGCCCCAGCAGGGGGTGAACCGGGTTGTAGTGCAGATCCTCCACCGCTTCCTGGGTTTCGTTCCAGAAGCGCTTGGACTGCCACGGGTAGTTGGGCAGCTTCACCAGGCGGGACCGGTCGCGCGGGTACAGCGCATCCCATGCGATGGGGTGGCCGTGACAGTGCAGCGCGCCAACGCAATTCATCAATGTGCGCGAATCGTCGTCGTCGCGGCGCTGCGCGGCCATGACGACGATGTCGGTGTTCTGGCTGCCGGCGATCTCGATGATCGACGACGCCAGCACCGGATGCGGACCCAGCTCGACGAAGTGGGTGTATCCGTCTTCGAGCATGCGGCGGGCCGCCGGTTCGAAAAGGACGGTGGCGCGGGTGTTCTGCCACCAGTAGGCGGCGCCCGCCGCATAGCTGTCCAACAGTTCGCCGGTCACCGTCGAGTACAGCGGGACCGTCCCCAGGTCCGAGGACAACCCCTGCAGGGCGCTACAGAGGTCGTCTTTCACCGCGTCCATGTAGTGGGTGTGGTACGGGACCTTGACGTTGAGGAACCTGTTGAAGACTTCGGCATCCTCCAGCTGGCCGGCGATGTCGTCCAGGACGTCGCTGTCGCCGGCGATGGTCACCGCTGACGGACTGTTGATCGCTGCGATGGACACCCGCCGCCCGATCTCATCGCGCGCTTTGTCGTCGAGCGTCTGCAGCAGCAGGTCGGCGCCGAGGCCGACCGCCAGCATGCGGCCGAGTCCGCTGGTGCGTTGTTGGAGACGACTGCGGTGGTAGATCACCTCGATGGCCCGCTCGAAGGTCAACAGTCCGGCCAGGTGGTGCGCCGCCACTTCGCCGGCGCTGTGTCCGATCACCGCGTCTGGTGTGATCCCCCACTGTGCGAGCTGAGCGGCCAGGGCTACCTGGACGGCGAAGTTGGCCGGCTGCGCGATCGCGGTTTCGGCCATCCGGGAGCTCGCCTCGTCGCGGCGAAGTTCCTCGAGCAAAGACCAGTCCGCGTAGCGCGACAGTTCGCGGTCGCTGCGCACGATGCTCTCGGTGAAGGCGGGATAGACGTCGAGCAGTCCCCGGCACATCTTCCACCACTGCGGACCCATGCCGGTGCAGACGAAAGCCAGTTTCGGTGTGGTCGGCTGGGTGCGGTTCGCGGCGATCTGTCCCCCGTCGGCCAGCGCCTGAAGTTGGTCCCGGGCGTCGGCGACGCTGCTCGCCACCAGCGCACGGCGATAGTTCAGATGCGAGCGGCGTTGGCCGAGGGTGTAACCGAGATCCGGCAGCGTCAACTCGGGATGGGCGCGCAGGTGCCGGGCCAGATTGTCCGCGGTCGCCAGCAACGCTTCTTCGTTGCGCGCCGAGATGGGCAGCACGGCCAGCGGTAGGTGCTGAGCTTGGTCGGGCGCCACGCTTGGAGCAGGCGGTTGCGCCAGCACGACGTGAGCGTTCGTGCCGCCGAAGCCGAAGGAGTTGACCCCCGCCAGCCGCCGCGGGCTCGCGGGAAACTCACGGCCGCTGCGGGGGATGTCGATCTTCAGCTCTGCCAACGGGATTGACCCACTGGGATTCTTCAGATGCAGGTTCGCCGGGATGTGCCCGTATTTGAGCACCAGCGCCGTCTTGATCAGACCGGCGACGCCGGCGCCGGCTTCGAGGTGGCCGATGTTGGTCTTGACCGATCCGATCAGCAGTGGCTCGGTCGCCGGACGGTCCGCGGCGAGCGCGTTGGCGAGCGCCCGCATCTCGACCGGGTCACCGACCGGGGTTCCGGTGCCGTGCGCCTCCACGTATCCGATCTCGGCGGGACGGACCCCAGCGCGCTGCAGCGCGGTGGTGATCGCCGCCTGTTGCGCCTCTTCGCTGGGGACGGTGATGCCGTCGGTGTGGCCGTCCTGCGAGACCGCTGTGCCGAGGATCTGTGCGTATATCTCGTCGCCGTCGCGCAGTGCCTGCTCGAGGGGTTTGATGACGACGACGGCGCCGCCTTCTCCGCGTGCGTAACCGTCAGCGGACTCGTCGAACGCCTTGCAGCGGCCGTCGGGACTGAGGAACCCGCTCTTGGACTCGGCGATAGCCGTGTTGGGGCCGACCATGATGTTCACGCCGCCGGCCAGCGCGAGGTCGCACTCGCCGTTCCAGATGCTTTGAGCCGCAAGGTGTACCGCGACGAGTGAGCTCGAACAGGCGGTGTCCACCGTCATGCTCGGCCCGCGGAAGTCGAAGGTGTAGGAGATCCGGTTGGCCAGCATCGTCATCATCATCCCGGTGGCGGAATGGGTCTTGAAACGGTAGCGACTGGTGCGGCCCTGATTCTGCAGCAGCTGGTAGTCCAGGGTGAAGCCGCCGATGAACACACCGACGTCCGTACCCGCCAACTTGTCGGCGGGCAGGCCGCCGTCCTCCAGCGCCTCCCAGGTGGCCTGCAGCATCAGTCGCTGCTGCGGGTCGAGCAGGTTCGCCTCGCGTGGCGAGATGCCGAAGAACTGTGGGTCGAACTTGTCGATCTCGCTGAGGAACCCACCCCGGCGGGTGACCATTTTGCCGACCTTCGCCGGGTTCGGGTCGTAATACTTCGCGGCGTTCCATCGCGTCTCCGGGACGACGCGCGTGGCATCCGTTCCGCTGCACAGCAAGTTCCAGAAATCGTCCGGGCTGTCTGCGCCACCTGGGAAGCGGCACCCGATTCCTACTATCGCCAAGGGTTTTCGAATGCCGTGCTCGGCGCGCATGTTCATCCTTTCCCGCTGACGAGAAGTTCGCGAGTACCGCTGAACCGCTGCCAGGAGCTTGTTCGGTGATTCAGCGGCAGTGTGCGGCGCGACCGCGTGATGCGTGAATCTTCGTCGGGGCTAACTGAATTCGAATGCAGGTGCGCCGCTGACGATCCACTCGTGGCTGATCGGATTGGTGGCCTGCTCGCGGCGGTAGATGGAGCGGAGTTCGCGCAACAGCGAATCTCGTTGCCACGCCTGGACCTGCCGCATGACATCGTCATCGGAAAACCGGCTCTTCGCAATTGAGGGTGTAGGGCGGTCAGCTGTTTTCGACTGGTGATCGGGGGGTCTGGTTGGCTGGGGGTGT